>NZ_JBEYBL010000004.1:0-371901 GCF_040632175.1 Microbacterium sp. NPDC019599
TCGCCGATGTCGCGACTCATCCGTCAACGATCACGCGCAAGATCCGCGCGATCAGCTGTCAACGATGTCGTGACGCCAGACACCCCCTCGCGCACGAAACGACGAACGGGCTCCCGGTTACGGGGGCCCGTTCGTCGTTTCACGCACGAGGGGCTGCTGCGAACCAAACCGGGGCGGGCCCCTGCCGCCGGAGGCTCCGCGCGCCGCGAAGCGGTGCGTGGAGTGGCGGCAGGGACAACGACCCCCTCGCGCACGCGCCCCGGAGGGGCGCCCCGTAAGCCGATCTCCGAAACTCGTCCGTCGTCAGGGGCTACGCGCCGTCGAGCGCGGGGAGGAGCGTCAGCAGCACTTCCTCGACCTCCCGCCGGACTCCCGGCGCGAACGACGTCGTGCGCGAGACCTCGGTGAAGCCGCACTTCTCGAGCACGGCGAGGGCGCGGGTGTTGCCGGCGGCGGTACGGGCGAAGAGCGGCCGGATCGGCTCGCGCGCGATGAGCAGGCGCAGGGCCGACGTCGCGACGCCGCGGGCCCACGCGTGGCGGGCGATCCAGAAGGTGACCTCGCGATCGCCGTCGACGGTGAACACGGCGGCGGTGCCCGCGAAGCCGCCGCGCTCTGTCACGACGAAGAGGGTGACAGCATCCGACCCCCGCTCGCGGGCGATCCACGCGTCGAAGGCGGCACGGTCGTCGGGATCGGATGCTGTGAACGCCGCCATCTCGACCGATTGCGGATCGCGCATCATCTCGAAGACGGCATCGAGGTCGTCGTCGTCCAGGTCGCGAAGCTCGATGTGGGCCACGCGCCCACCGTAGCGAGCGGTCGGAGCCGCCGGAACCCTCGCGGTCAGGCCAGGCTGTGCACGGCCCGCAGCGCGCCCTCGGCGGCGTCGCGGTCCCGCGCGGCGACGGCGTCACGGAACGCGAGGTATGCCTCGGTCCGCGCGATGGGGCATTCCATCAGCGGATGCCAGCCGCGAAGATTGCGGAGGATCGCGATCTCGGCTTCGTTCATGAGCCGGAGGAATGCGCGGTTGCGCGTCGCCTTGGTCATGGTCTCGAACAGATCGGCGCTGGACCGCACGATCCCCGCGTGGTCGTCGGCGCGGGACGCCTCGATGACGGCGTCGATGTGACCGAGCGCTTCGGCGAGTTCGTCGTCCGTGCAGCGTCCGAGAGCCGCGCGCACGACGTTGCCCATGGCGTACACCGCGAACTCGTGGGTCTCGGCGATGAGCTTCGCGTCGGGGATCGACACCCGCGTGTACCGGTTGGGCGCAACTTCCACGAGGCCCGTCCGCTCGAGTCGCTGAAGGGCCTCGCGCACGGGTGTCCGTGAGACACCGAGCCACTTCGCGAGCTCGTGGTCGCGAAGGTGTGCTCCGGGCTCGAGGTGTCCGTGCAGGATCGCGGCGCCGATGGCGCGGTACACCTCATCGCCGAGCACGGTGCCGTGCGGATCCACGGGCATGAGCGGGACGGTGGTCATGAGTGAGCACAAGTGTACGTCGATGTCCTTTCACCTCCTGTCGGGACCGATATATCGGTAAAGTGTCCGGTGTCACGCTTCGGCGTGGCCTATCCGGGGGGATCCGTCGGCGCCCGGGCCTTTGAGCTCAGCTCGGCCCGGGCGTTCGATGGCGCATGCCCCAGCCGTCCGGAATTCGTGCAACATTTGCGTCACCTTCCGAAATTGGGGTGGGGCGCGTCGCCCGCCTTCGATAGCGTTGGGCGGGTCGGCATGCTTCTGTGTCGGCGAAGAGCGAAGAACGGCAATTCATGGCAACGCAGGGCACCGTCAAGTGGTTCAACTCGGAGAAGGGGTTCGGCTTCATCGCGCCGGATGAGGGTGGCGCGGATGTCTTCGCGCACTACACCGCCATCCAGGCCGGCGGCTACCGCTCGCTGGAGGAGAACCAGCGCGTGGAGTTCGAGATCGCCCAGGGCCCCAAGGGCCTGCAGGCCGAGAACATCCGCCCCATCTGAGTCACGCACTCGAGCCGCCGTGCCGCATCCGCGGGACGGCGGCTTTTGCGGTGCCCGGGCGGCCGCGGATGCCGACGTGACGAGGGAGCTCAGTCGCGCTCGCCGCGGGCTAGCTCGAGCCCGGCGCTGGCGAACTGACGCAGCGTCGCGTCGGGCAGGAACGCACGGGTCAGCGCTGCGGCGATGCGCGTGAGGTCGGCCTCGTCGCGGAAGAGCAGGTACATCGTCTCGTACCGCGGGTGGAACTTCTCCTTGAAGCGGTGCAGCGACCGGAACCCGTAGACGGGCTCGAGGATCTCGGCGAGCCTGTCGGTCAGGTCGGCGATGGGACCGGCATCCTCCGGGTACTCGTGCGTGAGCGGCGCGCCCGACAGCGACAGGATCTCGGCGCCGTCCTCGGCGAAGTGCTTCGCGGACGAGCCGATGAGGAACTCCATGACGGGGCCGAATCCCCCGTCGCGACGTCGCATCAGGTCGAGCGTCCAGCCGCGCACGTGCCCGCCGCCGGCGTAGACGGGCAGCCACGACAGGAACCCGTCGACGTCGCCCTTCGGTGAGACCGCCAGGGCGAGGCGGACTTCCGGGTCCTGTGCCTCGTCGAGCGTCCCGAGCGTGAATCCCATCTCCGGCAGGCCCTTGTCTCCGACCCACATCTCGGAGATCGCGCGCAGCTGCTGCTGCACGCCCCACGGCTCGTCGCCGAGGCGCGTCATCCGGAAGGTGATCCCCTCCCGCTCCGCGCGGTTGAGCGCCGTGCGCACGGAGTTCCATCGCTTGCCCGTGAACTGCAGTCCGGGCAGGTCCACGATCGTGTCGCCTGCCACGACGATGCTGCGCCATCCGCTGGGCAGTGCGGCCTTGGTCGCCTCCCCCGCGCTGAAGAAGCACGGGATCAGACCCGCGCGCTCGGCGGCTCCGATGAACTCGCGGACGGAGGACGGCCGGGATGCTGTCGGCCCGAGCGGATCCGCGAGGGCGAGAGCGACACCCGAGCGCCGCTGGTACGCGATCAGGCCGTCGGCCGTGCGCGCATAGCTGTTGCCGTCCCACGTCGTCATCCACGACAGCGTGCCGCCGCCGCTCCGGCGGAGCTCCGCCTTGACGTCCTCGACCGACGGCGAGGGAGGGATGCCGAGCGCGGCCTTGCGCCGCGCGCGGAAGGCGCGGCGCACGAGGACGAGATAGACGAGGAAGAGCAGCCAGAGCGCCGACGTCGCCAGGGCGACGCTGACGTCGCCGATCGACTCCTGCAGCGATGCTCCGAGCGGACCCAGGAGCACGACGAGGTAGAGCACGGCGACACCGACGGAGAGCAGGGCGTACGCGAGGGTCCAGCCCCAGGCCCAACGCCGGCCGCGGCGCAGCCCGTTGGCGAAGAACAGGGCGACCGCCGCGTCGAGGGCCGCGTTGATCCACGGTCCGCCGGTCGCGGCCGTATGGCCGAAGAAGCCGTCGGTCGGCACGAGGATCGTGAGGAGCTCGATCGCGCCCAGGCACA
Source organism: Microbacterium sp. NPDC019599 (assembly GCF_040632175.1). NCBI lineage: Bacteria > Bacillati > Actinomycetota > Actinomycetes > Micrococcales > Microbacteriaceae > Microbacterium > Microbacterium sp. NPDC019599. The sequence continues at coordinate 3,484 of NZ_JBEYBL010000004.1, forward strand.
GGGCGACGACGAAGGCGATGAGCCGCTGCTCGCGGAGCGTCGTGCGCTGGACGCGGAGCGAGCGGTCGACGACCAGGACGAGGAGAACCGCGAGCGCGTGCTCGAGATCGGCGAGCGTGCCCCAGAAGAGCAGGGCCACCGACACGAATCCCAGCAGCACGAGCCAGCCGCGCACCCGCCACGGCTGGACGAGCAGTCCGACGGCGGCGGCGATGCACGCCATCGTGCCGCCGGACGGACCGACATCCAGAGCCAGCGCCTGCGCGTCCGCCCACGCCCACGGCAGCTGAGACAGGACGAGGAGCAGGAGCGCCGAGCCGAAGACGGCGAAGAGCTGGCCGATCGTGAAGTAGGCGAGGGCGACCCGCGTGCCCCGGCGGAACTCGAGGTACGCCATGCCCGTGAAGCTCGCGATCGTGAAGACGTAGACCCAGGGCTGATCGACGAAGAACGTGCCCGTGACGGGCGTCCACCAGCGGCCTTCGCTCAGGGCGGGCAGCCCGTAGGCGACGACGCCGAATGCGGGGGTGTCCTCGAACGGACTCCACAGCCCCCGCCACACGACCCCGGCCACGAGCAGCGCCGCGACGAGCGCGAGCGTCCCGGGGATCCGCGTGACGACTCGCATCAGGGTGCCCCGCTCCGGCTGTAGTCGGCCAGAGCCTTGGCGTCCTCGGCTTCGCGCATTGCGCGGCGCGCGGCGTCCAGCGCCGCGACGGGATCCGGAGCCTGGCGCGCCTCGGCGAGCTCGCGCTGGGCGGAGAGCAGCCGGAGCCGCGCGGACGGGGCGGGAGCGTGGACGATGGCCGCCTCGGCCTGTGCGATCGCGCCGCGCGCCGCTGCAAGGGTGCCGGGCAAAGCCGTGCGGGCGCCGCGCAGCCGCTGCTGAGCCGTGCGGGCATCGCCGAGCGCGAGGTCGAGCCGGTCGCGCAGGCGCGCGATGCGGTCGACCGTGTGCGTGGGACGGCGCGCCGCGTCGGCCTGGAGGGCGTCCAGCTGAGCCGTGACCCCCTGGATCTCCGAGCTCAGCCGGGCGGCATCGGCCGGCTGGAGATGCTCGAGCGTCGCGATCGCCTGACGCAGCGCCGCGCGAGCGGATTCGAACTCGCCGGCGAGAGCCTGTGCCGCCTGTGTGACGAGGCGGTGCGTCTCCTCGAGCGTGCGCGCATCGGCCTCCGCGAGGCGCAGGCGCCGCTCCACCATCCCCAGGTCCGCCAGTGCGCTGCGGCTGGGGTCGGCGACCTCGCCGGCGGCGCGGGCCAGCAGGACCTCGGCCTCGTCCGCCTCGGACAGAGCGGACTGCGCTGCGCGCGCAGCATCCCTGAATTCCTCCGGGGCGTAGCGGGACTCCAGGTCCGCCACCAGACGGCGCGGGTCGCCCATCGACGCCCGCAGCTCCGCGAGCCGCCGCCGGGCCGCTTCGACCTGCTCGGCGGCGGAGACGTTGGCCTGCATCCACGCCGCGTGCTCGCCGCGAGCCCGCTGGATCGCCATGAGCGCCTCGCCGGCCTTGCGCTCGATGCGCGCCGAGGTCTTGCGGATGACGTCGGGGAGGACGCCGGGCTCACCTGCCGCGCGATACTCCTCGAAGGAGGCGTCGCGCACGTGCCCGGCCGTCAGGCGGGCGCGCCGGAGGGACGCGGGAGCACTCCCGCCGTAGAGGGCGCCCGACAGCTCGACCTCGAGCTCCAGCTCACCGACGGCATCGTCGAGCCGCACGAGCGCGGCGCCCGCCCGCTCGCGGTCGGCAAGGGCGGCGGCCCGCGCGCGGGGCGAACGGCGCACGCGGCGGACGATCCACGTCGTCACGACGACGATGAGTGCTGCGGAGCCGAACACCACGAGGGCCGGGACGACCCATCCCAGCACGTCGGTGATGATCTCAGGCATCGGCGCCGTCGAGGAGCAGGAGGGCCCTCAGCTGTCCGACGTCGTCGACCGCGGCCTGCGCGCCGTCCGCCTCGTGCGGCCAGCTGAATCCCCACCGCACGAAGATGACGGGGACGCCGTGCTCGGCGCCGCCCTCGACGTCGTGGTGGCGGTCGCCGACGAGGACGGGGCGGCTCGTGTCGACCCCTGCCGCGGCGAGGCGGCGCAGCGCCTCCGCGACGATGTCGGCTTTGGCGCTCAGGGTGCGCTCATCGAGCGTCGCGCCGACGATCGTGGTGAGGTGCGGCGCGAGGCCGAAGTGGTCCATGAGGGCGTCGACCTGGATCTCGGGCTTCGAGCTCGCCGTCGCCTGGGGAACGCCCTGCTCGGCGAGCTCGGCGATGAGCTCGCCGACGCCGGGGAAGAGCTTCGCGCCGGTCGTATAGCCGTCGGCCTTGCCCAGCGTCCGGTAGAAGGCGACGGCCTCCGCCGACTCCGCCGGCGTCATGCCGACGTTGACCTGGAACGAGTCGTACATGGGCGGCCCGATCCAGTGGACCAGCTCGGCGCGCGTGGGAGCCTTCTTGCCGAAGTGCTCGAGGGCGATCGTCAGCCGCCGCAGGATGCCTTCCGACGCATCCACGACGGTTCCGTCCACATCCCACAGGACGCAGGTCCACGGCGATCGCATCGGCATGCTTTCAGCCTAGGGGTGCCGTGCGGGGCGTCAGGGAGGGCCCGGATCCTGTCACTCCCCGCGGCGCAGGCGCTCGGCGATCCCGGCCAGCGACCCGCCCGGCGCGGTGTCGCCCCGCAGCGACGGCCGGGTCGCGGCCGGCTCGAGCAGGTCGAGGGCGTCGGCCACGGCAGCGCGCGTGCGGCGATCCGCATCCGCGGCCGCGTCGGCCTTCGCACGGCTGGTCATCGAGATGCGCAGCGCGGCGAAGGCGATGAACGCGCCCGCCACGGCGGCCAGCGCGCCGAACCCCGCGAAGATCGTGTTGAGGACGTCCAGGACCGTCATCCCGGCATCGTAGCCGCGACCGCGGGCGACGGGGGTGACAGCATCCGCCTCGTCAGAAGAGGGTCGGGATGCCGCTCTCGACGCCCTTCATGGCGTCGTAGTCGAGCACGACGGTGTCGATGCCGCGGTCGCCCGCGAGCGTCTTGGCCTGCGGGGCGATGCTCTGCGCGGCGAGCACGCCGCGGACGGGCGCGAGGTGAGGATCGCGGTTGAGCAGCTCGAGGTAGCGCGTGAGCTGCTCGACGGCGTCGATGCCCGCGCGGCGCTTGACCTCGACGGCGACGTGGCGCACGGCGCCGGACGCGAGCTCGACCTCGACTCTGCGCAGCATGAGGTCGACGGGCCCGATCGCGGTCGGGAACTCCCGCCGGACGAGCGCGAGGTCGTCGCCGATGACGTCGACCTGCTCGGCGAGGAGGCGCTGCAGGTCCGCCTCGACACCGTCCTTCACGAGACCGGGATCGATCCCGAGCTCGTGCGATGAATCGTGGATCACCTCGTGGATGCGCACGAGCAGCGCGTCACCGGTCTTGGCGTGCGTGACCCGCCACAGCTCGACGATCCCGGCGCCGGTCGCCTCGGCATCCGGCTCCTCCACCGTCAGGGTGCAGGGCGGGCTCATCCAGTTCAGAGGCTTGTACGACCCGCCGTCGGAGTGCACGAGGAGGCTCCCGTCGCCCTTGTGGACGAGGAGGCGCGTCGCGAGCGGGAGATGAGCCGTGAGGCGTCCCGTGTAGTCGACGGAGCAGCGGGCGATGACCAGGCGCACCCGAAGAGCCTAGCCCGGTCCGCCGGGCGCGGCGTGCTCGCCGAACCCACCCGATTTCCCCGAACCCACCCGCTTCCGTCGACATGTACGGGTGGGTTCGGCGCAAACGCGTGGGTTCGGCGGGCTGGGGTGGTGGGGTGGGTTCGGCGGGCTGGGTGGGTTCGGCGGGCCGGGTGGCGGAGGGCGCGTGTGCGTCAGTGCGCCGACTGGTGCCCCGCGCCGACCTTCGAGCCCGCGATGGGCTTGGCCGCGCCCGAGGCGAGGCCCGAGAGCGCGATGAGGCCGACGAGGATCCACAGGGTCGGGAGCAGCCCGATCTCGTGGCTGATCCAGCCCAGGATCGGCGGGCCGCACAGGAACGCGATGTAGCCGATCGTCGCGGCGGCGCTGACGGATGCCGCGGCCTTGGCGGCATCGTCGGCGGCGGCCGACATGCCCAGCGGGAAGCCGAGGGAGGCGCCCATGCCCCACAGTGCGACGCCGACGAGGGCGAAGGGGACCGACGGGGCGAGGATGAACAGGACGAGCCCAGTGACGGCGGTGACGGCGAGGATGCGCAGCGTCCAGACGCGGCCGAAGCGGTCGACGAGCGGGCCGCCGAGAGCGCGGACCACGGTCATGGCGACGGAGAACACCGTGAGCGCGATCGCGCCCTGCGCCTCGGTGCCGCCGTGGCCGTCGACGACCGCGAGCGGCAGCCAGTCGTTGGCACCGCCCTCCGCGAACGCCATGCCGAGCATGATGGCGCCGATCGCGTAGGTGCGGGGGTCGCGCCAGACCGCCACGGCGGCCGCGAAGCGCTCGCGGCGGCTCGGGACGTCGGCCACGTCGTCGTTCGCCTCGCGGACCGGGACGAACACGACCGCGACGGCACCGCCGGCCACGACGACGGCGCCCACGATCCAGAGGTGGGGGGCCACACCCACGCCCCACGCCGTCATCGCGACGCCGACGGCCGCGCCAGCGACGGTGCCGAGGGAGAAGAACGCGTGGAAGAGGGGCATGATCGTCTTGCCCGTCGCCTGCTCGACGGCGGCGCCCTCGACGTTCATCATGACGTCGGTCGAGCCCATGCCGAGGCCCATGAAGGCGAGTCCGACCGCGGTCAGGGCGAACGACGTCGCCGTCTGGGCGCCGAGTCCGACGAGGACGATTCCGGCCGCGAAGATCCCGAGGCCGACGAGCAGGCCGCGCCGCGCGCCCCAGCGGGCGAGGATGACGTTCGCGAGCGAGAGGCCGATGATCGAGGCGGCACCCGAGGCGAAGAGGAGCAGGCCCACCTCGAAGTCGTTGATGCCGAGGTTCGACTTGACCGAGGGCACGCGCGACGCCCACGTCGCGAAGCCGAGGCCCGTCGCGAAGAAGATCGCGAAGACGGCCGAGCGCCAGGCGACGATCTGACGACGAGAGAGCGCGGTGTCCATCGGGACAGGGTATCGAATCGATTCGACGCAAAGCAAACCGGCGGGGTACGATCGAGGCGGAATGAGCATTCGCCGCGCCACCATCGCTGACGTCGCCCGTGAGGCGGGCGTCTCGCCGTCGACCGCCTCGGTCGTCTTCAGCGGCAAGACACCCGTATCGGATGCGACGCGCCGCCGAGTCCTCGATGCCGCGGAGGCGCTGGGCTACACGGGCCCCGACCCGCTCGCGGCCTCCCTGCGCCGAGGCCGATCCGGGATCGTCGGCGTCGTGTTCGAGGAGCACCTCGGCCGCGCGTTCCAGGATCCCGTGAAGATCCTCATGATGGACGGCCTCACCGAGAGCGTCGCAGGCATGGGCGCGGGGCTGCTCCTCCTGCGCGACCAGGGCGACGAGCCCGGCGCTCCGTCCCTCACGACGGCACCCGTCGACGCCGCCGTCCTCGTCGGCTGCAGCGGCATCCTGCGTGAGTCGCTGGATGTCGTGCGGGCACGCGGCATCCCCGTCGTCGTCATCGAGGGCGACGCGGGCGACGGGATCCCACGCGTCGGGCTCGACAACCGCGATGCACAGCGCCAGGCCGCGAACCACGTCCGGTCGCTCGGCCACGAGCGGGTCGCGCTCGTCACGCTTCCCGTCCGCAGCGGCTGGCCCGGCGGCTGGATCGACTCGGACGCCCGGATCACCGTCGACGTCACGCGCGATCGCCTCCAGGGCGCTCGGGACGTGTATCCGGATGCTCCGGCCTACGCCGCGGCAGGCAGCTTCATCGACGAGGGGCTCGCCGCGGGCCGTGTGATCTTCGCCGATCCCGCTTCGCGCCCCACGGCCGTCCTCGCCCAGAGCGACCTGCTCGCGGCGGGAGTCGTCCGGGCGGCGGAGGAGGCCGGACTCCGCGTCCCCGAGGACGTCAGCGTCACGGGCTTCGACGGGATCGTCGTGGACGGCCTGGCGCCCTACGAGCTCACGACGATCGTGCAGCCGACCGTCGACAAGGGGCGCGCGGCGGGGCAGGCGGTCGTCGCGATGCTGCGGGGCGAGGCCGCGGCATCCATCAGCTTCACGTGCGAATTCCGTGCCGGGAATACGACGGCGCCGCCTCGTGGGTGACGCCCCGCGGCCGCCCGCCTGAGGACCAGGTGACGGGCGCCGATAGACTGGACCGGACCCCGAACGACGCCCCGTAGGCTGCGACCCCCTGAGGAGGCCGCGCAATGCTCATCCTCCTCGGCGCGTTCGCGGTGATGCCGATCCTGGTGCCGTGGCTCGTCGGACGGATCGGCGCACGCGCCTTCTTCGTCACGGCACTCCTGCCCCTCGCGGCGTTCGCACAGGCTGCGATCCAGACACCCGCCGTCATGGCCGGTGAGATCCCGTACGAGACGTATGCCTGGATCCCCGCTCTCGGCATCGACCTGTCGATGCGGATGGACACGCTGGGGTGGGTCATGGCGCTCATCGTCACGGGCGTGGGCGCGCTCGTCATGCTCTACTGCCGCTGGTACTTCCGCCCCTCGGCAGGCTCGGGGACCGGAAAGACAGGCTCGGGGACCGGAAAGACAGGCTCGGGGACGCCCGACGGCGTCTGCCAGTTCGCCGCCGTGCTGCTGGCGTTCGCGGGCGCGATGTACGGGCTCGTGCTGACGGACGACATCGTCGTGCTCGTCATGTTCTGGGAGGTCACGAGCGTCCTGTCGTACCTCCTGATCGGGTATTACCACCGCCGCGGCGCGAGCCGCCGGGCCGCGCTGCAGGCTCTCCTGGTCACGACGCTCGGCGGCCTCGTCATGCTCATCGGCGTCGTGCTCATGGTCGTGGAGGCGGGCACGTCGAGCCTGTCCGCAATCCTCGCCGAGGCGCCGACCGGGCCTGTCGTCGACGCGGCGCTCATCCTCATCCTCGTCGGAGCGCTGAGCAAGTCGGCGATCTTCCCGTTCCACTTCTGGCTTCCCGGCGCGATGGCCGCACCGACGCCCGTCAGCGCGTACCTGCACGCGGCGGCGATGGTCAAGGCCGGCATCTACCTCATCGCGCGCCTCGCGCCCGTGTTCGCGGTGGCACCGACCTGGCGGCCGATCGTCGTGTCCCTCGGCGTCTTCACGATGCTCCTCGGCGGATGGCAGGCCCTGCGCGAGACCGACCTCAAGCGCATCCTCGCGTTCGGGACAGTGAGCCAGCTCGGGCTCCTCGCCGTCGTCCTCGGGTTCGGGACTCAAGACGCCGCGCTCGCAGGCCTTGCATTGCTCATCGGGCATGCGCTCTTCAAGTCGAGCCTGTTCCTCGTCGTCGGCGTCATCGACCGGCAGCTGTCGACGCGCGACATCCGGGAGCTGAGCGGCGTGGCCCGCCAGGCGCCCGTGCTCACCGTGTTCTCGGGCATCGCCGTCGCGTCGATGATCGGCATCATCCCGACGATCGGGTTCGTCGCCAAGGAGGGCGCCCTGACGGCCCTCCTCTACGAGGCGACGCACGGATCGGTGTGGGGCATCGTGGCATTCTCGGGGGTCGTGCTGGGCTCGGTGCTCACCGCTGCATACGGCCTGCGGTTCCTGTGGGGCGCATTCGCGACGAAACGGGATGCTGTCGGCTCGCGCCTGCCCGACACGGAATGGCCCGATCCGCCCATCGGGTTCCTCAGCGCACCCGTCGTCCTGTCGGGGCTCACGGTCGTCGCGGGTATCGCAGCCTCGTGGCTCGACGAGGCGCTCGCACCCTATGCCGAGACGGCTCCCGCCTCGACGCCCGGCGTGCCCGCCCCCGAGCACGCCGCGCACCTCGCGCTGTGGCATGGGTTCGAGCCCGCGCTGTGGATCTCGCTCCTCACGATCGCGGCGGGCGTCGGGGTCTTCGCCTACACCCGTCGCGCGGCGATCGACCGCATCCTCCCCTTCGGCGCGGGCGAGATCTACAACGCGACGCTCCGCGGCGTCGCCCGGCTGTCGGTCTTCACGACGAGCCTCACGCAGCGCGGATCGCTGCCCGTCTACGTCGGCACGATCTTCCTCGTGTTCGTCGCGGCCGAGGGGACGGTCCTGATCGCGGGAGACGAATGGCGAGCCGAGTTCGAGGCCTATCAGACGCCCGCGCAGCTCCTCGTCGCGCCGCTCATGATCGTCGCGGGCGTCATCGCGACTCGTGCCCGGAAGCGCTACACGGGCGTGGTCCTCGTCTCGGTCACGGGCCTCGGCATGGTGGTGCTCTTCGCGACGAGCGGCGCCCCGGACCTCGCGCTGACGCAGATCCTCGTCGAGACCGTCACGCTCGTCGCCTTCGCCCTCGTGCTGCGCAGGATTCCGTCGCGGCTCGGAGAGCACAACGCATCGGTCGCTCCCATCGCGCGAGCCGTCCTGGGCATCGCCGTGGGCCTCACGATGGCCGTCGTCGCCCTCGTCGCGACAGGAGCCCGCACCGACCCCTCGATCGCGACTCAGTGGACCGAGCTCGCGTACGAGCTCGGGCACGGGAAGAACGTCGTCAACGTCGCCCTCGTGGACCTGCGCGGCTGGGACACGATGGGTGAGCTGTCCGTGCTGATCGTCGCGGCGACGGGTGTGGCATCCCTCGTCTTCGTGACGCATCGCGCCGACACCCTCTCGTCGCTCACAGCTCCGCTGCCGCGCGTCGCGTCGCGGACCCGCCGCCCACTCGTCGAGACGGAGGACGGTGTGCGGCCGCAGACGGCCGACCTCAGCCACCGCCCGCGGGCATGGCTGGTCGGCGGGCAGCGCGTGCGACCCGAGAACCGTTCGATCATGCTCGAGGTGATCGTCCGCATCCTCTTCCACACGATCATCGTCGTGTCGCTCTTCGTGCTCTTCGCAGGCCACAACCTGCCAGGCGGCGGATTCGCGGGCGGGCTCGTCGCCGGAATGGCGCTCGTCATGAGGTACGTCGCCGGCGGCCGGTACGAGCTCGGCGCCGCGGCTCCGACGGATGCCGGACGGCTGCTGGGCGTCGGCATGACGATCGCCGTCTCGTGCGCGATCGTCCCGCTCCTGTTCGGCGCCCCGCCGCTGAAGAGCGCCTTCGTCGAGGTCGAACTCGAGGCCATCGGGCACATCGAGTTCGTCACGTCGACGATCTTCGACATCGGCGTCTACCTCGTCGTGATCGGGCTCGTCCTGGACGTCCTGCGCAGCCTCGGCGCCGAGGTGGACCGCCAGACCCAGGAGCTGCGCTCGGCGCGCGCGGGAGCGGGTGCCGCGTGAACGTCTCGCTGATCCTCATCGTCATCATGGCCGTGCTCTTCGCGTGCGGCGTGTACGCGATGCTCGAGCGCAGCCTCACGCGCGTGCTCATCGGATTCCTCCTCCTCGGCAATGCCGCGAACCTCCTGCTGCTCGTCGTCATGGGGCAGCCGGGAGTCGCACCCTTCTACGGCGCCGAGGGGACAGCATCCGATCCTCTTCCCCAGGCGCTCACGCTCACCGCGATCGTCATCACGTTCGCGGTGTCGGCGTTCCTCCTCGCGCTCATCTACCGCTCGTGGCAGCTGGGCCAGGCCGACACCTTCACCGACGACGAGGCCGACCTCGCGGTGCGGGAGCGGCGCATCGAGGTCGAGGAGACGATGGACGACGAGGCGGAGTACATCCCGGACGAGGCGACGACTGACTTCGTGGGGGTCGACACGGCGCCCATCACGGTGCTCGGCAGCCGCGACGTCCCGGGGATCGTCGATGACGCACCGACCGATCGCCCCCCGCGGCGCGACGGGGGTGACGGCCCGTGAGCGCGCTCGTCCCGCTCCTGGCGACGCTCCCCCTGCTCGGTGCGGCGCTCGCGCTCATCGCCGGCCGCCATCGGCGCATCCAGGTCGGCGTGTCGATCACGACGCTGAGCCTCGTCCTGGTCATCGCGGCCGTCCTGCTGTACGTCGTCGACACGGGCGGACAGCCCCTCGCCGTCTCGGTGGGCGGATGGCCCGTCCCGTTCGGGATCGTGCTCTACGTCGACCGGCTGTCGGCACTGCTCGTCGTCGTCTCGAGCATCGTGCTGCTCGCGGTCCTGCTCTTCTCGGTCGGACAGGGCGCGGCCGACGGCGACGACGAGACGCCAGTCTCCATATTCCATCCGTCGTATCTGATCCTCGCGGCGGGCATCTTCACGGCGTTCATCGCGGGCGACCTGTTCAACCTGTACGTCGGGTTCGAGATCCTGCTCGTCGCGTCGTACGTCCTCATCACGCTCGGATCGACGGAGTCCCGCATCCGCACGGGCGTCGTCTACATCGTCGTCTCGCTCGTGTCGTCGATCCTCTTCCTCGCCTCGATCGCGATGATCTACGGCGCGCTCGGCACGGTGAACATGGCGCAGATCTCGGAGCGGATGACGCAGCTCCCGCCCGACACGCAGCTCATGCTGCATCTCATGCTGCTGTTGGCATTCAGCATCAAGGCCGCGGTCTTCCCGCTGTCGTTCTGGCTCCCGGACTCGTACCCGACGGCGCCGGCACCCGTCACAGCGGTCTTCGCGGGCCTGCTCACCAAGGTCGGCGTCTACGCGCTCATCCGCACCGAGACGCAGCTCTTCTCCGAGAGCGACGTCAACATGCTCCTCATGATCGTGGCGCTCGCGACGATGATCGTCGGCGTGCTCGGCGCGGTCGCGCAGGCCGAGCTCAAGCGCATCCTGTCGTTCACGCTCGTGAGCCACATCGGGTACATGGTCTTCGGGCTCGCGATCGCGACGCCCGCCGCGATCGGGGCGACCATCTACTACATGGTCCACCACATCGTCGTGCAGACGACGCTTTTCCTCGCGGTGGGCCTCGTCGAGCGCCGCGCCGGGAGCACGTCCATCCTGCGGGTCACGGGGCTCATGCGAGCGGCCCCCGTCATCGCGATCCTTTACTTCATCCCGGCCGTCAACCTCGGCGGCCTGCCGCCCTTCTCGGGGTTCATCGGCAAGTTCGCGCTCTTCGACGCGGCGGCCCAGGTCGGCACTCCCGTCATGATCGTGCTCATCGTGGGCGGTGTCGTCACGAGCCTCCTGACGCTGTACGCCCTCATGCGCGCGTGGAACCTCTCCTTCTGGCGCGAAGAGGAGGACTCGGCCGAGACCGAGTCGCGCATCTCGTATCTCGGTGCGGCACCCGCGGCGGCGATCCAGACCGAGCGCCGCGTCATCCCGCGCATCATGACGGCCGCGACCGCCGGCATGGTCGCCGTGACCGTCGCGCTCACGATCTTCGCCGGTCCGCTCTACGACGTGTGCGCCCGCATCGGCGATGCTCTGCTCGAGCCCGTGAGCCTGTCGCAGCTGCAGGAGGAGGTGGCGCAATGAGCCCCGACTCCCGCACCCGGACGCGCCGGATCTTCCTCCAGGCCTGGAGGCAGCTGCCCTTCTTCATCTGGCTCGTCGCGCTGTGGATGCTCCTGTGGGGCCAGTTCACGGTCGTCTCGGCAGTGACCGGGATCGCCGCCGCGATCCTCGTGACACGGGTGTTCCGCCTGCCTCCCGTGGAGCTGTCCGGACGCGTCAACCTGTGGTGGGGGCTCGTGTTCGTGCTCGAGTTCTTCGTCGCCCTGGTCCTGGGCTCGCTCACGGTCGCGTGGCAGGTGCTGGACTTCCGCCGCCAGCCCGGTGCCGCGATCATCGCGGTGCACCTCCGGATCGACGACGACCTGATCATGACGCACACGGCGGTGACGGCATCCCTCATCCCCGGTTCTCTCATCATCGACGCCGATCGCGATCGCCGGATCCTCTACCTGCACGTCATCGGCGTGCGCGACGACCGGGATGTCGAGCGCCAGCGTGCGAGCGTGCTGCACTGGGAGGAGCGCATCGTGCGCGCGGTCGGCTCTCGCAAGCAGGTCGAGCGCGTCGATGCGGCCAAGGCGGGAGGGACCCCGTGAACAGCATCCTGATCGGGATCATCGCCGTCGTCTTCGCGGTCTCGGCCCTCGTCACGCTGTGGCGCATCGTCGTCGGCCCCTCGATCCTCGACCGCGCGGTCGCCGCCGACGTCCTCCTGACCCTCGTCATGTGCGCGCTGGGCGCCGAGATGGCGATCAACCACCACACGCGGACGCTCCCCGTCCTGCTCATCATCGCGGCGGTCGGCGTGTTCGGCTCGATCTCGATCGCCCGCTGGGTCGCCCGAAGGGACGGTGACAGCTCATGACCGACGTCTTCGACATCATCGCGCTCGTGCTCATCGCGGTCGGCGCGCTGCTGTGCCTGAGCGCTGCGATCGGGCTCGTGCGCTTCCGCGACGTGCCCACGCGGCTTCACGCCGCGACGAAGCCGCAGGTGCTCGGCATGATCCTCATCTGCCTCGCGATCGCCCTCTCGCTGCGGTCGTGGCCCGTCGTGGCCTTCCTCGTGCCGGTCGTGCTCATCCAGCTCGCGACGGCGCCCCTCTCGGCCCACATGGTCGGCCGCCAGGCCTACCGCAACGGCACGATCGCCCGCCGCTCGCTGTACGTCGACGAGCTCGCCGACTCGCGCGAGACCCCGCCCGCCGCGGGCGGCTGATCCCGGCATCCGTCCCTGACCCGCTCCCGCGGGAGCCACCGGACCCGGCCGAGATCGCCCGAACTGCGGGCCGTCGAGCGGTCGCGCCGTCGTTTGCGCATTCTCGATGCCTCCTGGGCGCCCTCCCCTCCACAGTGCGTTCCAATCGGGAGGCTTGCCGGGATCGGATGCTGTCGGTCCGCGTGCGCCGAAACACGAGGCACCGTCGCCGGATGATGTCGATTCCTCCGTGGATGCACGGCGTGGCCTTCACGATCGAACAGGGCAGACAGGCCGGGCTGAGCTATGCCCACATGCGCCGGGCCGCATTCGACCGGCCGTTCCACGGGGTGCGGGTGATCGGCACGGCCGGACGCACTGACGGCGGGCTGGTCGATCGCTGCGCCGACCTTCGGATCGCGCTGCCGGCGGCCGCCGTGTTCACCCACGCGACCGCCGCTCGGCTGTGGGGATTGCCGCTCCCCGGTCACCTCAGCGACGAGCTGCATGTGATGGTTCCGCGTGGGACACCGGTGCGCCGGCCCGGGGTCATCGGGTGGACGCGTGCGGATGACCTCGTCAACGCGACCCTGGTCCATGGACTCCCTGTGATGTCGCCGGCCGACACGTGGGTTTCGATCGCGACGATGACGGCCGAGCGCGGCGGTCGGATCACGCGCGAGTGGCTCGTCGCGATCGCCGACTTCATCGTGTCGGGTCGACGGACGAGGTGGGGTCGCGAACCTGCGCTCGCGACCGTCGGAGAACTCATCGAGGCCGTCGGAAGGCATGGCTCCCGCCGCGGGACGGCCTCACTCGCATGGGCGCTGGCACGCGTGCGGTCGCCGGTCGATTCTCCGCCCGAAACCCTGGTGCGCCTCGGCCTCGTGGCTGCCCGGCTGCCCGAGCCGCAAGTGCAGCCGACGATCCCGACGGCGGCGGGCGACCGGCATCCCGATCTCGCGTACGTCGCGGAGCGCGTTCTCATCGAGTACCTCGGTGAGGTCCATCGCCTGGACCCTCGCACGTGGCGCGCTGACCTCACACGGGTGCAGCTCTTCGAAGACGCGGGCTATCGGGTGATCCTGGCGGGCGCCGACCAGCTCTCGGCGAGCGGCCTAGCGGAGCTCGGCGCCTGCGTGCGCAGAGCGCTCCGAGCCGCTCGCCCAGCCTGACCGGGCCGAGATTGCGTGAACTACGCCTCCGCGAAGGTATCGCGGTCGTTCGCGCAATCTCGGCAGGTTCTCGACGAATTCCGAGCCGAGACCGCCCGGCCCGACAGGGTCAGGATGCCGGGACCAGCGTCAGCGTGTCGGTCGTCGCGTCGTCGACGGCGTCGGGCGTGAAGGCCCAGGGCGTGACCTCGATGCGCTGCCAGGTCTCGGTCTGATCGGTGTAGTTCGGGTGGAAGGCGTGGCCGCTGGCGCCCGTCAGGTGGTTCCAGCCCGACGCGTCGAAGTCGGAGAGGTCGACGATCATGCGCATGGACGGCACGGTCACCGTCTGGAAGCCCTCGCCGAGGGTCCAGCCGGTCGCATCGACGACGGAGCTGCCGCCTCCGACGGAGTACGGTCCGCGGTTGAAGAGCCACTCGATCGGCGCGATGCCCGACTCGCCGAACGTCCCGTTCGTGAGGGACAGGGCGTGCAGCGAGCCCCAGTTCCAGCGCTCGGGGCGGTCGCCCTGGAGCTTCGCGAGCCGCTTGTAGGCTCCTTCGGCCGTGCGCGCGAGCATCTCCTCCTGCCCCGAGACGTCCAGGCCCGGGTTCTGCCACCACTCGGATTCCGGATCCTCGAGCAGGCGGTCGACGACGAGGAAGAGCCGACCCTGGCCGCTGAGCGGCGCGGCCGCCTCGCGTCCGCGCACGAACAGGTTCTGGACGAGCTCGTCCCACAGGACGTTCGCATACGCGGCGGCGGCGGAATCCGCCGAATTCTGCGCGTCCCACGTCTTGAGCAGTTCGATCGCGGCATCCACGTCGTCCTCACCCGTCGTGAAGCCGTCGTAGACCGCGGCGAGCCGGATGCCCATCCAGAACTGCTCGTCGCCCTGGATGTCGAGCATGTCCTGAGCGGTCAGGGGGCTCTTCGCGGCCTTGCGCTCGATGAGTTCGACGATCCGGGCCGCACGCCACCCGTAGTCCCAGTCGTTCGTCAGGAGATACGGATAGTCCCGGTCGACGATCGCGTTGTTCGCCGTCACGATGTAGCCCTCGTCCGGATTGAACGAGACGGGAAGCTCCTCGAAGGGGATGTACCCCTGCCAGTCGTAGGTCGAGTCCCAGCCCGGTTGGGGCATCGAGCCGTCGCCGGCACCGCGGATCGGGAGGCGGCCCGGCGTCTGGTAGCCGATGTTGCCCTCGACGTCCGCGAAGATCAGGTTCTGCGCCGGGACGTCGAAGAGCTCGGCTGCCGCACGGAAGCCTGCGAAGTCCTGTGCGACGTTCATCGCGAAGATGGCGGATGCTGTCGTCCCCGGCTGCAGCGCCGTCCACTGCAGGCTCACGGCGTACTCGCCCGTGGGCGGGTCCGCCGGCTCGACGACGACCCGCTCGGTGCCCGTGAACGGCTCGCCGGCGATCGAGGTGAAGTCCGGAGTGAGGCCCGAGACGATCGGCCCGTGGACGGTCGAGCGGATCTCCAGCTCGACGGGGTCGCCTCCCGCGACCTCGATCGTCTCGGTGCGGACGTCCAGCGGTGTCAGCTCCCCATCGCGCCAGTACTCGTCGCCCTCGACCTTCTCGAGGTACAGGTCGGTGACGTCCGTCGTGAGGTTCGTGAAGCCCCACGCGATGCGCTCGTTGTGGCCGATCACGACGCCCGGCATGCCGGAGAAGCCGAAGCCCGAGACGTCGAAGGGGCACGACTCATCGACCGTCGCGCACCGCAGCCCGATCTGGTGCCACACGCTCGGCATATCGGCGCCGAGGTGCGGGTCGTTCGCGAGGAGCGGCATCCCGGATTCCGTCAGCTCGCCCGAGACGACCCAGGAGTTGGAGCCCACGCCCTCGCCGACTCCGCCCACGAGCGCCGACACGGCCTCGATAACCCCCTCCACCTCGGTCCACTCGACGGAGGCCGTGACCGGCGCGGCAGCAGCATCCGCCCCCGCCGTCATGCCGGCCGGCTGCACCGCGTCGTCGACCGGCGTGATCTGCGGGACGATGACGGGGTTGCGGTCGTACGGGTAGGCGGGGTACAGCTCGGCGATCTGGTCCGACGTGAAGTCGGGGGCCATGAGCGCGCGCTCCGTCTCGGTCTCGATGTTGCCGCGGAGGTCCCAGGCCATCGCCTTGAGCCACGCGACCGAGTCGGCGGGCGTCCAGGGCTCGATCTCGTAGTCCGGGTTCTGCAGGCCCAGGACGGCATACTCGAGCGAGACGGCAGAGCCTTCGTGATCGGCCAGGTAGGCGTTCACGCCGTCGGCGTACGCGTCGTAGTAGCTGCGCGCCGCCTCGTCGAGCTCCTCGACCTCCTGCTCGGCGATCTCGTGCCACCCGAGCGTCCGCAGGAAGCTGTCCGTCGCGACCTGCGACTCGCCGAAGAGCTCGGCGACGCGGCCCGCCGTCACATGGCGGCGGAAGTCCATCTCCCAGAAGCGGTCCTGCGCGTGCACGTACCCCTGCGCGTAGAAGAGGTCGTGGGTCGTCTCGGCGGTGATGACGGGGATGCCGAGCGCGTCGCGCTGGACCGTGACCTCGTCGTCGAGCCCCGCGAGCGCGATCTCGCCGGACACCTGCGGGAACGAGCGCTGGATCGTCCAGACGCCGGCGCCGACCGCGATGAGCGCGAGGACGACGATCCCCGCGACGATGCCGTAGGCGATCAACCCGATCGTGCGTCCGCGGGAGCGCTGGGGCGTCGAGACAGGGGTCGGACCCGTCGGGGTCTTCAGCATTGAAGGGTTCCTTCGGCGTGAGGCATACCGGGACCGCGTCTCACGCGCAACGGTCCCGAGTGCCGCGTGTTCGGGTCGCGGGCACCGTCTGGCATCGTAACGCGCGGCTCGGCGATGCCTCGACCCGGAGGGGCCTGTGAGCCCGCATCCCGCGCCGTCGAGACCGCCAGGGTGTCTTGTGGGGTGCATCGAGGGCGTGGTAGACCAGGCGTGACAACTGGGGGGTCATCATGATGCATGCATCAAACAGTCGGCGGCGTGTCTTCGCTGGGGCTTCGGCAGTCGCGTTCGCCATCGCATTGACCGTCGGAGCGGCAGCTCCGGCACTGGCCACGAGTCCGGTGGACGGAGACCATCGGGTGCCGTACTGCCACGCGACGCACTCCGCGAAGAACCCGTACGTCTACATCGAGACGGACAAGTACGCGGTCGTCAGGGCGCACGAGAAGCACCAGGATCTCGAGGACGTCTACCCGGGCTTCTGGTACGACGACCACGGTGTGGAGACGTGGTTCGAGGGGCGCGGAGATCCCGCATTCGCCCAGAACGGCTGCGAAGGCGGCAGCGGCGGCGGCATCGGCTGAGCGCCCTCCTCGGCGCCGCTCAGTCGGCGCCGAGGTCGGATGCCGCGGCCGCTGGGTGCGAGTACGGCCGAGAGCTGTCTCAGTCGGTGCCCAGGTCGAACGCCGCGGCCTCGGTGACAGCATCCGTCGCGTCGGCGAGAGCCTCTTCGTCGGAGTCCAGCGGCTCAGCCGACTCGATGATGCCGGCGGACTCGCCTGCGGCCACGCGCCCCACGAGCGCGCCCGTGGGGCCGCCGATGAGGCCGAGGCCCGCGTACTGCTCCAGGCGCGCCCGCGAGTCGGCGATGTCGAGGTTGCGCATCGTGAGCTGGCCGATGCGGTCGGTCGGACCGAACGCGGCGTCGCCGACGCGCTCCATCGACAGCTTGTCCGGAGAGTACGACATCCCGGCGGCCTTCGTGTCGAGGATCGTCCAGTCGTCGCCGCGGCGCAGCCGCAGCGTCACCGAGCCCGTGATCGTCGACCCGACCCACTTCTGGATGGACTCGCGCAGCATGAGCGACTGCGGCTCGAGCCAGCGTCCCTCGTACATGAGGCGGCCGAGGCGGCGACCCTGCTCGTGGTACGTCGCGAGGGTGTCCTCGTTCAGGATGCTGTTCACCAGGCGCTCGTACGCGATGAAGAGCAGCGCCATGCCGGGCGCCTCGTAGATGCCGCGCGACTTCGCCTCGATGATGCGGTTCTCGATCTGGTCGCTCATGCCCAGGCCGTGGCGGCCGCCGATGCGGTTGGCCTCGAAGACGAGCTGGACGGGATCGATGAACTCCTGGCCGTTGAGGGCGACGGGCCTGCCGCCGTCGAAGGACACCGTGACGTCCTCGAAGGCGATCTCGACCGACGGGTCCCAGAACGGCACGCCCATGATGGGCTCGACGGTCTCGAGCGAGACGTCGAGGTGCTCGAGGGTCTTGGCCTCGTGCGTCGCGCCCCAGATGTTCGCGTCGGTCGAGTACGCCTTCTCGGCGCTGTCGCGGTAGGGGAAGCCGTGCGCGACGAGCCACTCGCTCATCTCCTTGCGGCCGCCGAGCTCCGTGACGAAGTCGGCGTCGAGCCACGGCTTGTAGATGCGCAGCGCCGGGTTGGCGAGCAGGCCGTAGCGGTAGAACCGCTCGATGTCGTTGCCCTTGTACGTCGACCCGTCGCCCCAGATGTCGACGCCGTCCTCCTTCATGGCGCGGACGAGCAGCGTGCCCGTCACGGCGCGACCGAGAGGCGTCGTGTTGAAGTACGTCTTGCCGCCCGAGCGGATGTGGAACGCGCCGCACGCGAGGGCGACGAAGCCCTCCTCGACGAGGGCCGTCTTGCAGTCCACGAGGCGTGCGACCTCGGCGCCGTACTCGAGCGCGCGGCCCGGGATGGCCTCGATGTCGTCCTCGTCGGGCTGGCCGAGGTCGCCCGTGTAGGTGCAGGGCACGGCGCCCTTGTCGCGCATCCAGGCGACCGCGACGGAGGTGTCCAGACCCCCCGAGAAGGCGATGCCGACGCGCTCGCCGATGGGCAGGGACTGGAGGACCTTCGACATGGATTCCAGCCTACCGATCCCGGCATCCGCGTCCTCGCGCGGGAGGCGAGCGATGTCGGGGACTCTTCTGCTCGCGCCGCACCAGTCACTCCCGTCGCGTCGGCACCACCCGCCACACCTAGATATCCGTCCGACCGTCCCCCTAGGCTGGCGGGGCACGCGTACCGGGGGGTCGTTCCATGCACCAGGGCCGAAGGCGTCTGTCCGCCGCGTTCACTGCGCTCGTCCTCGCTGCTGCGACAGTGCTCGCCGGGGCAGCGCCGGCGGCCGTCGCGGCCGACGGCGACGTCCTGGTCCAGAAGACCGCGAGCGTGCAGACGGTCTCGCCCGGAGAGACGTTCAGCTACACGATCGCCGTCTCGTGCACGACGATCCTCCAGGGCTGCACGAACGCCATCCTCGACGACTCCGTGCCGTCCGAGTTCACGGTGCTCGGCGCGACGATCGGCCCCGGGCTGCAAGGCGACGTCAGCGTCGACGGTCAGGATGTCCACGTCGACTTCACGATGCCCATCGTCGGCGGCACGACCGGGATCCCCGCGGGCACTTCGGGCATCGTGACGATCCAGGTCCAGGCCCGCGACGACCTCCCCTACGAAGCCAACGGCATCCCGGTCCCCAACACCGCGACGACGGATGCCGACACCCAGCAGTCGGGTCCGCTCGACAGCACGGCCGAGGTCACGCCCGTGATCCCGCTGGACCTGGCGACGACGGTGGACAAGACACTCGACCCGCCGAGCGCCGTCGCAGACCCGGGAACGCCGGTGACGGCGACCATCACCGCGACGAACAGCTCCAACGCGAACGTCGATCAGATCGTGATCACCGATCCGGTCGATCCGACCGTCACGCCCAACCCATTCACGACACTGCCGTTCACCGGCATCCAGTCCGTGTCGTACCCGGCGGGCGCCGAGACCGCGCAGGTGCTGGTGTGGGATGGCGCGCAATGGGTCCCGGGTACGCCGGTTACCCCTCCCACCATCCCCCAGCCGCCCGCGGGCGTGCCGGACGATCAGGTGCTCGGCGTGCAGATCGTGTTCACGAGCACGACCGACCCCGGGATCGAGCAAGGAGCCACGGCCGGCGCGGTGATCGGCATGGAGCACGGGCCGGATGTGCAAGACAGCCCCGACAACGTCACCGTGACGAACTCCACGGAGAGCGAGGTGTCGCTCGACGGAACGATCGCGACCGATGACGATGCGGCGACCCATCAGATCATCGCCGAGGATGTCCAGGTCTCGGCCGGCAAGTCCTTCAACCCGACGCAGGTGCCCGCCGGCGGGACATCGGTGGCGACGCTCACCGCAGGCAACCAGAGCGCCTTCTCCCTTCCCGAGCTCACGATCACCGAGCCCAGTCTCACGGGCGACGACCCCTTCGCCGACGGCTTCGACGAGTCTCTGCAGTTCACGGGGTTCACGGGGGCCGTGCAGTATCCCGCGGGCGCGACAGCAGCCACCGTCACCTACTACTACGACGACGGCACGAGCGAGACCCTGCCCTTCGCGAACGGCACCACGCCGCCAGCGCCCAGCGGCACCGTCGTGCGCTTCCAGATCACGTTCACCGGTGACATCGCGCCCTCAGCGCAGACCAGCATCCCGTTCGGCGTGGCGACAGATCCCGATCAGGTCGGGTTCCCCGCGACGATTCCGAATGAGATCACCGTCGAGGGCACGGGGCCGATCGGCGGAAGCGGCACCGCGACGGCGGATGCGGATCTCTCCGTCTTCGAGCGACACCTCGAGATCATCACCGGCAAGTCGATCTACCCCGACTCGATCGTCGACCGGCCGGGCGAATGGGCGCTCGTGACGCTGTCCGGGACGATCGCCGACTTCCCGCGCTCGACGACGAACGCGGATCAGGTCGTCATCCAGGACCCGCAGGCCGTGCCCTATGACGTCGACGGCACGTTCTGGGATGAGTTCGACGCGACTGAGATCACCCAGACCGCGGTGCCCGCCAACGCGACCCTGTCGATCAACTACTGGGACGGCACGCAGTGGGTGCCGCTGCCCGGCGCACAGGACATCCAGGGCCCGACGACGCCACCGCAGTTCTCGATGGACATCCCCGCGGATCTGCAGGACGACATCCTCGGCCTCCAATTCGTCTACACGGCGCAGGACGGCGAGACCTTCCCGCCGGGAACGAGCTTCGAGCCTCACTTCACGGTCGAGAAGCGCGCGACGGAGCGCGATCCCGCCACGCAGACGGAAGCTCCGGATGCCGTGCCGAACTGCGCGTCGAGCTCGGGTTCGAGCCCCGAGGTGGCATCGACGCCCACACCGGATTCGACGGCCTGCGACGACCTGCCGCTCATCCCGACCGACGGCGGCGGAGGAGGCGGCGGACCCGATGTGATGGACAAGTCCATCGAGCCCAACGTCATCACGTCGCGCTCGCAGCAGCAGGCCACGATCACGCTCGACTGGTCGACGGGCGGCTTCTCGAGCGTCGATTCCATGACGATCCAGGACGAGGCGATCCCGCCATTGAGCACACCCGCCTCGATCGCGACGTCGTTCTACGACGCCTTCGACGTCGTGGCGGTGCCCGCCATCTCGTCGGCGATGGATCCGCTCCTCCTCTTCGACCAGGTCGCAGCCGTCCAGCTCTGGGACGGGACGACATGGCGTGACCTGGCGAACGACCCGTGTCCAGCCGCCTGCGACGGCGCATTCCCCGGGGTGACGCTCACGACGGCCGACCGCGACGACGCCCTCGGCATCCGCCTGGTCTTCGTCGAGAGCCCGACGCGTGCCACGACGTCCGTGGGAGACCCCACCGCGCCGCCGGTGGGCAGCGGCGTCGCGCGGTCGAGCGGCAACGACCGACAGGTGCTGCTCACGGTGGAGCTGCGCGACACCCGGCGGTCGGACGGTGCCCCGGCGATGGGAACCCTCGACTACAACATCGCGGACAACGACCCGGCGGTCGGGACGGTGCTCGACACGGCCTCCGCGGTCGGAGTGGACGGCACCGACACGGTGCTGAACTCGCAGGACTCCGACACGATCGCGATCATCGACGTCCCGCTGAACGTCACGCTCGGCAAGACGTGGTCGAACAGTCCGTTCGGAGTGCCGCCCGACGGCACGCCGCAGTCGAGCTTCCCGACGGGGCGTGTGACGCTCGTCGGAACGAACCAGACCGCGGCCAAGGTCGACACGATGACGATCCAGGACCCGGCGCCTGGAGCGGCCGAGAACCCGTTCACCTTCTTCAACCTCATCGGGTTCCTCGACATCACGATCCCCCCTGGCGCCGATCCCACGCAGACCGTCGTCACCCTCAGCCGCGACACGGACGACGACGGGATTGCCGACGGGTCGACGACGCACACCGTGACGGGCGCGCTCGCCCTGA
This sequence comes from Microbacterium sp. NPDC019599, assembly GCF_040632175.1. Taxonomy (NCBI): domain Bacteria; kingdom Bacillati; phylum Actinomycetota; class Actinomycetes; order Micrococcales; family Microbacteriaceae; genus Microbacterium; species Microbacterium sp. NPDC019599. The sequence continues at coordinate 25,413 of NZ_JBEYBL010000004.1, forward strand.
CCGAGCCCGAGCTGGCGGACGTCGTCGGCGTCCTCATCGAACACCACGGGCGGATAAACCCGGGCGCGGCGAGCACCGTCACGATGGACCTTCGGCTGCGCGAGTTCGTCCGTGGCACCCCGGGTGTGCGCGTCGATCAGGATGACAGCCCGGTGGACAATCAAGCCGTCGCGTCCATCGACGACGCCGGCGGTGGAGCAGCCGGGAACGTCACGAGCGACACGGACACCGCGAGCGTCGACCTCACGGAGCTGGACCTGACCGTCGACGCGACGAAGTCCTTCTCGCCGAACACGCAGGTGGAGCCGGACGACTCCCCGGTCCTGATGACCCTGACGGGGCAGCCGACCGGTTCGTCACGCACGTATGCGATGCGGATCGAGGATTCGGCGCCCACGTTCTGGAACGCCTTCGACTTCGTCGGGGTCGATCCCTCGTACACCCTGACGGCGCCGATCAACCTCATGCGGATGTCGATCTTCACGGGCGGCACGTTCACCGAGGTGGGCGGCACCGTGGTGGTCACGGGTGGGGCGTGGCAGGTCGGACCGTTCCAGACGCTCGCCCAGTTCGAGGCGAACCCGTTCCCGTTCCCGGGAGTCGACCCGGCCGACGTGCAGGGCATCCGATTCGGGTTCATGGACGACGACGACGGCGACGGCATCGACGGCGCCCAGTGGGAGAACCCCACGACCCCGCTGCAGAGCGTGCCCGTGCTCGTGCAGCGCCGTGTCGACCTGCGCACCGGCGGCGCCGTGCCCAGCGATCGACCCGATCTGACGCCCGCTCCAGGAGAAGCGGCTCCCGGCGAGTTCAGCAACCAGCAGACGACGACGATCTGCCCGTTCCTCAGCTGCGACATCGAGGACCCCGACACCCAGCCGATCGCGCAGGACAGCGCGACCGCCCAGATGTTCTTCCAGCACGCCACCTCTGCCGTCGAGATCACCAAGAGCCCCACGCAGGGGAGCGCATTCGGCCCTGCCGAGGTCATCCCCTACCAGATCACGGTCACCAATACGGGCGAATGGCCCATCGAGAATCCTGTCATCACCGATGATCCGCTGCAGGACGGCCAGCTCAGGGTCGATCCCTTCGATGACGCGGGCGACGGGACGTTCCGATTCGACCTGTCGGGCGCGGCCGCGCCCTCACCGCCGAACGGGCTCCCGATGCCGGAGGACGTCGGAAACGTGACCATCGATCCGGCCGGCGGGCAGTTCGTGTTCACCTTCCCGGCGGGCACCGTGCTCGAGGTCGGTCAGAGCTACACGATCTCCATCGACCTCATGTTCACGGTCGGCCTCCCGGGAGGCACGAACGTCGGCAATGAGGCGACGGTCTCAGGCGATCGGCCCTTCGATGCCTGCAACGACGTCGAAGGTGCAGTGGACGAGTGCACCGCCGGGACCGAAGTCACTGTCCTCGCGGCAGGTGCGGTGCGCTCGGGCAAGGGCGTCCGCGTGCTCGACCCCGAGCTCGGATCCTTCGACGTCCTCACGGGCGATGAGGACTGCGCGCCCAATGTTCCCCCGATCGCCGACCCCGACGATGAGGGATTCGCGTGGGTGACCTGCGTTCCGCGGTCCAAGCCCGGCGGTGAGGTCGACTGGCGGATGGCGATCGTCAACACGGGCAACATCCCGATGGATCGCCTCGTTATGATCGATCGGCTTCCCGTCCCCGGAGACACGGGCGTGATCAGCGGCCTGGATCGCGAGTCAGAATGGCAGCCGATCTTCAACGGCGGCGTCGAGCTCGTCCAGTCGCCCGCCGGGGCGACGATGAGCTACCAGGTGACGACGGGCGATGTGTGCAGCGATGACCTCGACACGACCATGACGCCGACCTGCCCTCCCGGGTCGTGGGTCGATCCTGCGACGGTCGCCGACCTCTCGACGATCACGGGACTGAAGGTCGTCATCGACCTCGCGCCCGGATTCGAGCTGATGCCGGGCGATGGCGCGCTCCTGGACTATCGGACGATCACGCCGCCTGTGCCGCCCGACCTCGACAATCCGGACACGATCGCCTGGAACACCGTCGCGACGGGCGCGCACCTCACGCAGATCCAGAGCAACGGGTCGTTCGACTCGTCCCCGATCGAGGGCAGCAAGACCGGGGTGGCGCTCGCGACGGGATCCATCCAGGTCCAGAAGACCGTCAGCGGCAATGCCGCCGAATTCGCGCCGGCGACGTTCGATGTCCGGCTCCTCTGCGTATCGGCGGTCGGCACGCCCGTCCAGCAGCTCCTGCCGCCGATCGACCTGACCCTGACCGCGGATGAGATCCAGACCGTCGAGCCGCTCCCCTGGGGCGCGGAGTGCGAACTCATCGAGGGCGACAACGGACAGATCGGCGCCTCCGGAAGCGGCGGAGTCGTGGTGAGTGAAGAGCCCTTCGACACCGTGACTCTCGACAACGTCTACGGATTGGCCGGCCTGCGGATCACGAAGGCGGTGCAGTCGGATGCCGTCGACGCCGAAGGTCAGCCCATCGAGTTCGGACCTTTCGAGGTGGCCGTCGACTGCACCTTCCTGGGCGAGCCGGTGTGGGCCGACGGCTACGACGCGACTCCCATGGTGATCGAGGTCGAACCCGGTGTGCCGGTAGAGCTCACCGGGTTCCCTGCGAACACGGTCTGCAACGTCTCGGAGACCGACACGGGCGGTGCGGACGATGTCGTGCTGACCGGGACGACGGCTACCGACGTCATCCCTCCGAACCCCGACGGATCGGTGACGATCACCCTCGGTGCCGACGACGGTGAGATCTTCAACGCCGTGGCGGTGACGAACACCTTCGACGTCGGCTCGATCGCGCTCACGAAGGTGATCACCCCCGTGGACACCCCCTTCGCCGACCCCCCGTACATCGTGCACGTCACCTGCACGTTCGAAGGCATCACCACTTGGGACGGCGACCTGGTCTTCGCGGCGGCGGCGGACGATCCGACGACCGCCGACGACGAGACCGACCTCGTCGCACAGGTGGACGACATCGTCGCGGGGTCTTCGTGCGAGTTCGAAGAGACAGTCGAGGGATCCGCCACCACCGTCGCGATCGACCCGAACCCCGTGACCGTGGGAAGCGGCGAGATCGCGTCCGTCACCGTGACGAACACCTTCGAAGAAGGCAGCGTCACGGTCGTCAAGGAGTTCGTCGGCGACGACCTGACGTGGGCGGCCGACAGTTACGAGGTCACGATCGTGTGTCTCGACCTGTCGACGGGGTTCATCATCACGGACATCCCCGGTGGAATGACGCGCACCCTGACCGAGGCGAATGGATGGTCCGCGACCTACGACCCGCTGCCGGCCGGCGCGCTGTGCCTGATGGGCGAGACCATGACCGGAGGGGCGAACTCGTCGCAGATCCTCGATGAGAACGGCGACCCCGTGACGTTCTGGCTGGTGGAGGGTGACGACGCGCGGCAGTTCACGGTCGAGAACACCTACTCGGTGGGGTCGCTCACCGTGGAGAAGTCGCTCGAGGGCGAGCCCGCGGCGAGCCTGAGCCCGGCGACCGAGGACAGCTACGAGGTGAGCCTGTCGTGCACGTATGTCGTCGATGGCGAGGTCGTCGATGTGTCGCCGATTCCCGGCGGTGCCACGCGCACGATCACCGGTGCGGGCTCCGTGACCTACGAGTCGCTCCCGACCGGTGCCGAGTGCACGGTGGCCGAGACCGACCCCGGCTTCGCGTCGGACCACACGATCAGCCCGGACCAGCCGGTGATCATCGGCGACGACACCGCCCCGGTCGTCGTCGAGGTCGAGAACATCTTCGTGAACGGCTCGGTCTCCGTGGTGAAGACGGTCGACGCGCCCGACGGCTTCCCTGTGCCGGACGAGTTCACCGCGACGGTGTCGTGCACGTGGCAGGGCGCAGAGGTGCCGCTCGTCGACGGCGGCGTGGTGACGCTCGTGCCCGGTGCAGATCCGATCGTCATCCTCGACGTTCCGGTCGGCTCGATCTGCACCGTAGCCGAGGACGACCAAGGACAGACGGATGCTGTCGTGACGCCGGAGACCGTCACCGTCGCGGCCGAGGACCAGACCTTCGCCTTCTCGATCGAGAACGTGTACGAGTGGGCGTCCCTCGAGATCGGCAAGCTCGTCGAGTCGGACTCCGCCTTCATCCCCACGCAGTTCGAGTTCCACGTCGTCTGCACGTTCGAAGGGGAGACGGTCGTCGACTCGACGTTCGCGCTCGACGCGGGACAGACGGAGACGATCACCGAGATCCCTGCACGGTCGGAGTGCACGATCACCGAGACCGATGCGCATCAGGCCGACGACACGATCATCGCGGTCGACGTGCCCGGAGGCGAGGGTGAACTCGCCCCCCAGATCGACGAAGAGGCGCGCACGGTCGTGATTCCGGAGTTGCCCGCGGGCAGCGACACGATCGCCACCGTCACGTACACGAACCTGTTCGACACCTCGGCGCTGGTGCTCCGCAAGGAGTTCGCGGGTGCCGGAGCCGAGCAGTTCGGCGTCGACGAGACCTTCGTCTTCGACTACAGCTGCACGTTCGACGGCCAGGTGGTGCTGGAAGGACAGGTCGACCTCAACGCAGACAACGGATGGCAGACCGCCGTCACCGAAGTGGTGGCCGGATCTCTGTGCACAGTCAGCGAGGTCGACCTCAACGGGGCCGATGCGGTGGTGATCACCCCCAACGACGGCGTCGACACGGCGACCGGTGTCATCGAGGTTCCCGCCCAGGGCGGCGTCGTGACGATCACCGCGACGAATTGGTACCTCACCGGCTCGCTCGAGGTCACCAAGACGTTCGCCGGCGCCGGCGCCGAGAAGTTCGGCACCGCGAGCTTCCTGCTCCGCCTCGTGTGCGAACGAGACGGCGAGACCGTGGAGATCCCGGGGACAGGGCTCCGGACTGTGAACGCGGGCGACCCCATCGCGCTGTGGGAGAACCTGCCCACCGGATCGACGTGCACGCTCACGGAAGTCACCGACGGCGGGGCGAACTCCACGGCGATCTACGACGCGGACGGCAACCTGATCGCGGCCGACGCCGGCGAGGGCTACACGTTCACGGTCGAGACGGATCCGACGATCCTGAGTGTGGACGACCAGCCGCAGCCAGGCCTGGTCGTCGAGAACACCTTCAACTTCGCCCAGGTCTCGGTCACCAAGACGGTCGAATCGCTCGGTGTCGACATCGACGGCGACCCGATCGAGTACGGACCGTTCGAGGTCGAGCTGGCGTGCGACTGGCGGGGCGACGCCGTTGCGGCCGCCGAGCCGATGACGCAGACGATCGCCGACGGGGAGACGTTCACGTGGACGGAGCTTCCCGAGGGCGCGGAGTGCACCATTACGGAGACGAACACGATGGATGCCCCGGTCACGACGGTCGCGGTCACCCAGGGCGGCGCTACAGGCGATGCAACAGAAGGAACGATCGCCGAGCTCGAACCGCTACCCGACGTGGACGCCGCGGATCAGACGTCGGTGGCGTTCGTGAACGAGTACCCCGACCCGCCGGTGAGGGTGTCGAAAGTCGTCGAGGGCGACGCGCCCGATCCCGGCCGCTTGTACACGTTCCACGTGCGCTGCGTCCTCATCGACGCTTCGCACCCGGCCCCGGGACTCCTCCTGCGCGACGGCACGATCCAGGTGGGCACAGAAGCCGCCTACGTGGCGACACTCCTGCCGACGGGCGCGGAATGCACGATCACCGAGGTGGACACCGGCGGCGCGGACGACACGACGATCATGATCGACGGCGTCCCGGTCTCGGGAACGACTGCCGTCGCAGTGCTCGGAACCGTCTCCATGGAGATCGTGGTGACGAACGACTTCGGGCTTGCGCCGACGGGGCTCGATGCCGCATCCCTGTGGGGAGCCGCGATGCTGGCGGCCTTCATGATCGGGGGCGGGGTCGTGCTCGTCATCCTCCGGCGCCGGCACCGGGCGGGCTGACCGAGGTCGCGGGTGCGGACAGGGCCCGGTGACCGCCTCTTACCCCAGCGCGATGTGAACGAGAGGATGCCGCGGCCCGAGTGAGCCGCGGCATCCGGACAGAATTCGGGGGCGAGGTGACGCAGCCACGCGTCCCCTCACCCCCGGATCCATCCGGCTCAGGCCGGCAGCGCCCCTGCTGCCGCAGCCGCTGTGTGCCTCGCCGCACGCCGCTCGCGGTAGCGACCGATCGCGACGATCCCTGCGCCGATGGCGAGGAAGCCCGCGAAGATCGCGCCGAGGTAGATCGCGACCGAGCCGTATCCGCCCGCACCGTGCGGGTCGAGGAACGGGTACGGGTACCACCACGGCGTGGACCCGTCGGGGTTCGCGACGAGCTCTCCGCGCACCATCGTGTATCCCAGCCACGTGAGCGGGTAGCCCACGATGACTGCGAGCGACCACCACGGCAGACCGCGCCGGCGCGGCGCGAGCAGCAGGTCGCACACGAAGTAGATCGGCATGACGACGTGCAGGACGTCGATCGCGTATGAGTCGAGCAGCGCGATGCCGGCGGAGTCCCCCAGCGCGATCTCACTGGGCAGACCGCGCAGCAGGATGTTGTAGACGAGGCCGAGAAGGATGACGGGGCCTGCCACCGCCGCCAGCCCGAGAGCGATCGCCAGCGGCTCGCGGGAGGTCCCCGGGTGCCGCTCCGACCATGAGGCAGCCGTCACGAGGACCACGACGCTCAAGAGCGACGAGACGATCGTGAAGAGGCTGAAATAGTTCGCCAGCACGTCCCCCAAGACCTGCCCTTCACGGGCGGCACGATCGACGTTGACGATGAACCCGGCGACTACTCCCGAGAGAGCTGTGATCGCCGCCGCGATCCTGATCCATATCCAGTACATGAGACGACCCTTCGTATTTGTGTATGCGGTTGTGTCGTCTCCCCCGGGAACAGGTGTAGTGACCCGGGGTCCTGAATCGTGAAAATCCGTACCCCGGAGCGCAGAAGGAAGGGGCGCGGTCAGCGGTTTTTGTACCCGGGGGACAAAGTGTCCCCCAAAGAGCGGACAGAAAGGTCCGGAACGGGTTTTCCCCTGGTCGGAGGCCCGAGAAGCGGACTCAACCGCCCACGACGACGGGCGCGGCGACGGCGGCGCGAGCGGTCCCGCGGCGCCGGCCGACCCACACGACGAGCGTCGCGGCGATCGCGATCACCACGGCGATGCCGACGACGTAGAGGGCGACCGTCGCATACCCGTCGTCGAAGTTGTTCGGGTTGAGGAACGGGTACGGGTACCAGAACGGCTGGCCCGTGTTGGGATTCGTCGTGAGCGGCCCGCGGAGGAGCGTGTAGACGACCCACGCGATGGGCAGCACGAGGATCTCGGCGACCGCACGCCACCTCAGCGCGTGACGCCGCGGGCCGAGGAAGAGGTCGGCGAGCAGGAAGAGCGGACCGACGACGTGCAGGATCTCGTTGGACCACGGCACCGTCGTCCCCTGCGGGAGCGGGATGCCGCGCAGCAGCAGGTTGTAGACGACGCCCGTGACGATCATGTAGGTCGTGGCGCACGCGAGCGCGACGGCGAGCGAGCGCGGCTCGGGGGTTTCAGCCGGGCCGGCCGGCCCCGAGGCGGAGACGGTGCCCCTCGTCCAGAACCAGACGACCGCCCACGCGAGGACGACGGCCGACAGCACGTTCGACAGGATCGTGAAGAAGCTGAAGAAGTTCACGACCGTCGTGACGACGTCGCCGCGGACGGCCAGCATCCCGCCGATCGTGCGGACGGCCTGCGCGATGACCGCGGCGGCGATGAGGACGGATGCCGCGGCCCGCACGAGCGTCCACGTCCGTGCCCAGCCCGGGGTGCGCGTCATGCGCACACCCTATCGGCGGCGCCGCGCCTCAGCGCGGGAGGCGCGGCACCGAGCTCACGAGCGACTGCGCGTACTCGGTCGCGGGCGCCGTGAGGAGCGTGCGGGTCGGACCGGACTCGACGACGCGCCCCGATCGCAGCACGACCGTCCGCGCGCACACCGCCGCGACGGCGCCCAGGTCGTGCGAGACCATGACGAGCGCGAGGCCGTGGTCCCGGCGCAGCTGCGCGAGGAGGTCGATCACCTGCACGCGCGTCGTCACGTCCAGGGCGCTGACCGGCTCGTCGGCCAGGAGGAGGCGCGGCCGCGACACGATCGCGCGCGCGATCGCGATCCGCTGGCGCTGGCCGCCGGAGAATTCGTGCGGGTAGCGGAGGAGCGCGTCGGCGTCGAGGTTGACGGATGCGAGTGCGGCCGCCACGCGGGTCCGTGCCTCCGCGCCCTTCGCGATGCCGAGCGACCGGAGCGGCTCGCCGACGATGCGGTCGATCCGCTGCCGCGGGTCGAGCGAGGAGTACGGGTCCTGGAACACGGGCTGCACGGCCGCCCGGAAGCGGCGCAGGACTGCGCGGTCCCGCAGGTTCAGTGGAGCGCCGTCGAAGCGCACCTCTCCTGTCCGCGCCCAGGAGGAGCCGGAGGATCGTGGACTTGCCGGCGCCGGACTCGCCGACGAGGCCCAGGCTCTCGCCGTCGCCGATCGACAGCGAGACGTCCTCCAGCACGGTCTGGGCGCCGTAGGAGTACCCCGCCGAAGTCAGCTCGAGGATGCTCACGACGGACCTCCCTCACCCGGGGCGACAGCATCCAGTGCCGCATCCAGAGCGCGTGCGCTCTCGACCAGCGACGTCGTGTACGGATGCTGCGGCTCGCGGACGATGCGCATGACGGGGCCCTCCTCGACCACGGCGCCGCCCTGCATGACGACGATCCGCTCGACCATGCGAGAGACGACGGCGAGGTCGTGGCTGATGAACAGGAGTGCCATGCCGCGCTCCCGCACGAGCCGCTCCATGAGGCCCAGCACGCCGTCCTGCACCGTGACGTCGAGCGCCGTCGTGGGCTCGTCGGCGATGAGCAGGCGCGGCTGCGCCGCCAGCGCGATGGCGATCGCGACGCGCTGGCGCTGACCGCCGGACAGCTCGAACGGGAAGGAGCGCGCGACGCGCTCGTCCGGGAGCGCGACCTCGGCCAGTGCGCGGGCGACGGCCTCGCGCAGCCCGGCGCCGCGCAGGCCGAGGTGGCGGCGCAGGGGCTCGGCGATCTGGCGCCCGACCCGCATGAGCGGGTCGAGGGCCGTCAGGGGCTCCTGGAACACGATCTCGGCGACGGGTCCGCGCAGGGAACGCAGGGCCGCATCCGGCCGGCCCACGATCTCGTGTCCGTCGAGCCGGACCGAGCCGGATGCCGTCAGCGTGTCGGGGAGGAGGTCGAGCGCCGCGAGGGACGTCAGCGACTTGCCCGAGCCGGACTCGCCGATGATGCCGACGCGGTCGCCCGCGTCGAGGGTGAACGAGACGTCGCGGACGAGCGCCCGCGCAAGCGGTGGGGGGATCGACGCAATCGAGCGTCATTCAAGGCAATGCTGAACACACGCTCGGTATTCCGCCGCTCCTGCAGCCGGCGCTCGCCGGGAGTGGCGTGGGCCTCTCGATAGACTGGTCGGGCCCGTCCCGCGCACACGGCGCAGCAACTCCCAGGGGGTCTCATGCCAGGCATCGTCATCGTCGGAGTCCAGTGGGGAGACGAGGGCAAGGGCAAGGCGACCGATCTGCTCGGCGAGCGCACCGACTGGGTCGTCAAGTTCAACGGCGGCAACAACGCGGGCCACACCGTCGTGATCGGCGACGAGAAGTACGCGCTGCACCTGCTGCCGTCCGGCATCCTCTCCCCCGGCGTCAATCCCGTCATCGGCAACGGCGTCGTCATCGACCTCGAGGTGCTCTTCTACGAGCTCGAGGCGCTGCACGCGCGCGGACTGGACACGTCGCGCCTGCGGATCAGCGCCAACGCGCACATCATCACGCAGTACCACCGCGTACTGGACCGTGTGACGGAGCGCTTCCTCGGCAAGCGCCAGATCGGCACGACGGGGCGCGGCATCGGCCCTGCGTACGCCGACAAGATCAATCGCGTCGGGATCCGCGTGCAGGACCTCTTCGACGAGAACATCCTGCGGCAGAAGGTCGAGGGCGCCCTCGACCAGAAGAACCACCTGCTGCTCAAGGTCTACAACCGGCGTGCGATCGCGGCGGATGCCGTCGTGGAGGACCTCCTCTCGTACGTCGACCGGCTGCGGCCCATGGTCGCCGACACGGGCCTGCTGCTGAACCAGGCCCTGGATGCGGGCGACGTCGTCGTGTTCGAGGGCGGTCAGGCCACGATGCTCGACGTCGACCACGGCACGTACCCGTTCGTGACCTCCTCGTCCGCGACGGCGGGCGGCGCGTCGACGGGCTCGGGAGTCGGGCCCAACCGCCTGGACCGCATCGTCGGCATCGCGAAGGCGTACACGACCCGCGTCGGCTCGGGTCCGTTCCCGACCGAGCTCTTCGACGACCAGGGCGAGTGGCTCCGCTCGCGCGGATTCGAGTTCGGCACGACGACGGGCCGGCCCCGCCGCGTCGGCTGGTACGACGCTCCCATCACGCGCTATGCGACGCGGATCAACGGCATCACCGACATCGTCCTTACCAAGCTCGACATCCTGACGGGCCTCGACCAGATCCCCGTGTGCGTCGCGTACGACGTCGACGGCGAGCGGTTCGACGAGATCCCTGTCAACCAGTCCGACTTCCACCACGCGAAGCCGATCCTGGAGTACTTCGCGGGCTGGAAGGACGACATCTCGACGGCGCGCACCTTCGACGACCTGCCTCGCGAGGCGCAGGAGTATGTGCTCGCCCTCGAGGCGATGAGCGGCACCCGCATCTCGGTGATCGGCGTGGGGGCCGCCCGCGACGAGGTCGTCGTGCGCCACGACCTCGTCGACTGACGTGAGGTTCTGGCTCGGCGGGTACTCCGCCGACATGGACGGCGCCGCGACCGGGATCGGCGTGCTGCTCGCGGGTGCGGCCGACGACGCTCTCGCCGGCGGACCCCTCGGATTCGCAGGGGATGCTGTCGCCTCCGGCGGCTCGCCGTCCTGGCTCACCGCGCACCCCTCGCTCGACGTCGTGTACGCCGCGCTCGAGGGCGCCGGCACGGCGCAGGCGTTCCGCCGCACGGGCGAGGCATCCTTCGCTCCCCTCGGCGCGCCCGTCGAGGCGGGCGAAGCCGTGTGCCACATCGCCGTCGCTCCCGACGGCTCCTCGCTCGTGGCGAGCTGCTGGCGTGACGGCCGCGTCGTGCGGATGTCGCTGGATGCCGCGGGCCGGCCTTCCGCGCCTGTGATCGCTGCCGCCGCTTCGGATCCGCACGGGGCGGGCCCGGCGCCGGCCGAGGCGCCGGACCTGGATCTCGCGGCTGCGGCGCGCGCCCTGCGCGAGGCCGCGGGCGAGGAGTACGCGCACCTCGTGCCCGATCACGAAGAGCCCGCCGCGACGCCGGAGGCATCGGGCGCCCGTCCCTCCCATGCGCATCAGGCGGTGTTCCTCCCCGGCGGTCTCGTCGCGACGACCGACATGGGACTGGACCTCGTGAGGTTCTGGCGGGTCCGAGGCTCTGGACTGGCGCTCGTGCAGGAGGTCGTGCTTCCCAAGGGCTCGGGTCCACGGCACACCGTGTGGCACCCGAGCGGACATCTATACGTCGTGACCGAGCTCTCGCACGAGGTCTTCGTCCTCGCACCGGATCCGGCGGCACCGACGACGTGGCGGCTCGTGGGCGGGACGCACCTGGGCGCCGGCATCCTCCCCGACGACACGGCGGCCGAGCTCGCGCCGTCGCGCGACGGCGGACTGCTGTACGCAGGCGTGCGCGGGAGCGACACGATCGCGGTCGTGCGTGTGCGCGGCGCGGGCGAGACCCTCCAGCCCCTCGCGCTCGTCGAGGCGGGGGTGCACTGGCCACGTCACCACGTCGTCGTGCGTGACACGCTGCTGGTCGCAGGGCAGCTCGCCGACGAGGTCGTCTCGCTGGGGATCGACCTGCGCACGGGTGTGCCGGGACGGGTGCGGCACCGTACGGCGGCGCCGTCGCCGACCTGCCTGCTGCCCGTCCGCTGACCTCCCCCGCCGCGGGTGATCCGTCGCCGCGGAGCCCTACCCGCCGCGCACCCGCCGGACTAGCTTGAGACCGACGCTGGGGGGCCCATCCCGCCGTGCACGACGCGACGCTCCGCAGCCTCGACCCGTGACTTCAGAAGGGAAGACAATGGCTGATTTCCGTTACGGACCTGTCGAGCTGTTCCTGCTCGGCCTCGAGGGCGAGAAGCCCGATCCGGCATTCATCTCGTCGCTCGTCGAGCTCGTCGAGGGGGGCATCGTCCGTGTGCTGGACTTCGTGCTCGTCTCGAAGTCCGAGGACGGCGAGGTCTCGATCGTCGAGATCGAGGAGGACTCCGACGACTACGGTGCGCTCGACCTCGTGCTGAGCGGCATCACAGGCGACGAGGACATCGACGCCCTCGGCGAGCTGGTCCCCGCCGGAGGCTCGGCCGCCGTCGTCGCGATCGAGCTCGTCTACGCCCGGAAGCTCGCGGAGAGCCTCGCGGCCAGCGGCGGCGTCGTGCTCTCGTCCGAGCGCATCCCCGCCCCCATCGTCAACGCACTCGTCGACGCCATCGAAGAGAACGAAGGAGAGTAGCCATGATCCGCAGAGTGGGACGCCCCGGCCTCGTCGGCCTCGCCGCGCGCACCGCCGTCGTCGCGGGTACCGCGACCGCCGTCAACAACGGCATGAACAACCGCCAGCAGCGCAAGGCGCAGGAGGAGTGGGAGCAGCAGCAGTACCAGGCGGCCCAGCAGCAGGCGGCGATGAACGCCGCGGCTCAGCAGGCGGTCGCGCAGCAGATGGCCGCTGCCGCTCCTCCGCCGCCCGCTCCGGCTCCGGCTCCGGCCGCCGCGGCGCCCTCGGGTGAGGTCGACATCGTGGCGTCCCTGCAGAAGCTGTCGGCGCTGCGGGATGCCGGCGCCCTCAGCGACGCCGAATTCGAGGCGGCGAAGGCCCGGCTCCTCTCCTGACCTGATCACGGGCGTCGCCCGATCATCTGAAAGGGGTGATCGGGCGGCCCCGCCGGTCGGTCAGGGGGGAGACTGAAACCAATCGACCCCGACACTCGTCTTTCATCGGAGGAAACCAAATGTTCGACGGCGGCTTCTGGAACCTCGTGCTGTGGTTCTTCTGGATCTTCGCATTCGTCGCGTACCTGTTCGTGCTCATCACGATCTTCAGCGACCTGTTCCGCGACCACAAGCTGAGCGGCTGGTGGAAGGCGGTGTGGGTGATCTTCCTGATCTTCCTGCCCTTCCTCACGGCGCTGATCTACCTCATCGCCCGCGGCTCGGGCATGCAGGAGCGCGGTCTGGCCGAGGCCAAGCGCCAGCAGGAGGCCACCAACGCCTACATCCAGTCGGTCGCGGGGGCTTCGGCATCGAGCCCGGCCGACGAGATCGCGAAGGCGGCCGAGTTGCTCAAGGCCGGTACCATCACGCAGGCGGAGTACGACGCGCTGAAGGCTCGCGCCCTGGCCTGACCCGCTTCACCAACGGCACCCCTCGAATCGCGAGGGGTGCCGTTGCGCGTTACACGAAGGTGACCCGGGTGTGCCGGACCAGTCACAGCGGAGAGGTACAATCCCGAAAGCGATCCCCGCAGTCACTCGTACCGTGTGAATCACTGCGTGGCCGCACCGGTTCAGAGGTCTCGCCCCCTCGGCGCCGGCAGCAGGCAGGAGGAGGGCGCATGACATTGCCGCCGTCCGCGCTGTCGCCAGTCGTCTGGAGCAGGCACAACCCGCCGCTCCGCCAGCCCGCGACGCTGCAGCGTCCCGGGCTCGTGCAGCTCATCGACGACGTCATCGCGCAGCATCCCGTCACCGTCGTCACCGCCCCGAGCGGCTTCGGCAAGACGACCATCATGAGTTCGTGGGCCGAGACCTCGCCGCGACTCGTCGCGTGGCTCGCGATCGATCCGCTCGACGCAGGCTCCGTCGACGAGGGCATCGTCGCGGCACTCGAGTCGGTCCTGCCGCCCGACAGCGTCCCCGGGGTGGACTCGTACGGCATGGCACCCGTCGCGGGATCGCTCGACCTGCGCCGCCGTCTCGAGGCAGCGCTGTCCGGTGTGTCGGAGCCCTTCGTAATCATCATCGACGACGCGCAGCGCGCGCTGGAGAGTCTCGAGTCGGGCCTCCTCTCCGCCCTCATCGCGCGCACTCCCCCGGCTCTGCGGCTCGTCCTCATCGGCACGACGGCCCTCGAGGCGCGGATCCCCCGCTTCATCCTGAGCAACCCCGACGCCGTCGTCGGCGCCGAGGTGCTCGCCTTCGACGAGGCGGAGGTCGTCGAGCTCGCGCGCGAGATGACGAGCGCCGCCGATGCACTGGCCGTGCACGCCGACACAGCGGGGTGGCCGATCGCCGTGCGGCTCGCCCTCCTGAGCGGAACGACCCGCGCGCGCGGAGCGGTCCGCACCGGCGGGCTCATGCGCGAATACGTCAGGGACGTCATCCTCTCGGCCCTCGAACCCGAGCTTGCGCGGTTCGTCGTCGACGCGACAGTGTGCGGCGAGCTGACGCCGCGGCTCGCGGGGGCGCTCACGGGACGCACCGATGCGGCGCGGCTGCTCGAGGAATGCCGTCGCCTCGGGCTCTTCCTCGATCGGCACGACGGCCCACGCGGTGTCGAATACCGCTGGCATGCGCTCTTCGCGCGGCACTGTCGCGAGCTCCTCGCCGAGGAGGACCCCGCACGTCTGGAGAGCATGCGTCGCCACGCCGGGATGCTGCTCGCCGAAGCGCGCCCGCTCGACGCAGTCGGACACCTGCTCGAGGTGGGTGATGCGGAAGCCGCGGCGCAGGTGATCCTCGACGCGTGGGTGCGGCTCGTCATGGGGAGCGCTGCGGCCACCCTCGACCGCGCCTGCCTGTCGCTTCCTCCCGCCCTCATGGACAGCCCCTCCATCCAGCTCGTGCGTGCGTGCGCGCGCGAGGTGCTCGGCGAGCACGTCGCGGCACGCGAGCTATTCGAACGGGCTGCGACGAGCGCCTCCAGCGACGCGAACGCACAGCGGACGCTCGAACTCGCACGGCTCTTCTTCCTCGACGACCGCTCGCGCCTGCGCGCCATCCTGTCCGCCGCACGAGCGCAGCTCGTCGAGGGCGAGGCGTCGGCGAGCGAGCGGGCCGCCATCACATTCCTCATCGGGTGGACCGAGCTCGTCCAGCGCGCTCACCCCGAGCAGGTCGTCGAGACGCTCGAGGCGGCCGTGCGGAAGGCGGAGGCCGTCGACGATCGCGCGCTGGCCCGTCGCGCCCGCGAGTGCCTCGCCTACGCACTCGCGTGGGCCGGCGAGTTCCGCACCGCGCGGCCGCTCCTCGTCTCGCTCGCCGACGAGGACCCGGAGGAGTCGTCCTGGGTCGCGTACATCGGCGGCAGCGGCGGAGTCGCGGCCGGTGTCGTCGCATTCTGGGCGCACGATCTTCCGCGCGCCGAGCAGGAGTTCCGCCGGGTCATCGCGTTCGGCGGGGGCCGACGGGCGTTCTCCGATCTCGCGCGCATCCTCCTGGCGGCGGCCGCGGCAGCGACCGGAGACCCGAGGCAGTGCCGCCGGGCGGCGCTCGAGCTGCAGTTCCTCCCGCGAACGGAGACGCAGGGCATCGCGTGGCCTCGCTACCGGCAGCTCGCCGTCGCACTCCTGGAGGAAGGTGTCGGCCACCGCGACCGCGCACTGCAGCTCGCCCGCGGGCTGGCGGATGAGACCACGATGCCGCTGCTCGCCGTCCTCGTCGCCGGCATCCTGCGCCGTGCGGGCGCCTATGGTGAGGCGCTCCAGTTCCTGCGCAAACTCACGCCGTATGCCGCCGTGTCGTACATCCGGGTCGCGACCCTCACGACGAGTGCCCTCGCCCAGTGGAGCGCCGGGCGCGCGGATGCCGCGCACGAGCTATGCGAAGAGGCGCTCACGCTCGCCGAGCCCGAGGGGATCCGCCTGCTGTTCTCGGAGCAGGATGCCGAGCTGCGCGAGCTGCTCGGCGCGCATGTCGCATGGGGCACGCGCTACGAGGAGTTCGTGCTCTCGTGTCTGCGGCCGGGCGCGTCAGGCTCGGGCATCGGTGCCCTGTCGGAGCGAGAGCGCGACGTCTTCGAGCAGCTGCGGACGACGCTGACGACCGTCGAGATAGCGGAGCGTCTCGGAGTGTCGGTCAACACCGTAAAGACGCACCAGCGCTCGATCTACCGCAAGCTGGGTGTCACCTCGCGCCGCGAGGCGCTGCGCCAATACACCTGAGGCACTCCGTCAGCGGGGTGCGACGACTTTCGCGTCCTGGCGCGGGATGAAGACCCGCTTGATGATCAGCAGGATCGAAGCCGTGATGGGAATCGCCACCAGCGCGCCGAGCAGGCCCATGAGCGTGCCGCCGACCATCGCCCCGATCACGACGAGGGCACCGGGGACCGAGATGGTCTTGTTCATCACCTTCGGTGTCAGGAAGTATGCCTCGATCTGCATGTAGATGAGGTACACGATCGCGAAGATGAGGGCTGCGGTCGGATCGGTGAAGAGCGCGATCGTCGTCGCGAAGATCCAGTAGCAGACCGAGCCGATCAGCGGGATCAGCGTGATGCAGAACGCCGCGAGGGCCATGAGACCCGGATACGGCAGGTTCAGGAAGAAGTGCAGGAGGAACGCGACGACGGAGTTGCAGAACGCGAGGATGACCATGCCCGTCAGGTAGCCGCCGATCGACCCGGTGATCTCCTCCGTCATCCCGCGGACGGTCTTGCGGCCGTAGGCCGGCGTCATCTGGGCGAGCGTGTCCTTCATGACGGGCAGTCCCGCGAGGAAGTAGAGGCTCAGGACGATGACGATGATCCCTCCCGAGATCGCCGTCGCGATGCCGACGCCGACCTTCAGCACGCCGCTGCCGATCGCCGCGAGATTCGCGGGATTGGTGATGAAGTCCTCGAGCTGCTCGAGGATCGTGCCGACCTGCGCGCCGAAGGTGTCCTGCAGCCACGCGTAGAAGTCCGATGCCTGGAAGTTGTCGATGAGGCTGGGAATGCTCGCGATGAAGGCGCTGAGGTTGGAGAACAGAGCCGGCAGCACCGCCGAGAGGAAGACGATTAGGAGTATGGCGAAAACAGAATAGACCGTGACGATGGCCCAGGTCCGTGACATCAGGCGCCGCGACAGCCTGTGCACCACGGGATCGAGCGCGAGGGCGACGAAGAGCGCCAGGACGATGTAGATCACGATCGTCGAGAGGTTCATGAATGCCACGCCGAGCGCGAGGGCGACGAGGCCGCCGATCGTGAGCGTCAAGCCGGTCGCGAAGGGGCGCCCGACGTTCGTCCAGATCTCGCGTCGAGGCTGATCGACGATCACGTCGGGAACGGCGACATCCTGCGCGGAGTTCGCCGGAACGGCCGCGGCCGAGGCGGGCTGCGATGGGGCGAGGTCGTCGGTCATGGCCACACTCTAGGCCCCGGGTGCGTCGGATCGGGGGCGGGTCGCCGCGATAGGGTGAGGTCCCATGACCCCTGAAGACCCGGCCCAGTCGCTCCAGCGCCTGCGCAGCAGCATCGACAACATCGACGCGGCTCTCGTCTTCATGCTCGCGGAGCGCTTCCGCTGTACGAAGCAGGTCGGTGTCCTGAAGGCCGAGCACGGCATGCCCGCGTCGGATCCCGCGCGTGAGGAGCAGCAGCTCGCGCGGCTGCGGGCACTCGCGACGGATGCCGATCTCGACCCCGAGTTCGCCGAGAAGTGGTTCAACTTCGTCGTGGCCGAGGTGATCCGCCACCACACCGCCGCCGCCGACGCGCAGTAGCCCCCTCACACGACCGAAGCCCCGGCCCGAGGGGCCGAGGCATCCGTCCCCACGACGGGTCAGGGCACCGCGCGTCGCAGCGTCAAGTAGGCGATGCCGGCGAGGACGACGGCTGCCACGGCCGCCCAGGCGGTGAGGCCGACGGCGCCCGCTGTCGTGATCCACCGGCCGACCTGCTCCCACGCGTCGAGCTGACCGACGAGCCAGAGCAGTCCCACGAAGAGCAGGCCGATGCCGACGAGGACGATCGTGAGGATCGTGCCGCCGAAGCGCCGGTAGATCGTCGCGGACCAGAACCCGACGATGAACAGGAGCATCGCCATGACGGAGTAGAAGAAGGCGGCGCCGAGGGGGCCGGCCTCCCAGATCCAGGGGAAGTAGAAGAACCAGCCGTTCATCCCCCAGCCGTTGGTCGCGAGCTCGATGTAGCCGCCGACGATGAACAGCGCGGTCAGCGTGAGCGCCGCACCCGCCGCCGTGAGCAGCGTGCCGAGGTAGAACTCGCGCCGCGTGATGCTCATGGCCTGCGAGAACGGGAACGTGAGGCTGAGTGCCTGGATGCCGACCGCAAGCAGGTACCAGAGCGGTGCCTGCGCGCCGCCGCCGTACTTCGGGGCGTCGGTCGGGATCATGGCGTACACGAGCAGCGAGAGCGCGAAGCTGCCGCCGAGGATGATGAGCGGCATCCAGACGAAGGTCTGGCGGTTGACCAGCTGCATCCGGACGACGTTGACGGTGCGGTTCATCGGAGGGCTCCTTCCTGGGCGGCGGCCCGTTCGTCCGACGCGTGCTGGGTGGTGCGGACGATGAGCTGCTGCAGCGAGACGGGGGCGACGTCGAGACCCGCCGCGGCGAGTTCGCGGTGGTCCTCGGGGCTCAGCGCGCCGAGCACCGTGACCGACGACACGTGGCCGAGGCTCTCGCGGTGGATGACCTCGCGGCCGCGGACGAAGGCTTCGACGGCAGCCGTGTCGCCCACGACGTTCGCGGCACGGTCGCGGACAGCATCCGTCTCCTCGTCCATGATGATGCGGCCCCGATCGATCACGAGCACGCGCTCGATGAGGTTCGCGACCTCGTCGATGAGGTGACTCGAGAGGATGACGGTGCGCGGATGCTCGGTGTAGTCGGCGAGCAGCCGGTCATAGAAGATCTGTCGCGCGACGGCGTCGAGGCCGAGGTACGGCTCGTCGAAGAACGTGATCTCGGCCCGTGACGCGATGCCGATGATGACGCCGACGGCCGAGAGCTGGCCGCGGGAGAGCTTCTTGATGCGCTTGCCCATGGGCAGCTGGAAGTCCACGATGAGCCGGTCGGCGAGCTCCTGGTCCCAGTTCGGGAAGAACAGCCTGGCGGTTGCGAACGCGTGCCCGGGGCGGGCGTCGTCGGGGTACTTCTGGCTCTCGCGCACGAAGCACATGCGCCGCAGGACTCGGGCGTTCTCGTACGGGTGCTCGCCGAAGACGCGGACCTCGCCGCTCGTGGCGAAGTTCTGCGCCGTGAGGATCGACATGACTGTCGTCTTGCCGGCGCCGTTGCGTCCGAGCAGGCCGTAGATGCGGTCCTTCTCGATCGTGAAGCTCACGTCGTCGACGGCGAGCGTGTCGCGGTACCGCTTCGTGAGACGCTCGACCTCGATGACGGTGGCGGGGGTGGTCATGATGTCCTTCCTTCGATGGCGGGCGCGGCGGCGCGCGCACGGACGAGATCTGCGAGCTCGTCGGGACCGAGTCCGAGTTTGCGGGCCTCTGCGACGAGGGGTCCGACGAAGCGGTCGGCGAACGCGGAGCGCCGCTCGGCGAGGAGGCGATCGCGGGCGCCCGGCGCGACGAACATGCCGATCCCCCGGCGCTTGTAGAGCACGCCCTTGTCGACGAGCATCGCGACTCCCTTCGCCGCCGTCGCCGGATTGATGCGATAGAACGCCGCGAGCTCGTTGGTGGAGGGCGCCTGGCTCTCCTCAGCGAGCGCGCCCTCGACGATCGAGTCCTCGACGCTCTCTGCGATCTGCAGGAAGAGCGCCCGGCCTTCTTCGATCACTCTGACTCCGCTTGGTCGGTTACTTACTTGACTACGTAACCATGCAACAGAAATCGGATGCTGTCAAGATCTGCGTTCGAAGGCCCGGGGAGCGCGATAGGTTCACAGGGAGCAAAGGGGGCACCGCGATGCGAGAAGGCGCCGCGACGGGGCAGACCGCCTTCGTGCTGGGTGGGGGAGGCGTGCGCGGTGCCGTCGAGATCGGCATGGTGCGGGCCCTGTTCGAGGCCGGCATCCGTCCCGACCTCATCGTGGGGACCTCCATCGGCGCGATCAACGGCGCACTGATCGCGAACGATCCGACCCTCGGCGTCATCGACACGCTCCTGCACGCGTGGACCTCTCCGGAGGCCAACGCCGTGTACGGAGACTCGCTCATCGTGCAGCTGAGCCGGCTCGTCAAGACGAAGACGCATCTCAACTCACCCGCGCCGCTGCAGCGGCTCCTGGAGGCGGGACTGGGAGAAGCATCCCGATTCGAAGACCTCGAGGTGCGCCTGCAGGTCGTCGCGGCCAGCATCGAGCGCGCCGCCGAGCACGTGTTCGACTCCGGGCCGCTCATCCCTGCGATCCTCGCGTCGGCGTCGGTCCCAGGGCTCTTCCCCGCGACGCGCATCGGCGACGAGCACTTCATCGACGGCGGCATCGTCAACTCGATCCCGATCGAGCAGGCGGTGGACGCCGGAGCGACCCGCATCTTCGTCCTGCAGGTGGGGCGCGTCGAGACGGCCCTCGAACCGCCGACCACCGCCGTCGAGACGGCCCGGGTCGCGTTCGAGATCGCGCGACGCCACCGGTTCGCGCGGGACGTCGCGACGCTCCCCGATGCCGTCGACCTCTTCGTGCTGCCCAGCGGCGGTTCGCTCCACGGCGACGACTCGATGCGCGCGTACCGCAAGCTCGACACCGTGCGCCTGCGCATCGATCAGGCGTACGAGGCGAGCCGGGACTTCCTGTTCGAGCGGGGGATGCCGCCACTCGCGGCGGAGAGGCCGTCATCGTGAAGCTGCCCCCCGTGTGGGTGCGGCGCGTCATCATCGCGCCGCTCGTGATCGTGATCTCGCTCGTCATGGTCGTCACCATCCCGCTGTGGCTGCTCGGGGCGATCGGCCTGACCTCGCTCGTCCCCGGCCGCTTCCGCCTGCCGCGTGTGCTCTGGCTCGTGACGGTGTATCTGCTGTGGGACGCCGCGCTGCTCGTCGTCATGTTCGCGCTGTGGGTCGCGTCGGGCTTCGGCTGGAGGATCAAATCCCCGGCGTTCCGCCGCGCGCACTACCGGCTCGGTGCCCGCGGGCTCGAGATCCTCTTCCAGATCTTCGGCACCGTGCTGCGGCTCACGATCGCGCGCCGGGGCAGCGACGATCCGGATCCGGATGCCGCGGCCGCCGCCTTCGACGCGCTCTTCTCGCCCGGCACACCGCTCGTCGTCGCGAGCCGGCACGCGGGCCCCGGCGACTCGTTCATCATCGTCAACACGCTGCTCAACGACGTCGACCGGATGCCGCGGATCGTGCTGAAGTACACGATGCAGTGGGATCCGGCCGTCGACGTGCTGCTCAACCGCATCCCGACGCGCTTCATCGTGCCGTCCGGCTTCGGCAAGAAGCACGCCGGCGGAGGGCATTCGGTCGAGGACAGCTTGCGCGACCTCGCGTCGGGCATGGGCCCCGAGGACGCCTTCGTCATCTTCCCCGAGGGCGGCAACATGACCTCGACCCGGCGCCGCAGCCGCATCGAGCGCCTCCGCGCGTCGGGACGGGACGCCCTCGCGGACCGCGCCGAGGCGATGATCCACGTCATGGCGCCGCAGCCCGGAGGCATGCATGCGGCGCTCGCGGCATCCGTCGACGCCGACGTCGTCTTCATCGCGCACACGGGCCTTGACCGGCTCGTCACGATGGCCGACATCTGGCGTGAGCTGCCGATGGACAAGGGCATCACGATGCGCGCGTGGCGCGTTGCGCGCGCGGACATCCCCGAGGACCGCGACGCCCAGGCCGAGTGGCTCTTCGGCTGGTTCGAGCGCATCGACGCGTGGATCACGGAGCACGCCGAGCCCGAGGCGGCCTCCCCGGCGGGTTAGGGGCGCGGCTTGGGGTGGACGATCCGGCCGGGCGCCGTGTCGGACGTGCGCGACGGCACGGGCCAGGTCTGGCGCGGGGCAGAGGCGGGCGCTCGCACCGGCTGCGGCGCGCCGGCCGCCGGGGGAGCGGCTGCGTCGGGCCCGGCGGAAGGCGCCGAGGCGGGCTGCGGGCCGGTCGTGAGCTCGAGCGCGACCTGCTTCTCGAGCACGACGATGGCCTCGTCCGACAGCGAGATGAGACCGTCGAGCTCCTCCCGCACCCGCTTGTACGCGAGCTGACGCTCGGCCGGAGTCGCGGCCTGGTCGATCGCGACCGTCAGCAGCTGCTTGGCGGTGTCGAGGCGCTTGCGCTCGACATCCGTGAAGCCGGAGTCCTTGATGCGCCGCGCATCGCGCTCGGCGACCTCGAACGCGACCTCGTAGTCGGTGACAGCATCCCGGTACTCGGCGAACTGCGCCTTGGTGAGCTTGGCCTTCGGGGAGGCGGGACGCAGGCCGTCGGCGAACTTCTTCGCACGCAGGAACGCCGCCGTGAGGGGCTGCCGGCCATCGCTCATGGCCGGGAAGGCGATGAGCTTCGCGACGTCGAGCTCGTACTCGAGCCAGCGGGCCGTGACGGCGTCGTGCGCCGCGAAGAGGCGCTCGAGCTGGCTCGCGGAGGAGGGAACCGCCGGCTCGCGATGCGGCACGGGCATCGGCGTGGTGGCGGGCTGCGTCACGGGGCCCGTGAGCGGATACGTCGCGCGGCCTCGCGCGGCCGCCTGCGCGGCCTTCAGCTCGGCCTTGGCGTGCAGCACTTCGAGGCGCCGCCGATGACGGTGGCGCGCAGCACGCTCCCAGGCGCTCCCGATCGACGCCAGCACCCCGAAGAGCGGGAACGCCAGCCACCAGAAGTTCCCGAGGAACTCGAAAAGCGGCTCCACCCTGTCATGGTAGCCGCGTCACCGCTCGATGAGACCGGCTCCAGGCAAGCGATCAGGATGCCGGGCGCTGAGCGCCCCGCGCAGGCACGGGCCACACGGCCCGGACCGGCTCCGGTGCGGGTGCCGATGGCGCGGGCGAAGGCGAAGGTGCGGGGCGGGATGCCCCGGGGCCGGGCTCGTCGCGGCGGTCCTCGTCGGCTCCTACGGTCGGACGGACGCCGAACCGGGCGGCCAGCGCGGCCGCGCTCTCGCTCGCGCGCGCGATCGCCTCGGTGGAGCGGGCGAGGAACTCCTGCGCCGCGTCGGACCACTGCGCGACGGGATCGGCCCGCGGCTCGGGCGGAGCCATGCCGCTCGCTCGCGCCTGACGCCAGGCCTCGCGCTCGGCGGCCTCGAACGTGCGCGCGAGGTGCTCGACGGCGTTGCGGTACTCGGCGAACTGCACGGGGGTGATGCGCGCCGTCGCGGAGCCGGGGCGAAGGCGCTGCGCCTCGGCGCGGGCGACGAAGTGCGCCGCCGTCTCGGGCACGCGCGCATCGCTCATGACGGGGAACATGATGACGCGGGCGGGGTCGGTCTCGTACTCCATCCAGCGCGCCGTGAGCGAATCGTGCAGAGCCGTGACGCGGGCGAGCGGGCGATGCGCCGGGTCAGACGTCGCGGCGAGGCCCGCGCGGGCCGTGCTCACGCGGGCGCGGCGCACGCGCAGGTCCGCCGCCGCGGCGCGCGTCGCACGCTCGGCCGACTGCAGACCGTGCCGTGCGGCGGCGACGTCGTGCGCCCCTCCGCGACCGGCGGCGCGCTCGGCCTGCGCGAGCGAGAGCTGCGCGCGGGCGAGCTTCAGGGCGCTGCGCGCGGCACGCGCCCGAGTGCGCGCGTCGGCGAGCTCGAGCCGGGCGGCGTCGTACTCGAGCCGGCGCGCGTCGACGGCACGCTGATGCTTCAGTCCGAGCATCGCGAACACCCCCGCTCCGGCCGCGACCGGCGCGATCCACCACACTTCTGCGATCGTCGCCCAGAGCGGATCCACGCCGTCATGTTAGTCCCGCATCGAGGGGGACGGGCTGGGGATCCGCCGAATCATCGGCTGGACAGCATCCGGATGCTGTCAGCCGAACAGGAGCGCGAGCACCGTCGCGCCGCCGCCGACGAGGATGAGGCTCGCGATGACGACCCAGGCGACCACCTTCACGCGCTTCTGCCGTGCGTCGTTCAGGCCTGAGTAGTCGTCGTCCTGCGCCATGGGCTCAGTCTAGGGCGGTCACAGACGCGTGCCGGTCGGCTCGGCCACGATGGGACCGAACGCCGCAGGCAGCGTCGCGCCGGACAGAGCGCGCAGCTCGGCGAGCGGCACGGTGAACAGGTTCTGGACCTCGAGCGCGGGCTCATCCCCATCGCCGGGGGCGTCGGTGACGCCGATGCGCAGGACGGGGTAGCCCCGGCCCTCGCACAGCCCGCGGAACTTCACGTCGTCCTCGCGCGGCACCGTCACGATGACGCGGCCCGTGGACTCCGAGAACAGGGCGGTCGCAGCATCCACTCCGTCGCGCTCCATGAGCTCGTCGAGCCACACGCGTGCGCCGATGCCGAAGCGCATGACGCCCTCGGCGAGGGCCTGCGCGAGGCCGCCCGACGACAGGTCGTGCGCGCTCGAGACGAGCGACTGCAGCGAGGCCGCGTGCAGCAGCTCGGCGAGGCGCTTCTCGGCGCCGAGGTCGACGGCCGGCGGACGCCCGCCGAGGTGGCCGTGCACCGTGCCGGCCCATGCCGAGCCGCTCAGCTCGGGCGCCGTGACGCCCAGGAGGTAGACGTTCTCGCCCTCGTCCTGCCAGCCGGACGGGATGCGGCGCGCGACGTCGTCGATGATCCCGAGGACGCCCACGACGGGGGTCGGGAAGATCGGGACGTCGCCGGTCTGGTTGTAGAACGACACGTTGCCGCCTGTGACGGGGATGCCGAGCTCGAGGCATCCGTCCGACAGACCCTCGACCGCCTGCGAGAACTGCCACATGACCTCGGGGTTCTCGGGGCTGCCGAAGTTGAGGCAGTCCGTGACGGCGGTCGGGATCGCGCCCGTGACGGCGACGTTGCGGTACGCCTCGGCGAGGGCGAGCTTGGCGCCCTCGTAGGGGTCGAGCTGGCAGAAGCGGCCGTTGCAGTCCGTGGCGATCGCGAAGCCGAGGCCCGAGTGCTCGTCGACGCGGACCATGCCGGAGTCGTCGGGGAACGAGAGGGCCGTGTTGCCCATGACATAGCGGTCGTACTGGTTGGTGACCCAGTCGACGTCGGCGAGGTTGGGGCTTGCGACGAGCTGTGTGAACTGCGCGCGCAGCGTGTCGGGGTCGCTGGCGCGGGGCAGGGCCGAGGCGGAGTCGTCGCGCAGGGCGTCGATCCACGTCGGGTACGCGACGGGGCGCTCGTAGACGGGACCGTCGACCGCGACGGTGCTCGGGTCCACGTCGACGATCTGCTCGCCGTGCCAGAAGATCTGCAGGCGCCCGTCGCCGGTCACCTCCCCGAGGACCGAGGTCTCGACATCCCACTTCGTCGTCACGGCGAGGAAGGCCTCGAGCTTCTCGGGCGCCACGATCGCCATCATGCGCTCCTGGCTCTCGCTCATGAGGATCTCCTCCGGCGTGAGCGAGGGGTCGCGCAGCAGGACCTTCTCGAGGTCGACGCGCATGCCCGAGCCGCCGTTGGCGGCGAGCTCGCTCGTCGCGCACGAGATGCCGGCCGCGCCGAGGTCCTGGATGGCCTCGACGAGCTCGCCCTGGTACAGCTCGAGGCAGCACTCGATGAGCACCTTCTCGGCGAAGGGGTCGCCGACCTGGACCGCCGGGCGCTTCGTGGGGCCGCCCTCGGAGAACGTGTCGGAGGCGAGGATCGAGGCGCCGCCGATGCCGTCGCCGCCCGTGCGGGCGCCGAAGAGCACGACCTTGTTGCCGGCGCCCGAGGCGTTGGCGAGCTTGAGGTCCTCGTGGCGGAGGACGCCGACCGCGAGCGCGTTGACGAGCGGGTTGCCCTGGTAGACGGCGTCGAAGACCGTCTCGCCGCCGATGTTGGGCAGGCCCAGGCAGTTGCCGTAGAACGAGATGCCGCTCACGACGCCGTGGACCACCCGGGCGGTGTCGGGGTCGTCGATGGCGCCGAAGCGCAGCTGGTCCATGACGGCGACGGGGCGCGCGCCCATCGAGATGATGTCGCGGACGATGCCGCCCACGCCCGTCGCGGCGCCCTGGAAGGGCTCGATGTAGCTCGGGTGGTTGTGCGACTCGACCTTGAAGGTGACCGCCCAGCCCTCGCCGATGTCGACGACGCCGGCGTTCTGGCCCATGCCGACCATGAGGCGCGTCTTCATCTCGTCCGAGACCTTCTGGCCGAACTGGCGCAGGTAGATCTTCGACGACTTGTACGAGCAGTGCTCGCTCCACATCACCGAGTACATCGCCAGCTCGCCGGACGTGGGGCGGCGGCCGAGGATGCTCTTGATCTGGTCGTACTCGTCGGGCTTGAGACCGAGCGCCGCATACGGCTGCTCCTTCTCAGGAGTGGAGGCGGCGTTCTCGACGGTGTCGGCGACAGGGCGCACCGAGGTGGACGAAGTGGGGATGGTCATGCGGCTGAGCTCCAGGAATCGCGGGCGCCGGACCGTCCCAGTCTAGTTGGGGCCGCGGAGGGGTTGACGGATGCTGGAGCCCGGGCTAATGTACAACCAAATGGTTGTACAAATGGAGCTCGAAGACGATGAGGTCGACCGGATCTTCCACGCGCTCGCCGCGGCGACGCGGCGCGACATCCTGCGTCGCACGATCGAGCGCGAGCAGTCGGTCTCGACACTCGCGCGCGACTACGACATGTCGTTCGCCGCGGTGCAGAAGCACGTCGCGGTGCTCGAGGCCGCCGGTCTCGTCGTCAAGCGGGCAGAGGGGCGCGAGCGCCTCGTCCGGGCGGATCCGGCCATGATCGCCCGGGCCCGCGCGCTGCTGGACCGCTTCGAGGCCCTCTGGCGCGCCCGCGTCGACCGCCTCGACGTGCTCCTCGCCGAAGACCCCGCCGGCTCTGCACAGCCACCGACCACCGAAGAAGGAGACTGAAATGCCCGTCACCGACGTCACCACCGACGCCGAAGCGCTCACCATGACGCTCACGGCCGACTTCGCCGCTCCCGTCGAGCGGCTCTGGAAGGCCTTCACCGACCCGAGCCAGCTGGAGCGCTTCTGGGGCCCGCCGGGATGGCCGGCATCCTTCCCGTCGTTCGACTTCGAGGTCGGCGGGCACGCGAAGTACTACATGACCAGCCCCCAGGGCGAGAGGTCCCACGGGTCGTGGGAGTTCCTCGAGATCAACGCCCCGCGCGGGTTCACGGTGCTCGACAACTTCGCGAACGAGGACGGCGCGCCGCTGGACGGGATGCCCGTCATGCGGGTCGTCTTCGCGTTCGAGCCGACCGACACCGGCTCGCGCCTGGTCAACACGTCGTACTTCGCGTCGGCCGAGGCGCTCGAGCAGGTCGTGGCCTTCGGCGCGGTCGAGGGCTCGACGATGGCCATCAACCAGCTCGACCGCGTCCTGCAGAGCCTCCGCGACTACGCGTCGGGCAAGGGCACGCAGACCGAGGTCATCGACGACACGCACGTCCGCATCACGCGGCTCGTCGAGGGTCCGCGCGACCTCGTGTGGCGTGCGCACCAGGAGCCCGAGCTCATGAAGCAGTGGCTGCTCGGACCTGACGGCTGGCGCATGTCGGTGTGCGAGGTCGACCCGTCCGTCGGCGGCCGGTACCGCTACGCGTGGGAGCCCGTCGACGGAGCTCCGGGTGAGGCCTTCGGCTTCGACGGAGAGACGCTGCTGTCCGAGGCGCCGCGGCGGGCGGTCACGACCGAGCACATGACGGGGACGGAGTTCCCGTCGACGCTCAACGACCTGAGCCTCGAGGAGGAGGACGGCGCGACGCTCATCACGCTCCTCATCGAGTACCCCGACAAGGAGACCCGCGACATGGTGCTCGCCACCGGCATGACCGACGGCATGGAGGCCAGCTACGCGCGTCTCGAGGGAGTCCTCGAGAAGGTCGGCTGACCCGCGGGAGCCCCGGACCGGCGCGGTCCGGGGCTCGGTGCCTCGGTAGAGTGCCGCCATGGTCGATGTCGGGTACCCGCGCGACCTCGCGCTGATCGCGGCGATCTTCGGTCTCGCGGCCTTCGTCTGGGCGGGTTGGGCGCAGGAGCATCCGCCGCGTGGTGCGGTGTGGCGCGTCGTGCTCGGAGCGCTGGGTCTCGCCGGACTCGCGCTCGCGGCCGTGGGCATCGTCCTCACGGTGCACCTGTGGGGGACGCCCACGGCGATCGAGCCCGGCACACCGGAGTTCTTCCTGTATGTCGTCGTGTTCTGGGTCGAGTTCATCGGTGCGGGGATCGTCGCGTTCTTCGTGATCCGCGCCGGGATGTCGGACTTCATCGCCCCCATCGTGCTCGGAGTCGTCGGCATCCACTTCTTCGCCCTCGCCCCCGTCTTCCACCAGCCGTTCCTGTTCCTGCCGGCGGTGCTGCTGACCGCGGCGGCCCTCGCGGCCGCGTTCATCCCCTCGGACGACGTCGCCCGCAGCTTCTGGTGCGGACTGCTCGGCGCGCCGGTCTTCCTCGCGGTCGGTGCGTGGGCGGCCATCGCCGCAGGACAGACGCTGCCGGGGTGATTCCTCGCCCGTCACGGGCGGTTCGGATCCGACCCCTCCATGGGCTCGGACGACATCGCCCCTAGCATGGCGCTGTGGACTTCAGCATCGCCTTCACTCCTGAGAACATCGCGATCTTCCTGACGCTCTTCGTCCTCGAGATCGTGCTCGGCGTCGACAACGTCATCTTCATCTCTGTCCTGGCCTCCAAGCTCCCCAAGGAGCAGCAGGCGCGGGCGCGCAACCTCGGGCTCACGCTCGCGATGATCATCCGCGTCATCCTGGTGTTCTTCGCCGGGTGGATCATCACGCTGACCGAGCCCGTCTTCACGATCCTGGGGATCGCCTTCTCGTGGAAGGACATGATCCTCATAGCGGGCGGTCTCTTCCTGATCTACAAGGCCGTCACCGAGATCCACCACAAGCTCGAGGGCGTCGAGGAGGATCACGACGGCCAGGCTCCGAAGACCATCACGTTCGGCTCGGTCATCGCGCAGATCCTGCTGCTGGACATCGTCTTCTCGCTCGACTCCGTCATCACGGCGGTCGGGATGACGTCGAACATGGCGATCATCGTCTCGGTCGTCATCCTGTCGTTCGGCATCATGCTCTTCGCATCGCGCTTCATCTTCGCGTTCGTCAACAAGCACCCCACCGTGAAGATGCTGGCACTTTCGTTCCTCATGCTGATCGGGGCCTTCCTCGTCGCCGAGGGCTTCCACGTCAAGGTCGACAAGGCGATCATCTACGGCTCGATGGCGTTCGCGGTCCTCGTCGAGGTGCTCAACCTCACGTACGCGCGCAACAAGGCCCGGCGCGAGCAGAAGAAGCGCGTCACGGTCCAGCTGCGCCCGAGCTACCCCGACATCGACGAGTCGGTCGCGGTCGGCGCGGCCCTGTCGAAGTCGCCCGGCGCGGGCGCCGTGGGACTCTCGGCCAAGCCCGTCGAGGGCGAGGTCGACCCGGGCTCCGAGGATCGCGCCGGCCTCGGCTGACGTCGTGAGGCGGCGGCAGTGAAGCAGCAAGTGCTCCTCGCGGTCCTCGCGGTGAGCCTGGGCGTCGCTGTCGCCTTCCTCGTGTTCGTGCCGTACGTCGCGATCGCGCACCGCCGTCACGGACGGCTCGGCGCAGCCCGGATCCTGGTGCCGTTCGCGATGCTCGTCTACGGCATGTCGATCTGGATCTACACGCTCGCCCCGTTCCCCGAACCGGGCGCGATCGACTGCGCCGGCCTTCAACTGGATCCGCTGCAGTTCGTGCGCGACCTTCGGGGCGCGAGCGCGCCCGGCCACGCGCTCGCCGACCCCGCCGTCATGCAGCTGTTCCTCAACGTCGTGCTGTTCCTCCCGCTCGGCGTCTTCGTGCGGGTCATGTGGAACCGCGGGGTCGTGGTCTCGCTCGTGGCCGGCCTCGCGCTGTCGCTGCTCATCGAACTGACGCAGCTGACGGGCGTGTGGGGGATCTACCCGTGCGCGTACCGCGTGTTCGACGTCGACGACCTCCTCACCAACACGATCGGCGCCGTGCTCGGCTCGCTCCTCTCACTCGCACTGCCCCGCGCGTGGCGCGTGGGGCGCGCCGACCCGGCGGACGCCCGCGCGCCGCAGCCCGTCACGAAGTGGCGGCGCGCCCTCGGAATGGTGTGCGACTGGGTCTCGGTGTACCTCCTCGGGCTCACGATCGCACTCCCGGTCTCGGCCATCGTCTACGTCACGGGCGGGAGGGAGGCGCTCGTCGCATCGAACGGGCTGCTCGACGCGTGCTCCACCTTGGGAGCCCTCGCCGTGACCGGATCGGTCGCCATCGCGACGGGCCGCACGATCGGCGACCACGCGATGCAGCTCGCCTACCGGGGCACGACACTCCCGCCGTTCTGGGCGGGCGTCGTCCGCTTCTTCGCCGGCATCGGCGGCTACCAGGTGCTCACGGCGCCGACGGAGGGAGCGAACCCCGTCTCGATGGTGTTCGTGCTCGCCTCGATCGTGCTCGCGCTCGCGACGGCGAAGGGACGCGGCCTGCCCGGGATCGCGAGCCGGCAGGTGCCGACGGACGTGCGGGAGGCTCGTGAGCCCTCGTCTGCGAGCCGCTAGGGAGGAGTCGTCCCCGACGGGAGGCGCTGCGCGCAGCATCCTCCCTCCGATACGGGACGAAGCCTCCCGAAGCAGCCCCCGATCAGGACGAATCGGGATGCTGTCGCTCCGGCCCGTGCGCGCGGCCCACGAACCAGCGCGTCAGGCGGGGTCGAGGACGAGGCGGTAGCCCATGCCGGACTCCGTCAGGAGGTGCGCGGGGCGCGCGGGGTCGGGCTCGAGCTTCTTGCGCAGCTGCGACATGTAGAGCCGCAGGTAGCCGGTGTCGGCGACCTGGTCGGTGCCCCAGATGTCCTTCAGCAGCGTCTGGCGCGTCACGAGCGAGCCCGCGTTGCGGGCGAGGAACTCCAGCATCCGCCATTCGGTCGGCGTGAGGTGGACGCGCGAGCCGTCGCGCGTGACCGACTTCGTCGTGAGGTCGATCGTGACGTCCGCGAACGAGACGATCGGCTCGCCCGTCGCGGGGCCGGCGCGCCGGGTCAGGGCGCGCAGCCGCGCGAGGAGCTCGTCGATCTGGAACGGCTTCGTGACGTAGTCGTCGGCGCCCGCATCGAGCGCCTCGACCTTGTCGGCCGATCCGGTGCGTCCCGACACGACGACGATCGGCACCGTCGTCCAGCCGCGGAGCGCCTCGATGACGGCGACGCCGTCGAGCCGCGGCATCCCGAGGTCCAGCAGGACGATGTCGGGATGCGTCTGCGCCGCGAGGGCGATCGCGGCGGCGCCGTCGGGCGCGGCGACGACCTCGTAGCCGTGGGCTCCGAGTGTGATGCGCAGGGCGCGGACGAGCTGCGGATCGTCGTCGGCGATCAGGATCTTCACGAGGCGGCCTCCCGGGCGGCGACGTCGGCGACCGGCAGCTCGACGACCATCGTGAGGCCACCGCCGGGGGTGTCCTCCGGGGTGAGCGTGCCGCCCATGCCCTCGGCGAACCCGCGCGAGAGCGCGAGCCCGAGGCCGAGCCCCGTCGTGTTGTCGGTGTCGCCGAGGCGCTGGAACGGCGAGAAGATGTCGTCCTGGCGGTCCGGCTCGATGCCTGAGCCGTGGTCCACGATGCGGATCTGGGCGCGCCGGCCGAGGCGGCTCGTCGCGACCCGCACGCGGGATCCGGGCGAGGTGTAGCGCACGGCGTTGGCCAGGACGTTGACGACGACCCGCTGCAGCAGCACGGGGTCGGCGAGGAGCAGGGGCAGGTCGGGGTCGAGCGCGAGCTCGACGGCGTCGGGTCCGAGCCCGAGCTCGTCGACGGCCGCGAGCACGGTTCCGGCGGAGTCGACGGGTGAGAGCGAGACGGCCAGGACGCCCGCCTCGACGCGGCTCACGTCGAGGAGGTCGGTCACGAGGGCGGAGAGCGTCGCAAGGCTCTCGTCCGCGGTCGCGAGGAGCTCCGCGCGGTCGCTGTCGCTCAGGCTCGGGCCGGCGGCGCGCAGTCCGCCGATCGCGGCGACGGCGGCGGCGAGCGGGCGGCGCAGGTCGTGGCTGACGGCGGAGAGCAGGGCGCTGCGCACCTGATCCGTCTCGGCCAGGATGCCGGCCGCACGCGCCGTCTCGGTCAGGTCGGTGTGCTCGAGCGCCGCGCCGAGCTGCGTCACGATGATGTCGAGGAGGCGGCGGGCCGAGGCATCCAGTTCGCCTCCGTGCAGCTCGAGCGTCGCGCGCGGCGCCGCGGGGTCGCCGACGGGGAGGGCGACCATGCGCTGGTCGGGCACCGGCTCGCCGTCGGTCGCGAGCACGCTGCCGTCGGGGGCGAGGAGGCGGGCGCCCGTCATGCCGAACGCCTCGCGGGCGCGGCTCACGAGGGCAGGGACCGCGCTCTGCCCGCGCAGGACGCTGCCGGCGACCGTCGCGAGCAGCTCGGACTCGGCCGCGGCGCGCTGCGCGACGCGCGTGCGGCGCGCGGCCTGGTCGACGATCCAGCTCACGAGCACTGCGATGACGACGTAGAGCAGCACCGAGAGGGCGTGGTCGGGGTCGGCGATCGTGACGGTGTACAGCGGCGCGATGAAGAGGTAGTCGAGCGTGAGGCCTGACAGCACGGCGGCGAACACGGCCGGCCAGATGCCGCCCACGAGCGCGACGACGACGACGAGCAGCTGGTACGCCAGGACGTCGGTCGTGATCGAGGCGGGGCTCGACACGGTCACGAGCAGCCACGACAGAAGCGGCCCGCCGACGAGTGCGAGCGCGAAGCCGAGGAGCCGTCGCTTCGCGCTCAGGGCACCGCCCGTGATGCGAGGGAGATGGATGCCGCCGCCCGCCGCCGCGTGCGTCACGATGTGCACGTCGATGTCGCCGGATTCGCGGACGACGGTCGCGCCGATCCCCGCGCCCGTCAGGAGCGCCGCGATGCGGCCGCGCCGGCTGGCCCCGATCACGAGCTGCGTCGCGTCGACGGAGCGGGCGAACTCGACCAGGGCGCGCGGGACGTCGTCGCCGACGACCTGGTGGTAGGTGCCGCCGAGCGACTCGACGAGGGTGCGCTGCGCCGCGAGGGCGCCGGGCGTCGAGGAGCGCAGGCCGTCCTGGCTCGACACGTGCACCGCGAGCAGCTCGCCGCCGGCCGAGCGCGCCGCGATGCGGGCGCCGCGGCGGAGGAGCGTCTCGCCCTCGGGTCCGCCGGTCAGCGCGACGACGACGCGCTCTCGCGCCTGCCACGTGCCCTGGATGCCGTGCTCGGCCCGGTAGAGCTTGAGGGCGCTGTCGACCTCGTCGGCGAGCCAGAGGAGGGCGAGCTCCCGCAGCGCCGTCAGGTTGCCGAGGCGGAAGTAGTTCGACAGCGCCGCGTCGATGCGCTCCGCCGGGTAGACGAGCCCGGCGGAGAGCCGGTCGCGGAGCGACTGGGGCGCGAGGTCGACGACCTCGATCTGGTCGGCGCCTCGGACGACAGCATCCGGAACCGTCTCGCGCTGCGCGACCCCGGTGATCTGCTCGACGACGCTTCCGAGGGACTCGATGTGCTGGACGTTGACCGTCGTGATGACGTCGATACCATCGTCGAGGATCTGCTGCACGTCCTGCCAGCGCTTGGCGTGCGGCGAGCCCCCCGCGTTGGTGTGGGCGAGCTCGTCGATGAGCGCGATCTCGGGATGCCGCTCGATGACCGCCTCCACGTCGAGCTCGCTCAGCTCGACGTCACGGTGGCGGACGACGCGGCGCGGGACGACCGGCAGGCCGCGCGCCTGAGCCGCCGTCGCGTCGCGGCCGTGCGTCTCGAGCAGCCCGATGACGACGTCGCGCCCCTCCTCACCGAGGCGGCGCCCCTCCTCGAGCATCTCGTACGTCTTGCCGACGCCCGGAGCGGCGCCCAGCAGCACCCGGAGCTTTCCGCGCTTCATCTCCACCACCCGCGAGACTTCACGAATGTCACCATCCGCGGGCGAAAAGCGTGCATATGTGAAGTCTCGCCTGTCTTTCAGTCGAGCGCATCGAGCGCGTCGAGCCCTCGCGGAGACGGTGACCGCCGGGGCGCAGGTGACCGCGGGGTGCGGGTGCCGGTGGGGCACAGCATCCGATGCAACACCTCGCCGGTGCGCGGGGCGCCCGTCCTCACGCTTCGCATACGGTCCGGGCCGCCGCCCCTCACGGTTTCTGCGCGCGACCTAGGATGAGGCCCGAGGAGGGGCCATGGACGCGGATGCCGAGTCGGCGGCGCCGACGGATCCCGGTGCCGGACGGGCGAGTCCCGGCGCTGCCGCAGCGCACGCGGCGCCTGGCGCGGCGCCCGGTGCCGTCGTCGAACCCGTCGCGCCGCGGACTCAGCCGGATCGCCTCGTGGTCCCGGATGTCCTCCGCGGGATTGCGATCCTCGCGATGCTCATCGCCCACGCGGCACCGCTCGTGCGGTCGCTCCCGGAGCCCGTGCTGCTCGTGCAGGCGAACATCAACGACGTGGCATCCCCGCTCTTCGCGCTCGTCATGGGCATGTCGACGGCGATCGTCGTGCGCAAGGCGGGCCCGTCCTCACTGGAGCGGAGCCTCGTCGTCGGCCAGAACGCGATCCGCGGCCTCATCCTCGTCGGACTCGGTGTGTGGCTCAGCGCGTGGGGGTCGTGGATCGCGATCGTCCTGTCGTTCCTCGGCCTCGTCCTGATCATCGGCACCCCGCTCCTCCTGCTGTCGACCCGCTGGATCCTCGTGATCGCCGCCGCCGTCGTTCTGCTGAGCCAGCCCGTCAACGCGCTGATGGCTTCGCTGTTCACGACGTTCGACGGTGCGGTGCCGGAGCTCCTGCCCATCGACTGGCTCTTCACGAACTCGCACTACCGCGTGACGAACCTGCTGCCCTTCTTCCTCGTCGGGGCGGCGCTCCTGCGACACGGATTCCGCCGCGACACCGTGCTCCTCGGCATGGTCGGCGTCGCCCTGATGGCGTATCCGCTGCGGCCCCTGTACGAGGCCGGCGTCGCGCCGGCGCTCGGCGCGGACCTGCCGACCGTCATGGCCTGGACGCGCTCGGGCACGTGGCTCGACACGCTGCACGACGTCGGGCTCGTGTTCCTCGTGTACGCCGCGGTCGTCGCGCTCGCCGACGTGCGCTCGCCGCGGGCGGCCCGGATGATCGGGGCGGCGTTCGTCCCGTTCCGTGCGCTCGGATCGGTCTCGCTGTCGGTGTACGTGCTGCAGGTCGCGGTCGTCGCACTGATGGCGGCGCTGTCGCCCCTGGGCCAGGACAACCGCTGGCTCGAGTGGCTCGTGCTCGTCGTCGGAGTCAGCGCCGCCGGCATCCTGTGGTGGCGCTTCGTCGGCAAGGGTCCGATCGAGTGGGCGATCGGCATCGCCTCGGGGCGCTATCGGCTGCCGCGGCGGGCCCGGTAGGCCGGGGTTGTGCGCCCTGGGTCAGGCGCGGGCGAGCGCGTCCTCGAACGCGACCCACGCGAGCATCGCGCACTTGACCCGCGCGGTGTAGCGAGAGACGCCGCTCAGGGCTGCGGCATCCGAGAAGGTCTCCTCGTCGAGCTCGATCGTCCCGCGCGATCGCAGCGCTTCGCGGAAGCCGTCGACGAGGGCGGATGCCTCGGTCCGCGGCATCCCGTTCTCCTCCGCGACGAGCGACGCGAGCATCGAGGCCGACGCCTGCGAGATGGCGCAGCCGGCGCCCTCCCACGTGACGCCGCTCACGCGGTCGCCCTCGACGCGGACGCGCAGCGTGATCTCGTCGCCGCAGATCGGATTGCGCTGGTACGACGTCGCGACGCCCGGGCCCTCATCGACGAGGCCGAAGCCCACGCGTCGCTTCGAGTGGTCGAGGATGAGCTCCTGGTACAGCGAATCGAGGCCGCTCATCGGCCCGCCCCGAAGTACGCGCGCACGCCGGCGACGGCGTCGAGGAACGTGTCGACGTCGGCATCGGTCGTGTAGAGGGCGGCGCTCGCGCGGACGGATGCTGTCAGCCCGAAGCGGCGATGGAGCGGCTGGGCGCAGTGATGCCCGACGCGCACCGCGATGCCGCGGTCGTCGAGGAACTGGCCGACGTCGTGTGCGTGCACGCCGTCGACGTCGAAGGCCGAGAGGGCGACGCGCTCGACGCGCGGGTCGGCCGCGTCGCCGAGCAGGCGGATGCCGGGGATCGAGCGCAGGCCGTCGCGCAGGCGCCGCTCGAGGTGCCGCTCGTGCGCGTGCACGGCGTCCATCCCGACGGCCTCGAGGTACTGCACGGCGGCGGCGAGGGCGATCGCCTGCGAGACGGGTTGCGTCCCGGCCTCGAAGCGCTGCGGCGGCGGGAGGTACGAGGCTTCGTCGAGGGTCACGGTCGTGATCATGGAGCCGCCCGTGAGGAACGGCGGCAGCGCCTCGAGGACCTCGGGGCGGCCGTAGAGGCCGCCGATCGCGTAGGGGCCGAGCATCTTGTGCCCCGAGAACACCGCGAGGTCGACGCCGAGCGCCGGGAGGTCGAGCGGCAGGTGCGGCGCGGACTGGCACGCGTCGAGCACCGTGATGGCGCCGGCCGCCTGCGCGAGGGCGACGAGCTCGGCGACGGGATTGACGATGCCCAAGACGTTCGAGACGTGCGGGAAGGCGACGATGCGCGTGCGCTCGCCTATGAGGGATGCCGCGGCCTCGAGGTCCAGCATTCCGTCGTCCTGAACGGGGATGTGGCGCAGCGTCGCACCCGTGCGGAACGCGAGCTCCTGCCACGGGATGAGGTTCGCGTGGTGCTCGGTCTCGGTCACGACGATCTGGTCGCCGGCTTCGAGAGCGAAGCGGTCGGAGCCGCGGCCTGCGCTCGCGTTGCCGATGGCGTACGCGACGAGGTTGATGCCGGCGGTGGCGCCGCTCGTCCAGACGAGCTGCTCGGGCCGGGCGCCCACGAAGCCCGCGACCGTGACCCGCGCGTCTTCGAAGAGCTCGGTCGCCTCGGCCGCGAGGGTGTGCGCGCCGCGGTGGACGGCGGCGTTGGCGCCCGTGAGGAAGGCGACCTCGGCGTCGATGACGGCGCGGGGCTTCTGGCTCGTCGCCGCGGAGTCGAGGTACACGAGCGGTGCGTCGCCGATCCGGCAGCTCAGGATCGGGAAGTCGCCGCGGAGCGTCTCGGGCGCGAGGGTCGTCGTGGGTGCCGTGGTCACTGTTCAAGGCTACGCGTGACTTCTGGGCGCGGGGCGGGTCGGTCCGGGGCCCCTGCGGACTGGAACCGCTACGCGTGACTTCTGGGCGCGGGGCGGGTCGGTCCGCCGGCCGATCGCGCAACCAGCGCTACGCGTGACTTCTGGGCGCGGGGCGGGTCGGTCCACTCGCGGCCTCGATGGGCGGGGGCCTGGCTCCTAGGCGGCACCGCGAGAACGCGCGTATGTCCTCAATTCGGGGTCGGATGAGGACATAAGGGCGTTCTCGCGAGGGGTGCGGGAGGCGGACGGGGGTCAGCGCCGTCGGCGGACCCGGGGTCCGGTCTGGTCGGGCCGCTCGAGGCTCGACTTCTCCACGACGGGGACGCTCTCGGCCGACGGCTCGAACGGCCGGCCGGCGCGCTCCTGACCAGGGACGGGGCGGGAGCGGCGCCCGTAGATGAGCTCCGATGAGTCCAGCAGCCACGGCACGAGGGTGATCGTCACGCCGTGGATGAGCATGAGCTGCTGTCCGATGCGGCTCGCGCGGCGGTTGTGCAGGAGGCTCTCCCACCAGTGGCCCACGATGTACTGCGGCAGGTACACCGTCACGACCGAGGCGCCGTGCTTCTCGCGGTACTGCTGGATGAAGTCGGCGACGGGGCCGGCGTATGTGCGGTACGGCGACTCGATCACGACGAGCGGGATCGGCATGCGGTGCGCCTCCCACTCCTTCTGGATCGAGTCGGCCTCCTCCTTCGTGACGGCGACGTGGATCGCGAGCGTCTTGTCGTGCTTCGCGGCGAGGGCGTAGTCGATGGCCTTCGCGACGGGCTTCTGCAGCCGGTTGACGAGGATGAGCGCGATGTCGCCCGCCGCGCCGAAGTGGGCGTCGTCGTCCATGCGGATCTCGTGCTCGACATCCCGGTAGTACCGGTTGACGCCGACCATGAGGATCGCGAGCACGGGGATCGCGATGAAGACGAGGTACGCGCCGTGCGTGAACTTCGTGATCGTGACGATGACGAGCACGAACACGGTGAGCGTCGCGCCCAGGGTGTTGATGACGAGGCCCTTGATCGTCGACCTTCGCTCGGCTCCGGCCTTGGGGTCGCGCCGGGCCTCGATCCGCGTCGTCTCGCGCAGGAGGCGCCGCCAGTGCCGCACCATGCCGATCTGGCCGAGCGAGAACGACACGAAGACGCCGATGATGTACAGCTGGATGAGCGTCGTGAGGTTCGCCTGGTAGAGCACGATCACGCCGATCGCGACGATGCCCAGGATGATCATGCCGTTCGAGAACACGAGCCGGTCGCCGCGCGTGTTGAGCGCTTTCGGGGCGTAGCCGTCGCGCGCCAGGACGGCGCCGAGGAGCGGGAAGCCGTTGAAGGCCGTGTTCGCCGCGAGCAGCAGGACGGCCGCGGTCGCCGTCTGGATGATGAAGAACGGGATCGACCCCATGCCGAACGTCGCGGCCGCGACCTGGGCCATGAGGCTCGGCTGCGGCGTGGTGTCGCAGTCGAAGCCGATGAGGTTGCAGGGGTCTTCGGCATAGTGCACGCCCGAGATGAGCGCGAGGGCCGTGAGTCCCGCGAAGAGCAGGACGGCGATCGTGCCCATGAGCGCGAGCGTCGTCTGGGCGTTGCGGACCTTGGGCTTGCGGAATGCCGGGACGCCGTTGGCAACCGCCTCGACACCGGTCAGCGCCGAACAGCCGCTCGAGAACGCGCGGAGGATGAGGAGCAGCACCGCGGCCTGCGTGAGGGACTCCGCCTGGACGGCGTACTCCGCGCTGGAGGCGACGGGCGGGTTGCCCAGCAGGGTCTCGACGAGTCCGACGACGATCATGACGGCGACCGAGCCGATGAAGACGTAGGTCGGGATCGCGAAGAAGAGCGACGCCTCGCGCACGCCGCGCAGGTTCACGACGATGATCAGGATGACGAAGCCCACCGCGAGCTCGACGCGTGCAGGGTTGAGGAACGGCAGCGCCGAGATGATGTTGTCCACGCCCGACGACACCGAGACGGCCACCGTCAGGACGTAGTCGACGAGCAGGGCGGATGCCACGACCACGCCCGGGATCTCGCCCAGGTTCTTGCGCGCGACTTCGTAGTCGCCGCCGCCCGACGGGTACGCCTTGATGAGCTGGCGGTAGCTGACCACGACGACGATCAGGAGGACCACGACGGCTGCGGCGACCCACGGGCTGAACGCGAGGAAGGCCAGCCCTCCCGTCAGGAGGATCATGAGGAGCTCCTGCGGCGCGTAGGCGACCGACGAGAGAGCGTCGGAGGCGAAGATCGGCAGCGCCATCTTCTTGGGAAGCAGGTGCTCATCCATCGCCTCGGACGACAGCGGGTCGCCGATGAGGATGCGCTTGGCGATCGGGGATTCAGCTGCGCCGGGCTCGCGTCCGTCGGTTGTCACGGCGGGCGATGTTACTCGCATGGATACCGTGAACCCGCATCAGGAGGGGCATCCTTACGCTTTCCTCACGCCCCGTCGGCCCGACCCGCCGGCCGCGAAACTTCACGAACGAGGCCGGATTCCGGCGTGTCGAGCACCGTTCGTGAAGTCTCGCGAACGGTGGACCGGGTCGGCTCAGCCGAGGAACTCCCGTGCTGCGACGACGAGGGCGTCGACTCCGCGCTCGATCGTGGGGTGCAGGACCGGCGCGAAGAAGGGGGAGTGGTTCGTCGGGATGTCGCGCTCGAGCGTGCCGCCCGCGAGGGCCGCGGCGAAGGCCTCGGGGTCGACGCCGCCCCAGAACCAGTACACGAGCGGGACGCCGGCCTCGCGCGCGAACCACGAGACGTCCTCGCTGCCCGTGAACATCCCCGGGTCGACGACCGTGCCGTCGCCGAACGCCGCGTCGAACGCCTGTGAGAGGCGCGCCGTCGCCTCGACGTCGTTGATCGTCGGCGGAAGGGAGTGGTCGACGACGATCTCGGGATGCTGCTCCGCACCGGATGCCGCGGCCTCCGCGCGCACGATCCGCTCGACCTTCTCGAGCACGCGTGCACGCGCGGCGTCGTCGGGGTAGCGCAGGCTCAGCTCGAGCTTCGCCTCGGCGGGGATGATGTTGTTCTTCAGCCCCGCGTGGATCGAGCCGACGGTGACGACGGCGACGTCCCGCGGGTCGGTCTCGCGCGACACGATGGTCTGCAGGCGCATGACGGTCGCGGCGGCCATGACGACGGGGTCGATCGTCGAGTGCGGACGCGACCCGTGTCCACCACGGCCGAACAGGGTGACCGTGATGCCGTCGGAGGCCGCCATCTGCGTGCCGGAGCGCACGCCGATCGTGCCGGCCGGGAGCGGAGTGAGGTGCTGGCCCAGCACGATGTCGGGCTTCGGGAAGCGCTCCAGGACGCCGTCGGCGATCATCGCGTGAGCGCCGGCGCCGTACTCCTCGGCGGGCTGGAACACGGCGACGACGGTGCCCGACCATTCGTCCCTCGACCCCACGAGCCGCTCGAGGGCGCCGAGCAGCGCCGTCACGTGCATGTCGTGGCCGCACGCGTGCATGACCGGCACGTCCTGACCGGAGGGGTCCACACCCCGCGCCTTCGAGGCGTACGCCAGCCCCGTGCGCTCCTCGACCGGCAGCCCGTCCATGTCGGCGCGCAGCCAGACGACCGGTCCGTCGCCGTTCGCGATGACGGTCGCGACGCCCGTCTTGCCGAGGCCCTCCTCGAACTCCAGGCCGAGCTCGGCGAGCTTCTGCGTGACGATCCCCGCCGTGCGCGTCTCCTGGAACGACAGCTCGGGGTGCCGGTGCAGGTCGGTGTACAGGGCCTCGAGGTCGATCGTCATGCGGTCGAGCCTAGCGATCGGGCGCGGGCCCCTCCCCTGAGGCCGGCATCCGTTCGCGAACCCACCCCTTCGCCGCGACCCCACCCATTCCGGTGCGCAGAATCCGGTGGGTTCGCCAGGAAAGGGTGGGTTCGCCGGGAAAGGGTGGGTTCGCCGGGAAAGGGTGGGTTCGCCGGGAAGGGTGGGTTCGGGAGCGGAGGTGCCGGTCAGGGCGAGGGGAGGCGGGCCGTCGAGCCGCGGACGATGAGCTCGAACGGCAGGTCGGCCCGCGCCTGGCGCACGCCGGCCGCGGGACTGTCGAGCTCAGCGAGGATCGCGCCCGCCGCCCGCTCGCCCTGGCGGAGCGGGAACTGGTCGACCGTCGTGAGGCGGAAGAACGCGCCGAGCTCGTGGCCGTCGATGCCGGCGACCGAGAGGTCCTCCGGCACGCGGTAGCCGAGCTCGCGCGCCGCGAGGATCGCTCCGATCGCCATCTCGTCGGATGCAGCGACGATGGCCGACGGATTCGCGCCGGGCCGCCCCAGCAGCTGCTTCGCGGCCCGGAACCCGCCCTCGATCGTGAAGTCGGCCGGCTCGTACAGCTCCGGGCGGGCGGGGATGCCGGCATCCGCCAATGCCTGCTCGAACCCCCGCCGCCGGTGCGTCGGGATGTGGAAGTCGAGGTCGTACTCGGGACTCGCGCCGATGTGGGCGATCGCGCGGTGGCCGAGGGCGATCAGGTGCTCCGTCGCCAGCCGCGCGATCGCGACGTCGTCGACTGTGAGCGTCGTCAGGCGCGGGTTCGGCCCGCCGATCGCGATGACCGGCAGGTCGAGCTCGACGAGACGCTCGGTCTCCTCCTCGCCGAGCTCGATCGAGATCGCGATGACGCCGTCGACGCGCTGGCGCCGCAGGAACGTGTCGAAGATCTCGCGACGCTGATTCGGGTCGGCCGTCAGCTGGTACAGCGTGATGTCGTAGCCGAGGCGCTGCAGCGCCGTCGCCGTCCCGCTCAGGACCGTGCTGAAGAACCAGCGGTCGAGGAACGGGACGAGGACGCCGATGTTGCGCGTGCGCCCCGACGCGAGGCTCGACGCGGATGCCGAGACGACGTACCCGAGGCTCTTGGCCGCCGCCTCGACGCGCGCACGGGTCGGCTCCGAGACGTTGCCGCGTCCGCTCAGCGCCCGCGAGACGGTCGCCGTCGAGACGCCTGCCTCGCGAGCGACCTCGTCGATGCTGACCACGTCACCACACCCCTTCGCCGCCGAGCGGCGTGCCGATCAGTCGTCGGCGAGCCAGACGGCCGTGTCGGCCGGGAGCGTCTGCCCGGCGAGGGGGCCGCTCGACGCGATCACGATACCGTCCGGCAGTGCGACCGGCGCGTCACCGGTGTTCGCGACAACCGTGATCGTGCGGTTGCGGAACGCCAGGACGCCGTCGCGGCAGCCCTCAAGCCATTCGACGTCGCCCGCACCGAGGCCGCGTGCGCGTCGGGCCGCCAGCAGCGAGCGGTAGAGCGAGAGGGTGGATGCCGCGTCCCCCGCCTGCGAGTCGCGCGCGAGCGACGACCACTCGGCCGGCTGCGGCAGCCAGGACTCGCCCGACGGGCTGAAGCCGTACGCCGGCGCGTCGGACGTCCACGGGATCGGCACGCGGCAGCCGTCGCGGCCGTAGCGCTCGCCGCCCGTGCGGAACCACGTCGGGTCCTGGCGCGTGTCGTCGTCGAGCTCGATGACCTCGGGAAGACCCAGCTCCTCGCCCTGGTACAGGTATGCCGAGCCGGGGAGGGCGAGCATCACCGTCGTGGCGGCGCGGGCGCGCTGCAGGCCGAGAGCCGCGATGGGCTTGCCCGGCGACTTCGGCCCGATGCCGTGACCTTGCGGGTTCTCCGCCGTCAGCGCGAGGCGCGACGCGTGCCGCACGACGTCGTGGTTGGACAGGACCCACGTGCTCGGAGCGCCGACGCCGCGGTAGATGCGGAGCGACTCAGTCACCACCTCGCGCAGCGCCGCGGCATCCCACGGCGTCTCGAGGTACGCGAAGTTGAACGCCTGGTGCATCTCGTCGGGGCGCACCCACAGCGCCGTCTTCTCGGCCGTCGGCAGCCACGCCTCCGCGCACAGCGCACGGTCGCCGTCGTACTCGGCGAGCAGCTCGTGCCAGTCGCGGTAGATCTCGTGGACGCCGTCCTGGCCCCAGTAGGGCACATCGTCCTCGTCGCCGCCCATCGATCCGCCCTCGGGGTCGTGCTCGTGGTCGGGCAGGCCCTCGGCCTTGATGAGGCCGTGGGCGACGTCGACGCGGAAGCCGTCGACGCCGCGGTCGAGCCAGAAGCGCAGGATGCGGCGGAACTCGGCGCGCACCTCTTCATTCGTCCAGTCGAAGTCCGGCTGCGACGAGTCGAACAGGTGCAGGTACCACTGGCCGAGGGTCCCGTCGGCCTCGATGACGCGCGTCCAGGCCGGCCCGCCGAAGACCGACTCCCAGTTGTTCGGCGGCACGTCGCCGTCGAGACCCTTGCCGTCGCGGAAGAGGTACCGCGCGCGCTCCGGGCTGCCGGGCGCGGCCGCGAGCGCCTGCTGGAACCAGTCGTGCTGGTCGGACGAGTGGTTCGGCACGAGGTCGACGATGAGTCGGATGCCGCGGCCGTGCGCCTGCGCGAGCATCTCGTCGAAGTCAGCCAGCGTGCCGAAGAGCGGGTCGACGTCGCAGTAGTCCGAGACGTCGTAGCCGGCATCCTTCTGAGGTGAGCGCTGGAACGGGCTCAGCCACAGCGCGTCGACGCCGAGGTCCTTGAGATCGTCGAGCCGCGCCGTGATGCCGGGCAGGTCGCCGACGCCGTCGCCGGAGCTGTCCGAGAACGAGCGGGGGTAGATCTGGTAGATGACGGCCGTGCGCCACCATTCGGCTCCGGACGCGGCCGGGCGCGCGTCGACGAGGTCGATCTGGGTCGAAGTCATTCGTACAGGGTACTGCAAGCGCTTACATTCGCCATCCAGCACCCGTTCGGGCACAGGACGGACTTGTAGGGTGGCGCCGTGGCCGCTTCCGATCTCGCCCGCGCCGAGTCGCTCATCCGGACGATCCCGGACTACCCCGAGCCGGGTGTCCTGTTCCGCGACATCACGCCTCTGCTGGTGGATGCCGCGGCCCTCCGCACCTGCATCGACGCCCTCGTCGAGCCCTTCGCGGGCGAGTTCGACGTCGTCGCGGGGATCGAGGCGCGCGGCTTCCTGCTCGCGGGAGCCATCGCGATCGCCTCCGAGGTCGGCCTCGTGCCGATCCGCAAGGCGGGCAAGCTGCCCCGGCCCGCGGCATCCGTCTCCTACGCGCTCGAGTACGGCACCGCGACGATCGAGGCCCACGACGACCTGCACGAGGGAGCTCGCGTGCTTCTCGTGGACGATGTGCTCGCGACCGGCGGCACGCTCATCGCCGCGCACGAGCTCGTCGCCGCCCTCGGCGGCACGGTCGTGGGGACCGCCGTGCTCATGGAGCTCGACGCGCTCGGCGGGCGGGATGCCGTCGGCGACGTGCACTCGGTCTTCCACGCCTGAGGACAGCATCCGGGTCTCTCAGGCCCCTCGCTCAGGGGGTTCGTCTCCGTCGAACGCGCGCTCGGATGCTGTGAGATCCCGCATTCCACGGAGATGAACGTGAGCGCGCGAGGGGCCGGCCGCCCTCGGGAGGCGCGTTGCGGGCTCGTGACGGCGCGGTAAAACCCCGGCGACAGGCCTTTTGCGGGTGCGGTTGCATGCCTTAGCGTCGGCGCACGCCCGAATCGCAAAGCTGGGGACGAGGCGTCTCCCGGAAGCGCGGGGGACGTGCATCCGC
This sequence comes from Microbacterium sp. NPDC019599, assembly GCF_040632175.1. NCBI lineage: Bacteria > Bacillati > Actinomycetota > Actinomycetes > Micrococcales > Microbacteriaceae > Microbacterium > Microbacterium sp. NPDC019599. The sequence goes on from NZ_JBEYBL010000004.1 coordinate 70,145, forward strand.
AGACCTGCCAACAGGGCCAAGGACCGAGGGCAGTGTGCCCGGCGCCCCTCGGATGGACGGCGGCGGGGGCCCGGGAGACCGGATCAGCCCGGGCCCCGCCGACGCGGAGGGCCCCGCGTCTACCGGTCGTTGAGCGAGGAGCGCAGCGACGAGACGAAACGCGTCAGACGAAGGTCGGCAGGTCGAGCCACGCGTCGGGAGCGGCATCCGCTCCGTCTCGCGTGATCGTGCCCTCGATCAGGCCGTAGGGCCGGTCCGCCGCGTAGAAGACCTCGTTGGGGTTCTCGAGGCCGAAGGGCGACAGGTCGTAGACGAAGTGGTGCTTGTTGGGCATCGCGAACCGCACCTCGGCGATCTCGGGACGCGCCTCGATCGCGGCCTTGCCCATCGCGAAGAGCGTCTGCTGCAGCGCGAGCGAGTGCACGGTCGCGAAGGTGGACAGGAGCACGGCGGACACCTCGGCGTACAGGCCGTTGTAGTCGATGCCCGCCTCGACGGCCTCCGGCAGGAACCGCCACCGGCCCGTCACCGAGGTCGCCATGATGCGGTCGTCCGTCTCGAGGAGCGTCGTGTAGCGGTCGCGCGGGAAGCCGGCGAACTCGCTGCCCGTCGACTTGAGCACGGTGAGGTCCTTGATCCCGCCCGTGACGTGCGTCTGTCCGTCCACGACCTGTACGGCCGCCAGGCGCGTGCCCTGGCCGTTGCGGACGAAGGAGTGGTCGTGCGGCCTCCCGTCGACGAGGATCCGCTCCCACTCGTACTGCTCGGCCTGCCACAGGCCGCCCTCGATCCAGTCGAACTCGCTCGTGAAGTGGCCGGCGAGCGTCAGCAGGAACTCCTCGGGGGAGGTGATGCCGTGCTCCTTCGCGAACGCGAACACCGTGTTCTTCTGGGTGTCGGTCGCGACGACCTTGCTGTTGTCGCCCGTCAGGTACGAGTCGACGAGAGCCGCACCGCGCAGCTGCGACGTCACGCTCAGGTCGACGATCTCGTGCCGCGGGGTGTCGCGGACGATCCGCACGACGCGGTTCTCGGCCTTGCCGTACTTGTTGGCTCCGAGGCTCACCGAGACCATGACTAGCTCCCTCTGTAGGTCGAATACGCGAACGGGCTGAGCAGAAGGGGCACGTGGTAGTGCCGGCTCGATCCGTCGTCCGCGGCTTCGACGATGAAGGTCACGATGACGTAGGGGTAGAAGGTCGGGCTCCCGCGCTCGGCGAAGTACTCGCCCGTCAGGAACGTCAGGGTGTAGTCACCGGGCTCCAGCCGGTCGGGGCCGATCGCGAGGCGCCCGTCGGCGTCGGTCGTCCCGTGCGCGATGATCGTGCCGGGCGACTCGGCGAGCACGGCATCCCCCGAGGCCGCGGCGAGCACGACCCCGACCCCCGCCGCGGGCTCGCCCGTCGCGGCGTCCAGGATGTGGGTCGTGACGTGCGTCATGCGGGACTCCTCGTGGTGGCGGCATCCGTCACGGTCGCGCGGAGGCGCAGGACCGCGATCTCGGCGAGCTGGCCGAGCGCTTCGGCCGCTTCCGTCTCGTCGTCGTTGCCGAGTCTGCGCTGCAGCTCGGCGAGCATCTCGGCGGGCGAGCGGCCCGCCGCGCGGATGAGGAAGACGCGCCCGAACCGCTCCTCGTACGCCGCGTTGCCGGCCGCGATGGCCGCCGTCACGTCGTCCCCGGCCGTCGCCATCGACGCCTGTTCGCGACGGGATGCTGTCGCCTCGGCACCTGCACCGGCGGCGCGCTCGCCGATCCGCGGGTGGTGGGCCAGCGCCGCATCGAGATCCGCGCGGGTCCAGGCGGCCGCGGCCGTCGTGGCCGTTTCGGCGAGGTCGTCGACGGAGGCGTACGGGCGGCGGGCGATGACAGCATCCGTCCATGCCGGGATCGCCGCCCACACACCGACCGTCGCGGCGGCATCGGCCGCCTCGAGCGTGTTGAACTCGGCGAGCTCCATGACGTCACGCTAGTCGCCCGGCGTTTCCCGGGGGTTACGGCGTCAGCGCTCGGCGTGGACGATGAGCCACTGCGCGACGGCCGGCTCGCCGCCCGTGTTGTGGATGCGGTGCGGCCGGGAGCACGGGAAGCTGATGGCGTCGCCGGGGCGGAGGATGACGCGCTCCTCGTCGAAGTCGATCGTGAGCTCGCCCGAGATCATCGTGCCGACCTCGTAGCCGTCGTGCCGGAAGAGGTCGTCGTCGGCGTGGGCCGTGCTCCCCGGCGGATACGTCGACTCGAAGTAGTCGACGCCGGGGGTCCGGCCGGGGGAGAGGCGGCGGAAGGTCACCCCGCTGTCCAGGACGACGTTCGAGGCGTGCTCGGCGCGCTGCAGCGCGAAGCCGGATGCCGTCGCAGCCACCTCGGCCACGACGTCGTCGCGCGCGTCGAAGACCGCCGCGAGCGGCACGCCGAGCGCGTCGGTGATCGCGATGAGCCGCGAGACGCTGGGGTTGAGGACGCCGCGCTCGATCTGCGACACGGCGCTCGGCGAGATGCCCAGCGCGTCGGCGAGGGCGCGGGCCGACATCCCCTGCTGCTTGCGCAGGCGGCGCAGGCGGGACCCGACGTCGGACAGGGAGTCGACGCCCACCGAACCGGTCGCTGGAGCCATGCCTTGCATCCTAGGGCGGGTTCGGGCGGGCCTCCCAGAAGTGCGCACCGTCGGTAGTGCGTGAAGGGCCAACTTCACAAGGGTGTTACACGAACGAAACCAGGAGCGGGGCATGAAGCAATAGCTTCACTTCAGCACCACCAGGCCGCGGACTCCACGTCGTGGTCATGTTCATTGACCCGGGCCTCCGCCCGCTTCTCCTGGAAGGTACCCCCCATGACCCCTCCCGAAGAGTCCGCGCCCGTCGCGGCTCCGCCCACCAAGCCGCAGGACATCGTCGAAGCGGCAGGACACCCCGTCGGCTCCGGCAACATGAAGCCCGAGTACGACCCGCGCCTCGCGAACGAGGACCTCGCGCCGCTGCGCAAGCAGAAGTGGAACTGGTACAACATCTTCGCGTTCTGGATGTCGGACGTGCACTCCGTCGGCGGCTACGTGACCGCCGGCTCGCTCTTCGCCCTCGGCATCGCGGCGTGGCAGGTGCTCGTGGCCCTCGTCGTCGGCATCGTCATCGTGCAGGTGTTCGTCAACCTCGTCGCGAAGCCGAGCCAGAAGACGGGCGTCCCCTATCCCGTCGTCAACCGCGCGATCTTCGGCATCCGCGGCGCGAACATCCCCGCCATCATCCGCGGTCTCATCGCCATCGCGTGGTACGGCGTGCAGACCTTCCTCGCGGCCGAGTCGCTCAACATCATCTTCCTGAAGTTCGTCCCGGGCTCGGAGGCCCTGCTCGAGCCGTCGTTCCTCGGACTGTCGGCACTCGGCTGGATCTCGTACTCGATCCTGTGGGTCGCGCAGGTCGCCCTGTTCTGGAACGGCATGGAGGTCATCCGCCGGTTCATCGACTGGGCCGGCCCTGCCGTCTACGTCGTCATGATCCTGCTCGCCGGGTACCTCGTGACGCAGGCGGGCTGGGAGAACATCGACTTCAACCTGTCCGAACCCGGCTCGGAGCCCGCGACCTTCTGGGGCACGATCGGCCTCATGGCGATGGCGATCGGCATCGTCGTGTCGTACTTCTCCGGGCCGATGCTGAACTTCGGCGACTTCGCCCGGTACGGCAAGTCGTTCAGCCAGGTCAAGCGCGGCAACTTCTGGGGCCTGCCGGTGAACTTCCTGTTCTTCTCGCTGCTGACGGTCATCACGGCGGCGGCGACGGTGCCGGTGTTCGGCGAACTGATCGTCGACCCCATCCACACCGTGCAGGCGATCGACACGCCCTTCGCGATCCTCCTCGGCGGCCTGACGTTCGTCACGGCCACGGTCGGCATCAACATCGTCGCGAACTTCATCTCGCCCGCCTTCGACTTCTCCAACGTCGCACCGCACCGCATCTCGTGGCGCATGGGCGGCATGATCGCCGCGGTCGGCTCGGTGTTCCTCATGCCGTGGAACTGGTACTCCAACTCGACGGCGATCCACTATTCGCTGGGCCTGCTCGCCGCGCTCATCGGCCCGCTGTTCGGCCTGCTCATCGCGGGGTACTACGTCGCTGCCCAGCAGCGGATCAAGACCGACGAGATGTTCACGATGTCCGACAAGGGCGCGTACTGGTACCGCAAGGGCTACAACCCGAACGCGATCAAGACGCTGCTGTGGGCCGGCATCCCGACGATCATCCTCGCGATCTTCCCGAAGATGTTCGCCGACATGGGCCTGTTCGACATCTCGTGGATCGGCAACTTCACGTGGTTCATCGGGTGCGGCCTCGGCTACGGCTTCTTCGTCCTCTTCGAGAAGCTCGACCCGCGGGTCCCCACGTTCGCGGGCGAGACGGAGGCCATCTCGGACGGCACGCTCGACGGCGCCGCCGCCACGGCGGCGTCCGAGCCGGCTGCGGTCTCGGCCGAGATCCCCGTCGTGGCGGATCGCCCGTGAGGATCACCCTCCTGAATCCCAACACCTCCCGGGCGATGACCGCGAAGATCGCGGCCGCCGCCCGGGAGGTCGCGGGGCCGGGCGTCGAGATCGACGCGGTGTGCCCCGAGGCCGGAGCCGACGCCATAGAGAGCCACGTGGACGAGGTCTACGCCGCGCTCGCCGTCGTCGAGCTCATCGAGCGGGATCAGCGGCGCGGCGGCAGCGACGCGTACGTCATCGCGTGCTTCGGAGACCCGGGCCTGGATGCCGCGCGCGAACTCGTCGACGTGCCGGTGGTCGGCATCGCCGAGGCGGCGATGCACGTCGCCGCGATCTCGGGCAGGTCCTTCGGCGTCGTGACGACCCTGAGCCGGACGCTCGGCCGCGCGCAGGATCTCGTCGTCAGGTACGGGATGACCTCGGCCTGCGTCTCGCTCGCGGGCTCCGGCATCCCCGTCCTCGACCTCGAGGACACGACCTCAGCGGCATTCGAGACGATCGCGGGACTCTGCGCCGACGCCGTCGCGGGCGGCGCGGACGTCGTCGTGCTCGGCTGCGCCGGGATGGCCGACCTGTGCCATGAGCTCTCGGCGCGGGTCGGGGTGCCGGTCGTGGACGGCGTCGCCGCGGCAGTCGGGCTCGCGACGGGCATGGCGCGGATGGGCGCGGGCACGAGCAAGCGCGACGAGTACGCCGAGCCGCCCCGCCGCCCGCGGGCGGCCGCCGCGCGCGACTGGGCGGAGCGGGCCGGAAGCGAGGAGATGCTCGAAATCGAGGAGCGAAGAGCGGGTTCCCCTCCTCGTTTCGCACCATCTCCTCTGTTTCGCGCATGACGGGGCGCGAAAAGGCCCGGGGCCGGGACGCGGATCGGGTAACACCCGGGAAACGCTGCCGGTCTAGCGTGAGCGCATGACCGGATCCACGACCCTCGCCGCCCGGCGAGCCTTCGTCGACGGCGCCTGGACCGCGGCCACGGTGCGCATCGAGGAGGGCGTCATCGCCGCGATCGAGCCGTTCGACGCGGCAGCCGCCGACCTCGTCCCCGACGACGCCGTCCTGCTGCCCGGGCTCGTCGACTCGCACGTGCACCTGGACGAGCCGGGCCGCACGGAGTGGGAGGGGTTCGCGACGGGGACGGCCGCCGCGGCGGCCGGCGGGGTCACGACCGTGCTCGACATGCCGCTGAACTCCGTCCCCGTCACGACGACCGTCGCCGCGGTCGCGGCCAAGCGGGCCGCTGCGGCCGGCAAGCTCGCCGTCGACCTCGGCTACTGGGGCGGCGCCGTGCCGGAGAACCTCGGGAGCCTCCGGGCGCTCGCCGACGCGGGAGTCGTCGGCTTCAAGTGCTTCCTCTCCCCGTCCGGGATCGACGAGTTCGGGCACCTCACCTCGGCCCAGCTCGAGGAGGCGCTCGCCGAGATCGCCGAGTTCGACAGCATCCTCATCGTGCACGCGGAGGATCCGGCGCACCTCCACGGCGACGGGCCCCTCGGCCGGAGGTACGCCGACTTCCTCGCCTCGCGCCCGCCCGCGAGCGAGGACGCCGCGATCCGCACCGTGATCGAGGCATCCCGCCGCACGGGCGCCCGCGCGCATATCGTGCATGTCTCGGACGGCACGGCGCTCGACGCCGTGCGCGCCGCCAAGGCCGACGGCGTGCGCCTCACGGTCGAGACGTGCCCGCACTACCTGACGCTGCGCGCCGAGGATGTTCCGGACGGGGATGCTGCCTTCAAATGCTGCCCGCCGATCCGCGACGCCGCGAACCAGGACCTCCTCTGGGCAGGCCTCCTCGACGGCACGATCGACGCGATCGTGAGCGACCATTCACCGTCCACCCGCGCACTCAAGGAGCAGGGCGGCGGCGACTTCGGCCTCGCGTGGGGCGGGATCGCGGGCCTGCAGACCGGGCTCGCCGCGGTGTGGACCGAGGCGCGCACGCGCGGCATCCCGCTCGAGCGGATCCTGCCGCTCTTCACGAGCGGGCCTGCGCGGATCGGCGGACTCGGGACGCGCGGGACGCTCGCCGTCGGCGAGCCGGCACACCTCGCCGTGTTCCGGCCGGATGCGCCGTGGACGGTGCGGGCGGCCGACCTCGAGTACCGCAACAAGCTCTCGCCGTGGGACGGCGCGACGCTTCATGGCCGTGTCGAGGCGACCTGGGTGCACGGCGCGCTCGCGTACGACGGTGCTGTCGTGGCCCGGAACGGGCGTGAGATCCTGGCGTCCACCGCCGCCGAGGCTGGCGCAGCCGCGACCACCGCGGCAGCGGCACCCGGCACGCAAGCCGCCGGGGCGCCCGGCGCGCAAGCCGCCGGGGCGCCGGGCGCCGAAGCCCTCGCCGAAGAAGGAGCACTGTGACCGTCGAGATCCTCCAGCCGGGCACGGGCGAGGTGCCGGGCGACCACTACCTGCGCTCGACGCCCGAGACGGTGCTGTGGGGCCGACTGCCGTGTGCGACGGATGCCGCCGTCCTCACGATCACGCCGGGCGCGACCGTCACGGTCGACACCGTGAGCCACGAGGGCATCCTCGAGGACCAGGGGAAGGACCCCCTGGCCTATTTCGGCCGGCACGGCGTGGACGCGGCATCCGTGCTCGAAGACGCCGTCGAGATCGCCGCGGCGGTCTCGCGCGACCCCGCGGCGGACGGGCCGCACATCGTGACGGGGCCGATCCGCGTCGAGGGAGCCGAGCCCGGCGACCTGCTCAGGATCACGGTCGAGCGGCTCGTGCCGCGCGTGCCGTACGGCGTCATCTCCAACCGGCACGGCAAGGGCGCGCTCGTCGGTGTGCTGCCCCGCAGCGAGGGCAGCGTCAGCGTCTTCACCCCGGTCGAGGAGCGCGGCGGCGCGCTCGTCGGCGTCCTGCCGATCCAGGACGGCGGCGAGCGGGTCGTCGAGTTCCCGCTCGCGCCGTTCCTCGGCACGATGGGCGTCGCCGTCGCGTCGGACGAGCGGCCGCACTCCGTGCCCCCGGGGTCGCACGGCGGCAACATCGACATCAAGCTCCTGACCGAGGGCTCCGTCCTGTACCTGCCGGTCCAGGTGCCGGGCGCGCTCGCGTACCTCGGCGACCCCCACTTCGCGCAGGGCGACGGCGAGGTCGCGCTCACGGCGCTCGAGGCATCCCTCCGCGCGACGCTGCGGTTCGACGTCGTCCCCCGCGCGCAGGCGCTCGCGGCCCTCGGCGACGTCACGGGACCGCTCGTGCGCACGGCTGAATACCTCGTGCCGACGGGGCTCGACCCCGACCTGAACGTCGCGATGCGCAACTGCGTGCACGCGGCGATCCGGCTCATCTCGGCGCGCTGGGGCATGGAAGAGCACCTCGCGTACGCCTATCTCAGCGCAGCGACGGACTTCGACATCTCGCAGGTCGTGGACATCGTGTGCGGCATCCATGCCCGCATCCGCCTCGCCGACTTCGCCGGCGTGGCCCGCCCCGGGGAGGCCACCGATGTCTGACGCGAACGCCCTCCCCGACGACCTGTTCACCGCCTTCGAGGACTATGAGCGCGCCATCCTGTCCAACGACCTCGACGCGCTCGACGCCGCCTTCGCACCGGGACCCGACACGATCCGCGGCGACGGTGCGGGCCTGCTCGTGGGCCACGACGCCATCAGTGCGTTCCGGGGCGTGCGGGGCGGCGTGCCCCCGCGGACGATCGAGCGCGTCGAGTACCGGCCGCTGAGCGAGGATGCCGCGCTCATCGTGTCGGTGTCGCGCTACCTCGGCGGCGGCACGGGCCTGCAGACGCAGCTGTGGGAGCGCATCGCCGGGCGCTGGCTCATCACGGCAGCGCACGTCACGCCGCGCGCGCAGGCGCTGGACCGATCGGTGTGGCGCACGGTCGGGGATCCGCTGTACCAGGGCGCCTGGGAGGGGCCGCTCGCCGGACTCACCGTCGCGGTCAAGGACCTCTTCGCGATCAAGGGCTACCGGATCGGCGCGGGCAACCCCGCCTTCCTCGCCGAGGCGCGCGCGGAGTCGACGACCGCGCCCGCCGTCGGCGACCTCCTGCGCGGCGGCGCGTCGCTGCGGGGCATCGCGCGCACGGACGAGTTCGCGTACAGCATCGCGGGCGACAACGTCCACTACGGCACTCCGCCCAACGGCGCGCTGCCGGGTGCGCTGCCCGGCGGCTCCTCGAGCGGACCGGCCTCGGCCGTCGCGACGGGCCAGGCCGAGATCGGGCTTGCGACCGACACGGCGGGGTCGGTCCGCGTGCCGGCCTCGTACCAGGGGCTGTGGGGGCTGCGCACGACGCACGGCCTCGTGCCGCGGCAGGGCCTCCTGCCGCTCGCGCAGTCCTTCGACACTGTCGGCTGGCTCACGCGCGACGGCGCGACCCTGCAGCGGGTCGTGGACTGGTGCCTCAGCTACGACGGATCCGAGTCGACCGAGAGCGTGTACGGCGAGTCCGGCGCGGACCTGCCGTGGCGCCTGTTCGTCCCCGAGGAGGTGCTCGCGGCCGTCGAGCCCGAGACGCGCGCCGCCTTCGAGGGGCTGATCGTCAGGGTCGCGGCATCCGACGACCCGCCCTTCTTCGCCCGCGTCGCGCTCGGGAGCCTCGACGAGTACTTCGAGCCCTTCCGCACCGTCCAGGCGGCGGAGGCCTGGCGCAACAACGGCGAGTGGCTCCGCGAGCATCCGGATGCTGTCGGCCCCGCCGTCGCCGAGCGCTTCCGCCTCGCATCCGCGGTGACGCCCGAGGCCGAGGCATCCGCTCGCCGCGCGCTCGAGCCGCTGCGCGAGCAGGTGCAGGGGCTCGTGGCGAACGCCGTGCTCATCATGCCGACCGTGCCCGGGCCCGCGCCGCTGCGCACGCACGGCGGAGAGCACGTCGACGCCGTGCGGCAGGCGACGCTGCGCATGACGACGCCCGCCGCCGTCGCGGGCCTGCCCGCCGTCTCGGTGCCGCTGCTCACCGTGCCGTCCCGCCTGGGGCCGGCTCCCGTCGGCGTGTGCCTCGTCTCGCGCGCGGGCACCGACATCGCGCTCGTGCGCCTCGCCCGCCGCCTCGCGCGCATCGTCGCCGACCCGACCCTGCCGGAGCTGTCATGAGTCGCATGTCCACCCCGCCCGCCCGTCGAACCCACCCGCTTCTGCCGAGCCCACCCGTTTCCGCTGCCCGGAGCGGGTGGGTTCGGCGAGAAGGGGTGGGTTCGGCATCGCTGCGGCGCGCCCAGGAGAGAGAGGTCTCATGAACATCCCCGGACCGATCGATCCGCCCGCGCGGCTGCTCATGGGGCCCGGGCCCATCGGCGCCTACCCGAGCGTCCTGCGCGCGATGTCGGCGCCCCTCGTCGGGCAGTACGACCCCTTCATGACGGCGACGATGACCGAGACGCAGGAGCTGTACCGCGGCGTGTGGGCGACGGCGAACGACGCGACGCTCCTCATCGACGGCACGTCGCGCGCCGGCATCGAGGCTGCGCTCGTGTCGCTCATCCGTCCCGGCGACCGCGTGCTCGTGCCCGTCTTCGGACGCTTCGGCCACCTCCTCGCCGAGATCGCCGAGCGCGCGATGGCCGAGGTGCACACGATCGAGACGGACTGGGGCCAGGTGTTCCCGCCCTCGGTCATCGAGGAGGCGATCGTGCGGGTCCGCCCGGCGCTCCTGGCCCTCGTGCAGGGCGACACCTCGACGACGATGAACCAGCCGCTCGACGAAGTCGGCGCGATCTGCGCGAAGCACGGGGTGCTGTTCTACACGGATGCGACAGCATCCCTCGGCGGCAACGCGTTCGAAGCCGACGCGTGGGGACTGGATGCCGCGACGGCAGGCCTGCAGAAGTGCCTCGGCGGGCCGTCAGGATCGGCGCCCCTCACGCTCTCGGACCGCGCCTTCGAGATCGTCCAGGCGCGCAAGAAGATCGAGGCCGGAATCCGCGAGCCCGGCGACCCCTCGGCGCCCGACTTCGTGAGGTCGAACTACTTCGACCTCGGCATGATCCTGGATTACTGGGGTCCGCGCCGCCTCAACCATCACACCGAGGCCACGTCGATGCTCTACGCGGCGCGCGAGTGCGCGCGCGTGCTCCTGCTGGAGGGGCGGGATGCCGTCATCGAGCGGCATCGGGTCGCCGGCTCCGCGATGCTCGCGGGCGTGCAGGCGCTGGGTCTCACCGTCTTCGGCGACCTCGGCCACAAGATGAACAACGTCGTCGCGGTCGAGATCCCCGAGGGCGTGCCGGGGGACGCCGCGCGCGCCGCGCTCCTCGACGACTTCGGCATCGAGATCGGGACTTCCTTCGGCCCGCTCCACGGCCGCGTGTGGCGCATCGGCACGATGGGCTACAACGCCCGCAAGGACGCCGTGCTCACGACGCTCGCCGCCCTCGAGGCGACGCTCGCGCGCTTCGGCGTCGCCGTGCCTGCAGGCGCGGGCGTGGATGCCGCGACCGACATATACGCGGGTGCAGCGTGAGCAGCGGCTGCGCGTGGGGCCCGGAGGCCGGATGATCCCCCGCCTCGATGCCACTCCCGACCAGATCGCCTCGGCCGCCCGGCGGGTCATGGCGCGCTGCGACGAGCTCGCGCGCGTCACGTCGACGCCCGGTCGCATCGAGCGCGTGTACCTCTCGCCCGAGCACGCGCGCGTGAACCGCCTCGCCGCCGAGTGGATGCGCGAGGTCGGCATGACGACGAGGCAGGATGCCGCGGGCAACCAGGTCGGACGGCTCGGGCCGCCCGACGCCCCGGCGCTCCTCCTCGGCTCGCACCTGGACACCGTCCCCGATGCGGGCCGGTACGACGGCATCGCGGGCGTGCTCATGGCGCTCGAGGTCGTGCGCCTCCTGCGCGCGCCCGGTCCGGACGGCACGTGGCTCTCGCCCTTCCCCTTCGCGCTCGAGGTGGTCGCCTTCTCGGACGAGGAGGGCACGCGCTTCGGCAAGGCCCTCCTCGGCTCGTCGGCCGTCGCGGGGTCGTGGTCCGACGAATGGTGGAGCCTGACGGATGCCGAGGGCACGACCGTGCGCGAGGCCTTCCTCGACTTCGGACTCGACCCCGGGCGCATCGACGAGGCCGCCCGGCGCCCGTCCGACCTCGTCGGCTACCTCGAGGCGCACATCGAGCAGGGGCCCGAGCTCGACCGCCGCGGCGAGTCGCTCGCCGTCGTGTCGTCGATCGCGAGCGCGCGGAGGTTCCAGCTGCTCGTCGAGGGCGAGGCGCGGCACGCGGGCGGCACGCCCTACGACATGCGTCGCGACGCGCTCCTGGGCGCATCCGAGGCGGCGCTCGCCGTCGAGACGATCTGCCGCGCCGAGCACCACATCATCGGCACGGTCGGGCAGCTCGAGGCCTTCCCCGGGGCGGTCAACATCGTGCCCGGCGAGGCCCGGTTCAGCCTCGACCTGCGCGGCGAGTTCGACGGCGAGCGAGACCGCGTCTGGAACGCGATCGCGCGCGAGCTCGACGCGATCATGGGCCGCCGCGGCCTGCGCTGGAGCGCGCGCGAAGTGCACAGCGCCCCCGCCGTCTTCTGCGCGCCGCTCCTGCAGGAGGTCATCGGCGCCGGCATCGCCTCGACCGCGCCCGTCGCGCCTCCCGTGACGCTCTTCAGCCCCGCGGGGCACGACGGCATGGCGATCGGCGCCATCACGGACGTCGGGATGCTGTTCCTCCGCAACCCCGACGGCATCAGCCATCACCCCGACGAGGCCGTCTCGACCGATGACGTGGGCCTCGGCATCCGGGCCCTCGCCGAGGCCGTGCTGCACCTGGCCGCCGAGCCGACCTGACCCGAAGGGCCAGCGCGTTTCGTCTCGGTCGCTTCGCTCCCTCGCTCAACGACCGTGATCGGTCGTTGAGCGAGCGAAGCGAGACGAAACGCCGGCGCCGGGCGCACACGTTCAACGTCCCATCTATCGATTCCTTTGCATTACCGATCGATAAACGATAGATTCCTGCTGTTACTCGACGGAGGAGGGTGTGATGGGAAAGGCAACCGTGGTGATCCTGCAGGTCGTGATCGCGCTGGCGCTCGCCGGTTCGCTCGTCGTGCAGACGTTGATCGTGCCGGCCGTGTGGCGGGACCTCGAGGGAACCGCCCAATGGTCCCGGATCACCTTCGTGACGCTCCTCGTGGCGGCCGTCCTCACGATGCAGGTGTTCGCCGTCTGCATCTGGATGCTGCTGACGAGGGTTCGCAAGGGCTCGGTGTTCTCGGAGTCGTCGTTCCGGTACGTCGACGTCATCGTCTGGGCGTTCGCGGCCGCCGCCGTCATCGTGTTCGCGATCGCGGTCATGCTCGCGCCGGGCGGGGCGGCACCCGGCATCGTCGGCCTCATCTGCGGTGCCGCACTCGTGCTCGGGGGCATCGCGCTGCTCGTGGTCGTCATGAAGACACTCCTCAGGCAGGCGATCGAGCGCGGGAACGAGGCCCGGGCCCTGCGTGCCGAGCTGGACGAGGTGGTCTGAGTGCCCATCGTCATCGACGTGGACGTCATGCTCGCGCGCCGAAAGATGGCCGTCGGCACGCTCGCCGAGCGGATCGGCATCACGCCCGCCAATCTCGCGGTCCTCAAGAACGGACGTGCGAAGGCCGTGCGCTTCACGACCCTCGACGCCCTGTGCGAGGTCCTCGACTGCCAGCCCGGCGACATCCTCCGCTGGGAGCCCTCCCCGCCTGCGCAGGAGGTCTGACGGGCCCTTCCCAGTGGCGCGGTCGCGGCACGTCCCCGTTCGCAACTCAGGCTGGATCGACCCCGCCGGCTCTCAGAGGCGGTTTCGCGGCGTGTCGCCGCTGGCCAGCCTGAGTTGCGAACGCAGTCCGGCCCCTACCGAGGCAAGGTGGCGGGCGGTGGCGTTTCGTCTCGGTCGCTTCGCTCCCTCGCTCAACGACCGCAAACTCCCGGTCGTTGAGCGAGCGAAGCGAGACCAAACGCCACCCCGAGCCCGCCGTCAGGTCAGGCGGGTCGACATCCCGAGCTGGGCGAGCACGGCGTTCTCGACGATCTGGACGACGTTGTAGAGCACGAGCGTCAGCAGTGTGATGACCGCGACCGATGCCCACAGGTCGTCGAAGCGCGCGGAGGCGCTGAACTTCTGGATCATCCCGCCGATGCCGGTGCCCGTCGACAGCCACTCCGCCAGGAGCGCGCCCGTCACGGCGCCGGGCACCGACACGCGCGCCGCCGCGAACAGCGACGGCGCCGCGCCGGGGAAGTTGACCTTCCGCATCGCGGTCGCCCGCATCCCGCCGTACACGTGCACGAGGTCCAGGCTCTGCGGCGTCGCGCGGCTCAGGCCGTACAGGACCGACGCGAGCGCGGGGAAGAGCACGACGATGCTCCCGATGACGGCGACGGATGCTGTCGACCCGCGTCCGGTGATGAGGATGATGACGGGGGCCAGGGCCACGAGCGGGACGCTGCGCAGCAGGAGCGCGAGGGGCATGACGCCCGCCTCGACGGCCTTGGAGAGCGAGAAGGCGATCGCCAGCGCGATGGCTGCCAGCATCCCGACGACGAAGCCGATCGCGGCATCCTGCATCGTCTGGGCGAGCAGGGGCGCGAGCTCCGCGCGGTTCTCCGCGGCATCCTCACCCGTGAAGAGATGCTCGAAGACCTGAAGCGGGCCCTTCGCGACGTAGGGCGAGATGCCCGTGAGGCTCACGACCGCCTGCCACAGGAGCAGGATCACGACGATGCTCACGAGGGAGTAGCCCGTCGAGCGGAGGACGGTCCGCTGGATTCCGCGGCTGCGCATCAGGCCGCCCTCCCCGAGACCCACGGCGTCACGGCACGTGCCACCAAGCCCACGACGAGATACCCCGCCAGGGCGATGAGAGCCGTCAGGAGGAAGACGGCCCACACCCGCGCCGAGTCGAGGTCGCCCTGCAGCTTGATGAGGGTGATGCCGACGCCGCGGTCGATCGCACCCATGTACTCGCCGAGCACGGCGCCGAGGAAGGCGCTCGGCACGGCGATCTGCAGGGCGTTGAGGATCGACGGGAGCGCAGCGATGAGCCGGACTTTGCGCAGCTGCATGAAGCGCGAACCGCCGTAGACGCGCACGACGTCGAGGCTCGCCCTGTCGGCGGCCTTGAAGCCGAGCACGGCGCCGACGACCGTCGTGAAGAACACCGCGAGGGCCGCGAGGAAGATCGCCGTCGAGCTGGGGTCGCCGGGCCGCTTCGCACCGCCCAGCGTCACGATCGCGATGCCGCCGACGGCGACGACGGGAAGGCAGTAGCTCACGACCGCGACCTGCATCACGATCGGCTCGATCCGCGGGATGACGAGCACCGTGGCCGCGAGGAGGAGCGCGACGCCGTTGCCCCACGCGTACCCGATGATGGCCTCCGAGATCGTGACCTGGAAGACCGTCCAGTAGGGCGCGAGCCCGTCCGAGACGATCGTCTGGAGCACCGTGAGCGGCGAGGGCACGGGCGTGTAGTCGGTGCCCGCGGGGGGCGTGAAGACCGTCGCCGCGAAGATCCACCACGCGACGACGAGCACGACGGCTCCGATGACGGCCGCGAGCCAGGTCGGCATCGCCCGGCGGCGCATCAGGCCTCCGCGGCGGCGCGGCCGTCGGCGCCGAAGAGCAGCTCGGACGCGCGGTCGACGAGCTCGTGGAACTCGGGCGTGCGCTGCATCTCGGGCAGGCGCGGGCGGGGGAGGTCGATCTCGATGATCTCCTTGACGCGGCCCGGCCGCGGCGACATGACGGCGACGCGGTCCGACAGGAAGATCGCCTCCGTGATGCCGTGCGTCACGAGGAGCGTCGTCGCGGGCTTCTCGGTCCAGATGCGCAGGAGCTCGAGGTTGAGGTTCTGGCGCGTCATGTCGTCGAGCGCGCCGAAGGGCTCGTCGAGGAGGAGGACGGAGGGCTTGAGGGCGAGCGCGCGGGCGATCGAGACGCGCTGGCGCATGCCGCCGCTCAGCTGCGCGGGGCGGGACTTCTCGAAGCCCGTCAGGCCCACGAGCCCGATGAGCTCGTCGATGTACGCCTTGTCGACGCTGCGGCCGGCGACCTCGAACGGCAGCCGGATGTTGCTCTCGACGGTCCGCCACGGCAGCAGCGCGTGGTCCTGGAACGCGATGCCGAGCTCACTCGCGGCGCGCAGCTCGTGCGGCGTCTTGCCGTCGACCCGGACCTCGCCCGACGACGGCGACTCGAGGTCGGCGAGGATCCGCAGGATCGTCGACTTGCCGCAGCCCGAGGGGCCGAGGAGGGCGAGGAACGATCCCTGGTCGGTGTGCAGGTGGGTGTCCTGCAGCGCCGTCACGGTGCGACCGCGCCCCGTGCTGAAGGTCTTGCTGAGACCGTCGATCCGGATGCCGGTGCCCGTCTGGACACCGGCATCCGGCGCGGTGGTGCGCTCGATCATGATCAGGGGAGGTAGTCGATCAGGTCGGGGTTCTCGGCGTAGATCTCATCGATGATCGTCGTGTCGAAGAGGTCCTCGACGTCGACGTCCCAGCCGGCTGCGGCGAGCGAGTCGATCGTCTGCTCCTTGAGCTCGTCCGAGATCGTGAAGAGGCCGCTCGCCTCGGTCTCCTCGGTCGAGATGAGCAGCTTCTCGGCCTCAAGGCCGAGGGCCGTCTTCTCCGGGTCGAGGTCGCCGAACACGGCCTCGAGACCGTCCGCCGACTCATCCGCCGCCTGGTTGTAGTACTTCGTGATGAGCGACACGGTCTCGTCGGTCGACTCCGTGAAGACGTCGCTCCAGCCCTTGATCTCGGCGATGAGGAACGCCTTCAGGAGCTCCTTGTTCTCGGCGAGGTACTGGTCGGTGACGCTGTAGGTCTCGGCGACGTACGGGACGCCGTTCTCGGCGTAGGCGAGGTTCGTCGTCTCGTAGCCCGCGAGTTCCACGGTGATGGCCTCGTTGGTGAGGTACGCCATGAAGCCGTCGACATCGCCGTTCATGAGCGGCGTCGGGTCGAAGTCGACGGGGACGACGGTGACCTCCGACGGGTCGATCCCGTTGGCGTTGAGGAGCGCTGCGAAGACCGAGGCGTTGGAGTCCTGCACGCCGATCTTCTTGCCGATGAGGTCCTCGGGCGTCTGGATGTTCCCACCGTCGGCGAGGGACAGGATCGTGAACGGGTTCTTCTGGAACGTCGCGCCGATGATCTTCAGCGGCGCATCCTGCTCGGCGATCGCCGCGCCGATCGAGGCGGCATCGCTCAGCGCGACCTGGACCGTGCCGGACAGGAGCTTCGCGACGCCCGTGTCGGGGCCCGAGATGCCGATCACGTCGGAGAAGCCGGCCTCGTCGTAGTAGCCGTTCTCGTACGCGTAGAACTCGCCGGCGAACTCCTCGTTCTTGATCCACGAGTACTGGACGCTGATCTCGCCGTAGGAGGCGGCCTCGCCGTCGCTCGATCCGGGCTCGGAGGTCGCGCCGGACGACGCGCACGCCCCGAGGGCGAGGCTCGACGCGGCGAGGCCGACTGCGAGGGCGAGGAGGCGACCGCGGATGCCGCGGCGCGCTGCTGTGCTGTGTGATGCCATCGGGAACCCTTTCAGGGTGGGAGCTGTCCGCCCGACGCTATTCCCCGCACGTTTCCGCACGTGCGCACACGTGTTTCCGCGGTGTGACACTCAGACCGAGGGGATGTCGGACTCAGGGTCGCGGCATCCCGCGGGTGTTCCGCGCAGCCCGCCAGACCCGATCGCGGGAGAACGGCTGCTCGAAGACCCGCGTCCCGAGCGCGCGCGAGATGGCGTTGCCGATCGCGGGCGCGACGGGGTTGTACGGTGACTCGCTCATCGACTTCGCGCCGAAGGGCCCCAGGTCGTCCGACGTCTGGGCGAAGTACACCTCCGTCACGGGCACGTCCGCCATCTGCGGCACGCGGTACTGCCGGAACACGGGGTTCAGCACCTGGCCGTCCTCGACGAAGACCTCCTCGTACAGCGCGCTGCCGAGGCCCTGCGCGGCCCCGCCCTCGACCTGGCCGCGGCACTGCGCCGGGTTCATGACGAACCCGGCATCCGCGGCCTGCACCGACTGCAGCACCCGCACGGTCCCCGTCTCGGGCTCGACGGCGACCCGCGCGGCGTGCACGTTGAAGACGAGGGATCGGACGTCGCCGAACTCCCGCCCGTCTGCGACGAGTCCGTCGGCGCTGCGCTGGGACTCGGGGGCGGCCTCGACGATCCGCGCGAACCCGACGAGGCCCGCGGGCGTGCGCACGCCGTCCTCTGCGAGGACGCACTCCTCGGCGGGGGCTCCGGACAGCTCGGCCGCGATCGTGACCATCCGCTCCCGCAGCGTCGTGCACGCGGCGTGCAGCGCCTTGCCCGCCACCGTGATCCCGGCCGACGCGAACGCGCCGGTGTCGTGGCGGACGGCATCCGTATCGGAGCTGCGCAGGTCGAGGCGGTCGAAGGATGCCGCCAGCACCGTGGACGCGATCTGGCGGTGCACCGTGGTGGTGCCGTTGCCGAACTCGGCCGTGCCGGCTGCGAGCAGGTAGGTGCCGTCGGGGCGGAGCGTCGCCGTCGTGTGCGAGATGTGGCCGCCGGGGGCCATGGTGGACAGCATCCCGAGCGCCATGCCCTCGCCCGTGAGCCAGCCGGACGGCGCCGACACGCCGTTGCCGCGGCGCAGCGCCGCCTCGGCGAGGTCGAGGCACTGGTCGAGGCCGTAGCTGCCCCACACGAGGTCGTCCTCGTAGTCGTCCTCGGTCTCGTGGAGCGAGTCGCCCTCCTGCACGACGTTGAGCCGTCGGATCTCGAAGGGGTCCATGCCGAGGCGCTCGGCGAGCATGTCCATCGCCGATTCGACGCCGAGCATGACCTGGCCCAGGCCGTAGCCGCGGAAGGCGCCGGAGGGGACGTTGTTCGTGTAGACCACCTCGGCGTCGACCCGCTTGACGGGGCTCTTGTACACGGCGATCGACTCGGCGCAGCCGTGGAACATGACGCCGATCGCGTGATTGCCGTACGCGCCCGTGTCGCTCAGGACGTCGACCTTCATGGCGGTGAGGAGTCCCTCGGCGGTCGCGCCGAGCGACACCGAGACGCGCATGGGATGCCGCACCGACGCGCGGCGGAACTCGTCGGTGCGCGAGAACTCGTACGCGACAGGCCGGCCCGTGCGCAGCACCGCGAGGGCGACGAGGTCCTCCGCGAAGATCTCCTGCTTGCCGCCGAACCCGCCGCCCACCCGCGCCGCGAAGACGCGGACGCGATCGCGGTCGAGGTCGAACAGGTGCGCGAGCTCGTTCCGCGTGAGGAACGGCACCTGCGTGCTCGATCGGATGACGAGCCGCCCGTCGTCGTCGAGTCGGCCGATCGCGCCGTGCGTCTCGAGCTGCGCGTGTGTCACGCGCTGCGTCTGCCACGTGCCGCGCACCGTGACGGCGGACTCCGCCAGCGCCTGGTCGACGTCTCCGCCGAAGCCGTCGTGGAGCGTCGCGATGACGTTGCGGGATGCCTCGGCGACTCGATCGGCGGGGGTCAGGTGCGGGTGCACGAGCGGAGCGCCCGGCTGCCGGGCCTGCTCAGGGTCGAACACGGCGGGCAGGACGTCGTACTCGACGCGGATGCGGCGCAGAGCCTCCTCCGCCGCGGCGCCCGTCTCTGCCACGACGGCCGCGACCCGCTGGCCGATGTGCCGGACGACGTCGTCGAGCAGGCGGAGGTCGTCGGGATCGTCCTCGCGGTGCTCGTGGCGGGCCGAGGAGTAGCGCTTGGCCGGG
Source organism: Microbacterium sp. NPDC019599 (assembly GCF_040632175.1). Classification (NCBI taxonomy): domain Bacteria; kingdom Bacillati; phylum Actinomycetota; class Actinomycetes; order Micrococcales; family Microbacteriaceae; genus Microbacterium; species Microbacterium sp. NPDC019599. The sequence continues at coordinate 89,286 of NZ_JBEYBL010000004.1, forward strand.
GCATCCTCGTGAGTGAAGACCGCGACGACTCCGGGGACGGCAAGGGCTTCGGCGGTGTCGATGGACGTGATGCGGGCGTGCGCGTGGGGCGACCCCAGGACGCGGAGCACGAGGGCGCCGGGCACGGTCGTGTCGAACGTGAAGGGCTCGAGGCCCTGCACGACGCGCCGGGCGGCCTCGGGGACGACCGAGCGGCCGACGCCCTGGTCCGGACTGCCGGGCGTGGGCGCCGCGCTCGCGCGTTTCGTCTCGGTCGCTCCGCTCCCTCGCTCAACGACCGGAGGGTTCGACCCCGCCGATCCGGTCTCGTGGACAGGCCCGAGGACCGATTCCGTGATCGCATCGCGGATGGGGCGGTAGCCCGTGCAGCGGCACAGGCTGCCCTTCATGCGGCGGTCGAGGTCGGGCAGGTCGTCCGCGGTGAGGCTCGATGCGGTGACGCTCATGCCGGGCGTGCAGAACCCGCACTGGAAGCCGAAGTGCTCGACGAGGGCCTCCTGCACGGGGTGCAGGGCGTCGCCGGGCGCGAGGCCCGCCGCCGTCGTGACGCTCGCGCCTTCTGCCCGAACGGCGGGGATGATGCACGAGTGCACGGGCTCGCCGTCGAGGATCACGGCGCACGCCCCGCAGTCGCCCGCGTCGCACCCCTTCTTGACCTCGAACCGGCCGTGCTCGCGAAGGAGCGTGCGCAGGCACTGACCCGGGCGCGGCTCGGCGTCGAGGGGCTCGCCGTTGACCTCGAGCCTCATGCGGCGGGCCCTTCTGCGAGCTCGGCCCGGATCCGCTCCGCGAGCACCTCTGAGACGGCGCGCCGCCAGTCCGCTGCGCCGAGCGGGTCGGTGTAATAGCCGGGTGCGGCCTCGACGTCTGCTGCGAGAGTCTCAGCATCCGGGAGCGACGCGTAGCGCAGCACGACCGGCCGCAGCGTCGCGGCCGTGACGCCGAACACCGCGGACCCGTCCTCGTCCACACGCCCTGTGACGACCGCCCCGGACCGGCCGAGTTCCGCGAGCGCGATCTTGCGCAGGACCGCCCGCGAGCGCAGTGCCGCCGCGGGCAGCTCGACGGCCCGCAGCACGTCGCCGGCCGCCAGGCCGTTCGTGCCGTTGCCCGTCACGAGGTCGGCCACGGGGAGGCGGCGCTCGCCGCCGTCGGGCGTCCAGACGACGGCGACGCCGTCCAGGGCTGCCGCCAGCGAGACCATCGCGCCGGCGGCGAACGACCGGCACACGTTGCCGCCCACCGTCGCCGTGTTCCAGATCTTGAAGGATGCCAGGAGGGCGTTCGCGGCATCCGGGATCATCGCCGTCGCGGTCCACTCGGGCGGTCGGGGCGGATGGGCGGCGCGATCGCGGGACCACGCGACCAGGCGCGCGATCGTGCATGTCGCGCCGATCCGCAGTCCCGCGTCGGCGACCTCGAGGTCGGGCCAGCCGAGCGTGGTGAGGTCGACGAACCCCGTCGTGGCGGGCTGAGGCTCGCTCATGAGCCACGTGCCGCCCGCGATCAGGGTCTCGCCCGGGGCGAGCGCGAGGTCGTCGCGCGTACGCGCTCGCCGGTAGGTCGTGACGGTGTCGATGTCCACGGATGCCTCGCTACAGCCGGGCCGCGAGCTCGCGCGAGGCGGCCGCGACCTCGTCCGCGATGATGGGCTCCTCGGCGGTCGCGAGCTCGCCGTCGACGACGATCGCCCGGCCGCCGACGAGGAGCCGGTGGAGGGGCGGCATCGCGCCCAGGCCGAGGGCTGCGACCGGATCGAGGATGCCGGCGTGCTCCACCCCGTCGACGCGCCAGACGGCGATGTCGGCGAGCTTGCCGGGTTCGAGTGAGCCGATCTCGGCGTCCCGGCCCAGCACGCGCGCGCCCCCCATCGTCGCGACGCGCAGGCCGTCGCGGACGCTGAACGAGTCGGCGCCCGTACGGAGGCGGTTCATGAGCACGGCCTCGCGGATCTCGATGCCCAGCTGCCCCGACTCGTTGGAGGCGGCGCCGTCGACGCCGAGCCCGACGGGCACGCCCGCGCGCAGCAGATCGCGCACGGGCGCGATGCCGGCCGCGAGACGGCCGTTGGACGAAGGGCAGTGCGCGACGCCCGTGCCGGTCGCGGCATATCTCTCTATCGCGCGCTCGTCCAGATGCACGCAGTGCGCCATCCAGACGTCGTCGCCGAGCCAGCCGAGGTCTTCGAGGTACTGCGTCGGGGTCTTGCCGAAGCGCTCGGCGCAGTAGGCGTCCTCCTCGACGGTCTCGGACGCGTGCGTGTGCAGCCGCACGTCGAGGCTCCGCGCGAGCATGGCGGCTTCGCGCAGGAGGTCGGCCGTCACGGAGAACGGCGAGCACGGTGCGATCGCGACGTGCACGAGCGACCCGAACGACGCGTCGTGCCATTGCTCGACGGAAGCCTCCGAGGCGCGGAGCGCGGCATCCGTCGTCTCGACTGCGAAGTCCGGCGGCAGGCCGCCCTGCGAGGCACCGAGGTCCATCGACCCGCGCGTCGCGTGCAGGCGCACGCCCACGCGCGCCGCGGACTCCACGATCGCTCCGACGATGTCGCCCGAGCCCTTGGGGAAGATGTAGTGATGGTCGCCGACCGTCGTGCAGCCGGACCGCGCGAGCACCGCCATGGCTCCCGCCGCTCCCGCACGGGTCAGATCCGCGTCGATGCGCGACCACAGCGGGTACAGAGCAGTGAGCCAGTCGAAGAGGATCGCGTCCTGCGCGTAGCCGCGCGTGAGCCACTGGTACAGGTGATGGTGCGTGTTGATCAGGCCGGGCGTGACGAGGCATCCGCGCGCATCGATGATCTCGGCATCCTCGCGCTGCTCGGCCGCTGTCGGCCCTGCCCCGACCGTCGTGATGACGCCGTCGTCGATGACGACGTGCCCTGCCCTGTGCTCGGTGCCGACGGGGTCGACGCTTGCGACGAAGCCGCCTTCGATGATGGTGCGCACGTGGATCCTGTCGGTCTCGGTCAGCGTCGGGGCGTCGTCGTGGTCTGCGGGTTCTGGGATGTCGAGCAGTATGCCGCTGGGGGAATGTCCGGGATCTCGTTGCGGCGGTGCAGCGGTCCCGCCGTCTCGCGCAGCGGCAGGCCGGACCCGCCGTGGCGCGAGGCGACGATCTCGGCGACGACCGACACGGCCGACTCGAGCGGAGCCGCACCGCCGACGTCGAGTCCCAGGGGGGAGTGCAGGCGAGCCTGCGTCACGTCGTCGACCCCGGCCTCGCGCAGGAGCGCGGCGCGATGCGCGACCGTCGAGCGCGCACCCATCGCTCCGACGAAGCCGACGGGCAGCGCGAGGGCGGCCCGGATCGCCGGCACGTCGATCCGCTCGTCGTGCGTCAGGATGCAGACCGCCGTGCGTGCGTCGAGGGTCTCGGGGTCGAGCGCCGCGAGGTATTCGTGCGGCAGGGCGACGACGACCTCGTCGGCCTCGGGGAAGCGCTCGGGTGTCGCCATGAGCTCCCACACATCGCACACCGAGACCGCGAAGCCCGCCGCCGAGCCGACGCGGCACAGCGCCGCGGCGTGCTCGCCCGCGCCGAGGATGATGAGCCGCGGACGCGGCGCGTGCGAGAGCACGAGCACGCCGTCCGCCGTCAGGACGCTCTCGCGGTACGCGACGGCGTGTCCGACGGGCTGTCCGACGGGCGAAGCGGGATCGCCGCCAGGCGCGACGATGCGGACGCGCGGATCGCCCGCGACGTCGAGTGCGATCGTGACGGGGAGATCGGATGCCGCGGCCTCGAGCGCCGCGCGGGCGGCGGCGTCCGCCGGCGAGAGGCGGTAGCCCACGACGTCGACGGAGCCGCCGCACGCGAGCCCCGCTGCGTGCGCGGTCTCGTCGCTGAAGCCGAAGCTCGCCGTGCGGGTCGATCCCGTCGCGAGGACGGCGAGGGCGAGCGCGACGGCCTCGGACTCGACGCATCCGCCCGAGATCGACCCGATGACCCGCCCGTCGCGCGTGACCGCCATCGACGCGCCGACACCGCGCGGCGCGCTGCGCGCGACCCGGATCACCGTGACGACTGCGACGTGCTCGCCCGCCGCCAGGACGGGGAGCACTTCGCCTGCCAACTCGAGCATGCAGTCACGCTACGCCCGACGTGTTTCCTGCGCGCTACGCTGTCGTGACCATGAGCGAAGCCGCCCCGGTCGCCTCTGGGCTCGTGCTCGCCGCGGGCGCCGGCACGCGCTTCGGCGGCCCGAAGGCGCTCGCCCGACTGCCCGACGGAACGCCCTGGGTGGCCCGTGCCGTGCAGGCCCTGACGGATGCCGACTGCCGCCGCGTCGTCGTCGCGCTCGGCGCTGCCGCGGTCGAGGCGCGACTTCTCGTGCCGGAGGATGCCGAGATCGTCGAGGTGCCGGACTGGGCAGAGGGACTCAGCGCGACGCTCCGCTCGGGGCTGCGCGCCGCGAGCATCGAGGGGACGGATGCTGTCGCCATCGTGCCCGTCGACACCCCAGCCATGCCCGCCGCCGCTGTGCGCCGGGTGCTCGCCGCAGGTACCGGCGGCCGCGCGGCGGTCGTGCAGGCCGTGTATCGGGGCGTGCCGGGGCATCCCGTCCTGATCGGCGCCGACCACGTCGAGCCGCTCCTGGCGACCCTGTCAGGTGACCGCGGCGCCCGCGCCTACCTCGTCGCGCAGGGCGCGCTCGAGGTCGAGTGCGCCGACCTCTGGTCCGGCGCCGACATCGACACCCGCTGATCCGGGCCGCGCTCACCCGGTCCCCGGGCTCGTCGACGGGCCGGAAGAGGATCGAGGTGCCCGGTCGTTGAGCGAGGCCGCCGAAGGCGCCCGAGACGAAACGCTCGAGCCCGGCGTGCGCGCCGCGTCGGAGGCGTTTCGTCTCGCTCCGCTCGCTCACCGACCGGGCAGCCGCGCGTCAGCCGATCACGACGTTCTCGGGCTCCTCGCCCCGCGCAAGCCGCTCGATCTGGCTGCGGACGAGCCGGGCGATCCGCGGGCGCATCGCGCTGGACGCGCCGCCGACGTGCGGCGAGATCAGCACGCCCGGCAGCCCCCACAGCGGGTGCCCCTCCGGGAGCGGCTCGGGGTCGGTGACGTCGAGCGCGGCGCGGATGCGGCCACGCTCGACGTGGTCGACGAGCGCATCCGTGTCGATGAGCGGGCCGCGGCCGACGTTGACGACGAGCGCCCCGTCGGGGAGGGCGGCGAGGAACGCGTCGTCCACGATGTGCCGCGTCGCGTCGCCGCCCGGCAGCGACACGATGACGATGTCGGTGCGGGGGAGCAGCTCGGGCAGCTCGCCGACGGCGCGGACCAGCATCCCGTCCTCTTCGCGCGTGCGGCTCGCTACGGGCGTGAACTCGACTTCGAAACCGGACAGGCGTGCCGCGATCGCCTTGCCCACACCGCCGTAGCCGAGGAGCAGGATGCGCCGGTCGGCCAGGCTCTCGGCGAAGACCGGAGACCAGCGCCCGTTCGCCGTGTCGACAGCGAAGGCGTCGACCCGCCGCTGCGAGGCGAGCGTGAGGGCGACGGCGAGCTCGGCCGTCGACGTCTCGTGCACCGAGGCCGCGTTGGCGAAGCGCAGGCCCTCGGGCAGCACGTCCTCGACGCCCTCGTACCCGATGGACTGGCTCTGCACGAGGCCGACACGCACGCCCTCGAGCCGCTCGAGGACCGTTGCCATCTTCATGTACGGCGGCACCACGAGGTCGAACGCATCACGCGGGCTCGGATCGTCCATCGGCCACACGACCACCTCCACGCCCTCGGGAAGAGGGTGGATGTCGCGGACGAGCTCTTCGGTCGGCACTGAGACGATGAGCGGGCGGATGCTGTCGGTCACGCCTCAACGCTAGCGGCGCGGCGCGGCTCCGGACGCCCGTCGCGGGCCGGCGATAGCCTCCACCCAGCGGACCACCCAGCCCGGGACGCGGCCGCAGAGGAGGCGACGATGCTGGTTCCCGAGATCAACTACTGGGCCGTGCTCATCGCGACGGCGTCGAGCATGGTCGTCGGATCGATCTGGTACACGCCGAAGGTGTTCGGCACGCGGTGGGCGAAGCTCGCGAACGTCGACATGGATCGCCCCGGGGCGAGCGCCGTGGTGCCGATCATCGTGACGGTCGTCGTGAGCTTCGTGACGGCATGGGTGCTCGCCGGAGCCGCCGCCATCGCGTGGCACTTCTACGGCGGCAGCTGGCTGTGGGGCGCGGTCGTCACGGCCGCAACGCTGTGGGCCGGCTTCACCGCGGCCAGGTTCATCACGCACGACGCGTTCGAGGGCCGCCCCGCCGCACTCACGACGATGAACATCGCGCACGAGCTCGTGACGGTGCTCGTCATGGCGCTCATCATCGGCGTCTGGCCGCCGGCCGGCACCGTCTGACCCGATCCGAAATCAGGCGATTCTGCAGAATCAGGCGATCGGATCGATCCAACGTCCTGATCTCGGCCGATACGCCTGAATTCGGGCCCCACGCGCCCGAACCCTCGACGGGAGGGGCCGAGCCGAGAGGCGAGACGGGATGCTGTCGCGCTACGCCGCCGCGCCGACGACGGCCGCGATGGCCGACGTGAAGAACGACAGGCCGTCGACGCCCGAGCGCATCGCGGCCGCGGTGTCGGGGCCGAAGCCCGGCTCGACCGCGTGCTCGGGGTGGGGCATGAGGCCCACGACGTTGCCGCGCTCGTTGGTGAGGCCCGCGATGTCGTCGACGGAGCCGTTCGGGTTGATCCCGACGTAGCGGAAGGCGATGAGGCCCTCGCCCTCGACGCGCTTGCGCGTCTCGTCGTCGGCGATGTAGCCGCCGTCGCCGTTCTTGAGGGGGATGACGATCTCCTGGCCCTCGGTGAAGTCGCTCGTCCACGCCGTCGAGGCGTTCTCGACGCGCAGGCGCTGGTCGCGGCAGATGAACTGCTGGTGCGCGTTGCGGATCAGGCCGCCGGGGAGGAGGTGGGCCTCGACGAGCACCTGGAAGCCGTTGCAGATGCCGAGGATCGGCATGCCCTTGGCCGCGGCATCCTTCACCTCCGACATGATCGGCGCGAGGGCCGCGATGGCGCCCGCCCGCAGGTAGTCGCCGTAGCTGAAGCCGCCGGGTAGCACGAGGGCGTCGACCCCCTGGAGGTCGTGGTCGCCGTGCCACAGGGCGACGGGCTCGCCGCCGGCCACGCGGATCGCGCGCTGCGCGTCGCGGTCGTCGAGCGAGCCGGGGAAGGTGATGACGCCGATGCGGGCGGTCACTCGACCACCTCGATGCCCACGACGTCCTCGATCACCGAGTTCGACAGGACGTCGTCCGCGACCTGGCGGACGGTCTCGAGGAGGGCCTCGTCGACCTCGCCCTCGACGGCGAGCTCGAAGCGCTTGCCGATGCGGACGCCGTTGAAGCCTTCGATCCCCAGACGGGTGAAGGCGCCGGCGACGGCCTTCCCCTGCGGGTCCAGGAGCTCGGCCTTGGGCATGACGTCGACGACGATGGTGGGCATTGGGGGATCCTCCTGGCGGCCGCCTGCGGGCCGCAGCTGTCGGTCAGGGGGCGACGGGCGCAACGAGGACTCGAGACGCCGGATGTCGCGGGAGGGTGTGCCACTCCAGTCTACGGCCCGTCGCCGCCCGCCCTTCCCCGCATGTCGCCGAGCACCGTGATCCGGTCGTGACCGAACCGTGACCAAACCGTGGGAGCGCTCCCTTGACATCCATGGGAGCGCTCCCGTAACGTCCCGTGACAGATGTGAGAGCGCTCCCACGCAAAGCCTCCTCGCATCCTCTGGGGGCACCTGTTCCATGCCCTGTACCCGCACCGCAACACCAGAAAACACAAAGGAGTGACCGTGAGTTCACACGCGTTCCGGCGGACCCTGACCGCCGTCGCAGCAGTCTCCGCGTCGGCCATCGTCCTCGCCGGCTGCAGCCAGGGCGGAACGCCCGAAGCGACTTCGGACGAGCCCACCGAGCTGACCCTCGCGACGTTCAACGACTTCGGCTACACGGACGAGCTGCTCGCAGAGTTCACCGAGGAGACCGGCATCGAGGTCGTCCACAACAAGGCCGCGACGTCGAACGACGCCCGCGCGAACTTCTTCCAGAAGCTCGGCAAGGAAGGCCTCGCCGACGTCGAGGCGGTCGAGATCGACTGGTTCGCCGAGATGATGCAGTACGCCGACCTGCTCGCGCCTGCCGGTGACGACGTCAAGGGCCGCTGGCTCGACTGGAAGGAGGCGTCGGCCACCGACGCCAACGGCAACCTGGTCGCCTACGGCACCGACATCGGCCCGCAGGGCATCTGCTACCGCAAGGACCTCTTCGAGGCGGCAGGGCTCCCGACCGACCGTGCCGAGGTCGCCGGGCTCTTCACGACGTGGGACGACTTCTTCGAGGTCGGCGCCCAGTACAAGGAGGCCACCGGCAAGCCCTTCATCGACTCGGCGAACGCCGTGCTGCAGGGTCTCGTCAACCAGATCGAGATCACGTACGAGGAAGAGGACGGCACGATCGTCGCGACCGAGAACCCCGACGTCCGCGAGGCGTACGACACGGTCGTCGAGAAGGCTGTCCCGATCGCGGCCTACTCGGGCCAGTGGAGCGAGGACTGGTTCGCATCGCTCGCGAGCGGCGAGTTCGCCGCCATGCTGTGCCCCGGCTGGATGCTCGGCGTGATCTCGGGCAACGCGCCTGACACGACCGACTGGGACATCGCCGACGCGTTCCCCGGCGGCGGCGGCAACTGGGGCGGCTCGTACCTCGTCGTGCCGGCCAACGGCGCCAACACCGAGGCTGCGGCGAAGCTCGCCGCGTGGCTGACCTCGCCTGAGACGCAGATGAAGGCGTTCGCCAACGCCGGCACGTTCCCGAGCCAGATCGAGGCCCTCGAGAGCGACGAGCTCGCGGCGGCGACGAACGACTACTTCCAGGGTGCCCCGACCGGTGAGATCCTCACCAACCGGGCGAACGCGATCACGGTCGCGCCGTACAAGGGCCCGAAGTACTTCCAGTACCACGACGCTCTCCAGAACGCTGTGACCCGCGTCTTCGACGGTCTCGAGGACCAGGAGACCAGCTGGAACACCTGGGTGACCGAGGTCTCGGCCTTCTAAGGCCCGCCCTCACCGGGGTGCGGGGCGCGCAAGCGCTCCGCACCCCCGCCATACCCGACCTCTTCCCGAAGGACGTCAAGTGACCACCACAGATTCGCGCCCCGCGGCGCGGGCCGAGGCATCCGATCTGCCGCCCCGCCAGCCCCGCGTGCTCTCGTTCTCGCAGCGACTGAGCAAGTGGGATCTGAGGATCTCGCCCTACCTCTACATCTCGCCGTTCTTCATCCTCTTCGCTCTCGTCGGGCTCTTCCCGATCGGCTACACGGCCGTGATCTCGTTCATGGACTGGGATCTCGTCCGCAACTCCGGGACGTTCGTCGGCTTCGACCAGTACATCTGGATCCTCACGCAGCCCCACTTCTGGACGGCGCTGCGCAATACGTTCAGCATCTTCCTGCTGTCGACGATTCCGCAGCTGATCGCGGCCCTCTTCATCGCCGCAGTGCTCGACCGCAACCTCCGCGCCAAGACGTTCTGGCGCATGAGCGTCCTGCTCCCCTTCGTCGTCGCGCCTGTCGCGGTCGGCCTCATCTTCACGGCGATCTTCGCCGACAACTTCGGACTCGTGAACACGTGGCTGGGCAACCTCGGGCTGCCCGGCATCCCGTGGCACAAGGACCCCTTCTGGAGCCACGTCGCGATCGCGACCATGGTGAACTACCGCTGGACCGGCTACAACACGCTGATCCTGCTGGCGGCCATGCAGGCCGTGAACCGTGACTACTACGAAGCTGCGACCGTCGACGGCGCCGGACCCGTCCGCCAGTTCTTCTCGATCACGCTGCCCTCCCTCAAGCCGACACTCATCTTCGTCATCATCACCGCGACGATCGGCGGCCTCCAGATCTTCGACGAGCCGCGCGTCTACGACCAGTTCGGCCGCGGCGGCGCGGGCCAGCAGTGGCTCACGATTGCGCTCTATCTCTACGACATCGGCTGGGGCCAGTGGAACTTCGGCCGCGCGGCCGCGATGGCCTGGATCCTCTTCCTGATCATCGTCCTCGTCGGTGTCGTCAACCTGCTCCTGACCCGCACCTTCGTCCGTGACGAGGGGCTGCGCTCGGAGCTCACGAAACGTCAGCAGAAAGAACTCGCCAAGCAGGCCAAGAAGGAGGTGTCGGCATGAGCCTCAGTGCACCGCCGCCCGTCGCGATCGTCGAGAGCATCCCGAACGAGCCGAAGCGCCTCCGCAATGAGCGCCGTGCCACGCGGATCCGCGGCTCGCGGCCGACCTTCTGGACGTACCTGATCCTCACGGTCGTCTTCCTCGTCGGCATCTTCCCGCTGTACTGGTCGTTCATCATCGGGTCGGGGGATGCTTCGAGCCTGCGCCGCCCGTTCGGCTGGGTGCCCGGCGCGAACTTCTTCGCCAACGTCGCCGCTGTCGCGGGCAACGAGGCCGTCAACTTCTGGCCGGCGCTGTGGAACTCGATCTACAGCTCCGCCCTCATCGCGGCGGCCGTCGTCATCACATCGACACTGGCCGGCTGGGCGTTCGCGAAGCTGAAGTTCCACGGTGGCCCGGCCCTGCTCGTCTTCGTCGTCGCGACACTTGCCGTGCCGGCGCAGCTCGGCGTCGTCCCGCTGTACATCCTCTTCTCCGACCTCGGCTGGACGGGTCAGATCGGTGCCATCATCCTGCCGGCCATCACAAGCGCGTTCGGCGTGTTCTGGATGACGCAGTACCTGCGCCAGGCCGTGCCGGACGAGCTGATCGAAGCCGCGCGCGTGGACGGGGCATCCATGATCCGCACGTTCTGGACCGTCGGCGTCACCGCCGCCCGTCCGGCCGCCGCGATGCTGTTCCTCTTCACCTTCGTGGGCGCGTGGAACAACTTCTTCTGGCCGTTCATCGTGCTCGACCGGCAGAACCCGACGCTCCCGGTCGCGCTCTCGCTCCTGCAGTCGAACTACTTCGTCGACTACTCCGTCGTGCTCGCCGGCGTCGTGCTCGCGACGATCCCGCTGCTCCTGCTCTTCATCTTCGCCGGCAAGCAGCTCGTGAGCGGCATCATGGCAGGTGCGGTCAAGGGATGACGTCGCTGACCACCTCCTCGCCGCTCGCGGCGCACGGCGCAACGCCGGAAAACGACACCTCTGTGAACAAGGACCCCCAGCCCATGACTGAGACCGACGCTCGCTCCTTCCCGACCGACTTCCTCTTCGGCGCGGCCACCGCCGCGTTCCAGATCGAGGGCGCCGCGCTCGAAGACGGCCGCCGCGCCTCCATCTGGGATGCGTTCTGCCGAGTGCCGGGCGCCGTCATCAACGCCGACAACGGCGATGTCGCGTGCGACCACTACCACCGGTACCCCGAGGACGTCGCGCTCATGAAGAGCATGGGCCTGCAGACGTACCGCTTCTCGACGTCGTGGTCGCGCGTGCGGCCCGACGGCGGTGCGCTGAACCCCAAGGGCGTCGACTTCTACAAGCGCCTCGTCGACGAGCTGCTCGGCGCCGACATCCTGCCGTGGCTGACGCTCTACCACTGGGACCTGCCGCAGGCGCTCCAGGACAAGGGCGGCTGGGCCGACCGCGACACCGCCGACCTGTTCACGGAATACGCGCTCGACATGCACGACGCGCTCGGCGACCGCGTCAAGGTCTGGACGACGCTCAACGAGCCGTGGTGCTCGTCGTTCCTCAGCTACACCGCGGGCCTGCACGCCCCCGGCCACTACAGCGTCGAGGAGGGCCTCCTCGCGTCCCACCACCTCCTGCTCGGACACGGCCAGGCTGTGCGCGCGCTCCGCGAGCGGGATGCCTCGCTCGACCTCGGCATCACGCTCAACCTGACGGTGGCCGAACCCGCCGACCCGTCCAAGCCCGAGGACCGCGAAGCCGCGCGGCTCATCGACGGCCAGTTCAACCGCTGGTTCCTCGACCCGGTGTTCCTGGGCGCCTACCCGGCCGACATCGTCGAGGACATCCGCGCCGTCGACCCCGACGCGATCGCGGCGCTCGAGAGCGCCATCCGCCCGGGCGACCTCGAGGCCATCGCGACCCGCATCGACGCGCTCGGCGTGAACTACTACCACGGGGAGCTCGTGGGCGGCACGCCGTCCCCCAACCCCCCGACGGGAGGCGACGCGCCGACAGATCGACCCGGACGCTCGCCGTACCCCGTCTCGGAAGGCGTCCACTGGTACGACCGAGGTCTGCCCCGCACGTCGATGCACTGGGAGGTGCAGCCGGAGGGCCTCACGACGCTGCTCAAGCGGGTGTCGGACGAGTACGCCGCACCGGCCGGCACCGTCCTGTACGTCACCGAGAACGGCGCGGCCTACGACGACGAGCCCGTCGTCGAGGACGGCGAGACGCGCGTCCACGACCGCGAGCGCGCCGACTTCCTCCGGGGCCACGTCGGGGCGATCCTCGACGCGATCGAGCAGGGCGTGGACGTCCGCGGCTACTTCTACTGGTCGATGCTCGACAACTTCGAGTGGGCCTGGGGTTATGAGAAGCGGTTCGGCATCGTCCGCGTCGACTACGAGACGCAGGAGCGTGCGCTGAAGGACAGCGGACGGGAATACGCTCGAATCATCGCCGCACGGGCGATCGACGCGGAGCTTTCCGAAGCCCGCCTGTAGCCTCCGGGGGGAGCTGGTCGTATGAGCACTGAAGCGCGGCACGGGCCCATCACGATCGAGGAGGTCGCCGCCGCCGCGGGGGTCTCGCGGTCCACCGTCTCTCGCGTCGTCAACGGCTCGACCTCGGTGAGCCCGAGTGCGCTCGAGTCGGTGCAGCGCGCCATCGCCGATCTGCACTACGTGCCCAATCGCGCGGCGCGGTCGCTGGCGAGCCGTCAGACGCAGGCGATCGCGCTCGTCGTGCCCGAGGACACGACGCGGTTCTTCGGCGACCCGTTCTTCGCGGCGATCGTGTCCGGCATCAACGCGCGGCTCACGCGGTCGGACTACGTCCTGAACCTCTTCATCGCGAGCGACGACCCGGGCGACAAGACGACGAGCTATCTGCGCAGCGGAGCCGTCGACGGCGCCATCATCGTGTCGCACCACACGAGCGACACGTTCATCGACCGCATCGCCGCCGCCGTCCCCGTCGTCTACGGCGGCCGGCCCGTCCGCGAGCGCGAGCGCGACTACTACGTCGACGTCGACAACGTGAGCGGGGGGCGGGATGCTGTCACCCACCTGATCGAGCGGGGTCACCGCCGCATCGGCACGATCACCGGACCACTGACGATGCCCGCGGGCGTCGACCGCCTGGAGGGGTTCCGGCAGGCTCTCGCGGCGGCCGGGCTCGAGGAGGGACCCGTCGAGGAGGGCGGCTTCACGGCCGACGGCGGAGCCGACGCGATGCGGCGCATGCTCGAGCGCGGCCCCGTGCCGGACGGGCTCTTCGTCGCGAGCGACCTCATGGCGCGGGGTGCGCTGTCGGTCCTCGCGGCCGCGGGCCTGCGCGTCCCGGAGGACGTCGCGATCATCGGGTTCGACGACTCGCCCGTCGCGACGTCCGTCACGCCGCAGCTCACGACGATGCGCCAGCCCTCGTTCCAGCAGGGCGAGGTCATGGCCAGCACGCTGCTCGACATCCTCGCGGGAGGAAGCCCCCGCCACGTCACGATCCTCGACACGGAGCTCATCGTCCGCGACTCCGTCTGACGGTCTGCGGGCGGCCGGGATCCGCGCCACCAGCGACCCGATCCCCGAGCGTGTCGAGGGGTCGAACCCGAGTCCGCGCTCCTACCTGAGGTACGTTCCCCGAGCTCGTCGAGGGGTCGATCCCGAGCCCGCGCTCCTACCTGAGGTACGTTCCCCGAGCTCGTCGAGGGGTCGATCCCGGGTCCGCGCTCCTACCTGAGGTACGTTCCCCGAGCTCGTCGAGGGGTCGAACCCGAGCCGACGAGAACCCCGGGTGCACGTTCGACGCCTCGACAGGCTCGGCGACCGCGTCTGCACGGGCGTCGGGTTGCGGTCCGGCCGATTCTCCGACGCCCATGCCACTCGGGGCACAATGGCGTCATGACGCCGACGCCGGAGGCCCCCCGATGAGCCATCACGTGCGGGTGGTGTACTGCACGCAGTGCGCCTGGATGCTGCGCGCTGCGTGGGTCGCGCAGGAGCTGCTCACGACCTTCCAGGACGAGCTCACCGGCGGCGGCGCGACGCTCGTGCCGGGCACCGGAGGGATCTTCGAGGTCTACGCCGACGACGAGCGCGTGTGGTCGCGCACCGCCGACGGCGGGTTTCCCGACATCGTCGAGCTCAAGCGCCGCGTCCGGGACCGCATAGCACCCGGCCGCGCGCTCGGTCACGCCGATCGCGCGGCGCGTCCCCGGACCTGACGCCTCAGCGTCCCGGCGAGGTCGCGAGGATCGCGTTGTTCCACGGGTCGTCGAAGGCGAGCGTCCGGCCGTCGTCGCGCACGGCGAAGCCGTGGTGGCGCAGGCGCTCCTCGAGCGCTCCGAGCGCGTCGCCGTCGGGCAGGGCGAGGTCGACGCGGCCGAGTCCCAGGGCGGGCATGCGCGGGCCGGCGCCGCGCGAGTTCCACACGTTCATCGCCATGTGGTGGTGGTATCCGCCGGCGCTCACGAAGACGGCCTGGCTGCCGAGCGCCGCCGTCTCGTCGAACCCGAGCGCATCGACGTAGAAGGCGCGGGCGGTCGCGACATCCCCGACAGACAGATGGACGTGACCGACGGATGCCGCGTCCCCCGCCGTGTCGCCCGCCAGCGCGCGCTCGGTGAGGTGCTCCTGCAGGAAGCCGTTCGGGTCGAGGAACAGCGTGTCCATCTCGACCCGGCCGTGCGTCCACGACCACGCCGTCCGGGCGCGGTCCCAGTAGAGCTCGATGCCGTTGCCCTCGGGGTCGGTGAAGTAGAACGCCTGGCTCACGAGGTGGTCGGCGCTGCCCGTGAACGTGCCCGGGGCGTTCCGCGCGACGGAGTAGAGGGCGGCCGCGAGTGCCTCCTGCGTCTGGAAGAGGATCGCCGTGTGGAACAGCCCCGCCGAGCCGGGCGTCGCAGCGCGCAGGGCGGGCTCGTGGCGGAGCACGACGACGGGTCGGCCGGCCCGGCCCAGCTCGACCGTGTCGCCCTCCGCACTGAGCACGTCGAGCGTCACGACGTCGCGGTAGTACCGCGTCATGCCGTCGAGGTCGCCGACGAGCAGCGTCACGGCGCCCATCGCGGTGTCGGCGGCGAGCCGTTCGCCCGAGGTTGCGGTCACTTCATGCATGTGAATACACAACGCGACAGCATCCGCCGTTCTTCCCTCGTCGGCGCGGAGGAGATCGTCAGCGGACGTCGATGCCCTGCGGGTCGCCGCCCAGCGGGCCGACGGCGGGGATGGGGCCGCCGTCGTCGGCTCCGGTCTTGCGCCAGCGGGCGATCGCGTTGCCGAGGTGATAGATCAGCAGCGCCGCGCCGGCTGCGATGACGATCGCGCCGAGCTGGAAGTCGCCCCACTGGATCGAGAAGCCCGCGATCGCCATGACGAGCGCGACCGCGCCGGTGTACTGGTTGACGGGGCGAGAGAAGTCGACGCGGTTGTCGACCCAGATCTTGATGCCGATGATGCCGATGAGCCCGTAGAGGGCTGTCGTCACGCCGCCGAGCACTCCGGGCGGCACCGAGTTGAACACGGCGCCGATCTTGGGGGAGAGGCTCAGGAGGATCGCCGTGGCGCCCGCGACCCAGTACGCGGCGGTCGAGTAGACGCGCGTCGCGGCCATGACGCCGATGTTCTCGCCGTAGGTCGTCGTGCCCGAGCCGCCGAAGAAGCCGGCGACGGTCGTCGCGACGCCGTCGGCGATGAGCGCCCGGCCGGTGTGCTGGTTGACGGAAGGGTCCGTCATCGTCGCGACCCCGCGCACGTGGCCGACGTTCTCGGCGATGAGGACGAGCACGACGGGCAGGAACATCGCGATGACAGACCAGGTGCCGGGCGACACGAAGTCGGGGAACTGGAAGGTCGGCAGCCCGATCCACGCGGCCTCCTCGACCGCCGAGTAGTCGATCTCGCCGGCGATCGTGGCCGCGATGTAGCCGACGATGACGCCGAGCACGATCGAGATGCGGCCCAGGAACCCGCGGAACAGGACGCTGAAGAGGATGACGGCGACGAGCGTGATGGTGCCGGTGAGCGGCTGCTGCTGGAAGTTGTCCCACGCGACGGGCGCGAGGTTGAAGCCGATGAGCGCCACGATCGCACCGGCGACGACGGGCGGCATGAGCTTGTCGATCCAGCCCATGCCGGCGAACTGCACCACGAAGCCGATCGCAGCGAGCAGGATGCCGACCGCAACGATTCCCGCGAGCGCGGACCCCGTGCCCGCGATGGCCGTCGCCGCGGTGACGGGCGCGATGAACGCGAACGACGAGCCGAGGTAGCTCGGCAGCTTATTGCGGGTGATGAGGAGGAACAGGATCGTGCCCACGCCGGAGAACAGCAGCGTGGTGCTCACGGGGAAGCCGGTGAGCACCGGCACGAGGAACGTCGCGCCGAACATCGCGACCACGTGCTGCACGCCGACCGCGACGGTCAGGCCCCAGCTCAGGCGCTCGTCCGGCTTCACCACCTTGCCGGGTGCGACGGTGCGGCCGTTGCCGTGCAGAGACCAGGTGGGCATGGCGGACTCCTCGAGGTGTCGAGCTGGGATCGCTTCACGATACCTGGGAGTTCGCTGGGAGCGGGGCGACCCCGCGGCGCGGCAGCATCCGTCTTGCGCCGTGATGTCGAGATCGCCGCATCGCAGGACGGAGGGGCGGGGATGCTGTGGCGTCGCGGTCATCTGCGACGTCACGGCGCGGCAGCCCAGCGCCCGCCGCGGACGTCAGGCCGAGGTCAGCAGCTCGAGCAGCTCGCGGTAGCGCGCAGCCGTGCGCTCCACGATCTCGGGCGGGAGCTCGGGCGGCGTCCCGTTCTTGTCCCACTTCGCGGCGAGCCAGTCGCGGACGATCTGCTTGTCGAAGCTCGCCATGCGCTCGGCCGGGGTCGTCCCGGTGCGCCAGGCCTTGGCATCCCAGTACCGTGACGAGTCGCTCGTGAGCACTTCGTCGGCGAGCGTCAGGACGCCCGCGCCGTCGACGCCGAACTCGAACTTGGTGTCGGCGAGGATCAGGCCGTGCGCCTCGGCGGTCCGGGCCGCGCGCGCGTAGATCTCGAGCGACAGGTCGCGCAGCTGCGCCGCACGGTCGGCGCCGACGAGCTCGACGGTCTGCTCGAACGAGATGTTCTCGTCGTGCTCGCCCATGGGCGCCTTGTAGGCGGGCGTGAAGAGCGGCTCCGGCAGCCGGTCGCCGTCGCTCAGGCCCTCGGGAAGCGGGATGCCGCACACCGTGCCCTGCGCCCGGTACTCCGCCCAGCCGGAGCCCGTGAGGTATCCGCGCACGACGCACTCGACCGGGAGCATCTCGAGGCTCCGCACGACCATCGCGCGCCCGCGGACGGCTTCGGGGATGAGCGGCTGCAGGTCGTCCGGGGTGTTCGGCCCGCCGTCGGGGCCGTCCGTCAGCACCGCGGACGCGGCGAGGTGATTCGGGATGCTGCGCCCGCCGTCGCCGCCGGCGAGCCGGTCGAACCACCACAGGCTGAGGGTCGTCAGCAGCACGCCCTTTTCGGGGATACCGGGGGAGAGGACGTGGTCGAAGGCGCTCACGCGGTCGCTCGCGACGACGAGCATGCGGTCTCCGCCGTCCTCGGGGACGTAGAGGTCGCGGACCTTGCCGGAGTAGACGTGCCGCCAGCCGGGAAGCTCGAGGGGGGATGTCACCTGGCCATTATCCCGGGCGCGGACCCGTGGCCGATCCCCGCGCGTGTCGGGGGGTTGAACGAGAGCCGCCGCGCCACGATCCCGGAGCGTGTCGAGGGGTCGAGACTCGGCCCGCCGCGGCAGGCCGGCTACGGGGTGATCTCGTCGAGGTAGGCGAAGGCCTCGGCCATGAGCGGGCCCCAGTTCTCGGCGGCCGAGGTCGGCACGACGAGCCACTCGCGCGCGGGGCGGCCGCGCATCTCCATGCGGGAGGCGACTCCCGACGCCTCGATCTCGTCGGCGCGCGCCTCGGGCACCTTGACGACGAGGCCCCCTGCGAAGCCGACGAAGGCGAAGACCTTGCCGCGAATCCGCAGTCCCTCGCTCCCGAACATCGCGCCGATGTCGACGCCGTCCCGCGTGAGGTACTCCTCGGCGAGCGGATCGAAGATCGCGAAAGCCCGTTCGCGCTCGGCGTCGTCCTTCATGGGGCTCACGGTAGTCGCGGGGAGCGACATCCGGTATCGGACCAGCGGGAGCGTCACAACCCGCGCACGGCATCGCGACGGCTCGTATCGTGATCGGCATGAGCCGAACGCACATCCGGGACTTCCACGACGACGATCTCGACGGGATCGTGCGGCTGTGGGAGGCCGTCCACGATGCCGTGACGACGCCCGTCTACTCCCTCGCCGAGGTCATCGCCTCGTGCCAGGCGGACCACGCCGTCGTCGCGGTGCGCGGCGACCGGATCGTCGGCGCCGCGGTCGGCCGTGCGGCTCACGCACAGGGCTGGATCGTCTTCTTCGGGACCATCGAGCAGGATGCCGCGAACCAGGTGGGGGCCGCGCTGCTGGACGCCCTCGAGCGGCGCATGGCGACGCTCGGCCTGTCGAAGCTGTCGGTGCTCGTCGCGGGCGACGGCGGGGGCCTGGACGCGCTGACGCAGAACGGGTTCGGCCTGCAGCACCGCCTGCGCTACCTCGAGCGTCAGATGCCCGTGCAGCGGCGCGAGCTCGATCTGCTCAAGGAGGTCGGCGGCCGCATCATGCCGAGGCACCTGTGGGAGGCCGTCGCCGGCATGCGGCACGAGAAGGACCTGCTCGAGGAGCGGCTCGTCACCCCGCTCGCGCGTCCCGACCTCGCCGAGCGGTTCGGCGTCGTACCGCCCCGCGCCGTCATGCTCTTCGGCCCGCCCGGCACCGGCAAGACGACCTTCGCCAAGGCGGTGGCATCGCGCCTGGACTGGCCGTTCGTCGAGGTCTTCCCGTCACGCCTCGGCGATTCGCCGAAGGGCATGGCCGCGGGCCTGCGCGCCACGTTCGAGAGCATCGGCGAACTCGAGCACGCCGTCGTCTTCATCGACGAGGTCGAGGAGATCGCCTCCCGTCGCCGCGGCGATCCGCCGTCGCCGACGCAGGGCGTGACGAACGAGCTGCTCAAGCTCGTCGCCGAGTTCCGCGAACGCGAGGGCCGGCTCCTCATCTGCGCGACGAACTTCGTGCGCTCGCTGGACGCCGCATTCCTCCGCCACGGGCGCTTCGACTACGTCATCCCGATCGGGCTGCCGGACGCCGAGGCCCGGCGTGCGATCTGGACCCGGTACGTCCCGGCCGACGTGGCCGCGACGGTCGCCTTCGACCGGCTCGTCGAGGCGAGCGCGGGGCTCACGCCGGCCGACATCGAGTACGCCGCCCGGCGTGCGTCGCAGAGCGCACTGGCCCAGGCGCTGCGAGACCCGAGCGGTGCCGAGGGCGAGGCGCTCGCGACGTCCGACTACCTCGAGGCTCTCGGCGCGACCCGCGCGACCG
Source organism: Microbacterium sp. NPDC019599 (assembly GCF_040632175.1). Classification (NCBI taxonomy): domain Bacteria; kingdom Bacillati; phylum Actinomycetota; class Actinomycetes; order Micrococcales; family Microbacteriaceae; genus Microbacterium; species Microbacterium sp. NPDC019599. The sequence continues at coordinate 108,884 of NZ_JBEYBL010000004.1, forward strand.
TGTCGGACGAGACCGCGGGCGAGTTCGTCGACGACATCGACTCGTTCGCGCGGCTCTGACCTCGATGCGTGACGGTGCCTCGGATCGGCTCCACCCCGTCGCCGAGCCTGTCGAGGCGTGAACTCGAGCGCGGTCGGCGGGCCCGGCTCTAACGACCCCGGCCGCGCTCGTGCGCCCAGATCGCGAGCTCGACGCGGTTGCGGGCGCCGAGCTTGGCCATGATGCTCGCGAGATGCGTCTTCACGGTGCTGAGCGAGATGTGCAGCTCCGTCCCGATCTCGGTGTTGCCGAGGCCGCGGGAGACCGCTTCGAGCACCGCCTCCTCGCGATCGGTCAGCGGGCTCGAGGGCTGCACGACGGCCTCGCGCGGCGTTCCCGAGAACGCCTCGATGAGCCGCACCGTCACGGTCGGGTCGATGAGCGCGTCGCCTCGTGCCGCGGCGCGCACCGCCTCCGCGAGCATCGTGGCGCCGGCATCCTTCAGCAGGAAGCCCCGCGCTCCCGCCCGCAGCGCCGCGTAGACGTACTCGTCGAGATCGAACGTCGTGATGACCACGACCGGGATCGGATCGGCCACACCCGGGCCCGCGAGCGCGCGCGTCGCTCCGAGACCGTCGAGGGCCGGCATCCGGATGTCGACGAGGCACACGTCCGGCCGGATGCTGTGCGCCAGCGCGACCGCCTGCGCACCGTCCGCCGCCTCACCGACGACCTCGATGTCCGGCTGTGCGTCGAGGATCATCCGCAGGCCCGTGCGCACGAGGTCCTGATCGTCCGCGATGAGGACGCGCACCGTCACGTCGTCCAGGCCTTCCGTGGCAGCAGCGCCTCGACCGTCCAGCCTCCTGCGGCGTCCGGCCCCGCCTCGCAGGAGCCGCCGAGCAGTGCGGCGCGTTCGCGCATTCCGCGGATGCCGAAGCCGGGGCTCGCCGCGCCGGCAGGTGCGCCGTCGTCGTGGACCCGCAGTCGCACGCCCTCGGTGCCGACCCTGACGTCGACGTCGACCTGCGTCGCGTTGCGCGCGTGCCGCCGCGCGTTCGTCACGGCCTCCTGAGCGAGCCGGAACGCCGCCGCCGCGACGGCGGGAGGCACGAGGCCGGCGTCGCCCTCGATCCGCACGCCGACGGCCGGGGCATCCGTCCGCTCGAGCGTCCTGATGTCGGCGAGTCCGGGTGTCGGTGCGAGCTCGGCGGCGTCGGTGGTCCGCAGGACGCCGACCATCGCCCGCATCTCGCGAAGAGTCCGGGATGCCTCGCCCTCGATCGTCCGCAGGACGTCGGCCGTGGCATCCGGGTCCGTCGCCGCGACGGTCGCGCCCGCCTGCGCCTGGATCGCGATCGCCGAGACGTGGTGGGCGACGGTGTCGTGGAGGTCGCGCGCGAGCTGCTCGCGCTCGACGAGGCGCACGCGCTCGAGCTCCCGGGCGCGCGCGGAACTGCGCCAGCGGAGGGCGATGCCGAGCGTCGCAGTCGTGACCGCGACGGCGACGCCGCCGATGACGTCGGCCGGGGTGGGGGATCCCGACACGAACGTCAGGACGATGCCGATCGCGACGAGCGCGCCGCCGAGCACGATGGCCCGCCCGGACCCCCAGCGGAACACGGCGTAGAGCAGGATCAGGAAATAGGCCGTCGTGTAGAACTGCGGGTCGCCGCCCGTCGCGAGGCTCACGGCCGTGCCGATCGTGAAGGCGGATGCCAGCATCGTGAGGGGTCGCTGACGTCGCCACAGCAGGGTGACCGCGAGCACCGCCAGCACGACGGCCCAGAGCCAGCGCCACGGGACCTCGGGGCGAAGGGATGCCTCGACCACCGCGAGCATGGGGACGACGCCGACGAGCACCCAATCCCGCCAGACCCGGCGAGGGGGCGCAGGCGATGCCGCGGGAGCGTCCCAGAGCGCGCGGACCGGGCTCGTCATGCCCTCATGATAGGTGCGCACTCGCGGCGGCACCCCGGCTCGCGGCGGCACCCCGGCTCGCGGCGGCACCCCGGCTCGCGGCGGCACCCCGGCTCGCGGCGGCACCCCGGCTCGCGGGACGGGCGCCCGCCCGTGCGCGGCGGCGGATGACGACCTCGGCGACGGCGAGGTTGAGGGCCCATCCCGCGGCCATGAGGACGGTGTGCATGACGGGGCTCGGCGTGCCGATGAGCAGAGTGAACGCGAGGAACGTGAGGACCTGCGTGCCCGCGCCGAGCCCGATCGCGTACGCGCGCGTCATCCAGGCGCTGTGGGTCGGGACGTCGCCGCGCCGGATCGCGAGGAAGGCGTAGACGATGGCGGCGGCCATCGCGACGGCGAGCACGATCCGGATCGCGGACAGGCCGGGCCCCGTGACGGATGCCGGGAGGTCGTAGAACAGCGTCATCCACAGTGCCGACAGGGCCGAGGCCAGGCCGGCGGGCGCGACGATGCGACCCGAGGTCCGGTGCCACCGCCGGCGGCGCAGCGACGGCGCGAACTGCAGCGCGCCGAGCAGGAGGAACAGGCTCGAGCCCACGATGTGCACGACGACGGGCACGGGCGAGTCGAAGAACCGCGCATTGTCCTCGGTCACGGTCGCGCCGGTCGTGAGCTGCGTCAGACGGGAGGCTCCCGCGATCATCGGGACGAGGCTCAGCGCGATGAGCCCGGCGGGGGCGAGCCATTCGGTGCGGCGCCTCGAGGTGCGGGGCGGGGCGGCGGTGATCGTCATGCGGCCATGCTCCCGATTCGGGATGCCGCGCCGCATCGGCCTCTCGGCTCGACTTCCTCGGCCGATCGGCCGATCCCGGCGCGCGTGGCTTCGGACCCTCGACGGGCCCGGGGACCGTGCCGCTCGGGAGGAGTTGTGGCCGTGGGAAGGTGCCGCACGCGGTGTGGGACCTCCGAACGGGCACACGCCTCGGGAAGGCCCGGCCGGCTCGGCGGCCGTCCCGGGGCTGACCCGCCCTCGATCGCTGGGCTTGGCGAGCGTCGAACTCGAGCGCGACGTCCCGAGTGGCTCGGCACCACCCGGCTGAGCGCGCGGCGGCCTCGATCAGCAGATCGTCCGCGACAGCCCCGCCGACCGAACGTGTCTCACTACTCGCGACTCGGCGCCGCGCCAGGTCGCCGGAACTGTGACACGGGACGTGGGCACCGCCGGGAAGAGGGACGGGTGACCCCTCGACGGGCCCGGGGACCGTCCCGCTCGGGAGGAGTTGTGGCGGTGGGGAGGTGCCGCACGCGGTGCGGGACCTCCGATCGGGCACAACGCCTCAGGGGCGTCTCACCGGTGCGACCCCTCGACCTGCTGGGGGACCGTACCCGGCGCGCCCCGAAGTCCCGGGTCCACACCCTCAGGCCGGACATTGGGAGTGCGCGCGGCGTCCGCCCCTCCGGGAACGCCGCGCGCAGGTCACAGGACCCAGGAGGCCAGTGCGTCCGGGTTGCCGAAGCGGTGCGCCGTGATGCTCACGGCCTGCTCGTGCACGAAGGGCAGCAGCTCGATGCGACCCGCCCGCGTGACGGGGCCGTCGAACACGGCGATGTCGGGGCGACCCGCCGCAGCGCGGTCGAGCACCGCCGCCGGGGCGCCCAGCAGGCGCACACGGGGCCGGGGCAGCGCCGCGAGGCGCGCGTGGGCCGTCTCGGCATCCTCCACGGCGACCGGGATGCCGCTCCTGCGGATCTCGGCTGCGACGGGCGCCGGCAGCGCCTCGGCGACCGACAGACGCACCGTGGCGCCGGCCCGGACGGCCGCGGCCGCGACCCGGACGATCTCGGCGAGGCGGACGCCCGCCTCCGCGCGGATCTGCGTCTCGGCCGGCAGGTACCGGAAGACGTTCCGCTCGGCCGCGAGGCCCGAGCGGTCGCGCAACGCGCCGAACTCCTCCGACCAGGCGGCGGAATCGGATGCCACGGCCTCCGTCAGCCAGGCTCCCTCGTCCTCCGAGAGCGACGGCGAAGCGGCGGCGACGATCGCGTCGGCCGGCGAGGGTCGGGTGGCGACAGCATCCCGCACCGGCGCGTCGGTCCAGCGGCCGAGGCCCGCGAGGTAGTTGGGGCCGCCGGCCTTGAAGCCCGCGCCGACGACCGACTTCTTCCAGCCGCCGAAGGGCTGGCGCTGCACGATGGCACCCGTGATCCCGCGGTTGACGTAGAGGTTGCCCGCCTGCACGGAGGCGAGCCACTGCCGCACCTCGGCCGCGTCGAGCGAGTGCAGGCCCGCCGTCAGGCCGTAGTCGACCTCGCTCTGGATCGCGATCGCCTCGTCGAGGGTCGCGGCCGTGATGATGCCGAGGATGGGGCCGAAGTACTCCGTGAGGTGGTACTCCGAGCCGCGGCGCACGCCGTCGCGGACGCCCGGCGTCCAGAGCTTCGACGCTTCGACAGACTCAGCGGCCGAGGGGAGCGCGCGCGGCTCGATGAGCCACGACTCGCCCTCGCCGAGCGTCGTGAGCCCCTCGAGGAGCTTGCCCGAGGGGGGCGCGATGACGGGTCCCACCTGCGCGGTCGGGTCGGTCGGCAGCGCGACGTGCAGCGACCGCACGGCGTCGACGAGCTGCGTGCGGAAGCGGCGCGACTGCGCGACCGAGCCCACGAGGATGACGAGGGATGCCGCGGAGCACTTCTGGCCCGCGTGCCCGAATGCCGAGTGCACGACGTCCTTGACCGCGAGGTCGAGGTCGGCGCTCGGCGTCACGATGATCGCGTTCTTGCCGCTCGTCTCGCCGAGGAGGCGGAGGTCCTGGCGGAAGCCGCGGAACAGCTCGGCCGTCTCGTACCCGCCCGTGAGGATGACCTGATCGACGGCGGGCGATGCGACGAGGCGCTCGCCGAGCGACGAGTCGCTCAGCTGGACGAGCTGCAGGACGTCCTTCGGGACGCCCGCCTCCCACAGCGCCTCGACCATGACCGCACCGCAGCGCCGCGCCTGGCGTGCCGGCTTGATGACCACGGCCGAGCCCGACGCGAGCGCCGCGAGCGTGGACCCCGCCGGGATCGCGACGGGGAAGTTCCACGGCGGCGTCACGAGCGTGACGTCGGCGGGTGTGAAGTCAGCGCCGTCGACCTGGTCGAGCTCACGGCCGCGTTCGGCGTAGTAGTGCGCGAAGTCGATCGCCTCGGACGCCTCGGGGTCGGCCTGGTCGATGGTCTTGCCCGCCTCCGACGCCATGACCTCGAGCAGGTCGGCGCGGCGCGCCTCGAGCACCTCTCCCGCGCGGTGCAGGATCGCGGCGCGCGCGTCGGCGCCGAGCGCCTGCCACTCGGCGGCGGCCGCGCGTGCGGTGTCGAGTGCCGCGTCGACGGCTGCGGCATCCGTCAGCACCGCCGCGTCGGCGGTCGCGACGCCGAGCTGCGAGCCCGGCACGCGCGACAGGATGTCCAGGCCCCACGCGCGGTTCGCCGTGACGGCCGGGTCGGTGTCGGGCGTGTTGGCGAAGCCCTTGCCGGGGTGCGGCGCCGGCGCGAGGGCGCGGTTCTGCACGCGGTGGGACGGCGGGATGCTGTCATCCAGCGCGCGCAGCGACGCGAGGAAGCGGTCGGTCTCACGCTGGAGCATCGCCGGGTTCGAGTCGAGCTCGAACAGCGCAGACATGAAGTTGTCGCTCGAGGCGCCCTCTTCGAGGCGGCGGATCAGGTACGCGATCGCGACGTCGAACTCGCGCGGGTGCACGACCGGCGTGTAGAGGAGGAGCCCGCCGACCTCGCGTCGCACGACCTCGGCGATCGACTCGGCCATGCCGAGGAGCATTTCGTACTCGACGCCCGCCGTGACTCCGCGCTCCTTCGCGAGCAGCCAGGAGTGGGCGATGTCGAAGAGGTTGTGACCGGCGATGCCCAGGCGCACGTTCTCGATGCGGTCCGGCTCGAGGGCGTAGTCGAGGATGCGCTTGTAGTGGGTGTCGCTCTCCTGCTTCGTCGACCACGTCGCGAGGGGCCAGCCGTGGATCTCGGCATCCACCCGCTCCATCGACAGGTTCGCGCCCTTGACGAGGCGCACCTTGATGCCGGCGCCGCCACGCGCGCGGCGGGCCGCGGCCCACTCCTGGAGCCGGATCATCGCCGCGAACGAGTCCGGCAGGTACGCCTGCAGCACGATGCCGGCCTCGAGCTTCTCGAACTCGGACTGGCCGAGGATCTGCGTGAAGACGGCCATCGTGAGGTCGAGGTCGCGGTACTCCTCCATGTCCAGGTTGATGAACTTGGGGGTCGGCGACGACGCCGCGAGGCGGAACAGCGGGGTCAGGCGCTCGACGATCGCCTCGACGGCCTCGTCGAAGCCCCACGCCGAGTGCGGGCCCACCATGGCCGACACCTTGACCGAGACGTAGTCGACGTCGTCCCGTCCGAGCAGCCGTGCGGTGCCCTCGAGCCGGCGCTGGGCCTCGCCCGCGCCGAGCACGGCCTCGCCCAGCAGGTTGATGTTCAGGCGCACGCCGTCGCGCTTGAGGGCGTGGATCGCCTTGCCGAGCTTCTCGTCGCGCGCGTCGGCGATGAGGTGGCCCACCATGCGGCGCAGAACGGTGCGGGCGATCGGCACGACGACGCCCGGCGCGACGGGAGCCATGACACCACCCAGGCGGACGGCTCCGCGCAGCGGGGCGGGCAGGAACCCGGGGACGAGAGGCGCGACGCGGTTCAGCGCACCCGCGGCGACACGCGTGTCCTCGGGGCGGACGACGCCGTCCACGAATCCCGTCGTGAACTCGAGGCCCGCAGGGTCGCTCAGGACCCCCGCGAGGCGCTGCGCTGCGACGCTCGCGGGGATGGTCGACGCCTCCTCGAGCCACCGATGGACGAGCGCGATCGTCTCGTCGGCGAGGTGCGGAGCGCTCTCGGGCGCGATGTCGGGAAGGACGGGCGTCGTCACAGGTCTCCTCCGGAAAAGGTCACACAGGTGTGCTTCCAGTGTCCGCTCGACATCCGTGAAAGAAAAGCGACGCTTTCTTCCGTATTCTCTTCACAATCACTTAATGATCGGCGGTTCCGGATGCTGGACCTCAAGAAGCTGCGCCTCCTGCGCGAGCTGCACCTGCGCGGGACGATCGCCGCCGTCGCGGAGGCGGCGTCGTACAGCCCGTCCGCCGTGTCGCAGCACCTCGCGCAGCTCGAGCGCGAGGCGGGCGTCGAGCTGCTGCGCAAGTCGGGGCGCGGCCTTCGCCTGACCCCAGCCGCAGAGCGCCTCGCCGCCCGCACCGCCGACCTCCTCGACGTCATGGAGCTCGCCGAGACCGAGCTGCGGACGTCGGGCGAGGACGTCGTGGGAACGGTGCGCGCGGCGGTCTTCCAATCCGCGATGCTCGCGCTCATGCCGGCGGCCCTCGAGGCGATGCGGACCGTCGCACCGGAGGTCCGCGTCGAGCTCGTCCAGCGCGAGCCCGAGACGGCGCTGCACGAGACGTGGCTGCGCGACTTCGACCTCGTCGTCGCGGAGCACTACCCCGCCCACGATGCGCCGCACCACCCCGGGCTGGACCGGCAGTCGCTCACGACCGACGCCATCCGCCTCGCCGTCTCGGCGCGGGAGCACGGCGCGATCACCTCCGTCGCCGGTGCCCGAGACCTCCCCTGGGTCATGGAGCCGAGGGGAGCGGCATCCCGCCACTACGCCGAACAGCAGTGCCGTGTCGCGGGGTTCGAGCCCGATGTGCGCTTCGAGACGGCCGACCTGCAGGCGCACGTGCGGCTCGTCGAGACGGGCAACGCCGTCGCGTTCCTTCCGGACCTCATCTGGTGGGGCGCCGAGCCGACGGGATGCCGCCTCATCGATCTGCCGGCAAGCCCCCGCCGCACGGTCTTCACATCGGCGCGGGAGGCCGGGAGCGAGTTCCCCGCCGTCGCGGTGTTCCGCCGGGTCCTTTCCCAGGTCGCCGCCGAGCTCACCGCCCGCTGAGGCCCGGCCGCCGCTGTCGCTGCCGCTCTCGCGCGTCTCGGTGAACCCCGTGCCGGGGCATCCCGTTCTTCGTGTTCGTCTCCGTCGAACGTCGGGTCTGGCGCGCGGAAGGGCGCGTTGCACGGAGACGAACCGCAGGCACAGGCCTCGACGGGCCCGAGCCTCTCGTCTCGCTTCGCTCCCTCAACGCCCGGGGATGGAGCCCAGCCCGACCCGGCCAGGTCGTTGAGCGAGGAGCGAAGCGACCGAGACGAAACGCCCGAGCGGCCCGACGACCGAGGGTCAGTCCGTGACGCGGGCCGCGATGTCGGTGCGGTACTGGCCGCCCTCGAGGCCGATCTCGGCGAGGGCGCGGTAGGCGCGGTCGCGCGCCTCCGTGAAGGTCGTGCCGAGCCCGACCACATTGAGCACGCGCCCGCCCGTTGCGACCAGCCCGTCACCCGCGACAGCCGTGGCCGCGTGCGCGAGGTGCACGCCGTCGACGGCGGACGCGGCATCCAGTCCCGAGAGCGGGCGCCCAGTGACGGGAGCCTCCGGATACCCCTCGGACGCAAGGACCACCGTCACCGCAGCGGCACCTGCGAAGGCGGGGCGGGCGTGGTCCTCGAGGTGACCGGACGCCGCTGCCAGCAGCAGCTCCGACAGCGGGTCGATGAGCCGCGGGAGCACGACCTGCGTCTCGGGGTCGCCGAACCGGGCGTTGAACTCGATGACCTTGACGCCCTGCGGCGTGAGGATCAGGCCCGCGTAGAGGAGGCCGATGAAGGGGGTTCCCTCGGAGTCGAGCTGATGGATGACGGGCTCCGCGATCTCGCGCGTCACGAGGTCGACGAACGCGTCCTCGGGATCGGCCGACTCGCCCTCGACCGCCTGCGCCGGCACGTGCTCGCCGAGCCAGGGGAGAGGGGAGTACGCGCCCATGCCGCCCGTATTGGGCCCCGCGTCGCCGTCGCGGAGGCGCTTGAAGTCCTGCGCGGGGCTGAGCGGCAGCACGTGGTCGCCGTCGCTCAGGAAGAAGAGCGACACCTCGGGGCCGGAGAGGAACTCCTCCACGAGCACGGGGCCTGCGGGCAGGTACGCGTCGGCGTGGGCGAGGGCCGCCTCGCGGTCCTCCGTCACGATGACGCCCTTGCCCGCAGCGAGCCCGTCGGCCTTCACGACGTGCGGGGCTCCGAACTCGTCGATCGCGGCCTCGACCTCGGCGCGCGTGTACGCGTGGACGGCGCGACCGGTCGGAACGCCCGCCGCCTCCATGATCCGCTTCGCGAAGGCCTTGGACCCCTCGAGCTGCGCCGCCGCCTTGCCGGGGCCGAAGACGGGGATGCCGCGCTCGCGCAGGGCGTCCGCGACGCCCGCGACGAGCGGAGCCTCTGGGCCGATCACGACGAGGTCGATCGCGTGCTCGTTGGCGTGGTCGGTGACGGCGCCCGGGCTGTTCGCGTCGAGGTCGACGATGGTCGCGTCGCGCGCGATGCCGGCGTTGCCGGGGGCCGCGAAGATCTCGTGGCCGGCCTCCTCCGACTGCAGAGCGAGGATGATGGCGTGCTCGCGAGCACCGGAGCCGAGGACCAGGATTCGCACCCGCCCAGCCTACCGACGCCTCGATCCCCGACCTTCGTCCGGAATTCAGGCTGGATGCGGGCAACGCCCCCGCAGGGCCCCGCGATTCCGGCGATCGGCGGCTCGCGCGACGCAACGAGCCTGAGTTGCGAACGGACCTGCGGCCGAGACGGACGTACCGTGGAGGCGTGGCCAAGAAGATCGACGTCGCCGAGGGCCGCGCGGCGCTGGACGCGGTGCGCGCGGCGGGAGCAGCATCCGCCCGCCCATCCCGCACGGATCACGCGACGGCCGTCCGCTACCTGCTCCAGCTGCTCGCCGAGAAGGCACCCGGCAACTCCGTCGAGATGCGGGTGCCGCCGTTCGGCGCGGTCCAGGTCGTCGAGGGCCCCCGGCACACGCGCGGCACACCCCCCAACGTCGTCGAGACCGACGCCGACACGTGGATCGCGCTCGCGACGGGAGCCGAGCACTGGGCGGATGCTGCCGCCGCCGGCCGCATCCGCGCTTCGGGCGTCCGGTCCGACCTGTCGGCGCTCCTTCCGCTGCGCCCCTGACCGGAGCCATTCGAGCCCGACGGGCGGACAATGGGTGCATGGGACGTGAGCCCATCACCGCCTACGACGACGACCTGCCGGAGAACGAGCATGTCGTCAACGAGGAGTGGGAGACCGGCGCGGTGCGGCGCGCCCCTCGCTATGGGCGCATCCTCTTCCTGAGCGTCGTGGCGGGGCTCGTCGCGGCTGCGGTCCACACCGCGGCGTCGACCGTCGTCGCAACGACCGACGATCCGTTCTCGTCCCAGCTCTCGGGAGTCGTCTGGATCTTCGGAGTCCTCGCGGTCGTATGGGTCGCGATCACGCTCCTGCTGGCCGCGACGGCCATCATCGTGATGGATCGCCTGCTGTCGCGCCGCAGCCGCCCCGTCATCACAGAGCATTCGACGGTCATCGTCGACGACCTGGTCTCACCGATGACGGACGAGATCCCGACCTGGGTGCGGCAGGCGGACGCCGAACGCGGCGACGCTCGCGACGAACCGCCCGAGCGACAGCCTGAGGGATGATGGAGAGATGTCCGACGCAGCCACCCCTCCGACGCCCGAGGCCGGCACCCGCACCGAGCGGGTCCGCGTGCGCCGAGCGCCGAAGTTCTCGGTCTTCCTCATCCTGGGGGCAGCCCTCGGCCTGCTCGTCGCCATGATCCTGACGTTCGCCTACGACGGCACGGCGAACCAGAGTCCCAACACCGGCCTCGTCTACTCGACGGGTCAGGTGTTCGGCTTCCTCTCGCTGATCTGCGTCGCGATCGGGCTCGCCGTGTTCGGCACCGTCGCGCTTCTCCTCGACCGTGCGAGCCGTCGGAAGGCGCGCGAGGTGACGGTGGACCGCGAAACGATCCAGGGTCCCCCCGAAGCCTGAAGCGCGGCCGGTCAGGCCAGCTCGGCGATGATCGGGTGGATCGCGGCGTCGAAGGCCGCGACATCCCCCCGCAGTCCGTCCGTGACGGCGATCGTGAGCGATCCGATCCACCACACACCGCGCTGCGACAGCGGCAGCACCTGCACGTTCAGCTCGAACGAGTGCGCGCGCCTGCCCACCTGCCGCTCGTGCTCGGCGATCGCGCTCGCGTAGGCGCGATACGAGACCCCGGGCTTGGCGGCAGCGTCCTTGCGGTAGCGCTCCTTCGCCGACTGCGAGTACGCGAGCGCTTCGGCGGCCCACGGCGTGATCGCCTCGCGCAGGTCGTCGCAGCCCTCGAGCGGAAGCGCGACGAGCGTGTCGAACCCGTCGACGAGATCCAGCGGGACCGGCGACGGGTGCGCCTGCGGCTCGACCGTCATCGCCCAGTACTCGCGCCACTGCCGTTCCAGTCGCGCCTGGGCGTCATCGTCCCGCTGGTTCTCGCGGGGCGGGATGCCGCGCAGCTGCGGCAGCTCATCGGGGGAGCGGATGCCGAGCACTTGGCGCAGATAGAGCGCGAGCAGCACAGGCTGGCTCGCGTCCTCGCGAATCACCCATTCAGGCGTGGCGCCGCTGCTCATGCGGATCATTCTAAATCTCGACTCCCCCTCCGGCGCGTGTCGCGACAACGCCGTTGTGTCCTCATCCGGCCCCCTTCGGAGGACATACGGGCGCTCTCGCGGAAGGACCGCGGGGGAAGGGGCGGGGAACGGGGGCCCCGTCATCCGGCATCCGCCCAGCGAACCCGCCGGTACTCTTGACAGGTGGCCTCTCCCACCGACGACGCGCCCGTGACGGGCGCCCCCGCCGCCCCTTCCAACCCCTACGCCGCAGCCGGTGTCGACACCGCTGCCGGCGACCTCGCCGTCGAGCTGATGAAGTCGGCCGTCCGGCGCACGCACGGTCCCGAGGTCCTCGGCGGCGTCGGCGGCTTCGCCGGCCTGTACGACGCCTCGTTCCTGCACTCGTACCGCCGGCCGCTCCTGGCGACCAGCACCGACGGCGTCGGCACGAAGGTCGCGATCGCGCAGGCGATCGACAAGCACGACACGATCGGGCTCGACCTGGTCGGCATGGTCGTCGACGACATCGTCGTGGTCGGGGCCAAGCCCCTCTTCATGACCGACTACATCGCGTGCGGCAAGGTCTTCCCGCAGCGCATCGCCGACATCGTCCGCGGCATCGCCGAGGGCTGCGCCGCGACCGGAACGGCCCTCGTCGGCGGCGAGACGGCCGAGCACCCCGGCCTCCTCGGACCGGGCGACTACGACGTCGCGGGCGCCGCGACCGGCGTCGTCGAGGCGGATCGGATGCTGGGCGCCGATCGCGTGCGCGACGGCGACGTCGTCCTGGCCCTCGCCTCCAGCGGCCTGCACTCCAACGGCTACTCGCTCGTCCGCCACATCGTCGCGCGCGCCGGCATCCAGTACGGCGACAACGCCGCCGACTTCGGCACGACGTGGGGCGAGGCCCTGCTCGAGCCCACTCGGCTCTACACCTCGCCGCTCCTGCGCCTCGTCGAGGCGACGGGCGACGGCGTCCACGCGCTCAGCCACGTCACGGGCGGAGGCATCGCGGCGAACCTCGCCCGCGTCCTCCCGCAGGGCACGTGGGTGGAGGTCGACCGCTCGACGTGGTCGCCTTCCCCCGTCTTCCGGGTTCTGGCGGACCTCGGCGACCTGTCGCTCGAGCAGACCGAAGGCACGTGGAACCTCGGCATCGGGTTCCTCGCCGTCGTGGCGCCCGAGACGGCCGATGCCGCGGCATCCGCCCTCACCGCGGCGGGGATCGCGACCTGGCGCGCAGGGCTCGTCCAGTCGGGCGCGCATCCCGAGGGCGAATTCGAGCAGGGCGCGAAGGGCGTCGACGGCGGGGCCGTCCGCCTCGTCGGCACGTACGGCGACCACGACGTCGCAACCCACTGACAAACGGAGCGAAGCAACAACACATGTGCGGAATCGTCGGGATGGTCGGGCGCGGGCCCGTCAACCAGGAGATCTACGACTCCCTGCTCCTCCTGCAGCACCGCGGTCAGGACTCGACCGGCATCGCGACCGCCGAGCACAACGGCGTCGTGCACATGGCCAAGGCCAAGGGCCAGGTGCGCGAGGCGTTCCGCACGCGCGACATGCGCGCGCTCCTCGGCGACCTCGGACTCGGCCACGTGCGCTACGCGACCAAGGGCACGGCCTCCAGCGAGGAGGAGGCGCAGCCGTTCTACGTCAACGCCCCGTACGGCATCGTGCTCGTGCACAACGGCAACCTCACCAACACCCGCGAGCTGACCGACGAGCTCTTCCACAAGGACCGCCGGCACCTCAACACGTCCAGCGACACCGAGCTGCTCGTCAACGTGCTCGCCAACGAGCTGCAGGGCTCGATCAAGGGGCTCCAGCTCGACCCCGAGCAGGTCTTCGAGGCGGTCACGCGGGTCCACGAGCGGGTCGAGGGCTCGTACGCGACGATCGCCCTCATCGCCGGATACGGACTGCTCGCGTTCCGCGATCCGTTCGGCATCCGCCCCCTCATCCTCGGCACGCGCAAGCACGAGGACGGCCACTACGAGTGGGTCGTCACGAGCGAGTCGCTCGTGCTCGAGAACGGCGAGTTCGAGGTCGTCCGCGATGTCGACCCGGGTGAGGCCGTGTTCATCGACCTCGAGGGGCGCCTGCACACCAAGCAGTGCGCCGCGCAGACGCAGCTCGCGCCGTGCTCGTTCGAGTACGTGTACCTCGCGCGTCCCGACTCGATCATGAACGGCATCTCGGTCTACGAGGCGCGGCTGCGCATGGGCGACCGCCTCGCCGACACGATCGCCAAGTACACGCCCAAGGGTGCGATCGACGTCGTCATGCCCATCCCGGACTCGTCGCGCCCCGCCGCGATGCAGGTCGCCCGCAAGCTCGGCATCGAGTACCGCGAGGGGTTCTACAAGAACCGCTACGTCGGCCGGACCTTCATCATGCCGGGGCAGGCGGTGCGCAAGAAGAGCGTGCGACAGAAGCTCAACGCGATGTCGAGCGAGTTCAAGGGCAAGAACGTCCTGCTCATCGACGACTCGATCGTGCGCGGGACCACCTCGAAAGAGATCATCCAGATGGCGCGGGATGCCGGCGCCAAGAGCGTCACGTTCGCCTCGGCCGCCCCGCCCGTCCGCTACCCGCACGTCTACGGCATCAACATGCCTTCGCGGCACGAGCTCGTCGCCCACGGTCGCACGATCCCCGAGATCGCCGAGGAGCTCGGCGCGGACTACATCGTGTACCAGGAGGTCGAGGACCTCAAGGCGGCGATCCTCGAGGGCTCCGACCTGGACGACCTCGACATGAGCTGCTTCGACGGCCGGTACGTCACGGGCACCGTCTCGGACGAGTACCTCGCGTGGGTCGAGGGCTCCCAGGAGTCCTGACGCCGTCCGCACGCGCCGCACAGGTCAACCACGGATCTGCAGGACGAATCCGTGATTTCCCCCCTCCGGATGCGTGGTTGACCTGTCGATCCGGTGGCGAAGGAACGGTCGGGTACTGCGTAGGCTCGAACGGTGAGCCACCACTCCCGTCCGCTGTGGCGTGGGCGGGCCCTCGCCCTGATCGGGATCGTCCTGCTGGCGTTCTCGCTCCGCTCGGGCGTCGCGTCGCTCTCGCCGATCCTCGATCACATCGCGGCGGACTTTCCGCTCCCGGAATGGGTCGTGGGGCTCATCGGGACGGCGCCGCCCGTGTGCTTCGCCGTGCTCGGCATCCTGACCCCGCAGTTCGAGCGCCGGGTCGGCCTCGAGCGGCTCGTCGTCGTCGCCCTCACCGTCGCGACGCTCGCGATGGCCGGCCGGGCGTTCGCCGTCGACTCGATCACGCTCCTCATCGGCACGACGGTCCTGTTCGCCGCCGTGGGCGTCGGCAACGTGCTGCTGCCGCCGCTCGTGAAGAAGTACTTCCCCGACCGCATCGGGCTGCTCACGGCCGTGTTCTCGACGACGATGGCGGTCGCGACGTTCCTGCCGCCGCTCGTCGCCGTGCCGGTCGCGGATGCCGCGGGCTGGCGTGTCTCGCTCGGGATGTGGGCGGTGTTCGCGGTGGCGGCGCTCGTGCCGTGGCTCGCGCTGCTCGTCCGCACGCGGCGAGATCCGGACGACGACTTCGAGGTCTCGCGTCACGGCGTGTTCGCTCGCCTGTGGCGATTGCCGGTCGCGTGGGGGCTCACCGTGAGCTTCGCGAGCTCCGCGGTCCTGGCCTACACGGCCTTCGCATGGCTGCCGACGCTCCTCGTCGACGTCGCCGGCGTCACGCCCGCAGTCCGCCGGAGCGATGCTGTCGCTCTTCGCCGCGATGGGCCTGCCCGCATCGCTGCTCGTGCCGCTGCTCGTCGCCCGCTTCCGGATCGTGCGGTCGCTCTACGCCGTCGCGGTCGTGACGGGGCTCCTCGCGGTCGCCGGACTCCTCGTGGCGCCGGCGGCGGCGCCGTGGCTGTGGGTCGCGCTCCTCGGCATCGCGCCGCTGCTCTTCCCGGTCGTCCTCGTGCTGCTCGGATTGCGCGCGCGCACGCACGAAGGGTCGGTCGCGCTCAGCGGGTTCGTGCAGAGCGTCGGCTACGGGATCGCGGCCGGCTTCCCTCTCGCGTTCGGTGTCATCTACGAGCGGACCGGATCCTGGGTCGGCTCGCTGTGGCTCCTCGCCGTCGTCATCGCCGCCGCGATCCCGGCCGGTGTCCTCGCCGCCCGCCCGCACACCGTCGAGGACGAGTGGGAGCATCGCCACGGTGCCTGGTCGGAGCCCGATCAGGACGAGTGAGTGCGCCTCTCAGAGACCCGGGCGGACGTCCGCCGAACCGCTTTCAGGCACGACGAACCCACGTCGGGCACGCACCACGATGCGAACCGCGGCATCCGTGTCCTGACGATTCAGCGATCGAGTCGCGTCAGGCCCGCTCGTCCTCGTACTCGTCGGAGTACTGGTCGGCCCACTTGTCCACGTACTCGCCTTCGTGGTGACCGAGTTCGCGTTCGAGTGCCGCGTAGTTGACGGTCGGGCTGAAGGACTTGAGTTCACGGGCGATCTTGGTGTTCTTCGCCTTCTGACGGCCACGCCCCATATGCGAGACCCCCTCATTTCCGAGTCGCGGGCTTCAAAGCGGGCGTCCCGCTGTCCGTAGCCCGGGCAATCACATCCGGCTGCTCAGGCCGGTAAGAGTAGCATTCAGAATAACACGGAGCGTCGGGGCACCGGCGGCGCACGCGCATGCGGAAGGGGCGATGTACCAATGGCGGACGAGGCATCCGAGCTCGCGAACGACGAGGCGGCCCACACAGAACTCCACGGAGCCGTCATCGCGGGGATCGTCCCCGGTGAGCCCGCCCGAGTCGTGAAAGAGGCGGCTCGCTACGCGAAGGTGCTCGGCGCACCGCTCCTGGTCGTCCACGTCGACGTCACGCGGTTCGTGACGTACGAGGACCCGGACGGCTACGTCCACTCGGCGCCCATCGACATGAACATCGGCGGTGGCGAAGGCGATCTCGAGATCGTGAAGGCCGAGACCACGAAGGCGCTGGAAAGCCACGACGTGTCGTGGACGGCCCGGCAGCTCGTCGGGGACCCGGCGATCGCCATCAAGCATCTCGCCGACGAGGTGGACGCCCGTCTCATCGTGGTCGGCACGCGCAAGCACGGCATCGGCGAGTCCATCCGCGAGTTCTTCACGGGCTCCGTCGCGGCGCGACTCGCGCACCGCCAGCATCGGCCGATCCTCGTCGTCCCGCTGGGCGAGCCCGTCGCGGACGACGAGGAGATCTGGCCGGCCTAGGTCAGGCGCTCGCGGCCTCGGCGTGCGCCGGGGCCTTCGCCCAGTTCGTCGAGCCGTACCAGTCGACGACGATGACGGGCTCGTCGCCGACGACCCACGCGTCGTGGCCCTGGGGCAGGCTCGTGACGTCACCCGGTCCGGCGACGAACTCCGTGCCGTCGTCCATCCGGACGCCGAGCCTGCCCTGCACGTGGTACTGGAAGTGGGGGGCGAGGCACGACTCGGTGCCGGCGATCGGCCCGACGTCGTTCGACCAGCGCCATCCCGGCTCGAGGATGAGCCGTCCGATCGTGCTGTCGCCGACCTCGAGGATCTCGGCCTTGCCGTGCGGGAAGGTCCGGACCTCGGAGGGGCTCGAGAAGGTCTCGTGCTCTGTGGTCTGCATCTCGTCCTCCTTGACGCAGTGTCTACCTACTAGTAGACAGATTGTCTCCCTACCAGAAGGTAGGCGCAAGAGCGGGATCGGATTACGATGAGCGACATGTCGAGCACCACGACCGCGACGACGGCCGACCGCATCCTGGACATCGCCGAGGAGCTCGTCCAGACGCGAGGTGTCAACGGCATGTCGTACGCCGACATCGCGGCCCGTCTCGGCATCCGGAAGGCGTCGCTGCATTACCACTTCCCGTCGAAAGCGGATCTCGTCCACGCGCTCATCGAGCGGTACGCGCGCCGCTTCTTCGCGCAGCTCGATCGGATCGACGACGGCGAGACGGATGCCGCAGCCCGCCTGCGCGGGTACGCCGAGGTCTACGGGGGAGTGCTCGCGCGAGGGCGCATGTGCCTGTGCGGCATGCTCGCGTCGGACTATGCGACGCTGTCGCCCGACGCGCAGACCGAGGTCGCGCGGTTCTTCGACAAGAACACCGAGTGGCTGTCGCGCGTCATCGCGGACGGCGTGCGCGACGGTCAGCTGACCGGGGCCGCCGAGCCTCGCGACGCGGCCGAGACGCTGCTGGCCGGCCTCGAAGGCGCGATGCTCGTCTCCCGCCCCTACCAAGGCTCTCAGCGGTTCGACGCGATCGCCGCCTCGCTGCTCGCGGCGCTCGGCGCAGCACCCCGCGCGGGCGCCTGACGCGGAACGGCCCCGGACTCTCGCGAACCCGGGGCCGTCGAACAGTCGGATCAGCCGCGCAGCGATCGGGTGACTGAGCGGGCGGCCTCCTCGAGAGCGGACTCGAGGTCGTCGATGGTCCACTCCGCGATGGCACCGCCGCGCGCGACGTGCGTGCGCAGGTCGCTGCGGACTCGTGCCCGGAACTCGGCCACGAGCGCCTCGGCACGGTGCAGCTGCTCGCGGCTCGCGGTGCGCACGTCGTCGACGGGGGACGGGGCGTAGGTCGTCGTTCCTCCGCCGCCCCGGTCGTCCTGCGCCGCGGCGGCGAGGTCGGCGCGCAGGCTCTTCATGGCCTCGCGCACGCTGCCGCGCACTTCGTCGGCGATGAGCCGGACCGAGTCGGCGAGACCCGCCTCGATCCCCTCGAGCTCGCCGGCGCGCGCCTGGACCTCTGCGTGCCCCGCCTCGGTGATCTGGTACACCGTCTTGCGGCCGTCGACCGTCTTGGTGACCAGGCCCTCCTCCTCGAGCTTCGCCAGGCGCGGATAGATCGTGCCGGCGCTCGGCGTGTACGTCCCGCCGGTGCGGTCGGAGAGCGCCTGCATGATGTCGTAGCCGTGCCGCGGCCCCTCGTCGAGGAGGTTCAGGAGGTACAGCCGAAGGTCGCCGTGCGAGAAGACGGGGGCCATCACCACTCCTCTCCTGATTCGTGGGGCTCGGATGCCGGCACGCTCGCGCGGCGCAGCACCGTCACGTCCCCCGACACGGTGTTCGCGCGCACGTCGGCGAAGCTGCCGCTGAGCTCGCCGATCGAGCCGGTGTAGTTCGTCGTGATGCCGCCCTGGCCCGAGCGGACGACGCCGTCGACCTGGACGCGGCCGCCGACGCTGCGGATCGCGTAGTTGGCGGGCAGGTCCTGGTCGAGGCGGATCGTCGCGTTGCCGCTCACGCCGTTGATCGTGACGGAGTGGACATCGCCCGTCGAGTCGACGAGCACGCCGCCCGAGACCGTGTCGACGGTCGTCTTGCGGAGCGAACCGGTTGCGGCGATGTCGCCCGACACCGTGTTGGCGTTGAGCGTGCCCGTCAGGTCGCGGATGTTGACGTCGCCCGACACGGCGTTGACCGAGACGTCGCCCTGGATCGAGTCGGCCATGATGTCGCCCGACACGGTGTTGAGCTTGGCGTCGTTGCGCACACCCGAGATGAGGGCGCTCGCCGACACGACACCGAGGTTGAGCGCGATCGAGCGGGGGACGGCGACGCTGATCTCGGCCTTGGGGCCGCTGGAGCCGAAGTTGCGGAACACCTCGAGGAAGTTGTCCCAGCGCAGCTGCGGGTGGTCGATCTCGACGACGTCGCCGGTCGCCTCGATGCGGAGGTCCTTGATGGTGACCGCGTGGACTTCGATGCGGACGCCCGGGTCGTCGTGGGCGACGACGTCGACCTGGCCTCCGATGAGGCCGATCTTGAGCTTGCGGACGTCCTCGATGTCGATGACGCGCGTCTCGCCCGGGTGGATGATCCACTTCTCGAGGGTCATGGTGTGTCTCCTGTGGTCTGAGTGACTCGCGATATATCGCGTGCGATCACGATAACACGATATATCGCGTTCACGCCAGGCGACAGCATCCATCCGCCGGAAGATGCGGCTTGACCTTGACGCAGCGTCAACCTCTAGCGTGGAACGCGAAGAGAGGAGGGCGCCATGGAATGGTCGATCCAGCAGATCGCCAAGCTCGCCGGCACCACCAGCCGGACGCTGCGGCACTACGACGACATCGGGCTGCTGAGACCGTCGAGCATCGCGCACAACGGTTACCGGCACTACGACCAGGCCGCGCTCGTGCGCCTGCAGCGGATCCTGCTGCTGCGCGAGCTCGGACTCGGGCTCCCGCAGATCGCGGACGTGCTGACGCGCGAGACCTCGGAGGAGAGCGCCCTCGAGAGCCACCTCGCGTGGCTCCGCCAGGAGCAGGACCGGCTCGGCCGTCAGGTCGCGTCGGTCGAGGAGACCATCAGAGCACTGAGAGGAGGTGAACGACTCATGGCAGAGAACATGTTCGACGGCTTCGACCACACGCAGTACAAGGACGAGGTCGAGGAGCGCTGGGGCAAGGAGGCGTACGCGCGCTCCGACGCCTGGTGGCGCGGAATGGATGCCGACGCCAAGGCGGCATGGAAGGCTCGGAGCGAGGCGCTCGGCGCCGACTGGATCGCGGCGGCCGAAGCGGGCATCGCGCCCGACAGCGCCGAGGCGCAGGATCTCGCCCGCCGTCACGTGGAGTGGCTCACGGGCATCCCGGGCACGCCGGCTGCGGCCCCGGGAGGGGACGTCAAGGGCTACGTCATCGGCCTGGGCGAGATGTACGTCGCCGACCCGCGGTTCGCGAAGAACTACGGCGGACAGGACGGGGCGGCCTTCGTGCGGGACACGCTGCGCGTCTACGCCGACGCCAACCTGTAGCCGCCCGCGGATGAATAAGAGCGGATGCCTCGGAATCGAGGCATCCGCTCTCTCGTTCTGCGCGGGACCGGCCCCCCGGGGGTCCGGCGCAGAAAGGACGAGTCCCGCACGCCCGATGTGCGGGACTCATCGTCCGGAGTCGTCAGACGCGGTTGCGGCCGCTGATCAGTCGGAACAGGAACACGATCAGGGCGATGATGCCGACGATGATCGCGACCCACAGCAGCCAGTTGAGGGCGGAATTCAAGCCACCGACGATCGCGAGGATGATCGCGACGACGACGATGATGATGAGGGCGAGGTTCATGGGGTGCTCCTTCTCGCATGATGGACCGCTGGGTGAGCGGATGCCCGGTGGGGCATACGCAAACCTCCCATCGGCCCCCGCCACCTGGGAGGGGCTTGACGGCCCTCGATGGGCGGTGCTACTCGCGGGGGCAGCGCCGCACCACGCCGCACAGGGTCTCTCGATCCGGGCGTAGGCCCGAGCCCGGATGCTGTCAATCCCCCCGATGCAGGCCCGCCGCGCCGGTAGTGTCGCGCCCACCGAGAGGAGGCAGTGCCATGCCGAAGGGAAGGGGCTCGAACAGCCTGAAGGACCCCGAGCTCTACGAGGAGCTGCGCGACGAGGGCAACTCGAAGGAGAAGGCGGCGCGCATCTCGAACGCCGCGGCGCGGGACGGCCGCTCGAACGTCGGCCGGCGCGGCGGCAAGTCCGGCGACTACGACGACTGGACCGTCGAGCGCCTCCGCAAGCGCGCGAAGGAGCTGGGTCTTTCGGGCTACTCGGGCAAGCGGAAGGCAGAGCTCATCGGCATGCTGCGCGGCCACTGACGTGGCGCGACTGGTCCGGGTGAGGCCGGGAGAGGATGCCGGCATCCGGCGCGTCCGCGCGGGCTCGGGCTTCCGCTATCTGACGGGGGACGGGGCGGCCGCCGCGGAGGCCGATCGCGAGCGGATCCACCGCCTCGTCATCCCGCCGGCATGGGAGGACGTCTGGATCTCGGCCGACCCGCTCGGCCACATCCAGGCCGTCGGCACGGATGACGCGGGCCGGCGTCAGTACCTGTACCACCCGCGCTGGCGCGAGCGCCGCGATCGCGGCAAGTTCGCCCGCGCGCTCCTGCTCGCCGAGGCCCTGCCGGGCGCGCGCCGGCGCGTCACATCGTCGCTGCGCGGCGAGGGGCTGGGCCGGGAGCGCGTGCTGGCCGCCTCGTTCCGGCTGCTCGACGAGGGGGCGCCCCGCATCGGATCCGCGCGGTACCTCGAGCGGCACGGCAGTCGCGGCCTCACGACGCTGCACCGCCGGGACGCCTCGGTGGAGGCATCCGTCGTCACGCTCTCGTTCCCAGCCAAGAGCGGGCAGAGAGCGTACATCGAGCTCGACGACGCCGAGCTCGCCGAGGTCGTCGCCGAACTCGTCGCGGGCAGCCCGCGGGCTCCGCTGCTCGCGTACCGGCGCGGGAGGCGGCGCGTCGCACTGACCCCCTCCGAGGTCAACGACTACATCCGCGAGATCGCCGGCAGCCGCTTCACGGCGAAGGACTTCCGGACGCTGCGCGGAACGACGCTCGCCGCACAGGCGCTCGCTCGCATCGGCACGGTCGACACCGAGCGCGACCGCAAGCGCGCGGAGCTGCTCGCCGTGCGCGCGACGGCGGAGGCGCTCGGCAACACGCCGGCGGTGGCGCGGTCGAGCTACATCGACCCGCGGGTGTTCGCGGCGTACGGCCGGGGCCGCGTCCTGGACCTCGGTCGCTCTCCCGAGGCGGCGATCAGGGACCTCCTGCGACCCTGACACGGCCGCTCGCGGCGCGCGCGCCGTGGTGCCGGCGTGTGCCGCTTCTACAGTGTGGCTATGGTGCGGCGCCGTGCGTTCACGCCGGCCGCGTTCGTGGCGGTCGTGCTCGGCGGCGCGCTCGGCGTCGCCGGCCGTGCCGCCATCACGCTGCCGTTCCAGGACGCGCAGGATTCGCTCGTCGTCCCTGCCGTGACGCTCGCCGTGAATCTCGTGGGGTCGTTCCTGCTCGGCGTGCTCGTCGGCTGGGTGGACGACCGCCGCCCCCTGCTGCGCGCCTTCGTCGGCACGGGCATCCTCGGCGGCTTCACGACCTACAGCGCGTTCGCCGTCCAGGTCGCCGAGACGGGCGGGACGGCTCCCGTCGTGAGCCTGATCCTCGCGGCCATGTCGATCTTCACCGGCGTGCTCGCCGCGGCGCTCGGCCTGCGCGTGGGACACGCGGGCGCGCACGTGCCGGCGAGCAGGGTCGAGCCTCCGGAGGCGGCCGAATGACCCCGTGGAGCGGATGGATGCTGTTCCTCGTCGTCGCGGGAGCAGGCGGACTCGGCGCGGGTCTGCGCTATGCGATCGATGCGATCGTCATGCGGGGCCGCCGCGGCGTCTTCCCGCTCGGCATCCTGATCGTCAACGTCACGGGCTCCCTCGCGCTCGGCGTGCTCACGGGGCTCGGCTCGGCGATCGAGGACGGCTGGGCGACGGCCATCGGCGTGGGACTCCTCGGCGGGTACACGACCTTCAGCACCGTGTCGGTCGAGACGGTCCTCCTCGGCCGCGGCGGCCGGCGGGACTGGGCCTGGGTGAACCTCCTGGGAACACTCGGGCTCGCGGTCGCGGCCGCAGCTCTGGGCATCGGCGCCGGACGGCTGATCGCGGGCTGGCTCCCGGCCTGAGCGGCATCCGCCGCCGGACCTGAACGCGGCGGAGCGCTCCCGGCGGCGTGCGATACTGAATTTCGATACATCCGCGTATCGGCCGCGTCCCTCGGCTTCCGAGCGGCGCGGGGCCGCAGCATCCGGCGATCCCACTCTCTTTGCGAAGGCACCCGTGTCGAACCTCGCCATCCTGAGCCTGAAGAACCGCGCGCTCATCGCGCTCGTCACGATCGTCGCCGCGATCTTCGGCGGCATCGCCCTGACGAGCCTCAAGCAGGAGCTCATCCCGTCGATCGAGTTCCCGCAGCTGTCGATCGTGACGACGTATCCGGGCGCGTCGCCCGAGGTCGTCAGCAACGACGTCTCCGCGCCCATCGAGGCGGCGATCCAGGGCATTCCCGGCCTCGAATCGACGACGGCGACCAGCTCGACGAACGCGTCGATCATCCAGGCCGCGTTCACCTACGGCACGGACCTCGCGACGGCCGAGCAGAAGATCACGCAGGCGATCAACCGCATCAAGAGCGACCTGCCCGAGAACGTCGAGCCGAACGTCGTGTCGTTCTCGTTCGACGACCTGCCGGTCATCCAGCTCGCCGTGACGGGGTACGACGACGAGGCGACGATCCAGTCGCAGCTCGAGTCATCGGTCATCCCGGATCTCGAGGACATCGATGGCGTGAGCGCCGCAGGCATCGTCGGCGGCCGGGGCGAGCGCGTCACGATCACCCCGGATGCCGAGGAGCTCGCGCAAGCGGGCTACACGCAGCAGGCGATCACCGACGCCCTGCAGCAGAACGGCGTCCTGTTCCCCGGCGGGACGGTCGACGAAGGGGATCAGACCCTCACGGTCCAGACGGGCGCCAAGCTCACCTCCGCCGACGAGATCGCCGCGCTGCCGCTCGTGCCGTCGACGCCCGCGCAGGCTCAGGCGGGCGAGGTCACGATCGAGGACGTCGCCTCCGTCTCGCAGGAGCAGGACCCCGTGACGTCGATCTCGCGCGTCAACGGCGAGCCCGCCCTGACCATCGCGGTCACGAAGCTGCCCGCCGCGAACACCGTCGACGTCTCGAAGGCCGTCACCGCGGCGATCCCCGCGATGCAGGACGCGATCGGAGAGGATGCCGAGTTCACGGTCGTCTTCGATCAGGCCCCGTACATCCAGCAATCGATCGACTCGCTCGCGCAGGAGGGCCTCCTCGGCCTCGTCTTCGCGGTGCTCGTCATCCTCGTCTTCCTGCTCTCGGTCCGCGCGACGCTCGTGACGGCGATCTCGATCCCCACGAGCGTGCTGCTGACCTTCATCGGCATCCAGGCGTTCGGGTACTCGCTCAACATCCTGACCCTCGGCGCCCTCACGATCGCGATCGGCCGCGTCGTCGACGACGCCATCGTCGTCATCGAGAACATCAAGCGCCACTACGTCGGCGACGCCGAGAAGCTGCCGTCGATCATCCGCGCCGTGCGCGAGGTGGCGACGGCCATCACGGCATCGACGATCACGACCGTCGCGGTGTTCCTGCCGATCGCGTTCGTCGGCGACGTGACGGGCGAGCTCTTCCGCCCGTTCGCGCTCACCGTGACGCTCGCGATGGCGGCGTCGCTGCTCGTCGCGCTCACGATCGTGCCGGTGCTCGCGTACTGGTTCCTCAAGCCCGGCAAGCCGATCCTCGACGAGTCCGGCCGCCAGATCGATCCGGAGGCCCCGGACGCCCCGCCCACGCGCCTGCAGAAGTCGTACCTGCCGGTCCTCCGCTGGACGCTGCGGCACTCGTGGGTGACTCTGGGCCTCGCCGTGCTCGTCCTCGTCGGCACGATCGCCGCAGCCCCGCTCATGAAGACGAACTTCCTCGGCGACTCCGGGCAGAACACCTTCACGGTCACGCAGGAGGTGGGTCCTGCCGCGAGCCTCGAGGCCGAGGACGAGGCTGCGCAGAAGGTCGAGGACGCGATCCTCGAAGTCGACGGAATCGAGACCGTCCAGACCTCGATCGGCTCGAGCGGCTCCGCGCTCCGCGACGCGTTCACGGGCGGTGGCGGCGGCATCACGTACTCCATCACGACCGATCCCGACGCCGACCAGGTGCAGGTGCGCGAGGACGTCCAGGAGGCGGTCGCCGACCTCGACGACGTCGGCACCGTGACCGTCTCCAGCGGCGGCGGAGGCTTCGGGTCGAGCGACATCGAGATCGACGTCACGGCGCCCGACCAGGGGACGCTGCAGGAGGCGACCGACGACGTCGTCGCCGCGATGGAGGACGCCGACGGGATCGGCCAGGTCACGAGCAACCTCGCGGCATCCCTTCCCTACGTCGCCGTCACGGTCGACCGTGACGCGGCTGCCGAGCTCGGGCTGTCTGAGGTCGCCGTCGGCGCGCTCGTCTCGAACACGATGCAGCCGCGCTCGATCGGCTCGGTCGAGATCGACGAGACGGCGCTCACGGTCTACCTCGCCGTCCCCGAGCCGCCGACGACGATCGAGGAGCTCCGCGAGCTCGAGGTGCCGAGCGCCGCCGGGCTCATCCCGCTCGAGGACATCGCGACGGTCGAGGAGACGGAGGGACCGACGTCCATCACGACGCAGCGCGGTCAGCGCACCTCGACCGTGACGGTCACGCCGTCGACCGACGACCTCAATGCCGCGTCCGCCGCGGTCAATGAGGCTCTCGCCGACACCGACCTGCCGACGGGGGCGGATGCCGAGCTCGGCGGTGTCGTGACGCAGCAGCAGGACGCCTTCTCGCAGCTGGGCCTCGCGCTCCTCGCGGCGATCCTGATCGTCTACATCGTCATGGTCGC
Organism: Microbacterium sp. NPDC019599; assembly: GCF_040632175.1. NCBI lineage: Bacteria > Bacillati > Actinomycetota > Actinomycetes > Micrococcales > Microbacteriaceae > Microbacterium > Microbacterium sp. NPDC019599. Next base: position 134,563 of record NZ_JBEYBL010000004.1, read on the forward strand.
GACGTTCAAGTCGCTGCGCCAGCCGCTGCTGCTGCTCGTGTCGGTGCCGTTCGCGGCGACAGGCGCGATCCTGCTTCAGATCATCACAGGCGTGCCGCTCGGCGTCGCGTCGCTCATCGGCGTCCTCATGCTCATCGGCATCGTTGTCACGAACGCGATCGTCCTCGTCGACCTCGTGAACCAGTACCGCGAGAAGGGGCTCTCGGCGCACGAGGCGACGATCGCCGGGGGCTCACGTCGTCTGCGCCCGATCCTCATGACGGCGCTCGCGACCATCTTCGCCCTCACGCCCATGGCGCTCGGCATCACGGGCCACGGCGGCTTCATCTCGCAGCCGCTCGCGATCGTCGTGATCGGCGGCCTCATCTCCTCGACAGTGCTGACGCTGCTCGTGCTGCCGACCCTCTACAACCTCGTGGAAGGGGCGCGCGAGCGCCGAGCGGCGCGGAAGTCGGGCGGGACGGATGCCGCGACACCTCGAGGCGACGGAGGCGACGGGTCGCCGGCGCCGGCCGCCGCTGCAGCAGAGCCGGGCCTGATCGCCTCGGGACTGACCCCTGCCGCACCCGTGAAGCAGACACTCCGTTCGCGGCGGGACCACTCGCACGAGTGATCGCGAGGCGCCGGATGCGTCCGGCGCCTCGCAGACGCCGTCCTCGCGGGACGACGTGCCGGCGCGACCGGAGGGTGACGGCATCCCGCCCCTGCGGCCGAGCCGCAGGACGCTGCGCCTGCGGCTGGGCGGCGCGGCGCAGGGCAGAGCTGAACGCCACGAGCCACACGAAGATCAGCGAGAAGCCCACCACCTCGAGCCCGGCCAGGCTGATGGCGCCGATGACGAACAGGACGATCGACGGCACCAGGATCGCGGCGATCCCCGCCGAGATGAGCCGCAGGCGCCGAGGGGTCCAGGGGCTCGCGAGCATGATGACGAGGATGCCGAGGAAGGACAGCATCGTCCCGGACGCGCCGCGCTCGTGCAGCGGTGTGTTGATGTCGAGCGGGACGAGCCCGACGAGGGCGAGGTGGAATCCGAACGAGGCGATGAGCCCGACGAGGATCCGCGAGACGTGGTGGCGCGCGTGCACGACGTCCTCGAGCCGGACGCGCACGTCGCGGAACTCGCGCCGCACGCGGGCGGCGAAGGCGAGCATCATGGTTCCCGCCGACATCGCGCCCAGGTTGAACGCCGTCCCGGAGAAGTCGCGGTGCGTGCCGAGTTCGCTGAAGTGCAGGCGCCACCAGCCGTAGTCGGTCGTCGTGGCTGCCGCGAGGGCGGTTCCGAACACGAGCAGCGCGACGGACATGATCGCGAGCCGTCGCGCATCCAGTCTTGCAGCGGCCTCAGCGACGCGACCCCCCGGTCGCGTCAAAAGGATCGTCGTGGACACTCCCACCCCATAGCGTCAAGGCGATCCAACCTCCGGCAATCGCCCCACTCGACGGGCAGCCCGGATCGCCTCGGGCAGCCCACGTGATCCTGGGGAGACGGCACGCCGTCCGGACTACCGTAACCCGCAGGCCCCTGCGGATTTACCGGGTGGGCGTCACGGAAGACCGCACAGGGATGCTCTCCATCCGGTCCTGCGAGTTCCTCAGGCGGGCGCGGCCTGCTGCGCCGCGAGCCCCAGGAACCGGATGAAGACGGCGATCCAGGCGAACACGAGCGCGAAGACGATGATCTCGAAGGCCGTCAGCAGGAAGTACTGCGTGACGAACAGGATGATCGACACGACGAGCGCCGCAAGGAATCCCCACGTCACGACGAAGAAGGTGCGCGGCATCCCGGCCAGCACGCGGGGCGCCGACACGAGGAGTCCCATGAAGACGATGGCCATTCCCGTCGCCGAGAGATTGTGGACGACGAGATTGACATCGACGGGGACGAGCCCGACGCCGGCGAGCATGATGCCCATCACGACGAAGACGACCGACACGATGCGCGGGCTGTTCGCACGCTTCAGGATGCCGCGGTCGGCGAGGGCGTGCATGTCATGCGCGACGTACACCGCGAACGTCGTGACGAGCAGACCGCCCGCGATGAGCGTGCCGTTGAAGATCCAGCTCGAGACGGAGCTCTCGAAGGTGCCGAGGTGCGAGAAGTGCAGGTGCCACCATTCCGGGTCGGGCGTCGTCACCATCGCGGTGAGCGCGCCGACCAGGATGAAGGCCATCAGGAGCGACGACATGCGCTGCGTCGTCATGCGCGACGCCGACACGTACGTGAAGTGCGCGACGAACCCGAGGTTGATCGCCATGAGCACGGCTGCCCAGAAGGGCACCATCGTCAGGCCGAGGAACGCCTCGCTCAGGATGAAGTAGCCGGCGATCGTCGCGAGCATCGCGATGATCGTGTGGACGATGACGACGGAGACCGCGTTGACCGCGAACTTCCACGGCGCCAGCGACAGCCGCCATTCCTGACCCGCGGAGTGCCGGGAGCGCCAGTACCCCGTGCTCGTCGAGGCGATGGCGACGGCGCCCGCGAGGATCGACGAGATGTCACCGAAGGAGCCGGTGCCGGAGAGCGGGAGATCGGGCCAGAGCCACGTGACGAGCAGGCCCAGGATCGCGCCGAGGACACCGGCCGAGACGCCGGCGCTGAGGCCTTCGTTGACGACGCGCAGACTGGGTGCCGGAGCGGCCGTGTGCGGCTGCGATGCCGTACCGGCGGGGGCGACGATGTCGGGCATAGCGCACAGTGTAGGCGCGCCGGGAACCGCCGGACTCATCCGCCGAGGGTGGTGGCGCAATCGTTGCGATCGGCCCTCGCTGTCCGGTTCAGGATGCCTCGGCGGCCCGGTCCGAGAAGCTCGCCGTCGCGGTTCAGGGCGTCTGGTAGACGACTCCCCAGCGCAGCACCCATGTCTCGCCCGGCGCGAGCCAGCGCAGACCCTGCCCCGAGTTGAGGGTGTCCGGCGGGGCGGTCATGGGCTCGATGGCGACCGCGACGGGCTGGCCCGGATAGCGGTCGGTCGTGAAGATCTGCACGTAGTCGAACCCTTCGCCCTGCCACATCGTCAGGGTCCGGCCGTCCGGTGCCGCGAGGGTCGTCCGCACAGTGCCGTCGGCGTCACGCGCGAGCGTGCCGTATCCGGTGTCGAGGCTCAGCTCGCCGAGCGCGCGTCCGTCGCGGAGGTCGGTCGCAGCATCCACCCGCTCCTCGGCGATGGGAAGCTTGCGGTCGTCGAGCACGAACCGCGTCGCCCCGGGAGAGGTGAGGACGAGATCGACGGTGTCGACGTCGCCGATGCAGAAATACGGATGCGCGCCGAGGGCCACGGGAGCGTCGTCGGGGCCGACGTTGGTGAGCGAGTGGGTGACATCCAGGCCCATGCCGTTGAGGGCATAGGTGACGCTCGTCTCGAGATGGAAGGGATACCCCGTCTGCGGGACGACGGGCGCAGAGAGCGTCACGGATGACTCGGCCTCGGCCTCGGCCTGGTACGAGGCGAAGCGCAGCAGGCCGTGCGACGCGCTGCCCGTCGGGCGATCCGTGATCGCGAGCTCACGCGTCTGGCCGCGCTGCGTCCATCGTCCGTCGCGCACGCGGCCGGCCCACGGCACGAGGACCGTGCCCGATCCGGCCGGAGCGGCTGATTCGAGGGGATAGCGCGGCACGAGGTCGACGCCGTCGACCGCGAACGCGCGGAGCGAGGCGCCCACCTGGGCGATCTCGGCCGTCACGCGCCCGTCGGCCGAGCGGAGGACGTGCTGCGTGCCGGTGGGGTACCGGGTCTGGGGCATGGTCAGCCTTTCTGGAGCCAGGGTCGCAGGGTGCGGGTCACCCACGGGAGGACGAGGTACGTCATGACGGGGGTCAGCAGGACCGTCGCGAGGAGGACGCGCGCGACGAGCGGCCACTCGGTGAAGCCCGGAATGAAGCCCAGGAGCCAGGACGCGAGGAGGTTGGTCGGGAAGAAGCCGAGCCAGATCGTGACGGCCTGCTTCCACCGGGGCGGCGCTGGGGGGATCGGCTGCTGGATCGGACCGGTCGCCGACCGCTCCGTCGGATGCCGCGTCTCGACGTGCGTCGCGAACGGGGCGTCGAACCAGCCCTCGATGCCCGTCCGCCGCTCGACGCGGACCTCGCTCGCGAAGGCCCTTCCCGAATCGAGCCACCACGAGCGCTGCGTCGAACGCTCCCACGCGTCGAGCGTCGGCCTGTCGCGGAACCGGTAGAGCATGTACCAGAGGTCGCTGCTCTCGCCGGCGCGCACCCACCCCGATCCGAGGAAGCCGTCGAATCCGGTCGCGAGATCAGTGCCGGCCTGCATCCAGCTCGTCGCCTCGATCGTCCGCGCCGGGTCGATGCGGCGCTCGATCGCGACCGTGATGGGGTGGGGCTCGGGCTCGACCATGCCACCATTCTCTGTGCGCGGCGTGCCGGGCGCATCGATGACCGAGCGGAGGTCAGGGAGCGCGGGTCGGGCGAGCCCGGGTCGGAGGAGCACGGGTCAGGGGAGCGCGGGCGTGAACTCCAGGTCGACGGCGACGCCGTGCTCTTCGATGAGATCGTCCGGGTAGGTCGCCTCGGCGACATAGGTCTCGCCGTCGAGCTCGAGCACGACGCGGTACTCGAAGGGGAAATCGCCGAGCTCCGCCGCGGCCTTTGCTTCGGCATCCGGTTCGTCGAAGTACAGGGCTCCCTCGCCTGCGCAGTGCTCGGCCGGCTGGGCGTCGAAGGTCAGCGACCGGGCGTTGGACGCCGTCGTGCTGATCGTCGCCGAGTACTCCTCGGGCGTGGCCGAGAGGTTCGCGACGGAGAGCTCGAGCCCGTACGAGTCGGGTTCGCCGTCGTGGTCGACGACGAGGGCGAGGGATGCTGTCGGCTCGGGCAGGGGTCGGTCCTCGGTCGTGGTCCAGCGGAACGAGGCCGCCATGTCGCCGTCCCCGGAGGCGAAGAGGTCGATGAGGTAGTCGTCGGCGGGACCCCGGGGCTCGATCGACCACCAGCCGCCGCCGAGGTCCTCGACGACGGCCTCGAGCAGGCGGCTGTCGCAGGCCCAGCGCTCGCCGCTGGTCTGCGAGACAGAGAGCTCATCGAAGCTCGTCACGGGGACGAAGACGAGCACCTCTGAGGGCGAGCCGATCGATGGCGGGTTCTCGTCCATGCCGTCGGCGCAGCCATTCCCGTAGCACCAGCTCGTCGCGGCGAGCTGCAGCTCGGTCTGGTCGTAGCGGACGACGAACGGAGGCGGCCCGCCTTCCGCCGAGCCGTGCACGAGCGTCTCGGTCGGTGCGGGTGCTCCGCCGGGGGAGCCGCCTGGGCCGCGAGGGGTCGCGCACGCGCTCGGAATCGATGCCAGCGCGATGATCGCGGCGGCAGTGAGGGCGATGCGACGGCGCATGCGGCATCCTTCCGTCCTTGTATGCCCAGTGTCGCGGACGGCGTGATCGTCTCGCACGCAGGCGTTCTCCCAGGTGCGTCCGCTACCCTGAAGGGTCGGCTCTGGACACCGCGCTTCGTCGCGGATGGGTTTGTGAGTCCAAGGGGCCGATGGTGGGAGCAAATCTGCTCCGACGACCATCACTGTGAATGGCCCCCGGCCGGCGATAGTCCGGGTTACTCCACGCCGCTGTGCGGCAGCGCCTGCGTGCGCCTCGAGGAGTGCTGTTCTCGTGCGAGAGAACCCAGAAGGACACGACCATGCCCAAGAACAAGAAGGCCGCCGGCGGCCGACCCGCCAAGAACTTCGAGCCCCGCTACGGCGCCAAGACGAGCTACCAGGACCGCAAGCGCCGGCCGGATGCCGGAGCCCCGGCCCGCTCCGCCGACTCGCGCCCCGGCAGCAAGAGCCCGAACCACCGCGGGTACCGCCCCGATCAGGTCGAGGCTCCCGCGAAGCGGCGCTGGACCGCGCAGGAGAAGGCGGGCCGCGACGAGGCCCGCGACATCCGCACCCGCAACGGCGCCTCTGCCAAGGGTCACGGGGACCGCCGCTACGACCGTGACGACCGTCCGGCTCGCTCGTACGACGACCGCCCCCGCCGCGACTACGGCGACCGTCCGGCTCGCTCGTACGACGACCGCCCCCGCCGCGACTACGGCGACCGTCCGGCTCGCTCGTACGACGACCGTCCGCGTCGCGACGACGACCGCCGCTCGCGTCCCGCGCACCTCGACCGCGTCGATCGGGATGACCGCCGCAGCTTCGGCGACGGCCGCCCGTCCTATCGCAGCGACGACCGTCCGCGCCGCGACGACAACGACCGTCCGGCTCGCTCGTACGACGACCGCCCCCGCCGCGACTACGCCGACCGTGCGCCTCGCACGGGCGATGCGTCGCGCCGCGACGATCGTCCGGCTCGTTCGTACGACGACCGTCCGCGTCGCGACTTCGGCGACCGCCCGGCTCGTTCGTACGACGACCGTCCGCGTCGCGACTATGGCGACCGTGCGCCTCGCTCGTACGACGACCGCCCGCGTCGCGACTATGGCGACCGTCCGGCTCGTTCGTACGACGACCGTCCGCGTCGCGACTTCGGCGACCGCCCCCGCCGCAACGACGGACCCGGCCGCTCGGACTGGAACGCGAAGCCGGTCCGCGACAAGGCTCACGAGGAGCACGTCGACGTCGTCCACGAGCGCCTCCAGGCCGAGGCGATCCAGGCCGAGAACGTCGCGGACACGGGCTTCGGCGACCTCGGTCTCGGCCAGAACATCGTGAAGTCGCTCGCCGAGCTCGGCGCGGCTTCGCCGTTCCCCATCCAGGCCGCGACGATCCCGCCGATCCTCGAGGGCAAGGACGTGCTGGCCCGCGGTCGCACCGGATCGGGCAAGACGATCGCATTCGGCGCTCCGCTCGTCGAGAGCGTGCTGCGTGCGCAGGCCGGCCAGCGCCGCGAGTTCGGGCGCTCCCCGAAGGCGCTCATCCTCGCGCCGACGCGCGAGCTCGCGCTGCAGATCGACCGGACGATCCAGCCGATCGCCCGCTCGGTCGGACTCTTCACGACGCAGATCTACGGCGGCGTGCCGCAGGCCCGCCAGGTCGGCGCGCTCAAGAAGGGCGTCGACATCATCATCGGCACGCCCGGTCGCATCGAGGACCTCGTGGAGCAGGGCAAGCTCGACCTCTCGGAGATCGCCATCGCAGTGCTCGACGAGGCCGACCACATGTGCGAGCTCGGCTTCTTCGAGCCGGTGCAGCGCATCCTCCGCCTCACCGCCGACGGCTCGCAGAAGCTGCTGTTCTCGGCGACGCTCGACCGCGAGGTCGCAGGTCTCGTCGACGAGTTCCTCGTCGAGCCCGCCGTCTACGAGGTCGCCGGGGAGGACCAGGACTCGGGCACGATCGACCACCGCGTCCTCGTCATCGACCACCGCGACAAGGCCGAGATCCTCGGATCGCTCGTCGACCGCGAGGGCAAGACGCTCGTCTTCGCCCGCACCCGCGCCTACGCCGAGATGCTCGCCGAGCAGTTCGACGACGCCGGCATCCACGCCGTGGCGCTCCACGGCGACCTCAACCAGGCCAAGCGCACGCGCAATCTGGAGCGCCTCACGTCGGGCCGGGTCAACGTGCTCGTGGCGACCGACGTCGCCGCGCGCGGCATCCACGTCGACGACATCGATCTCGTCATCCAGGCCGACGCGCCCGACGAGTACAAGACGTACCTGCACCGCTCGGGCCGCACGGGCCGCGCGGGCCGCTCGGGCACGGTCGTGACGCTCGTGACGCGCCAGCGCCGCCGTCGCATGACGGAGCTCCTGGACCGCGCCGAGATCGAGGCCCCCTTCGAAGAGGTTCGCCTCGGCGACGACCTCCTCGAGGAGCTCGCCGGCCGCCAGGCGGCGGTCTGAGTAGGCGGCGACGCCGTCGTATCGAAGCCTCGACCCGGTCGGCTGAGTCGTCCCGGGGTTCATGGCCCAACCTGAATACAGGTCAACCACGCGATCACAGGTCCGGTTCTGCGGAATCGGCCTGCGGCCGCGTGGTTGACCTGTTCCACGTCACCGTCGGCGCCGTCCTGACCGGGAGCCGAATCGCCCGATTTCGCGCCCGGAGAGAAGTCCGGATCGCCTGACTTCGTCACGGGGCAGACCGCGGGGTACAGGATGCCTCGGGCTGCGTCGGCTGAGCTGGATGCAGTCGCGCCGAGGTGGTCAGCCGTGCGCGGCCGCGCACGCCCCGATCAGAAGAGCATGGCCGGCGCCGCCGCGGCCGCCCGCCCGCGCGAGGTCGTGACGACCTGGCTGCGCGCCGCGAGGCCCGGGACGGGACCTCGGGGAGGGGAGTCGTCCTCCGCCTGCCCGCCCAGCCCGTGCACGCGCAGGAGCGGACGGACGCGCTTGGCGAGCCACGACCGATAGCCCTTCGGGGCGTACGCGGATGCGCCGGGATACAGGCCGAGGTACGACGAGACGAGTTCGGGATGCTCGCGCTCGAGCCATCGCATGAACCACGGCTTCACACCCGGTCTCAGGTGGAGCGCGCCGTACACGACCCGTGCCGCGCCCGCTTCCTTGATCCGCCGGAGGGCGTCATCGATGGCCGGGATCGAGTCGGTCAGGTGCGGGAGGATCGGCATGAGGAACACCGTGACGCGGAAGCCCGCCTCGGTCGCCGCGCGCACCGTCTCGAGACGGGCTGCCGTCGTCGGCGTGCCGGGTTCGACGAGCTTCTGCAGCGTCTCGTCGAAGACGGCGATCGACATCGCGATCGTGACGGGGACGGATGCCGAGGCCTCCTGCAGCAGCGGGAGATCGCGGCGCAGCAGCGTCCCCTTCGTGAGGATCGAGAGCGGCGTCCCCGAGTCCGCCAGGGCCGACACGATCCCGGGCATGAGCCGATAGCGTCCCTCCGCGCGCTGGTAGGGGTCGGTGTTGGTGCCCAGGGCGACGGGCTGGCGCTCCCACGATCCCCGCGCCAGCTCCTTGCGCAGCACCTCGGCGACGTTGATCTTGACGACGATCTGCGAATCGAAGTCGCGCCCCGTGTCGAACTCCAGGTACTCGTGCGTTCCCCGGGCGAAGCAGTTGTGGCTGATGACGCCGTTCGCGATGAAGTCCTGCGTGCCGGTCGTGATGTCGACCATGTCGATCTCGACGCCGAGGTCTTCGACCGATACGACCCGGAGATCGGCGACGGTCTTCACCGCCGTTCCCTCGATCGAGAGCTTGCGGGTGATCGCCGGCTCGGTGAGGCCGAAGAAGCGCTGGCGCTCGGGGAGACCGCCCGTGACTCGCACCGAGCGCACTCCGTTCGCGTGAGGCGGCTCGGTCACGTGCGGGATGCCGTGAACGGTGAGGGCCTCTTCGACGAGCTGCAGGACCTCCGGGTCCTTGTTGCTGATCCGGAGGATGCCACGCGAGCACGACCCCTCGGCGTCGAAGATGCCGGCGAGGAACCCTGTGTGCCACGACCGTGTGCGAAGCGAAGGGACGGTGATCAGCCGTTCGATCGTCTCGATATCCGTACGGCGGTCGGAATGGATCGCGGTCATCGCGCGGCGCGCGTCGGTCGCAGGTGTGAACGGACGCGTGCGGGTGGAGATGCCCTCGTCGGCGAGGAGTGCTCGCGTACGGTCCAGTGCCTCGGAATCCGCGAGAGCGAGGCGGAAGCGGTGTATCGCCCGGCGACGCGACCCATCGTCGTAGGTCCCGTGGAACAGCATCCCATCGCCCCGGATCATCCCGGCGAGGTATCCGCGTCGGTACTCACCTGTGCGGCTGGAGCTCAGAGCGGGCCGTCCGCCGAGGCCGAAGCCCTGCAGCCGGTTGTTCGTCGTGAGGAAGGGCCTTTGCCCAAGGCCGCTCATCGTGCCGCTGACGTGCTTCCAGCCACGATCTGTGAGGAACCGGTGGTCGCCGCTGGCCGTCAGTTCGGTGCCGTCCGCGAGCGTGATCCGGAAGGCCCGCTTTCGCGTCGACCACTTCGCGAGCACTCGGGTGCGGACGTAACGCCGATAGTCGCCTTTCTGCTGCGTCCCGATGATCTCCTGCCCGATGCTCAGCTCGTCGATGCGCCGCTGTCGCCCGTCGGCACAAAGTACAAGAGTGTCCGGACTCACGCAGTAGACACATGCATGCTGGCATCCCCGGTAGGGGTTCACGGTCCAGTCGAACGGCATGGCCGACGCGCTCGGAACGTGGTTCAGCGCGCTCTTGGCCATGACCTCGTGGAAGGTCACACCGGCGAACTCGGGCGTCGTCACGGAGCGGACCAGACCGTTGAGATGCTCGAGACCTGGGAGGGCCGCGGCATCCGGAACTCCGAGTTCTTGTCCCTGCCAGCGCATACGATCATTCGAACAGAAATACGAGACTGCGTCAAGGTGGGTCGAACACATGAGCGATGGCGTGCATCTGAGATTCTCCTCGGGTTCCGCATGGATGCCTCCGAGAGCGGGACAATGGCGGTGTGACGCCCCCGGCGACGCGCCGCGAAGCCCGCGCGGCCCACCTCCTCGCAACCGCCCCCGTGCCGGTGCGACACGCTCGCGCGCGCCGTGCCGCCCGCATCCGGGTCGGTTTCGCGGCTGTCGCGGCCGCGGCGCTGGGCATCGGCGGCGCCGCGGCGATCACGGCCGCGGTCATCGCACCGGAGCTCTCGGCATCCGCGGGTCTCGTGGCGGAGGCGACGCCGACGGCATCGCCCGTGCCGCTTCCCCAGGCCGTGTCGGAGCTCCCCGCCCCGAAGGTCGAGGCGGCGGCGGCGATCGCCGATCTGTGTGCGGACCCGGCCTTCGTCGCGGCACTCGAGTCCGGCGACGACGAGGCCACCTTGGCGGCCGCGGGCGGCGCGGAGCCCTTCCGCGCGGCGGTGGCCTCCGGCACGGCGGAGTGCGTCTCGCTCGCGGACCCCGCGCGCCTGTGGGTCGTCGTCAACAAGGCGCGCGCGTCCGATCCCATCGACTACCGGCCGGGCGGGCTTGCGGCTCCGGCCGGCGTGCGCGACATCGCGGGCGGCTCGCTCCGCGGTGAGGCCGCCGGTGCGCTCGCCGACATGATCGCGGCGGCGCGGGCCGCGGGCGCAGGCGAGATCGCGCTCGAGAGCGGATTCCGGTCGTACGCGACGCAGCAGTCGACCTACGGACGTCAGGTGTCGTCGCGGGGCGCCGCGGGGGCCGATCTCGTCAGTGCGCGCCCGGGCTACAGCGAGCACCAGACGGGGCTCGCCGCAGACGTCACGGCATGCACCTATGGCTGCGACGACATGGGGACGTTCGGCGGCACCGCGCAGCAGGAATGGGTCGCGGCGCACTCGTGGGAGTTCGGCTGGATCGTGAGGTACGTCGAGGGTCGCACCGAGATCACGGGCTATTCGCCCGAGCCGTGGCACCTCCGCTACATCGGGCCCGAGCTCGCGAGCGTCTATCACGAGGGCGGATGGCAGAGTCTCGAGGAGTTCTTCGGCCTGCCCGCGGCTCCCGATTACGGCGACTGATCAGGCCCTCCGCGCTTCACGCAGGCCGGGTGGAGGCATCCCACAACTCCGGTACTGAGTCCCATCACTCCTGACATGCGATCTCACAGCGACGGGCCGAACGCACCCTCGTTGACATAGAATCGGGCCCGGCGGCGCGGCCGATCGACACCCCGACGGAGGGGTCGGCCGGCGCCCAGGGACCGTGAGAAAGGGGCTCGCTCACATGGAGCGCGACATCTACGACGAAGACCACGAGGCGTTCCGCGACGTCGTCAAGGAGTTCTGCAAGCGCTACGTGACCAACGAGGCGCGCGAACGATGGGATGCCGCCGGCGAGGTCGACCGCGAGACGATGCTCGCCGCAGGACAGGCCGGCATCATCGGACTCTCGGTCCCCGAGGAGTTCGGCGGCGCCGGGATGCTGCAGGACTACCGCTTCCGCGCGATCGTCAACGAGGAGGTGATCGGCGCGGGCTCGGGCTCGCTCGCCGGCGCCTTCGGCATCCAGGACGACCTCGCCGTGCCCTACATCGTGCACATGGGCACGCAGGAGCAGAAGGAGAAGTGGCTCCCCGGCATGGCGACGGGTGAGATCATCGGCGCCCTCGCGATGACCGAGCCGGGTGCCGGCTCGGACCTCCGCGGCATCAAGACGACTGCGAAGAAGGTCGACGGCGGGTATATCGTCAACGGCGCGAAGACCTTCATCTCCAGCGGCAAGACCGCCGACATGGTCGTGACGTTCGTCAAGACGGGTGAGGGCAACCGGCCCGACGCCTTCAGCCTGCTCATCATCGAGAACGGCATGGAGGGCTTCGACCACGGCAAGAAGCTGCACAAGATGGGCTTTCACGGCCACGACACCGCCGAGCTCTCGTTCAGCGACGTCTTCGTCCCCGAAGCGAACCTCATCAGCGGCAACGAGGGCATGGGCTTCGTGCAGCTCATGATGAACCTGCCGCTCGAGCGCCTCTCGATCGCCGTCGCCGGCGCGGCGGCGGCCGAAGCCGCGCTGAAGTGGACCGTCGACTACACGAAGAGCCGCGAGGCGTTCGGCGAGCGGATCATCGACCTCCAGAACACGCGCTTCAAGCTCGCGGATGTCGCGACCACGGTCGACGCGCTGTGGGCGTACATCGACCGGGCGCTCCTGGCGTACAAGGACGGCAAGCTCAGCGCGGAGGAGGCCGCCAAGATCAAGTTCTGGGCGACCGAGCGCGAGTGGGACGTCCTCGACGTGTGCGTCCAGCTGCACGGAGGCTACGGCTACATCACGGAGTACCCCATCGCCCGCGCGTTCCTCGACGCCCGCGTCCACCGCATCTACGGCGGCACGAACGAGATCATGCGCGAGATCGTCGGACGCCAGATCGCCGGCAAGCGCTAGGCGCACGCAGCGCTGCGATCCGGGATGCCGCGGTCCTCCCTGGGGTGAGAATCGCGGCATCCGTCGTTCCTGGCGAGGGCGCGCTGCGTTCGACGGAGGGGTGCGCCGCGCGGGGCGCTACCGGACGTTGCCGGCGCTGCAGGTCTCCTGCGCGGCCGTGGATCCCGTGATGCTGCGAGGCAGCTCCGCGACGTCCGTCGGAGAGGCGGCCGGCGTGGGCGACGCGCTGGGCGTCGGCCCTGGCGTGGGCTCGTCGGTCGGCGCCTCGACCACACCGCCGTTGGCGCCCACGTCGCCCGTCAGGACGAGGGGCTTGTTGCTCGCGAGGGCGGCCCACAGCTGATCGGCCGCCTCCTCGTTCGGGACGACCCGGTTGGCATCCGTCGGCGATTCGAGAGTCGGGTACTGCACGAACACGATCTCGTCGAAGGGCACGTCCTTCGCGGCGAGCGCGATCTGGACGACCGTGAACGGGTTCGCGAGCGCCCGGGTCGGCGTGACGTTGTCGAGCGCCACCGCGGCCAGCCGGTAGAGGCGCGCGGGGTCGGACAGCACGTCCTCGCTCACGAGCTTCCGAGCGAGCCGCGACATGTACTGCTGCTGGTTCGAGATCCGGCTGAGATCGCTGCCGTCGCCGACGCCGTAGCGCGTACGGAGGAACTGCAGCGCCGTGACGCCCGAGACGGTGTGGGTTCCGGCGCTCAGATCGAGCCCCGTATTGCGATCCCGGATGCCGCGGGCCAGGCACACCTCGACCCCGCCGATCGCGTCGGTCACCTTGATGACCCCGCCGAAGGTGACGACCGCGCCGAACGGGATGTTGAGCCCGCTCAACGCGGACACCGTGTTCACGACGCAGCCCAGCCCGCCGTACATGTACGCCGTGTTGATCTGGTCGACGCCGCCGCCGAACGAGCTGCCGTCGGCTCTCGTGCACGGCGGGAGGGTCACGATCAGGTCGCGCGGGAACGATACGACCGTGACGCGGCGCGGGTTGGACGAGATGTGCACGAGCAGGTTGACGTCGTTGAGCCGGCTCGAGCGGTCCGCGCCCGTGCACCGCGCGCCGAAGAGGTGCGCGAACTCCTTCTCGCACTCGTCGATGCCCGTGACGAGGATGTTCACGCCGCCCTCGATCGCCCCGATGTCGGGCGGGACGGAACCCTGCTCGGGCACATCGACGACCTCGTCCGTGAAGCTCGCCGCGAGGTCGTACGTCGCGTAGGTGGCGACTCCGCCCGAGCTCACCAGGACGACGGCGACCGCCACGGCGAGGATCTTGGCGAACTGCGCAAGCGGATGCGGCGACCGAAGTCGCGCATGCCGTGCCACCGTGCGTCGTCGCCGAGCCACTCCGTTTGCCCCCATGCCGTCGGAATGGCTGGATTCTAGCGGGGCGGGGGCGACAGCATCCGTCTCCTGGCGGGATGCTGTCCGCCGAGCCGTCAGGCGGCCGTGCCGGAGGTCGCCTTCGCCGGCGTCCGCGGCCGGCGGCGCGCGAGTCGCGCGACGCCCGCCCGCTGGAGCCGGTCCGCGACGAGGATGCCGAGCGCCGTGCCCGCAAGCGCGCTCGCCGTGACGACCGCGAAGAAGCCGATCTGCGCCGGCAGCGCCATCGTGCCGAGGTCGAACGACGCCCACGCGAGCACGGGGTAGACGACGCCCACGACGAGAGCGCCCGCGTAGTGCTGCCACGTCCGCCAGAAGCGGTAGAGCACGATCAGGAAGGGCAGCTCCGCGAAGAACGCCCACCACAGGTTCGTCCCGATGCTCGCGAAGCCGTACCCCGAGAACGGGACGATGACCAGGCCCGAGATGAGGCCGACGAGGAGGCCCGCGAGCGGGCGCTGCAGCAGGCGCAGGGCGACGACCGCGGGCAGCAGCCAGAGCCCCGCGATCGCGACCGAGAAGAACGGCACGGCGGCGAACAGTGCCGTCGAGACCCAGTTCGCGAAGACGAGGAGCGCGCCGCCCGCGACACCGATCGCGGCGCAGGTCAGCAGGGAGGCGGTCGTGACGCGGCTCATGCGGCGGCCTCCGTCGCGTGCTGCTGGGCCTTCGGGGTCGGGGAGGCCGCTCCGACGCGCCAGTAGCCGCAGAAGCTCACACGGTCCTTGTCGACGCCGCGCTCGTTCACGAGATGGCGGCGGGCGCCGGTCGGCAGCGCCTGCTCGCCCACGATGTACGCGTGGAACGGGCCGGCGGGAAGCTCGGCATCCGAGAGGTCCGTGAGCGATTCGAGCGCGGGCACGCCCGGCTGCACCTCGTGCTCCCGCACGATCCACCGGACCTCGATCCCGGCGGGGCGCGCGAACTCCAGCGCGTCCGCCGCATCGGGCACCTCGATGATCGCGAGGCCCGTCGCGTGCGCGGGCAGGCTCGCGCAGATCCCCGCGACGGCGGGAAGGCCCGTCTCATCGGCGACGAGCACGACGCGCTCGGTGCCCCGCTCGGGGTTGAAGGCGAGGCCCTCGTCGATCAGCACGACGCTCTCACCGGCGACGCACGTCTCGGCCCATCGCGACGCGGGACCGGCCGTGCCGTCGGCGGCCGAGCCGTGCAGGACGAAGTCGACGTCGAGCTCGGCGCCACGATCCGCCGTCGCGGGACGGAAAGCCCGCACGGAGTAGTTGCGCATGACGGGCCGCACGCCGTCCGGGATCCGCAGGTAGCGGAGGTAGCCGAACAGCTTGTTCGCCTTCGCGGGCAGGCGGTCCAGGCCCTCGTCGCCGCCGAGCGGGAGGAACAGGCGGAACCACTGGTCGAAACCCATGGGCCGGAAGCGCTCGATCTCGCCTCCGCCCAGCGTCACGCGCATCCAGTGCGCCGAGAGGCGCTCCGTCCTGAGCACCTCGAGGTGCACGAGCTCCTGCGTCTCAGGCTTGACGAGTCGGCTGCTGATTGCCATGGGGCCTCCGGTCAGGTGCGCGAGACTTCACGAATGTGCGCGCTGCGCGGCGTGTCGCGGCACATTCGTGAAGTCTCGCGAGGGGTGGGCGGGGTCATGAGAGGCCCCAGGGGAAGAGGAGCCAGAAGAGGGCGGTCGAGGCGGCGAGGAAGAGGATGACGAACACCGTGTCGCGGGGGCGCCAGGGGACGAGGTGGCGCTCGGTGCGGTCGGGGTGGGCGCCGAAGGCGCGCGCGTCCATCGCGAGCGCGACGCGCTCGGCGTGCCGGATGGCGCCCGCCAGCAGCGGCACGAGGTACCCGGACCACCGCGCGATCGCGGATAAGGGACCGCGTCCGCCGTGCGCGCCGCGCACGCGGTGGGCCTGGCGGATGACGTCGAGCTCGTGCCCGAAGCGCGGCACGAAGCGGAATGCGGCCAGCGCCGTGTAGCCGATCCGGTACGGCACGCGCAGCTGCTGCACCATCGACCGCGCGAGGTCGGGCCCCGTCGTCGAGAGCCCCGGGATGAGCGACAGCGCCACGATCGCGCCGAGCCGCAGCGCGGTCGCGAAGCCGATCTGCAGCATCCCGCTGTAGAGCGTCCACGAGCCGACCTGCACCACGACCGCTCCCGGCTCGATTCGCGTGGGGTCGGTCCACACCGAGAAGCCGACGCCGATCGCGGCGACGGCGACGGGGAGCGCGACGAAGAGCACGAGCGCGAGCCGCTTCGTCATGCGCACACCGACCAGGAGGATCGCGTACGCGAGAGCGAGGAAGGCCAGCGGAGTCACAGCATCCCGGACGAACACGAGCAGCACCATCGCCGGCGCGGGGCCCGCGAGCTTGGCGAGCGGGTTGAGCCGGTACAGGAAGCGGACGGCCGACGCCGAGGGCGCCTCCGCATAGGGATCGAAGGATGCTGCGCTCCGCGCGTCGCGGAGTTCGGTCATTCGGCACCTCCGCCGGGGAGGTCCGCGAGCCGGGCGATGCGGGAGAGCTCGGGATGCCGGGTCAGGCCCTGCAGTGCGCGGCTGAGCGGTGGCAGCCGCAGTCCCGCGCGCTCGATGAGGGAGGCGTCGGTGAAGACCTCGGGCGTCGGTCCCTGAGCTGCGACACGTCCGGCTTCCAGCACGATCGTGCGGTCGGCATGCTCCGTCACGAGCTGCATGTCGTGCGTCACGACGAGGATCGTCGTGCCATCGCGGTTGAGCTCGCGCAGGAGGCGGAGGAGCTCGTCGGCGCGCGCCCGGTCCTGCCCGAACGTCGGCTCATCGAGGGCGAGGACGGGCGCGCCGGCGACGAGCGCGGTGCCCACGGAGAGGCGGCGCTTCTGCCCGCCGGACAGGAGGAAGGGGTGCGTCGAGGCCTTCGCGGTGAGCCCGAACCGCTCGAGCATGTGCTCGGTGCGCTCGCGGACCTCGGCGTCGGGGAGGTGCCGGAGCCGGAGGCCGTGGGCGAGCTCGTCGTACACGGTGTGCGCGATGAACTGGTGCTCGGGGTTCTGGAAGACGAAGCCGATGCGCGAGGACAGCGTCCGCGAGTCGCTGCGCCCGACGTCGAGTGAGCCGACCCGCACACTGCCGCGCGGAGGCGGGATGACGCCCGCGATGGCCTGGATGAGGCTCGTCTTGCCTGCGCCGTTCGCACCGACGATCGCGACGAACTCGCCCTCGCGCACATCGAGGTCGACACCATCGAGCACGCGCGTGCGGCCGCGGTGGAGCGTGAGGTTCCGGACCGTGATGAGGGGTGCGGAACCGCGTCCGGGGCGTTTCGTCTCGTCGCTCCGCTCCTGGCTCAACGACCGATCACTCCCGGTCGTTGAGCGCCCTTCGACAGGCTCAGGAACCGCGATCCAGCGAGACGAAACGCCCGAGCCTACGGGCAGCGCCGGGGCCGGCTCGGCCTCAAGCGCGTCGTGCAGCTCGGCGGGCGTGAGGGGGAGGGGATCGAGCCGGTACCCGGCCGAGCGCAGGCGCAGGGCAGCGAGCGCCGAGGTCGGCAGCCACACGCCGAGGCCGTGCAGCTCTTCGGCGCGATGGCGCAGCACCTCGTCGGTCGGCCCGTCGGCGACGAGGCGGCCGTCGTGGTCGAGCACGACGACGCGGTCGACGAACCCGACGGCGGCGTCGAGGTTGTGCTCGACGAGCAGGATCGCGCGGTCGCCCGCCGCGACGAGGTCGGCCAGCGCCGCGTACACCTCGTCGATCCCCTGCGGGTCGAGGTTCGCGGTGGGCTCGTCGAGGACGAGGAGCGGGGATCCCATCGCGAGGGCGCATGCGATGGCCAGCCGCTGACGCCCTCCGCCGGAGAGCCGGTCGGGATTCTCGCGCCGGCGTTCCCACAGTCCCACGCGGCGCAGGGCGGCCTCGGCGCGCTCGAGCACCTCGGGCACCGGAATCCTGAGGTTCTCGGGGCCGAAGGCGACTTCGTCGAGAACGGTTCCGGTGACGAGCTGCGCGTCGGGATCCTGGAAGACCATCCCGACGCGGGTGGAGAGCGTCGCGACGGTCGCCTCGGCCGTGTCGATGCCGTCGACGAGCACGCGGCCGTCGAGGGTCGCCGGCACGGCGTGGGGGATCAGGCCGTCGAGGGCGAGGGCGAGCGTCGACTTGCCCGAGCCGCTCGGCCCGAGGACGAGCACCACCTCGCCGGCGCGCACGTCGAACGTCACCGAGGCCGGGGTGGCGGCATCCGCACCCTCGTGCGTGATCCCGAGACCCTGGACCGACAGCAGCGGTCGGGATGCCGTGTCCGTCGACAGCGCGACGGAAGCGTCGCGGCGCGGAACGGTCACGGGACTTCCCAGGGGTAGGCGTATTAGTCCTACCTAACTTAGCCTGCCCTAACCTGGTCGACGAAAGCGGTCAGCGGCGCGAGCCGCGCGCGACGCCCGCGCGACGCAGCGAGGTCCCGATGCCGAGGCCCACGGCCGTCCAGGCGACGGGGCCGAGGACGGCGACGGCGAGGTAGGTGATCTGCGCCCACAGCGCGAGCGTCGACAGGTGCGCGGCGAAGGCGACGACGACGGCGACGAGGATGCCGATCACGATCGCCGACATGAAGAACCTCCACGCACTCCACACGCGATAGCGGGTGAGCGCCGCGACGATCTCCTGGATGCCGCCGAACAGGATCGCCGTCCCGAGGAACCGGAACGCCCACTGCGGAGCCATCGCGCTGGCCACGAGGGCCGCCACGACGTGCGAGATGAGCGCGACCCACGGCAGCCGGATGAGCTCCTGCGCGATGATGCCCGGCAGCACGTGGGCGCCGAGGATGACGCCGTACAGGATCGGCACGGTCGCGAGGACGACGGGGGTCAGCCAGCCGGCGATGCCGCCGAGCACGCCCGTCGCGACGCCGATCGCCGCGCACGTGAGCAGGACGCTCGTCGAGAGTCGGGTCGTGGGGGGCACCCGCCCAGCGTAACGGCCAGCCTCATGCGTTTCTCATCTGAGGCGATTCCCCCGGCCCGATGCCGCGCGCTATGGTGAACCCGTTGCGCGCCAACGATGCCGCGCAACGTCCTAACGTCCGGCCCCGAGGCGGGCGCATCAGACCCGTCTTCTCCGGCGCGTCAGCCGCACAGCGGGCAGCGGCGGTGCCGGAACCCTCTCGTCGCCGTGATCGACGACGTGTCCGAAGCGCTCGGTCCCCGCCTCCCAGGCGTCGCGTGCCTCGACGATCTCCTCGTGCGAGCGCCCCACGAAGTTCCACCACATGACGATGTCGTCCTCGAACGGCTCGCCGCCCAGGAGGAACAGCGTCGCCCCGTCCGGTGCCGACACCTCCACGGATTCGCGATGGATGCCGAGATAGAGGAGGTGCCGGCGGTCGAGATCGACGGCGGTCTCCGTGTGCGCCGTCGCGACGCCCTCGACCCCGACGAGCGCGTGCTCCCAGGCGGGGTCGAGCGGGATGCGGACGCGCGAGCCGGCCGGGATGCGCAGCTCGGCGCCCACGATCGGCGTGTACGCCGTCGCGGGGGACGTGACGTCGCCGAGCGAGCCCATGACGACGATCGCCTCGCCCGCCTCGCCCGCGGCGGCGGGCAGCTCGAGGCGGGGAAGCGGCTCGTGGCGCTCGAAGGCGGGGCGGCCGTGGCGACGGGACTCCGGGAGCGCGACCCACAGCTGCAGCGCGTCGAGAGGGATGTCGGCCTCGCCGACGGAGTACTCGGAGTGCGAGATGCCGGCACCGCTCGTCATGAGGTTGAGCGCGCCCCGCGTCACGACGACGTCGCTGCCGACCGAGTCGCGGTGCCGCACATCGCCGACGAGGGGCCACGTGACGGTCTGCAGGCCGATGTGCGGATGCGGCTCGACGCGCATGGTCGTGACCTGGGGTCCGAAGCGGTCGAGGAAGCACCAGGCCCCGACGAGCGGGAGGTCGCGCTGGGGGAGCGTCCGGTGGACCTCCATCGCGCGGATCCCGCCGAGGGGCACCTCGCGCGACTCGAGGAGGAGCGCACGCGGCCCGTCGCACGCGGCCGGGGCCTGCGCCTCTTCCGCCGCCTCGAGATCGAGCCTCGTCATCCGCCGACCCTCACTCCGGGTGCGGCACGTCGGGCCACTCGATCGTGAGCCCCGGGACCTCGTGCTTGCGCAGGTATCCCGCCACGACGGGGCAGTGCGGCACGACCGTCTCGCCCCGGCGCGCGACATCCGCCATCGCCTCGGCCACGACCGCCTGCGCGAGCCCCCGACCGCGGAAGGCGGGGTCGACCTCGGTGTGCGGGAAGTGCAGGCGACCCTGCGGATCGATGCGGAACATCGTGAAGCCGGCGAGCACATCCCCGACGCGCAGCTCATAGCGATGCGTGACGTCGTTGCGGGTCACGGTGAGTTGATCGAGGTCGCTCACGGGTGTCCTTCCGTCGTGGGTCGTCTCCTTCAACGTAGGCGGGATGCTGTCGATTCCGCCACGGCGACACCTCTGGAAAGCGCGTCCGGTCGGGTCTATCGTCGGCCTCAACCCGCGTGCCGTGCTCTGCCCGACGCGCATCGCGTGGTCGCGGGCCGCAACCTGGGGAGCGGACCGCGGGTCCGCGCGATTCAAAGGGGAATCATGAAACGACGCATCCTGGCCGCGCTCGCGGCCCTCGCACTGGGGATCGGGGTGGTCGCCGCAGGGCCGGCGAACCCGGCCTCGGCCTCGCCGCTGTCCGTGGCGAAATACGTCGCGCTCGGCGACTCCATCGCGGCAGGGCAGGGCGGCGGACCTGCTCTGGACGCCTGTCAGCGCACGGACGGGGGCTACGCGGCGCAGCTCGACGACGCGCCCAAGATCAACCTCCTCCGCAACGCCGCGTGCACGGGTGCGACGATCGCCGGGACGCACCCGCAGCTGTCGCAGGTGAACCGCGGCACCACCGTCGTGACGCTCACCGTCGGCGCGAACGACCTCGGTCTGGATGGGATCTATGCCGCCTGCGCGAGCGTCGCCGCAGGGGCTGACCCGGTCGCGTGCTTCGCCGCGATCCAGGCCGCGATCGGCGCGGCGCCGGGGACCGTCGGACCGCTCACCTCGCTCATCGGCGCGATCGCGCAGCGCTCGCCGAACGCGACGATCGTCGTGACCGGCTACGCGCACCTGTTCGAATCGCCGCCGCCGCTGCCGGAGTTCGCCGGGCTCGCCGCGCTCGTCGCCGGCGTGAACGGCGCGATCGACGCGCTCAACGGAGCCATCCAGGCCGCCGTGGGCGCTGCCGCCGCCGGCGGAGCGAACGTGCACTACGCGGACGTCGTCGACGCGTTCGCGGGCCACGGCGTGCAGCTCGCGCCGGGCGTGCCCAGCGATCCGTGGTTCGGAATCGACCCGGTCGGCGACCCGGCCGGCTTCCTGCACCCGACATACGCGGGCTACACCGCGTACACGAACGTCATCCGCCAGACTCTGGGGCGCTGAGCACCGCGCTCCTCGCCGCGCGCTGAGTCGCGGCATCCCGTGATCTTCGTGGTCTGCCGGGGTCGGACCGGTCCTCCGGCCCTGGCAGACTCGGATGATGCCGCTCACCCTGCTCGACGTCGTGCCGACCGGTGCGGATCCGGACTCCGCGTACGCGGGCTTCGTCGACTGGGCGGCCGACCGCGGGTTCGCCCTGTACCCCGCGCAGGACGAGGCGGTCATCGAGATCGTGTCGGGCGCGAACGTCATCCTGTCGACGCCGACCGGCACCGGGAAGTCTCTCGTGGCGATCGCGGCCCACGCCTTCGCGCTGTCGCAGGGCGGCCGCACGTACTACACCGCGCCCATCAAGGCCCTCGTGAGCGAGAAGTTCTTCGCGCTCGTCGACATCTTCGGCGCCGCGAACGTCGGCATGGTGACGGGCGACTCCTCGGTGAATCCCGATGCGCCCATCGTGTGCTGCACCGCCGAGATCCTCGCGAACCTCGCGCTGCGCCAGGGCCCGGATGCCGCCGTGGACCAGGTCGTGATGGACGAGTTCCACTACTACGGCGATCCCGACCGCGGGTGGGCGTGGCAGGTGCCCCTGCTCCTGCTCCCGCGGGCGCAGTTCATCCTCATGTCGGCGACGCTCGGCGATGTGACGTCGATCGCCGAGGATCTCGAGCGGCGCACCGGCCGGCCGGTCGCGCGGATCACGGGCGTCGAGCGCCCCGTGCCGCTGCACTTCTCGTACGAGCGCCGTCCCGTCCAGGACGTCCTCACGAGGCTCCTCGACGAGCGCGAGGCTCCCGTGTACATCGTGCACTTCTCGCAGGCGGCTGCGATGGAGCGGGCTCAGGCGCTCGCGTCGGTGCGGGTGGCCTCGCGCGAGCAGCGCGACGCGATCGCCGAGGCCATCGGCGGGTTCCGGTTCACGACGGGGTTCGGCAAGACGCTGTCGCGCCTCGTCCGCGCGGGCATCGGCGTGCACCACGCCGGGATGCTGCCGCGCTACCGCCGTCTCGTCGAGACGCTCGCGCAGAAGGGCCTGCTCAAGGTCATCTGCGGCACCGACACGCTCGGGGTCGGCATCAACGTGCCCATCCGCACCGTCGTCATCACGGCGCTGTCGAAATACGACGGGACCCGGATGCGGCAGCTCAGCGCCCGCGAGTTCCACCAGGTCTCCGGCCGCGCAGGACGTGCGGGCTTCGACACGTACGGCAACGTCGTCGTGATGGCGCCCGAGTGGGAGATCGAGAACGCCGTCGCCCTCGCGAAGGCGGGCGACGACCCCGCCAAGCGCAAGAAGATCGTGCGCAAGAAGGCGCCGACGGGTGTCGTCAACTGGGGTGAGGGGTCGTACGAGCGGCTCATCGCGGCGGAGCCCGAGGCGCTCGCGCCGCACCTCCAGCTGACGGCCGCGATGCTCATCAATGTCATCGCGCGCGGCGGGGACGTCTTCGGCAACGTGCGCTCGCTCGTCTTCGACAACCACGAGTCGCGGGGCCGCCGGTACGAGCTGGCGCGGCGGGCGATCGCGATCTTCCGCACCCTCGTGACCGCCGGGATCGTCGAAGCGGATGGCGACCGGATCCGTCTCACCGTCGACCTGCAGCCGAACTTCGCCCTGAACCAGCCGCTGTCGCCCTTCGCACTCGCGGCCATCGGCCTGCTCGACCCCGAGGAGGCGCCGGGGGCGGCGGGCACCGGGCACTACGCCCTCGACGTCGTGAGCGTCATCGAGTCGACGCTCGACGACCCGCGCGCGATCCTCTCCCAGCAGGAGTTCAAGGCTCGCGGAGAAGCCGTCGCCGCCATGAAGCGCGACGGCATCGAGTACGACGAGCGGATGGAGCTGCTCGAGGCGATCACCTACCCCAAGCCGCTCGAGGAGCTGCTGGCGCAGGCTTACGAGGTGTTCGCGTCGAGCCAGCCGTGGATCCGCGACTTCGAGCTGTCGCCCAAGTCGGTCGTCCGCGACATGTTCGAGCGCGCGTTGTCGTTCTCGGAGCTCGTGTCGCTCTATCAGCTCGGCCGCAGCGAGGGCCTCGTCCTTCGCTACCTGAGCGACGCCTATCGTGCGATCCGGCAGACCGTGCCGGCCGAGGCGCAGACAGAGTCGCTCCACGACCTCGTCGCGTGGCTCGGCGAGCTCGTCCGGCAGGTCGACTCGAGCCTCGTCGACGAGTGGGAGGCGCTCGTGAATCCGGCGCTCGACCCGGAGGCGCCGGTCGTCCCGCCTGCGCCGCCGTCGGTGCTCGCGAACCGCCGCGCGTTCCTCGTCCTCGTGCGCAACGAGCTGTTCCGCCGCGTGCAGCTCGCAGCTCTGCAGAAGGACGACGAGCTGGAGGTCCTCGACCCGGATGTCGACTGGCCCGCCGCCCTCGACGCCTACTTCGAGGACCACGACGAGATCCTGACGGGTGGGGCGGCCCGGTCGCCGCGGCTCGTCGCGATCGACGAGGCGGATTCGACAGCATCCGGAGTCTGGAAGGTCGAGCAGACGATCGACGACCCCGCGGGCGACCACGACTGGCGCATCCGCGGCGAGGTGGACCTCGAGGCGTCGGAGGAGGCCGGCACGGCCGTCGTGCGGATCACCGAGGTCGTCCGGCTGTAGCCCGCTCCGAGACGCCGCGGTCGCCGAGCTCGTCGAGGCGTCCTCTCGTTGCGCGAAGCCGGGCTCGAGTTCGACCCCCGACAAGCTCGGGGACCGAGCTCCGGTGCCGGCTCCTCCCCAGGGGTGGGCCGCCCGGCGGGGTCGGACGGCGCGGCTACCCTGGGACGGGTGACCAACCCGCAGGGCGACCCGTACGCCGATCTCGCGTGGGATCCCGACGCGTACGCGCCCGACGACGCGTGGGCTCCGCCGGAGGACGGATGGATGCCGCCTCCCGACCCGCAGCTCGAGCGCACCGCGTTCGCCGCGGACCCTGCCCCGCGCGGTCGCGACTTCACCGGCGCCGCGCCGCACACGATCCTCCGCGAGGTCTTCGGGTACGACGACTTCCGCGGCGACCAGGGCCGGATCGTCGAGCACGTGATCGGCGGCGGGGATGCTGTCGTGCTCATGCCGACCGGCGGCGGCAAGAGCATCACGTACCAGGTGCCGGCCCTCGCGCGGCCGGGCACAGGGCTCGTCGTGAGCCCGCTCATCGCCCTCATGCACGACCAGGTCGACGCGCTCGTCGCCAACGGCGTGCGCGCCGCGTATCTCAACTCCACGCAGGCGCCGGCCGAGCGTCAGGCGGTCGAGCAGGCCTACCTCGCAGGCGAGCTCGACCTGCTCTACGTCGCCCCTGAGCGCCTCTCGGCACCGTCGACGACGGCGCTCCTGCAGCGCGGCCGGCTCAGCGTCATCGCGATCGACGAGGCGCACTGCGTGTCGCAGTGGGGCCACGACTTCCGTCCCGACTACCTCGCACTCGGCGATCTTGGGACGCGCTTCCCGGGCGTTCCGCGTATGGCGCTCACCGCGACGGCGACGCGCGAGACGCACCGCGAGCTCACGCAGCGGCTCGACCTGCCCCGCGCGGAGCACTTCGTCGCGAGCTTCGACCGCCCGAACATCCAGTACCGCATCGAGCCCAAGAACGAGCCGCGCCGCCAGCTCGTCGCGTTCATCCGCAGCGTCGGCGTCGACACGGGTGCCGGCATCGTCTACGCGCTGAGCCGCAAGTCCGTCGAGCAGACGGCCGAGTACCTCCGCATGCAGGGCATCGACGCGCTGCCGTACCACGCGGGGCTCGACGCCTCGGTCCGCGCCGCCAACCAGTCCCGCTTCCTGCGCGAGGACGGCGTCGTCATGGTCGCGACGATCGCCTTCGGCATGGGGATCGACAAGCCCGACGTCCGGTTCGTCGCCCACATCGACCTGCCCAAGTCGGTCGAGGGGTACTACCAGGAGACGGGTCGCGCCGGCCGCGACGGCGAGCCCGCGATCGCGTGGATGGCGTACGGACTCGGCGACGTCGTGCAGCAGCGCAGGCTCATCGAGCAGAGCCCCGGCGATCGGGGATTCAAGACACGCCTCGGGCAGCACCTCGACGCGATGCTCGCCCTGTGCGAGACGGTGGGATGCCGCCGCCAGAACCTGCTCGGCTACTTCGGGCAGCCGTCCGAGGCGTGCGGCAACTGCGACACGTGCCTCCAGCCGCCCGAGACCTTCGACGGCACCGTCGCGGCGCAGAAGCTCATGTCGACGATCGTCCGGCTGCAGCGCGAGCGCGGACAGGCGTTCGGCGCCGGTCAGCTCATCGACATCCTCCGCGGCAACACGACCGACCGCGTCCGCCAGCAGCGGCATGACGAGCTTGCGACGTTCGGGATCGGTGCCGAGCTGTCCGAGCAGGACTGGCGGGGCGTCGTGCGGCAGCTGCTCGCGACGGGACTGCTGGTGTCGCGCGGCGAGTACGGGACGCTGGCACTCGGCGAGACGGCCGGCGACGTGCTGCGCGGCGAGCGGCAGGTGCTCCTGCGCCGCGATGTCATGGGACGTCGCGGCTCGACGTCCGTCCGCCGCACGACCGTGTCCGAGACGATCGAGCCCGAGGACCGCGGGCTCTTCGAGGCGCTGCGCGCCTGGCGGTCCGACGTCGCGCGCGAGCAGGGCGTGCCTGCGTACGTCGTCTTCAACGACGCGACGCTGCGGGCGCTCGCGGCGGCCAGGCCCGGCTCTTCCGCCGAGCTCGACGGCATCTCGGGCATCGGCGCGAAGAAACGCGACACCTACGGCGAGGCGGTGCTCGCGGTCATCGCCGCGGCCTGACCCCGGCTCGCTCGACCTCACACTCCGGTCCCGACCCAGCGAGCCTCGGGGGATCGGGGGCGGCGCGGGGTCGCGGCATCCGCCGACCACAATGCCGCAGATCGCCGCAATGTCGCACGGTGCGGGGTGGATGCGTGCGACGGTGTGGTTTTCTGCGACGTTGTGGCGGG
The DNA here is from genome assembly GCF_040632175.1 of Microbacterium sp. NPDC019599. Taxonomy (NCBI): domain Bacteria; kingdom Bacillati; phylum Actinomycetota; class Actinomycetes; order Micrococcales; family Microbacteriaceae; genus Microbacterium; species Microbacterium sp. NPDC019599. The sequence continues at coordinate 161,047 of NZ_JBEYBL010000004.1, forward strand.
CGAACGCCGGGTGCGCGCGCGGCTACCCCGGGAGCAGATCCTCGAGGTGGCTCGCGAGGTGCGCGGCGACGTCGACCCCGTCGCGGTCGTACAGCCACTGGTACTGCAGGCCGTCCCACAGCGCGACGAGCCAGACGGCCTCGAAGGCGGGGTCGCGATGCCGCGGCAGGTCGCCGTCCGCCTGCGCCGCGCGCAGCAGCGCCGTCAAGAGGTCGAGGGCCCCGGCGAACCGCTCCGCGAAGTAGCCGTGCGCGGGATGAGACGTCGGCACCGCCTCGCACGAGAGCACGGCGTAGACCTCGATGAGTCCCGGCGCCTGCTCCGCGTTGAGGCGCGCGCCCGCCGGCATCCCGCGCAGCACGTCGGCCGCGCGCGCGGGAGCCGGCAGCGGCCGCGGGATGCCCCGGTCCCGCTCGGCGAGGACGGCGCTCAGCAGCGTCTCCTTCGTCGGGTAGTGGTGCAGCAGCGTCGACTTCGAGACGCCGACCGCGGCGGCGATGTCCTGAAGGCTCGTGTCGCCGTATCCGTCGCGGGCGAAGAGGGCCATCGCGTCCGCGACGATCCGGGCGCGGCGATCGCGGCCCACGCGGTATCCGAGCATCGGCACGCCTTCATCTGCGCCGACCTCCGCGACGCGTGGAAAGGATGCCGGGGGCACCGCCCGGCGCGAGTCACCCTGCTCCCGCCACCCGCGCGGGAGAGCCAGCGCCTCCTGGTAGACCTCGAGGGATGTCGCCACATCGACGCGACCCGGCAGGTACTGCGACAGCAGCTGCAGCCCGTCCCACGCCGCCGCGATGCGGATCGCCTCCGCGTGCGGGTCGCGGTCGGAGGCGACGACGCCGTGGTCCATCGCGTCCCGGAGGAGCTGGGTCGAGAGCTCGACGAGTCGCGCGTACCGCTCGCGCATGAGGCCGTGCGCGGGGTGGTGCGACGTGGACGCCTCGCCCGTGAGCGCCGCGAAGAGGGGGAGATAGCCGGGGACCGCGGCGTTGCGGCGCGCGATCGCGCCGAAGTCCAGCATCCCCCCGTCGTCATGTGCGAGATGCTCGAGGACGAGCTCCTCGTTGTCGAGTTGGAGGGTCGCCATGACGGCGGCGAGCAGCTCGCCCTTCGTCGCGAAGTGGCGGAGGAGCCCGGGATGACTCACGCCCGCGGCAGCGGAGATCTCCCGCAGCGACGTGGCCCGGTATCCGCGCGAGACGAAGGCATCGTGGGCGGCCGTCACGATCGCGGACCGCGTGCGCTCAGCGCGGACGCTGCGCATCGTGCCCCTCGTCGTGTCCACGATTCCTCCGCGGCGATCCTATCCGCGGAGTGACCAATCGGCCGACTTTCAGTTACCACTCGGTCGGGTTCCGGTATCCTCATCGGTCAGGCGCGCCGTCCCGAGGCCGTCGAGGGAGTGATCATGACCGATACGACGATCGTCGCGGACGCCGCGCCCACCGTCTCCGACCGCCCGTGGCTCGACTCCGAGCTGCCCGTGGCCGAGCGCGTCGAACTGCTGCTCAGCGCGATGACGCTGGAGGAGAAGGCCGGTCTCTTCTTCCACACCATGATCGCGATCGGCGACCTCGACGAGGCGAACCCGATGTTCGGCACGCCGTCCGCGCGCGACTTCATCGACGTCAAGCGCATGACGCACTTCAACCTGCTCGGGGCCGCTCCGACCGGCCGCGAGATCGCAGCGTGGCACAACGCGCTGCAGGAGCTGGCGGCATCCACTCGTCTCGGCATCCCCGTGACGCTCTCGACCGACCCGCGCCATTCGTTCAGCGACAACCCGGGCGCCGCGATCATGGCCGGCCCGTTCTCGCAGTGGCCCGAGACGCTGGGGCTCGCCGCGATCGGCGACGAGGCGCTCGTCGAGACGTTCGCCGATATCGCCCGCCAGGAGTACACCGCGGTCGGACTGCGCGTCGCGCTGCACCCGCAGGTCGACCTCGCGACCGAGCCGCGCTGGTCCCGCCAGGTCGCGACCTTCGGCGAGGACGCGGAGCTCTCGGGGCGCCTCGGCGCCGCGTACATCCGGGGCTTCCAGGGCTCGTCGTTCGGACCCGGCTCGGTCTCGACCATGACGAAGCACTTCCCCGGCGGCGGCCCGCAGAAGGACGGCGAGGACCCGCACTTCGCCTACGGCCGCGAGCAGGTCTACCCCGGCGGTCGGTTCGACCTGCACCTCGAGCCCTTCGAAGCCGCGTTCGTCGCCGGCACGCGCCAGATCATGCCGTACTACGGCATGCCCGTCGGCACCGAGCACGAAGAGGTCGGGTTCGGCTTCAACAAGTCCGTCATCACGGGCCTCCTGCGCGAGAAGTACGGCTTCGACGGCCTCGTCTGCACCGACTGGGGTCTCGTGAGCGACGCCGAGATCTTCGGCCAGCCCTTCCCGGCGCGCGCGTGGGGCGTCGAGCACCTGTCGCCGCGCGAGCGCCTGAAGAAGATCCTGGATGCCGGAGCCGACCAGTTCGGCGGCGAGGCGTGCCCCGAGCTCCTTCTCGAGCTCGTCGCCGACGGCGAGATCTCCGAGGAGCGCCTCGACGTCTCGGCCCGCCGCATCCTGCGCGAGAAGTTCGAGCTCGGCCTCTTCGAGAACCCCTTCGTCGACGAGGACGCGGCGGAGGCCGTCGTCGGACGCGCCGACTTCCGCGCCGCCGGCGAGGCTGCGCAGCGCGCCGCGATCACCCTCCTGACCAACCGCCCGATCCGGTCGGGCTGGGCCGACTCGGGCGTCCCCGCGCTCCCGCTCGCCCGCGGCCTCAAGCTCTACGTCGAGGGCATCGATCCCACCGTCGCGGCGGCCTACGGCGAGCTCGTCGAGACGCCGGAGGAGGCGGATGCCGCCATCCTGCGCCTGCAGGCGCCCTACGAGCAGCGCGGGTCGATGTTCGAGAACTTCTTCCACGCGGGCTCGCTCGACTACCCCGAGGACGTCATCGCGCACGTCGGCGCCGTCGCGGCCGCGGTGCCGACGATCGTCGACGTCTTCGCGGACCGTCCGGCGATCCTCGAGCCGTTCGTGGAGGTCTCGGCCGGTGTCACGGTCAACTGGGGTGCGAGTGCGGCGGCGCTCCTGGACGTCCTGACGGGCGCGGCCGAGCCCAAGGGCCGGCTGCCGTTCGACCTGCCGCGCTCGATGGCGGCGGTCGAGGCATCCCGCCCCGACGTCCCCTTCGACACGGTCGACCCGCTGTTCCGGTTCGGGCACGGTCTGAGCCTGTAGGCCGCGCCGGGCTTCGACCCCTCGGCAGGCTCGGGGACCGTACCCGGGGCTCCGGTTCGGCGCCTCGAGAGGCTCGGGGACCGTACCCGGGCTCCGGGACGGGGGAACCCGTGTGAAAGCGCGGGCGGGACAGCATCCGTCCCCCTAGGCTGGCGCTGTCGACGGCGACGAACCGGGGGGATCAGTGGGGCTCAGCAACATCGAGATCGCCCAGGCCGCGCAGCTGCTGCCCATCACGCAGATCGCCGAGCGGCTCGGCATCCCCGAGGAGAGCCTCGAGCCGTACGGACGGCACAAGGCGAAGGTCTCGCTCCGGCACCTCGACTCGATCGCCGACCGTCCTCGCGGGAAGCTCGTGCTCGTGACGGCGGTCTCTCCCACACCCGCAGGCGAGGGCAAGACGACGACCACCGTCGGCCTCGGCGACGCCCTCATGCGCGTCGGCGAGCGCGCGATCGTGTGCCTCCGGGAGCCGGCGCTCGGCCCGGTGTTCGGAATGAAGGGCGGAGCGGCAGGCGGCGGCTACGCCCAGATCGTGCCCATGGAGGACATCAACCTCCACTTCACGGGGGACTTCTCGGCGATCGCCGTCGCGACGAACCTGCTCGCGTCGCTCATCGACAACCACATCCACCAGGGCAATGCGCTGGGCATCGACGTGCGCCGCATCACGTGGCGGCGCGTCCTCGACGTCAACGACCGCGTCCTGCGGCACGTCGTCGTGGGCCTCGGCGGGCCGGGCAACGGGTATCCGCGCGAGTCCGGCTTCGACATCGTCGTGGCGAGCGAGGTCATGGCGGTGTTCTGCCTCGCGACGGGCATCGCGGACCTCAAGGAGCGGCTCGGGGACATCGTGATCGGCTACACGCGGGAACGACGGCCGGTGCTCGCGCGAGACCTCGAGGCGCACGGCGCCATGACCGCGATCCTCCGCGACGCCCTGGCCCCGAACCTCGTCCAGACGCTCGAGCACACGCCGGCCTTCGTGCACGGCGGGCCGTTCGCCAACATCGCGCACGGCTGCAACTCCGCCATCGCGACGCAGTCGGCGCTGCGGCTCGCGGACTACGTCGTGACCGAGGCCGGGTTCGGCGCCGACCTCGGGGCCGAGAAGTTCATCGACATCCTGTGCCGATCGACGGGGCTGCGCCCTTCGGCCGCCGTCATCGTGGCGACCGTGCGCGCCATGAAGTATCACGGAGGGGTCGACGTCGCCGACCTGCCGACCGAGAACGTACCGGCGCTCGAGCGCGGCACCGTGAACCTGCTCCGCCACCTCGCGACGGTGCGCGGGACCTGGGGTCTGCCGGCCGTCGTCGCGATCAACCACCGGGCGGAGGACACGGATGCCGAGGTCTCGGCCCTCGTCGCGGCCGTCGAGCGCGCGGGGGCCAAGGCCGTCGTCGCCCGTCACTTCGCGGAGGGCGGGGCAGGCGCGGAGGAGCTCGCCCGCGAGGTCGTGCGGCTGTCCGCGGAACCGGCCGAGCTGAGCTTCACGTATCCCGACGACGCGACGCTGTGGGAGAAGATGCGGACGATCGCGACGCGCATCTACGGCGCGTCCGACATCACGGCCTCGACCGCCGTGCGGACCGAGATCCGGCGGCTGCAGAACGAGGGTTACGGAGACTATCCCGTCTGCGTCGCCAAGACGCAGTACTCGTTCTCGACCGACCCCAAGCTGCGCGGCGCGCCGTCGGGGCACGTCGTGGACATCCGCGAGGTGCGACTTGCCGCCGGAGCGCGGTTCGTCGTCATGATCTGCGGCGACATCATGACGATGCCGGGACTGCCCGCGTCTCCCGCGGCCAACGCGATCGACGTCGACGACGAGGGCCGGATCGTCGGCCTGTTCTGACAGCATCCGCACCCGGCGAGCGGGGCTTTGCCGAGGAGTTGTCCTCGTGCGGAGGAGGGATGCTGCTCCCCGTGCCTCCGCAGGGCCACAACACCTCCGCACGGGGACGGTCAGCGGCATCCCACATCCCCGCCTGCCCCTCGATCCCCGAGCTTGTCGAGGGGTCGGACCCGCGCGCGTCGACCGGGGCTTGCCGAGGAGTTGTCCTCGTGCGGAGGAGGGATGCCGCTCCCCGCGCCTCCGCAGGGCCACAACACCTCCGCACGGGGACGGTCAGCGAGCGGGCGGCGGCGGATAGCTCCGCACCCACGCGACGCGGAACCGGTGCGGCAGGGCCGCGGCATCCCGTTCGCCGCCTTCGGGCGGGAACTCGTACACGTCGAGCATGATCTGGACGGGGTAGTCGATCGTCTGGGCGACGGTCTTCACCCACCGGTGGTCGATGAAGAAGCGCAGCCTCTCGGGCGTCCACTCGACGGCGAAGTCGTGGAACTCGGTCAGGTCGCCCTCGACCCGCACCTTCTCGAAGTCGGCTCGCAGTCGAGGGTCGTTCTGCGGCTTGACGCCGACGCCCACCCAGCCGCCGGTGTCGTCGAGCTCCGATCCGAAGATCTCGGCGATGCAGATCTCGCCGCAGTCGTCCGGGCGCTCTTCGAAGCCGATCGGCCAGAGCGCAACCATCGCCGATGGATGCCGGATCGCTGCGAGCCGCGCCTCGATGACCCCGAACCGCGGCAGCCACAGGAGTCGGTCGGGCTGCTCCTCGCGAACGACCAGGCCGGGCCTGAACCGGTGCTGTCCGTCGCCGGAGCCGCGTGACCCCGAGAGCTGCCCCGTCTGCAGGTGCGACACCCTGAGGTCGCCGTCGAGGTCGGGAGCCCAGGGCGGCGTGTCGGCTTCGATCCTCAGCTCGAGCCCTGGTGCCCCGACCGTGTAGCGAGCGGCCGTGCGCTCACGGGAGGACCATTGCGGGGTGTAGAACGGCCACCAGAGCTTCTCATCGAGGACGCCCTCGTCGAACCGCTCGTCGACATCCGGCTCGCGGCCCGTCAGGTCGAGCGGCGACATGTCGAGCACCCAGATATTGAAGGTGAGCTCGGCGCCGCGCCACGGCATCGTGTTCGACCCGGTCAGCGCGAACCCCGCGCGGCGGCACAGGGCGTTCGATCCCGGATTGTCGACGCCCGGATACGCGACGAGCAGGTCGCGCTCGCCGTCCGCGCGGACGTCCGCGATGAGCTGCCGGAGCGCCTCGGACGCGACGCCGTGCCCCTGCCAGCGCGGCTCGACGCCCCACCCCGTCTCGTACGCCGGCCGTCCGTCGTGCTCGACGTGCCACCACCCGATCGCGCCCGCCGGCTCGCCGTCGACGTCGATGCGGAACATGTGCGCGTCGCCCGCCTCCCACAGCCGCAGGTACCTCGCGTGCCGGGCGACGACCTGCTCGGCCGTCTCGGGGCCGCCCAGGTGCTTGGTCATCTCGGGGGTGTTCGCGCGCTCGAGGACCGGCAGATCCTCGGTGCTCCAGCGCCGCAGCGTCACGCGCACGTCAGCCTCCGATCACCCAGATGTCGACCTCGACGTCGCCGTCGTCCCCGGGGAAGATCCCCGTGCCGCGATGCTCGAATCCGACGCGGAGGCAGAGGGCGCGGGATGCCGCGTTCCCCACGGCCCCGTAGCCGACGACGGGCCTCGGCTCGGTCTCGCGCGCGAGCGCGACGACGCGGCGCAGCGCCTCGGTAGCGACGCCGCGCCCCTGCCACTCCGGCTGGACGGCGCAGCCGATCTCGAACACCGGCTCGCCTTCGTGCACTTCGCTCCACCACCCCGCGTAGCCGGCGGTCTCGCCGTCGACCTCGACGCGGAACATCGCGCCCCCGCCGGTCTCGGCGAACCCGAGGTACTGCCGGTGCCGCTCGGCGAGATCGTCGGCGGACTCGACGCCTCCGAGGAAGCGGGTCATGGCGGGGGAGTTCGCGCGCTCGAGGACGGCGATGTCGGCATCCGTCCACGGAACCAAGGTCAGATCCAGTCGGGGCGGCGAGCTCACGCCGCGAGTCTAGGGCGCCTCGCCGACACCCCTCAGGCGGGCGGGTGTCGGGACCGCACAACCCCGGTGCGCCGGGTCCCGCGACCTCTTTGTGAGGAATCCTCAACAGGCTTGGGCTTGCGTTGTGGGAGACCTACCGTGAATAAGAACCTCCCCGCACCATCACTGACGAAAGGTGATGCCATGGCCGACGCCGCCGTCCGTCCCAACAAGCCCGCCATCAACTCCCGCACGCCCGCCGGCGGAGCCCCGACCGCCGCGCACAGCGCCGCCGAGGCATCCGAACCCAGCATCGATGTCGCGCACGTGACCCGGATGCTCCTCGGCACGTGGGCCGACACGCGCCTCGAGGCGCGCGAGATGATCAAGGACCCCGCCTTCTGGCGCGTCGAAGGGCAGCCGATGCCCGAGCACCGCGAGCGCGTCCTCGCGCAGCTGCACGCGCTCGTCGACGCGGGCGGCTCGCGCCGCGCCTTCCCCGAGGAGTACGGCGGCAAGAACGACAATGGCGCGAACCTCGCGGGCTTCCAGGAGCTCGTCCTGGCCGACCCCAGCCTGCAGATCAAGTCCGGCGTGCAGTGGGGCCTCTTCGGCTCCGCGATCCACCAGCTCGGCACCAAGGAGCACCACGACAAGTGGCTGCCCGGCGTCATCGACCTGAGCCTTCCGGGCGCCTTCGCGATGACCGAGACGGGACATGGATCGGATGTCGCGGCCATCGGCACGACGGCCACCTACGATCCCGAGACCGAGGAGTTCGTCATCCACACGCCGTTCCGCGGCGCGTGGAAGGACTACCTCGGCAACGCCGCGCTGCACGGCAAGGCCGCGACGGTCTTCGCGCAGCTCATCACGGGCGGCGTGAACTACGGCGTGCACTGCTTCTTCGTGCCGCTCCGCGACGACGAGGGCGCGTTCCTCCCCGGGGTCGGCGGCGAGGACGACGGTCCGAAGGGCGGGCTCAACGGCATCGACAACGGGCGCCTGCACTTCGACAGCGTCCGCGTCCCGCGCGAGAACCTCCTCAACCGCTACGGCGACGTCGCTCCCGACGGCACGTACAGCTCCGACATCCCCAGCCCCGGCCGGCGCTTCTTCACGATGCTCGGCGCACTCGTGCAGGGACGCGTCTCGCTCGACGGCGCAGCGACGACGGGTGCCGCGCTCGCCGAGTACATCGCGATCACCTACGCGAACCAGCGCCGCCAGTTCGACTCCGGTGTCGGCACGCCCGAGGTCGTGCTGCTGGACTACGGCAAGCACCAGCGCCGGCTGCTCCCGCGCCTCGCCCGGACCTACGCGCAGTTCTTCGCGCACGACGAGCTGCTCAAGAAGTTCGACGGCGTCTTCGGCGGCCGCACCGACACTCCCGAGGAGCGCGAGGACCTCGAGACCCTCGCGGCGGCGCTCAAGCCGCTGTCGACGTGGAACGCCCTCGACACGATCCAGGAGAGCCGCGAGGCGTGCGGCGGTGCGGGCTTCCTCGCCGAGAACCGGCTCGTGGGCCTGCACCAGGACCTCGACGTCTACGTGACCTTCGAGGGCGACAACAACATCCTGCTGCAGCTGGTCGGCAAGCGACTGCTGGCGGACTATGCGCGCCAGTTCAAGCGGAAGGATGCCGCGGCCCTCGCCCGCATCGTCGTCGGTCAGACCGCCGGCAAGGTCTTCCACGGCGCGGGCCTGCGGCAGTTCGGGCAGACCGTCGCCGACTTCGGCTCGACGGCCCGCTCGGTCGAGCTGGGGCTGCGCGCCGACCAGCAGCACGAGCTCCTCGCGGGCCGCGTGCGCCAGATGATCTCGGACATCGCGACGCGGCTGCGCCCTGCGGCGAAGCTGTCGAAGGCGGAGGCCGCGGCTCTCTTCAACGCGAGCCAGTCCGAGCTCATCGAAGCCGCGCGCGCACACGGCGAGCTGCTGCAGTGGGAGGCCTTCACGGATGCCGTCAACGCCGTGGAGGACGAGAGCACGAAGCACGTCCTCGTGTGGCTGCGGGACCTGTTCGGCCTGAGCCTCATCGAGCAGCACCTCGCGTGGTACCTCATCAACGGCCGGCTCTCGACGCAGCGCGCAGCATCCGTCGCCCGCTACATCGATCGGCTCTGCGCGCGGCTCCGGCCGCACGCGCAGGATCTCGTCGACGCGTTCGGCTTCGCGCCCGAGCACGTTCGCGCGCCCATCGCGTCGGGCGCCGAGCTCGAGCGGCAGGAGGAGGCGGCCGCGCACTACGCGGCGGTCAAGGCAGCCGGGGCTTCGCCCGTCTCGGAGAAGTCGCTCAAGAAGTAGTCCACGCGGGCCGGCATCATCGTCGTCGAGGCGACGGGATGCCGGCCCTCGGTCCGTCCCGGGGCGTCCGGCGCGCAGCCGGGGAGCCCCCTTGCGGCGGGTTAGCCTTGTCGGACGCCCCGCCGGGGGCAGACGTCCGAGGAGGTGCCGCGCTGTACGCCGTCCGCCGTGCCCGCGAGGGCATCGCGTCGCTCGCGGCACTCGCCCTCGTCACGGCGATCGCGGCGGCATCCCTCTCCATCGTCGGCGCCCTCGCTGCGCGCGCGTTCGACCGCGGCGTCGACGGGATGCTCGGCCTCGCCGATCCCCGCGACGGCATGGTCGTCGTCGAGCTGCCGCTCGGCGCCGATCCCGCCGCGGAGGCGGACGCGATGGCAGCGGCGCTCGAGGATGCCCTCGCAGGCATGCCGGCCGACATCCGCCGCACGAGCGTCGCGACGGGGTCGGCCCAGGTCGGCGGCTCGGAGCACCCGCTCGCGCTGCTCGCCGACGCGACGCTCGCCGATCGCGCCGAGCTCGTCTCGGGCGCCTGGCCCGCGGGCGCCGGCGAAGTTGCCGTCGCGGAGGCGGCGGCCGACCGTCTCGACCTCGCGACGGGCGACCTGCTGACGATCGACGACAGCGAGGTGCGGGTCGCCGGCGTCTGGCGTGCGGCGGACCCGACCGATCTCGCGTGGTCGGGCGACCCCTCCGTCGCGTCGGGCGAGGTGGACGGTGCGATCGGGCCCGTCGTGGTCTCGGCCGACTCCGTGCTCGCCGACGCCCCGCGGCTGCGGGCGCGCTGGACCGTGACGCCGCGGGAGCTCACCGCCGGGACCGCCGCCGAGCTGATCGGCGCGCTCGATCGCATCGGGGATGCTGCGAGCGGCCCCGCGGGGACCTCGAGCGCGGGGCCCGCGAACGTCGAAGACGGACTGAAGGGCACCCTCGCGCGCATTCTCTCGGCCGTCTCCGGCGCGCGCAGCGCTCTCGCCGTGCCCATCGTCGCGCTCGGAGTCATCGCGGCGGTCATCGTCGGGGTCATCGTCTTCGCGCTGGGGCGTGCGCGCGAGCAGCAGGTCGCGCTCGTGATCGCGCGCGGTGCGACGCGCCCGCGCGTATGGGCGGGCATCCTCGGCGAGGTCGCCGTCGCAGCCTCGGCCGGAGCGCTCGTGGGAGCCGTGGTCGCGATGACGGTCGCACCCCCCTCGACCGCGCTCTGGCCCGCTGCCGCGTGCGCGATCGGGGCGACCGCCGTGGGAGCCCTGCTCGCGGCATCGACGGTCGTGCGCGCATCAGGGTCACGCGGAGGCAGGGCGCGTCCCGTGACCGTCGCGCTCCTGCTCGTGCTGCTCGGCCTCGCGGTGGTCGCGGGCCTCGCCGTCGCACAGGCGTACGCGCGCGGCGGCATCGTGGACGCGGGCGGCGGCATCGACCCGCTCGCGCTGGCCGCTCCCTGGCTCGTGCTCCTGACGCTCTGCCTGCTCGCGACCCAGCTCGCCGGGCCCGCGGCGACGGCGGCCGAGCGGGCGACGCGCCGCGGGCGGGGCCTCGCGACGCGTCTGGGCGTGCTCCAGCTCGCGCGGAGGCCGCAGTCGATGCTGGCGGGAGTCCTGTGCCTCGCCCTCGCCGGTGGAGTGCTGGCGCTCTCGGCCACGCTCGCGGTCGGGGCCGGCGGTCGCGAAGCCGCCGCGGCGGCAGCTGTCGGCGCCGACGTGCGGGCCGACCTCGACGGGTCGCGGACGGTCGACGAGAACAACCCGGCGCCGGTCATCGCCGAACTTCGCACGGCGGAGGGCATCGGGGATGCCGAGCCCGCCGTGCGCACGTCCGCCGGACTCGGCGACGCCACGGTGCGGCTGCTCGCGGCGACCCCGGACGCGTTCGCGGATATGCGCGCCGACGAAGAGGTCGCCGCCGCGCTCGCTGCCCTCCCCGCGGGCGAACCGCCTGTGCTCACCGGCGACGTCACGGCCGAAGTGACGGGATTCTTCACCCAGGGGCCGAACCCGCCGGAGCGACAGGCCGAGGTGACCGTCGGCGCGTGGGTGCTCGATGAGGCGGGCGCACCTGCGTGGATCGAGTTCGGCACGGCCCCGGCCGACGGGCAGCCGCACGCTCTGACGACCGAGCTCGGAGACCCGGTGCGGCTCCTCGCGGTGGACGTCGAGGGTCGCGCGCTCGAGGGCGGGAGCGTGAGCGTCCGGCTCGAGCTCTCCGACGCGGGCGGCGCCGTCGAGCTGGCGGCGCCGGGCGCGCCGGTCACCGGGACCCGAGCGCTGCGACTCCCGGCCGGCGGGGAGCGCCCTGCCGAGATCCCCGCGGTCGTGACGTCCGCGCTCGCCGGACTCGCGGATGCGCCGGCGGGCAGCATCCTTCATCTCGACGTCGACGGCACGACGCGCAGCCTCGCCGTCCGCGTGGCGGCTGTCGCCGACTTCGTGCCGGGCATCGGCTCGGCCCCGGGCGTCGCGCTGGACCTCGCGAGCATGACCGCCTCGCTCGTCGATGCGCGCGACGCCGTGCTGAGCCCCATGACCGTGCTCGTCACGGCCGACGATGCGTCGACGGCGACGGAATCCGTGCGGGCGTGGGCGACGCATCCGGTGCGCGTGAAGGTCGCACAGGATGCTGCAGCCGCGCCGGTGACGCGGCCTGCGCTCGCCCTGTTCACGGCGGTCGCGCTCGCCGGTGCCGTGCTCGGCGCCCTCGGGTTCGCCGTCGTGATGGCCGCGACCGCGCGGGATCGACGCGCGGAGGCTGTTCCGCTGCGTTCGTTCGGCTTCGACTTCCACGCGCAGCGACGGGCACGGATCGCCGAGACGGCGACGGCCGCGGGATTCGCGCTCGCCGCCGGCGCGCTCGCGGGATGGGCGACGGCCCTCGTCGTCGGCCCCGTCCTCCTGATGCCGCTCACGGGGATGGCGTCGTGACCGCGCGATCGTGGGGACTCGGCCTCAAGGCGGCGGTCACGGCCCCCGTCGTCTCGGCGTTCGTGGTGGCCTTCATCGCACTCATCTCCTTCGCGGGGGCCGCAGCGCCCGCCTTGCTGCATTCGGCGCGGACCGCGACGGTCGCAGCGGCGCTCGATACGCTCCCGCCGTCGACGCGCGACGTGTCGGGTGCGACGCGTGGCGTGCCTCGAGCGCTCGTGGGCGGCAGCGAGGCCGCTCAGGCGCTCCCGGAGGACGAGCAGATGCAGTGGGGGAGCGCGTTCGATGCCCTCGACGAGACGCGCAGCGCCTTCCCCGCCTCGCTGCGCGGCGTGCTGGGCGACCCTCGCGTCGTCGTCGTGAGCGATCCGGTGGTGAGCGTCGCCGACGAGCCCAAGCCGCTGAACCGCGTCACCGTCACGTTCGAGCCCGGCTATCTGGATCGCGTCGAGATCGTGGACGGCCGCGCGCCCGCGCCGAGCGACGACGAGGTCATCGAGGTGACGCTCTCGCGCGAGGCCGCGGAGACGCTCGACTGGCCGATCGGCGAGGCCCGCGACATCGCGTTCACGAGCGAGGCGCCGGCTCGGCTGCTCCTGGTGGGCCTGTATGAGGCGATCGACGAGTCCGACCCGCAGTGGACGCACATCCCGACGGGGATCCGCGCGGCGCCGGTCATCGGCCCGCTCGGAGACGTGACGCTCTACGCGACCGCCTACGGCGCGCCGGCCGCCCTGGGGGCGGCTCGGGACATGCCCGACTTCTTCATGACGCAGACGTGGCTGCCTCTCGAAGTCGAGCGCGTCGACGGCGCGACGGCCGGCGAGCTCGCTCGGCAGCTGCGCGCGGCGAGCGGGGTCGAGGTGCCGCTGACGGTCGTGCTCGAGAGCCGGTGGCCGCTCGGCCTCGCGCTCAGCAGCCTCTCGCCGGGCGTGCTCGAAGGCGCTGTCGAGCGGGCTGATGCCATGGCCGCGATCGTCGCGTTCGTGGCGGTGGGGCCGTTCGCCGTCGCGATCGTCGTCCTCGCCCTCGCCGCACGTCTCGTCGCGACGCGCCGTGTGCGCACCGCGCGGCTCGCCGCCGCGCGCGGGGCCTCTGATCGGCTGCTGACCGCGGCACTGGCGCTGGAGGGGGTGCTCCTCGGACTCGCCGGTGCCGGCATCGGCGTCGTCGCGGCCGCGATCCTCGTCGGCTTCGAGGGCGCGGCATCCCTCCTCGTTCCGATGGCCGTCGCGCTCACGCCCGTCGTCGCCCTTCCCTGGATCACGCTGTCGCTCGCGCGTCGGCACGCGCGGCGCGACCTCGGCATCGTCCCGCGCGGCCGAGCGGTGCGGCGCGGCGCGATCGAGATCGTCATCCTCGTCACCGCGGCGCTGCTCACGGTCATCGCGGTCACGGGCAGCACGGGGGTCGATCCCGCACTCCTCGTGCTGCCGCTGGTCCTCTCGGCGGCGGCGTGCGTCCTCGCGCTGCGCTGCGTGCCCCTCCTCCTCTCCGTGGTCGAGTCGCGCGTCCCGCGCACGAGGGCGCTCGTGCCCTTGGTCGGGCCCGCACGCGGGCGGCGGGATCCGTCCGTGCGGACGGCCCCGGTCTTGGCGGTCGTGCTCGGCGTCGCCGTCGTGCTGTTCTCTGTCGCGTTCTGGTCGACGATGACCGAGGGCGTCGCGGCGGCGGCGCGCGTCGACGCCGGCGCGGACGTGCGGGTCGAGGCGCCCTACGTCTCCGAGCGGCAGCTCGAGGACCTCCGCGCAGTCCCCGGTGTCGCGCATGTCGCCGCGCTGTCGGCAGGCACGAAGGTCGACCTCGACGCGGGCGATCGGACCGTGCGCGCGACCGTCTACATCGCGGACGCGGACGCGCTCGCCGCCGTGCAGGAGGCGTCTGGCGCGGGCGCGATCCCCGTCCCCGCGGGCCTCGCGGACGATGGGGGTGACAGCATCCCGGCGGTCGTCTCAGCGGCGCTCGCCGAGGCGCTGAAGGGGGATGAGGCGAGCCTGGGCGGGCACCCCGTCGAGGTGGTCGCGACGGCACCCTCCACAGCCCGGCCGGGTCCGGCCGAGACGTGGCTGCTCGTGGATCCCTCGAGCACCGACCGGCTCGGCGCCGTGGCGACGAGCACCGGCATGGCCCTGCTGGCCCTCGATCCCGATGCCGGCGTCCCCGAAGCGGTCGATGCCGTGCGCGCGATCGCGGGTCCGTCGGCGCGAGTCACGACCCCCGCGGGCAACGCCGCCTCGATCGCCGCGGACCCCGCTCTGCGCGCTGTCTACCTGTCGCTGGCGGCAGCCGGGGTCCTCGTCGCGGTCCTCCTCGTGCTCGCCATCGGGATGTCGCTCGTGCTCGGAGCTCCGGCCCGCGGGCGGCTCATGGCGCTCCTCGCCGCGCTCGGCTACCCGCGCCGCCGCGACGTGCCGCTCGTGCTGTGGGAGGTGGGTCCCGCCCTCCTCGTCGCGCTGCCGTTCGGCGTCGCCGTCGGCTACGCGCTGTCGTACCTCGCCCTTCCGCAGCTGGGCGCCTCGGCGTTCCTCGGCGGCTCGATCGAGCCCGCCGTCGAGACGGGCGGATGGATGCCGCTCGCCGTCGTCGCGGGATTCGCGGTCTTCTCCCTGCTCGCCGTGCTCGTCGCCGCGGGCGCGGCCTCGCGCATGACGGCGTCATCGGCCATCAGATCCTCGGACGAGGAAGGATGAGAACATGACCGAGCTCGCGATCGACTGCGAGGGACTCGTGCGCATCTTCACCGCGCAGGGGGTCGAGGTGCAGGCCCTGCAGGGGCTCGAGCTGCGCGTGCGGCCGGGCGAGCTCGTCGCCCTCGTGGGGGCATCCGGGTCGGGCAAGTCGACGCTCCTCGGCATCCTCGGCGGCCTCGACCAGCCGACCGCGGGCCGTGCCGTCGTGGCCGGACACGACCTCGTCACGATGCGCGGCCGCGAGAAGCTCGACTACCGGCGCCGCACGGTCGGCTTCGTGTGGCAGCAGTCGGCGCAGAACCTGCTCCCGTACCTCGACGCGCGCGAGAACGTCGCGATGGCCCATGCCGTCGCGGGCGTCGTGCCGCGTGGCCGGCGCGCGGCGCTCGCCGACGAGCTGCTCGACCACCTGGGCGTCGCGGATGTCGCCGACCACCGCCCCGCGGAGCTGTCGGGCGGTCAGCGCCAGCGCGTCGCGATCGCCGTCGCGCTCGCCAACGAGCCGTCGGTGCTCCTCGCGGACGAGCCGACGGGCGAGCTCGACGAGGCGACGAGCGCCGAGGTGCTCGCGGTCATGGAGTCCGTCAACAAGCAGCGTGGAGTCACCACGCTCATCGTGACCCACGACCCGGCCGTCTCGGAGCACGTCGATCGCACGGTGCGCATCCGCGACGGCCGCACATCGGCCGAGACGCTCCGCACGACCAGCACCGACGCCGAGGGCCGCAGCATCCGCACGGCGGAGGAGTACGCCGTCCTCGACCGAGCAGGCCGGATGCAGCTGCCCGCCGAGTTCGTGTCGGCGCTGGCGCTGCGCGAGCGCGTGCGGCTGTCGCTCGAGCCGGACCACATCATGGTGCGGCCGGACCAGCCGACGAGCGGGCGGGGCGCGGCGCCGGTCGAGACCGGTGCGTCCGCTGGGCTGGAGGCCGCGGCGCCCGAGCCCGGGGCAGCGCCTGCGGAGCCCGGCGCGGCGCCCGCGCAGCCCGGCCCGGCGCCGGCTGCCGAGGTGGGTCACGAGCCCGGCGCCGCGCCCGCGGAGCCCGGCCCGGCGCGGGCGGCCGACGTGGGTCACGAGCCCGGCGCCGCGCCCGCGGAGCCCGGCCCGGCGCCGGCCGGCGGGGAGGACGGGCGATGAGCGTCGTGCTGCGGGCCGAGGGCCTCACGCGCATCTACCCCGCGCACGCCGGCGATGTCGTCGCCGTGCGGGACGTCGACCTCGAGGTCTCCAGCGGCGAGCTCGTCGTGCTGAAGGGCCGGTCGGGGTCGGGGAAGACCACGCTCCTCACGATGCTCGGCGGGCTGGACCGTCCGACGGCGGGCCGCGTCGAGGTCGACGGACGCGATCTCGCGTCACCGGGAGCCGAGGAGCTGCTCGGCACGCGCATCGCCTCGATCTTCCAGGGCTTCGGGCTCCTGCCGATCCTGTCGGCGGCCGAGAACGTCGAGGTGCCGCTGCGCATCCGGCGCATCGACCCGGCCGAGCGCGACGCCCGGGTCGCTGCGGCGCTCGAGGCCGTGGGCCTGGCCGACCATCGCAATCAGCGTCCTGGCGAGCTGTCCGGCGGTCAGCAGCAGCGGGTCGGCATCGCGCGAGCGCTCGTCGCCGATCCTGCGATCCTGCTCGCGGACGAGCCGACCGGCCAGCTCGACGCCGAGACGGGCGTGCAGATCATGGATCTCATCGCCGGCATCGTGCATCAGCGCGGCACGGCCGCGATCGTCGCGACCCACGATCCCGTCATGCTCGCGCGCGCCGACCGGGTCCTGGAGCTGCACGACGGCCGGCTCACCGTCCACCGCGACTGACCCGCGGGACGCGGCATCCGCAGTCGCGGCTCCGCAAGAGCCGTCGAGAATGCGCGAACGACGGCCCCGTGCGTCCCGGGTGGTCGTTCGCGCGACCTCGACCCCCGCCGAGCCGGGCGTCGGAGGTCCGCCGTAGGCTTGCTCGGTGAGCGTCCTCATCGGTCCCGACGGCGTCGCGCGGTGCGCGTGGGTCGGCGACGACCCCGAGTACCGCCGCTACCACGACGAGGAGTGGGGCACGCCGCTGCACGGCGACCGCGCGCTCTTCGAGAAGCTGAGCCTCGAGGGGTTCCAGGCGGGACTCTCCTGGATCACGATCCTGCGCAAGCGCCCGCGCTTCCGCGAGGTCTTCGAGGGCTTCCGGCCCGAGGTGGTCGCGACGTTCGGCGAGCCCGACGTCGAGCGGCTCATGGGCGATGCGGGCATCGTCCGCAATCGCGCCAAGATCGAGGCGACGATCTCGAACGCCCGGCTCGTGACCGAGATGGACGAAGGCGAGCTCGACGGGATGCTGTGGTCCTTCGCGCCGGACTCTCCGAGGCCGCGACCGCAGACGTTCGCCGACATCCCCGCCGTGACAGCGGAGTCGGCGGCGGCCTCGAAGGCGCTGCGCAAGCGCGGATTCCGGTTCGTCGGACCGACGACGATCTACGCCCTCATGCAGTCCGCGGGCATGGTCGACGACCACGTCGCCGGCTGCCACCGCGCCTCGAACTGACCCCTGAGCTCAGGTCCTCCTCCCGGTCGTCGAGCCCGCAGACGCGTCGGCCGCGGGCGCTGAGCTCGCAGACACATCGGACCGGAGCCTTCCCGGGGCGTCGGGAGCGACCCTCGGGCTTCGGTGTCGAAAATGCCTCTGGAACGCGCGCAAATCCGAGGAGATGGGCACAAACGAGGAGATCCTGGGGCGGATCGGCCCTCGATCAAGTCCATCTCCTCGTTTCCGACCGCGCCAGGCTCAGGAGCCGACGACCTCGAGCTCGGCGTTCACGGGGAGGTCCCACGCCGAGGGGCCGGCCGCGAGGACGTACGTGCCGGGCTGCACGCGGAGCGCGCCGGCGTGCAGCCAGTCCTCCGGGGCGCCCTCGAGCCGGACGGAGTCGTCCCACACCGCGAGGCGCGAAGTCCCGAAGGACAGCTCGACGTCCCGTGCCTCGCCCGGGGCGAGCCGCACGCGGCGGTACGCGACGAGCACCCGCTTCGGGGTCGGGATCGGGAGGTCGCCGCTCGGCACGGCGTAGAGCTGCACGAGCTCCTCGGCATCCCGTTCCCCGGCGTTGCGCACCCGCACGATCGCGCGTACGACCTGCTCGCCGTCGCGGGGCTCGAAGGAGGCATGCCGGTGCGTGGGGTTCCCGGCGGCCGCGAGCGCATCTGCCGTGACCGACTCGTACTCGACGCGCGAGTACGTGAGCCCGTGCCCGAACGCGAACGCGGGCGGCTCCGCCTGGTGGCGATAGGTCGCCCCTTGCCGTGCAGTGTCGTAGTCGAAGAGGTCGCCCGCCTGCTCCGGGGTCGCGGGCCAGCTCTGCGCGAGGCGGCCGTACGGCTCCTGGTCGCCGGACAGCACGTCGACGAGCCCGTGCCCGAGCTCCTGGCCGCCGTGGCTCGACCACACGACGGTCTCGGCATCCACCCCTTCGAGGATGTAGGGATAGCTCGAGACGATCGCGAGGACCGTGCGCGGGTTGGCGTCGCGGGCCGTGCGCCACAGCTCGGCGAAGGTCTCCGGAAGGTACAGGTGCGGACGGTCCTCCGTCTCGCGGCCCGCGAGGTGCGGGTCGTTGCCGACGGCCACGACGACGGCGTCCGCACGCGCGGCGGCCTCGGCGATCGCCTGCTGGCCCGACCGGATCGTCCGCACGACGAAGCGCTCGGCCGTCTCGAGGGTCGTCGCCTCGGCGGCCAGCAGGCCCGAGTCGCGGAAGGTCTGCAGCCACCGGCCCGAGCCGAGGTGCAGCAGCGACCACGTGCCGTCGGCGTGCACGTGGCGGCGGAAGCTCTCCTGAACGACCCAGCCGCCGACGCGGGCGGCGTCGGCGCGCAGCGGCCAATGCGCCCCCGTCAGGAGGCCTCCGCTGGCCCGCGAGTGGAAGGTGAGGATGCCGTCGCCCCAGTCGGTCACGTCGAACCATGCCGCGCCGCGGGCGGAGTCAGCGGCGGCTTCGACGACGACGCCGGCCCCGTCCGAGACGACGTACCTCCCGTTCGAGACGGCGCGGAGGGCGACGATGTCGGACCCCGTCACGACTTCGACCTCGGCATCCGGATAGCGCTGGTCGATGGCCTGCCCGATCCCCACGGCGTAGGGCGGCGTGCCGGAATACCAGTCCGTGAGGACCGCCTGGGCGAGTGGGCCCACGACCGCGATGCGTGCGTGCGCCGCGAGCGGCAGCACGCCGGCGTCGTTGCGCAGCACGACGACCGACCGGGCGACCGCCTCGCGCGCGAGGGTGCGGGATGCCGGAAGGTCGATGTCGTCGGCCGTGATCCCGCGGTAGGGGTCGGCGTCGCCGTCGAACTCTCCCGTGCGCAGGCGCAGCTCGAGCAGCCGCGTCACGGCCCGGTCGATGTCTTCGGTCGTCAATCGCCCGAACTCCAGCGCCCGGCGGAGGTAGCCGATCGTGGGCTCGGCGTTCGCGTCGTTGTCGGTGAACGAGTCCAGGCCCGAGCGCAGCAGCGCGACGGTCGCGCTGACGTGGTCGGGCTGCGCACGCTGCGTCGTCACGAGGAACGTGGGGGCGCCGGCATCCGACACCACCGCGATCGACTCATCCGACCAAGAGCGGGCCTCGGCCACGAGCTCGGGCTGCGTGTGGGCGGGCGCGCCGTTGACGCGGTTGTACGAGAGCATCATGCTCCCCGCGACGCCGGCCTCGATGGCCCCGCGGAACGCCGGGAGCTCCTCCTCGTGCAGCGTCCGCAGCGACAGCTCGGAGTCGGTGGTCGATCGCGCGGTCTCGTTGCTGTAGCCGAGGAAGTGCTTGAGCGACGGCACCGTCCGCCACACGCGCTCGTGGCGACCACGCAGTCCCTGCGAGTAGGCCGTCCCGAAGTGCGCCGTGAGGTGCGGATCCTCCGCGTAGCCCTCCTCGTTGCGCCCCCACGCGGGGTGGCGCAGCGTGTTGACGACGGGCGCCCACGCGTTGAGGCTCACGAGCGGGTTCTCGGCGCGCTTGGCGCGCACCTCGGTCGAGGCGACCTCGCCGACCCGCTCGATGAGGTCGACGTCCCACGTCGCGGCGAGCCCCACGGGCTGCGGGAAGACCGTGGCGGTGCCGAGCCACGCGACGCCGTGGAGCGCCTCGCAGCCCGTGCGGAACTCCGCGACGCCGAGCCGATCGATCGCGGGCGCCGCCTGGTGCAGCATCGCGAGCCGCTCGTCCAGCGTGAGCTGCGCGAGCAGGTCGCGGGCGCGGTCCGGGATCGGCCGGTCGACCTGCCGGAACACCGGCGTCGCCTGTACCTGGCGGAACGTCTCGGTCGTCATCGAACGGTCTCCTTCTGAAGCTGAGCGGCGGGAACGTCGACGAGCACGGCGGTGGCGCCGGGTGCGAGTGCGAGCCGGCCCTCGGCATCGGCCCCCGAGAGCAGATCACGCCCCGTCACCTCGACGTGCCGCGTCTCGGCGCCGTGGTTGAGCAGGAAGAGCGCCGGGCCGCGGCGCACGGCCTCGACGTCGTCGGGGAGGTCCTCGACGACGCCGACGACCCCGGCCGCATCGAGGGCTTCGCCGAGGACGGACTCGAGCGCGTCGTCCGACACGACGGCGCCGAGGTGCCACGCGGTCCCGAGGCCCGAGCCGTGGCGGGTCACGGCGGGCGCGCCGGTGAGGTGTCCCGCGGCGAAGCGCGCGAGCACACCGGCGCCCTCGGCGCGCAGCCGCTCACCGAGGACCGTCGCCGAGAACTCCCCGTCCGCCGAGCCGAAGCCGGGCGACACGGCGAGCGGCGTCGGCTCGTCCGGAAGGCCCACCCACTCCTCGCCGCTCGCGCCCAGCACGTCGCGCAGCAGCACGGGGGACCGGCCCTGCAGGATCGCGGCGTTCGCGTCGGCGACGCCCGAGAACGGGCCCACGACGAGGCTCGCGCCGCCCTGCACGGAGGAGCGGAGGGATGCCGCGGCATCCGGCTCGAGGATGTAGCTGTGCGGGGCGAGCACGACGCGGTAGCCGGACACGTCGGCGCCGGGCGCCACGAGGTCCGCCGCGATGCCGCGCCGCCACAGGACCCGATGCCAGCGCCGGACCTGCTCGAGGGTGTCGAGCCGTTCGGTCGGGCGGCCGGGCTCTTCGCCCGCCCACCACGAGGCCCAGTCGAAGAGGATCGCGACGGATGCCTCGACACGCTGCCCCGAGACCTCCCGGAGGCGGCGCAGCTCGTCGCCGAGCTCGCACACGGAGCGGAAGACCTCGGTGTCCGCGCCGGCGTGAGGCAGCATCGCGGAGTGGAAGCGCTCCGCGCCCGTGCGGGCCTGCCGCCACTGGAAGAAGCACACGGCGTCGGCGCCGCGGGCGACCGCCTGCACCGAGTCGAGCTTCGTCTGCTGCGGCGCCTTGGGCAGGTTGTGCGGGCGCCACGACGTCGCGCTGACGGCCTGCTCCATGAGCACCCACGGGCGGCCGCCGCCGAGCGAGCGCATGAGGTCGTGCACGAGCGCGGCGTCGGAAGCGGCGGTGGGGGACGAGTGGTCGATGTAGTGGTCGTTCGCGATGACGTCGACCTCGCCGGCCCAGGACCAGTAGTCGACGTGGCGGAAGAACTCCATGAAGTTCGTCGTGATCGGCTGCGTCGCGCCGGCCGCGCGGATCGCGTCCCGCTGCTCGGCGAACACGGCCAGCAGTTGATCCGACGTGTAGCGGCGGAAGTCGAGCGACTGCGCCGGATTCACGACGTAGGGCATGCGGCGCGGCGGCAGCACTTCGTCGAAGTCGCGGTACCGCTGCGCCCACACCGTCGTGCCCCACGCGTCGTTGAGCGCGTCGATCGTGCCGTGCTTCGCCCGCAGCCACGAGCGGAACTCGCGCGCGGCCTCGTCGCCGAAGTCGAGCTGCCCGTACTCGTTGCCGACGTGCCACATGCGTACAGCGGGATGCCGCGCATAGCGCGCCGCGAGGTCCCGCGTGATCGACAGGGCATGCTCGCGGTACACGCGCGACGCGGGCGTGAACTGATTGCGCGATCCCGCCGCGAGCCGGACGCCGTCGGGGTCGACGGGCAGTGTCTCGGGGTGCAGGAGCCCGAGCCACGGCGGAGGCGAGGCGGTCGGCGATGCGAGATCGACCGCGATTCCGTGGTCGTGCAGGATGCCGAGCACGTCGTCGAGCCACGCGAAGTCGCGCGCGCCCGGCTCGGGCTCGATGCGCGCCCAGCTGAACACGCCGACCGTGACGAGGTTCACCCCGGCCTGCACCATGAGCGCAGCATCCTCGAGCCATACGTCACGGCCCCACTGCTCAGGGTTGTAGTCGCCGCCGAAGCAGATGCCGAGGTCGTCGACGAGCGCGCTGAAGGCCTCGGTGCGGCGGACGTGCTGAATGTGTGTCATCGACTCTGGGACCTCTTCGCAACATCTTCGAAGCGCTTCAACACGGAGACCATATACTACGGGTTGTGTCGAAGTCCACGCAGAGTCGCGCGGCGCTCCATGAGCTGCGATCGAGCCGTCCCGCGGGGCGGTGGCTGGAGGCGTTCCCCGTCGGGAACGGCCTCCGCGGTGCCATGTGCGCCGGGCTCTCGGGTGGAGAGCGGCTGTGGCTCAACGACATCACCGCCTGGTCGGGCTCTGCCGACTCCGATCCGCTCGCGGGCGTCCGGACGCGCGGCGCCCAGGCCCTCCGCGAGATCCGCGCGGCGATCGCCGCCGGCGATCACGACACGGCGGAGCGGATGCTGCAGGGGATGCAGGCGCCGTGGGTCCAGGCGTATCTTCCGCTCGGCTGGCTGGACCTCGAAGTGCTGACGCCGGACGGTGAGCGCGCACGGACGGGCCACGATTCCGCGCATCGGCGCGTGCTCGACCTCGCGACGGGCACCGCGATCCACGAGTATTCCGCCGGCGGCATGGAGGTCCGGCATCGCACCTGGGCCGACCTCGCGACTGGCGCCATCACGCACGAGATCAGCGCCGACGGGCCGATCGGCGTCTCCGTCGCGACCGGGAGCCTCCTGCGCCCCCGCGGCGAGGCCCGCGTCGAAGGCGACGCCCTCGTGACGGACTGGTGGCTGCCGGTCGACGTCGCGCCGGGGCATGAGCATCCGGCCGAGCCCGTCCGCTACGACGACGCGACCGGGCGCCACGGGGCGGTCGCCATCCGCAGCGCCGGGCCGTGGACGATCTTCGACGGGCGCCTCGAGACGCAGGCGGCGACGACGCATCTCCTCACGATCGCGACCGCGACGGCTCCGTCCGTCCCCGGGATGCCGCCGGAGGCAGGGGATGCTGTCGCCCGCGCGATCGCGCTGCTCGACAGCATCCCGACCGCCGACGACGCCGCCGAGCTCGGGGCGCGGCTGCACGCGGCCCACGCCGCCGCCCACGGCGCGCTCTACGAGCGGAGCGCGCTCGAGCTCCCGTCCGCCGACGGCGCCGACGAGCTGGACAGCGACGAGCGCGTGCGCCTCGCGCAGGATCGCGAGGACGCGGGCCTCGCAGCGCTCGCCTACCACTACGGCCGCTACGTGCTCATCGCGTCGTCGCAGCCCGGCGGGCTCCCGGTGACGCTGCAGGGCATGTGGAATGCGGAGCTGCCGGGCCCGTGGTCGAGCGCCTACACGATCAACATCAACACGCAGATGGCGTACTGGCCCGCCGAGACGACGAACCTCGCGGAGTGCCACGAGCCGCTCCTCTCGTTCACCCGCCGGCTCGCGGAGGGCAGCGGCGCGATGGTCGCGCGCGAGCTCTACGGTGCGGACGGCTGGGTCGCCCACCACAATTCGGATGCCTGGGGCTTCGCGGCTCCCGTCGGCGCGGGGCACGGCGACCCGTCGTGGGCGAGCTGGCCGATGGGCGGCGTGTGGCTCGCACTGCACCTGTGGGACCACTGGGCCTTCGGGACCGACGAGGCGTACCTGCGCGACGAGGCCTGGCCCGTCCTGGAGTCGACGGCGCGCTTCGCGCTGTCGTGGATCAGCGTCGACGGCGACGGCGCGACGACGAGCCCCGCGACCTCGCCCGAGAACCGCTGGCTCGACGACGGCGGACGTGAGCGCGCGCTCGCCGCGACGACCGGGATGGACGTCGCACTGTTCCGCGAGCTCGCGGACGTGTGTCGCCGCGCGGCGGCCGAGCTCGGCATCCGCCCCGACTGGCTCGACCGGCTCTCGGCCGCGACGGCGGCCCTGCCCGATCCGGCCGTGACGGCTCGCGGCGGCCTCGTCGAATGGGACGAGGACCGGCCCGAGGCCGAGCCGCTGCACCGGCACGTGTCGCACCTCGTCGGGGTCTTCCCGTACGCGCAGATCACGCCGGACTCGACCCCCGAGCTCGCCCGGGCCGCGGCGCGGACGCTCGAGCTGCGCGGACCCGAGTCGACCGGCTGGTCGCTCGCGTGGCGCGCCGCGCTGTGGGCCCGGCTCGGCGAGGGGCGGCGCGTCCACGAGCAGCTCCAGCGGGCGCTGCGTCCCGCCGAGTCCGACGGGCACGGCGAGCATCGCGGCGGGCTGTACCCCAACCTGTTCAGCGCGCATCCGCCGTTCCAGCTCGACGGCAACCTCGGCTTCACGGCCGCCGTCGCCGAAGCGCTCGTGCAGTCGCACGACGGACGGCTGCGGCTGCTGCCGGCGCTGCCGCCGCAGTGGCAGACCGGATCGGTGCGGGGCCTGCGGGCGCGGGGCGGGGTCGTCGTCGATCTCGACTGGCACGACGGACGGCTCGTGCAGGCGAGACTGCACGCCGGCCCGCGCGCCGTGACAATAGGAGTGTCCGACCCGAACGGGCCGCTGGGCACGCACGATCTCGTGCCCGGCTCCGTCGTCGTGGTCGACGGAGGGGAGCGGGGCAGCTCATGGTGACCATCGCGGACGTCGCTCAGGCGGCGGGGGTGTCGATCTCGACGGTGTCGTACGTCATGAGCGGCAAGCGATCGATCTCGCAGGAGACTCGGGACCGCGTCGAGAGCGCGATCTCGACGCTCGGGTTCAGCCCGCACGCGGGCGCCAGGTCGCTCGCGTCGCGGTCCACGAACGTCATCGGACTGCAGGCGCCGCTGCGGACGGGCGTGGACGTCCACGTCATCATGCAGATCGTCACGGGGATCGTGACGCAGGCCCGCAAGCGCGGGTACGACATCCTGCTGCTGGCGAGCGACGACTCCAAGGCACTCGACCGCGCCGCTCGCGGCTCGATGGTCGACGCGCTGCTGGTCATGGACGTCGAGTCCGACGACCCGCGCATCGACACCCTCGTCGGGCTGCGGCATCCCAGCGTCCTCATTGGACTTCCCGCCGGGCGCCAGACGATCGCGTGCGTGGACTTCGACTTCGAGGCTGCCGGCTGGCTCGCCGTCGACCGACTCGTCGGCCTGGGCCACCGCCGGCTAGCGCTCATCGGGTCGCCACCCGAGGTCATGAAGCGCCACACGTCCTACGCCGACCGGCTCGCCCGCGGCTTCCTCGCGGCCTGCGAATCGGCGGGAGTCGTCGGCAGCGTGCACCCCTGCCCGAGCAGCCCCAAGGCCGTGGGGGTCGTGGATGCTGTCGCCGCCGACGATCCCGGGATCACGGGCTTCCTCGTCCACAACGAAGCCGCGCTCCCGCACGTCGCGGCGCGGCTCGGCGACATCGGCGCGGACCGCGGCGAGGAGTTCTCGATCGTCGCACTGTGCCCCGAGGACGTCGCCCGCGCCGTGCCCGGGCTCGCCGACAGCATCGCCGTGCCGGCCGAGGCCATCGGCATCGCCGCGACGGACATGCTGTGCGAATACCTCGCGACGGACGCCCGGCCCGGCGTGCTCCTGCTTCCCCCCTCGCTCGCGGGTGCGACCGCGCCGTCACGGTGATCGCCGCATGCGCATCGACCCTGAGAACCGCAGCCTCAACGGGCTCAGCACGTTCCTGTCGTTCGTCGCGCTGAACGTCGTCTACGTCGTGGCGTGCCTGCCCGTCGTGACGATCGGTGCCGCGACGGCCGCACTGTACGAGGTCATGATCCGGTTCGCCGACGAGGAGAGCGGCCGCCCGCTCAAGGACTGGTTCCCCGCCTTCCGGGCGAACTTCGTGCGCGCGACGCTCGTCTCGCTGTGGCTGCTCCCGCCCGTCGTGCTGCTCGCCTTCGCAGGGGTCTTCTGGATGTCGAACACGAGCATGATCTCGGGTGCCGCCGCGATCGTGGCCCTGATCGGCGCCGCGTACTTCCTCGCCGCGTTCCTCTACGGCATGGCCCAGGTCGCGTACTTCCGCAACACCGTCCGCCAGACGGTCAAGAACGCGCTGCTCCTGCCGGCGGCCGAGCCCGTGCGGACCCTCGGCGTCGTCGCGATCCCCGTCGCGGCCGTATGCCTCGCGGTCCTCTTCCCGCCCGTCGTGATCCTCCTCCTCACGATCGGGTTCACGATCGGCGCCTACGCGACGGCGCTGATCTTCCGCAGCGTCTTCGCCCGCCACCAGCCCCAGTAGCCCCGGACTCCGCGTCGGCGTGGGGCTCGGCATCCGCACCCCCGCTCGCCACAGCGTCGCAGATAACCACAGCGCAGCACCGACCCGCCGTCCGGGCGTGTGACATTGCGGCGATCTGCGACATTGCGGCGCGGCCGCCCGGCGCCCACCCGCGGTCGTTGAGCGAGCGCAGCGAGACGGAACGCCCGCACCCGGCGCCGGCACGGGGCGCAGCATCCGCCCCCTGCGCGCGGTTGAGCAGCGCCTCGAACCCCGCCACAACGTCGCCGATCACCACAAGGCAGGACCGACACGCCGCGCGGGCGTGTGACCTGGCGCAGATCTGCGACATTGCGGCGCGCGCCGGCAGTCCCCGCGGGCACGAAGAAGGGGCTCGGGATGCCGCACCCATCCCGAGCCCCTGGTTCACCCTTCGCGGGTCAGCTGGCGAACTCCTCCGTGACCGCGATGCGGGCGTCGTTCTGCGACTTGGCGTTGGCCATGTCGACCTCGAGCACCTGCTCGTAGCCGAGTCCGTTGGCGGTCTCGATGAGCTCGTCGAGGAGAGACTCGAACTGCGCGTCGTTCTCGGCGAAGACCATCTGCCACGAGTACTGCTTGATGATCTCCTTGACCTGGTTGCGCAGCGTCTCGGTCTCGGAGCTGTCGGCGGGAGCCGCGTAGCTCGCACCCGGCGCCACGAGGACCTGGTCGTTGGCCTGCAGGTACTCCATCGTCGAGGTGGCGTCGCCCATCTTGGCGGACCAGTCCTCCGTCAGCGGGTTCGAGATCGACGCCTGGTACGACGGCCAGAACGTGTAGCTGTACGGAAGCCCGGTCGCGGGGTCGGTGTCGATCGGGAGCACCGAGTTGATGTTCAGCGCCGAGACGCCGTCGGCGTACTCGCCGCCGCCCCACTCCTCGGGAACCGTCGCGCCGCCCTGGAGGAAGACCTCGTTGCCGAAGTCGGTGAGCTCGGGCTCACCGGCGTCGTTGAGGTCCCACGTGAGTCCCTGCGGACCCGCGGAGCCGCCCGTCTGAGCGCTGTTGGCGTACGCCCCCTCGGGCGAGTAGAGCCAGTCGATGAAGGCGGCGACACGCTCGGGGTCCTCGGCCTTGGAGCCGATCGCGAAGACCTGCTTGCCGCCGTACGCCTCGGCGCCGTACGAGAAGATCGTCTGATCCTTCAGCGGCACCATCTCGAAGCCCTTGCCCGCGGCCATGTTGTCCTCGGTGTTGTACGCGGACTGCCCGAGCCACGGCCACCAGGAGAAGAGCACCTGGCCGTTCTGGAACTTCGAGAAGAGCGTGTCGTAGTTCTGCGTCGTCGACTCGGGGTCCACCAGGCCGAGCTGGTTCGCCTCGTAGTAGAGGCGCAGGTTGCGGATGTACTCGCTGTCGGGGTCGAGGATGCTCTGGTAGTCCGAGCCGTCGGCCTTCGCGAAGACGAAGCCGATCTCGTCGTAGCCGTAGAAGCAGGCGGGCTGCTTCGCGGTGACCATCATGTTGCCGTCCCAGTCCTTGAAGAGCGAGAAGGCGTAGGTGGGCTGGCCGTTGTCGGCCGTCGGGTTGAGCTCCTGCATGTCCGCGAGGACGGGGAGGAGGTCCTCGAGGGTGTCGATCTCGGGGTAGCCGAGCTGCTGGTATAGGTCCCAGCGGACGTAGGGCCCGAACGTCGGGTTGAGGCCCTCGGACGGCTCGGTGGGAAGCAGCGACGACACCGAGGTGGGGAAGCCGTAGAGGCCGCCGCTCTCCTCGTTGAGGTGCTGGACCGAGGTGTCGAACTTCGAGAGGTTCTCCATCGCGGGGTAGTAGTCGGCCGCGTCGAGGACGAGCCCGCCGGCGATGAGCTCATCGAGCTTCTCGCCCTTGTCGGTGATGATGAGGTCGCCGAGCTCGCCCGCGGCGACGCGCGTGTTGTAGAGCGTGTCACCGCCGCCCGCGACGTTCGGGGCGATGATGTTCAGCTTCATGTTGAACTTGTCTTCGACGATCTTGGCGAACCAGCCCTGCTGGATGCCCATGTAGTTGGCGAGGCCGTCGAACACGTCGATGGTGATCTCTTCGTCCCAGGACGAGGGGAACGTGCCGGTCGCCGCCTTCTCTTCGCCGCCGCCGGCTGCGCAGGACGCCAGCGAACCCACGGCCAGGAGGGCCACGAGCGCCAGCGACGCCTTTCTCTTCAGCTTCATTGCTTTCCTTTCTTGGTGGTGGGGGTGGGTCAGCCCTTGACCGCGCCGAGCATGATGCCCTTGACGAAGAAGCGCTGGAACAGGGGGTAGATGAAGATGATCGGCAGCACGACGAGCACCGAGACCGTCATCCGGATGCTGGTGGGTGTCTGTTCGGTCGCCAGACCCGCGATCTGCCCGACGTTGCCGCCGGCGTTCTGCGCGGCCTGAGCGAGGCTGGATGCCTGGTTGATGAACATGTAGAGCAGGTACTGCAGCGTGTACAGCGACTGGTCGGTGATGTAGATCAGGGTGTCCTGGAAGCTGTTCCACTGCGTGACGGCGCTGAAGATCGCGATCGTCGCGAGGATCGGCGTCATGTTCGGCAGGTAGACGCGGAAGAACACCTGCAGGATGTTGGCGCCGTCCATCTCGGCGGCTTCCTGCAGCTCCCGCGGCATCGACTCGACGTAGGTCTTGGCGAGGATGACGTTGAACGGCTGCACGACGAACGGGAGCACGTAGACCCAGAAGTTGTTGGTCAGGCCGAGCGTCTTCATGATGATGAAGATCGGGATCAGGCCCGCCGAGAAGTACATCGTGATGATCAGGAAGCGGTACCAGAACTTCCGCCCCCACATCCGGGTCTGGGTGAACATGAACCCGAGGAACGCGGAGGCCAGCACTGTCAGGACCGTGCCGATGATGGTGCGGCCGAAGCTCACGATCGTCGCCATGGGCAGGCCCGGCAGCTGGAAGACCTGGGCGTAGTTGGACAGGTGGAACCCGGTCGGGAAAAGCCGTACGTCGCCGAGCGCGGAGATGTCGTTGGCGCTGACGGAGTTGATGATCAGGTAGTAGAACGGGTAGGCGCAGATCAGCGCGAAGAGCACGAACAGCGCGTAGTTGCCGATCCGGAACAGGACGTCGCCGATTGTGGCGCCGTGCCGCGCGGGCGGGATGGCGGCACCGGGCGCGGTGAGCGTCTGCGTCGCCGTCGGGGTCTGGGTGTGAGTCATCGCAGGGTTCCCCTCAGACGATCGATTCGCCGCGGACGCGCTTGGAGATGGCGTTGACGGTGAGCAGGAGGGCGACCGAGATGAGGCTCTTGAGCATGCCGATCGCGGTGGCCAGGGACAGGCTGTTGCCGGTCATGCCGATGTTGTAGACGTACAGGTCCAGCACCTGGATCCACTGCTTGTTGAACGCGTTCTGGAACACGTAGTACTGCTCCATGCCGTTGTTCAGGATGTTCGCGATGGACAGCAGCAGCAGCACGAGGTAGGTCGGCATCAGCTGCGGCAGGGTGATGTGCCACATGGTCTGGAATCGGCCGGCGCCGTCGATCTTGGCCGACTCGTACAGCGACTGGTCCACGCCGGCGATCGCGGCGAGGTAGATGATCGCGCCCCAGCCCAGGCCCTTCCAGATCGACCAGAGCGTCATGGTGAGCCACACGTTCTCCGCCGAGTCGAGGAACTTCAGCGGCGCCGTGATGAGGCCCGCGTCCATCAGCACGTCGTTGACCAGCCCCGAGGAGGAGAACAGGCTGAACGCGATCATGTAGACGAGGACCCAGGAGATGAAGTTCGGCAGCGCGGTGAGCGTCTGTACCGACCCGCGGAACCAGGACGCCCGGATCTCGTTGAGGAAGATCGCGAAACCCAGCGGCAGGATCGACGTCAGGATGCCGAGGAAGCTGATCGCGAGGGTGTTCAGCAGCACCTGCCCGATCTGCGCCATCTGCGTCGGCGAGGACACGAGCATCTGGAACCACTGCAGCCCGACGAACTCGCTTCCCTCCAGGCCCAGCGCGGGCTTGTAGTCGTACAGCGAGTACACCCACCCGTACAGCGGCAGGTAGGAGAACAGGAACGCCAGGATCAGGAACGGCAGGATGCACAGGAACAGCCGGAACGACGTCCTGCTTCCCGCGGGCTTCAGTCGCGAACCCCGCCGACGCCGGCGCGTGTTCTTCTCCAGGTTGCGCATCGCCGCTTCCTGATTGACCAGCTGATACTGCGCCTGGGTCGTCATCGGCTCGCCGTCCGATCGGAGGCACTCGCAGGGGATGCTGCCGGGTGGGGCTGACGTCGCTCCATGTCACTCCCTCGTGTACGTGGCGTTCGAGCCTCCGCCCGCGGGCGGATCCCTCGAAGTGGATCGAAGCGCTTCGATTTCGAACCGCTTCGATAGGAAGATTAGGCGGGTCTGGACGACCGCGTCAAACATCCGATGTAACGGGGAGGTAACGATTGGGAGCGCTCCCGCGCGTTTCCGCCGCGGATTCCGGCCTCCGAGCGCGCTTCCCGCACTGTGCGAAAGAAGTCATGCGCACGTAACAGAGCCGTTCCCCGCGCGCTGTTACGCTCCCGGCAGCGAGCAACACAGCTGGGCGGGGCTGCCATCGGACCGCCTGGTCCCGTTCCTTGCCGCCCCCGCTGAAATCCATGTTCGAGTTCACTGAGGGGGCACTCGTGAAGAAGCATGCACTGGGTCTGGCGGCGACGGCGGTCGTCGCGGGACTCGTCATGTCGGTCGGCGTCGCCGGGGCGGCGAATGCGGCCGACGAGATCATCGGTCAGGGGTCGGTCACGCTCGACTTCTCCTCGACGCCGGGCTCGGTCGAGGTCGACGTCTGGACCAAGAACCTGTCCACCGTCGAGGCGTGGGGGAGCGCCGTCGTGCAGGATGCCGGCGGCACGCTGTATCCGTTCGGTCCGCGCCTGTACGCACCGGGCGAGGAATGGACCTTCTCCCAGACTCTCGCCGGGTACACGTGCGCCGATCTCGGCGGTGCGAGCGCCGTCGCGTTCGGATTCGGGGCGCAGGACGCGGTCGAGGCGGCCTGGAGCTCGGGCCTCGTGCGCTACCCCGATCCACGCGTGACCGTGATCGGATGCCCGACTCCGAATCCGACCGCGGAGGAGCCGGAGGAGCCGGAGGAGCCGGAGGAGGAGCCCGGCGTCACGCCGACGGACGGCGGCACGACGACCCCGGCGGTGCCGACAGCCTCGGGGGTCAACACGCTCCCGGCGGCGAAGACGGATGGGGCGCTCCTCGCGCACGACTCCTCGACTTCACCTCTGTTCGGGATGCTGTCCACTCTGGGCGCCCTCGTCGCCACGGGCGCAGGCGCCGTCATCGCGGGAGCGCGTCGGCGCCGATGACCCGCACCGCTCCGTCGCCGCGAGGGGTGCTCTCCGTCGCGGCGGCCGCCCTCTGCCTCGTCCTGTCGGGATGCGCCGTGCCCGGGCAGGACGAGGCAGGGGTGCTCGCGGCGCCCGGCTTGACGGTCGCCGCGCCGTCGGCGTCGGCGGAGCTCGCCTCGCCGCGCCTGGACCACGTCCCCGTCGCGCCGCCCGAGCGCCTCGTCTTCCCCGCGGCCGGCATCGACGGTCCCGTCGAGGAGTACACGGCGGCCGAAGCCGAAGCCGAGGGCGGCATCAACCCCGCGACCCTCGACACGATCTCCTGGTACTCCGGCATCCGGGACCCCATGCCGGGGTCGGATGCCGCCAACACGGTCTATCTCTTCGGGCACTCGTGGGTCGAGCCCGCCGTCTTCAACGGGCTCACCGGCGTGCATGCGGGCGATCGCGCGACCGTGACGACCGCCACAGGCGATCTCGTGTACGAGGTCGACGAGATCATCACGATGGCCAAGCCCGATTTCACACAGGACCCGCGCGTCGTCGCCGTCGTGCCGGGCCGCCTCGCGCTCGTGACCTGCCACCGTCCGGACGGCTGGGATCCCTCCGCCAGCGCTCCCGACAACACGGTCGTCTTCCTCCACCTCGTCGAGGCGCGCTCCGCCGATTGAGGCCACCCCGCGTCCGCGATCTGGGGCAGACTGGCGGAGGTTCAGCCGAGGAGGGCACGCGTGGCACACAGTCAGCAGTCGGGCGAGGCGCACGTCGCGGATTCGCACGAGGTCATCCGGGTGGTGGGGGCCCGCGAGAACAACCTGAAAGGCGTCGATGTCGACATCCCGAAACGCCGCCTCACGGTCTTCACGGGTGTCAGCGGCTCGGGCAAGTCGTCGCTCGTCTTCGGCACGATCGCGAACGAGTCGCAGCGCCTCATCAACGAGACCTACCCGACGTTCGTGCAGCAGTTCATGGGGCAGCTGAGCCGGCCCGACGTCGACGCGCTCGAGAACGTCAGCCCCGCGATCATCGTCGACCAGGAGCGCATGGGCGCGAACGCCCGCTCGACGGTCGGCACCGCGACCGACGCGCACGCGATGCTGCGGCTCCTCTTCAGCCGCATCGGGCAGCCGCACGTCGGCTCGCCGCAGGCGTTCTCGTTCAACATCCCGTCGGTCTCCGGGGCGGGAGCCGTCACGTTCGAGAAGGGCGGCAAGACCGTCAAGGAGCGCCGGTCGTTCGAGATCACGGGCGGGATGTGCTCGCGCTGCGAGGGCCTGGGCGAAGTGAGCGACATCGATCTCGACGAACTCTTCGACCGGTCGAAGTCGCTCTCCGAAGGCGCGATCACCGTCCCCGGGTACAATGTCGACGGCTGGATGGTGCGGCAGTTCTCCGAGTCCGGCTTCATCGATCCCGACAAGGCGATCGAGGACTACACGGAGCAGGAGCTCGCCGACTTCCTCTACAAGGAGCCCACGAAGGTCAAGATCCAGGGGATCAACATGACCTACGAGGGCCTCGTGCCCAAGCTGACGAAGTCGATGCTGCAGAAGGATCGCGAGTCACTGCAGGCGCACATCCGGGCGTTCGTCGAGCGCGCGGTCAAGTTCATGCCCTGCCCCGACTGCGGCGGCACGCGGCTCAACGAAGGCGCGAGGTCGTCGAAGATCAAGGGCATCAGCATCGCGGATGCCGCGGCGATGCAGATCACCGACCTCGCGGTCTGGCTCGACACGATCGACGACCCCGAGGTCGCCCCGCTCATGGCGGGCCTGCGCCAGACGATCGCGTCGTTCATCGACATCGGTCTCGGCTACCTCTCGCTGGACCGCTCGTCGGGCACGCTCTCCGGCGGCGAGGCGCAGCGCGCGAAGATGATCCGCCACCTCGGTTCCGCCCTCACCGACATCTCCTACGTCTTCGACGAGCCCACGGCGGGCCTGCATCCGCACGACATCCAGCGGATGAACCGGCTCCTGCGGCTCCTGCGCGACAAGGGCAACACGGTCCTCGTCGTCGAGCACAAGCCCGAGGTCATCGAGATCGCCGACCATGTCGTCGACCTGGGTCCGGGTGCCGGGCGCGCGGGCGGCGAGATCCAGTACGAAGGGGATGTCGCGGGCCTCCGCGCCTCGGGCACCATCACGGGCCGCCACCTCGACGATCGCGCGCGCCTGAAGCCCTCGACGCGCTCACCTAAGAGGGCGCTCGAACTCCGCGGCGCGACGCAGCACAACCTGCAGAACGTCGACGTCGACGTCCCCCTCGGCATCCTCACGGTCGTGACGGGTGTCGCAGGGTCGGGCAAGTCGTCGCTCATCCACGGCAACGTGCCGGCGTTCGACGACGTCGTCGTCGTCGACCAGTCGCCGATCAAGGGCAACCGGCGGTCGAGCCCCGCGACCTACACGGGCATCCTCGACACGATCCGCTCGGCCTTCGCCAAGGCGAACGGGGTCAAGCCCGCGCTCTTCAGCGCGAACTCCGAGGGGGCCTGCCCCGCGTGCCGGGGCCTGGGCGTCATCATCACGAACCTGGGGTTCACGCAGACCGTCGAGACGCTGTGCGAGCTGTGCGAAGGATCGGGCTTCAGCGACGAGGTCCTCGAGTACCGGCTCGACGGCAAGAACATCGCCGAAGTGCTCGCGATGTCGGCGGGGGAGGCCGCGGAGTTCTTCGCGAAGGGACCCGCGCACACGATCCTCGTGCGGATGGTCGACGTCGGACTCGGCTACATCACGCTGGGCCAGGCGCTCAACACTCTGTCGGGCGGCGAGCGTCAGCGGCTCAAGCTCGCGATCTCGATGGCGAAGAAGGGCGCGATCTACGTGCTCGACGAGCCGACGACGGGACTGCACCTCGCCGACGTCGCGAACATGCTCGCGATGCTGGACCGCCTCGTCGAGGCGGGCAACAGCGTCATCGTCATCGAGCACCACCAGGCCGTCATGGCCCACGCCGACTGGATCATCGATCTCGGTCCCGGCGCGGGCCACGACGGCGGCCGGATCGTGTTCGAGGGCACGCCGGCGGATCTCGTCGCGACGGGCGAGACCCTCACCGCTCAGCACCTCCGCGAGTACGTCGGCGCCTAGCGCCGCCCGTCGGTCCGGGGCGTTCCGTCTCGCTTCGCTCGCTCAACGACCGAAACTCCGGGCGTTGAGCGAGGGAGCGCAGCGACCGAGACGAAACGCGCGAGCGCTCGACAGGCACCTCGCAGGCATCAGGCGATCGCGGCGTCGCGGAGATGGCGCTCGCCGTGGCGCAGGACCTTGACGACGATGCCGCGCCGCGCGAGCTCCGCGATCGTGCGCGTCTCCTCGTCGGTGTTGCGTCCCAGGGCGTGCACGTCGGTCACGACGACGACGTCGCCGCGGACGAGGCGGCCGAAGAGCCGCACGAGACGCTCCTCCCACGACTCGAGGGTCTCGGGAGCGGGGTGGCGGAAGCCCTCGATCGGCACGCCGAAGCGCGTGAGCTCGTCGCGCTGCTCGACGATCGACGGCATGTCCTCGCGCGCGATGACGAGCCCGACGAGCCGCGAGCCCGCGGGCCGCGCCTGCCACCAGTCGCGGTCGCGCTGCAGCTCGGTGAAGCACTTCGGGCACTCCGTCGCCTCGTGCGTCGTCGTCGGCGAGCCCGTGTCCGCGACCGGCTCGACAGCATCCTGAGCGTGCGTCGTCTCTGACATGGCCCACCTCCCCGTCTATTGTGCACCGCGCCGGGACCTGCTGCGGTGCGCGTGCACCCGGGCCGACGCGACGTCAGTCGCCGCCCTCGAGCCGCAGCTCGAGGCTCAGCTGATCCGCGTCGAGCTCGGCGAGCGCGTGCCGCAGCACGGGGGTGCTGTACAGGCCACCCGACGACAGCTCCGTGAGCCGCTCGCGCATGGCGTCGATGAGCGCGAGCCGCAGCTCGAGGCCTTCTCGCAGCGCCGCCGTCGCATCTTCGTCGGGCGGCTCGATCATGCGCGAGCCGACGCGGTCCACGAGCTCCGCGTCGAAGGCGGACCCGTCGCGCTTGGCGAGCGATCCGTCGGAGAGGGCGGATGCCGCGGCCTGCCGCAGCTCGTCGTCGAGGCGCACCTGCTCGGCCCGGTTGACCTCGTCGGCGGCCGAGTCGTCGATGCGCAGCATCCGGACGACCCACGGCAGCGTGAGCCCCTGCAGCATGAGGCTTCCGACCGCGACGAGGAACGCGACCAGGACGAGGAGCGGGCGTTCGGGCGCCTCGCGCGGGAGGGTCTGGGCCGCGGCGAGCGTCACGACCCCGCGCATGCCCGCCCACACGATGACGGTCCCGTGCTTCCAGCCGAGCGGCGAAGCCTGGTAGTAGTCCAGGTCGGCGAGGAGGCGCGCGACGCGGTTCCGTCCCATCGTGAGGCGGCGCTCCCGCTGCGCCGGATCGGCGGACTGCCACGAACGGCGCGCGCTGCGGCCCGCACGGCGCGGCCGCGGCGGCGGAGGTGCATCGGGGTTCGCCGCGATCGCCTCGAGTCGATCGTTGAACTCCTCGACCCGCGCGCGCCCCGCGAGCTTGCGGCGGGCGCGCCGGCTCTGCAGCCACACGAGCAGCGAGACGTACGCCGCGCGCACGAGCATGATGATCGCGAAGGCGGCCAGGGCGAGTTCGACGGCGTGCCCGAGCCCCTGGTCGTCCGCGGCGTTCTGCTCGAGCAGCTCCTTGAGCTCGAGTCCCATGAGGAGGAAGACCCCGCCCTCGAGGACGAGCTCGACGGTACGCCAGTTGAGCTCGTCCGACAGTCGCTGCTCGGGAGTGAACCACCGCGCCGCGCCCTGCCCCGTCACGATGCCCGCGACGACGGCTGCCACGAGGCCCGAGCCCTCGAGCTGCTCGGTCGGCAGGTACGCGATGAACGGCACCACGAACCCGATCGCGGTGTTGGCAGCGGAGTTGCGGATGAGATGGCGCAGGCGCAGATTGAGCCAGCCAACGAGCGCGCCGATCACGACGGCGATGAAGACGCCCCACGCGAAGGCGCCCAGGACGCCGCCCTCGGGAACGCTGCCGGTCACGAAGATCGCGACCGCGACGCGCAGGACCACGAGCGAGGTCGCGTCGTTGAGGAGGCTCTCGCCCTCCAGGAGCGTCACGACGCGTCGTGAGATGCCGAGCTTCTTGACGATCGCCGTGGCGACAGCATCCGTCGGGCTCAGGATCGCGCCGAGCGCGAGGGCGAGGTAGAACCCGAGCCCCGGGATCATCGCGTTGAAGAAGAACGCGAGGGCGATCGAGCTGAACACCACGAGGAGCACCGAGAGCCCTGCGACGGCGCCGAAGTCGCGCCGGAACTCGATGGCGGGCAGGCGCACGGCCGCCGCGTAGAGCAGGGGCGGGAGGATCCCGACCAGGATGATCTCGGGATCGACGTCGACGCCGGGGACGAACGGCAGGAGGCTCACGCCGAGCCCGATCGCGACGAGCAGCAGAGGCCCCGCGATCCCCACCCGCGGCGCCACCGACGTCGTCACGGCGACGACGAGGATGGCGACGATCGCGAGGACGAGCGGGTCCATCGACTAGAGCACGCCCAGCTGTCGCACGGCCTCGCGCTCGGCCTCCAGCTCGGCGACCGATGCGTCGAAGCGGGTGCGAGCGCGCTCGTCCAGGTCGAGCCCCTCCACGACGCGGTAGCCGGAGCCGTCGGATCTCACGGGGAAGGAGCACACGAGTCCCTCGGGGACGCCGTACTCGCCCTGCGACACGACGGCGGCCGAGGTCCAGACCTCGCCCGTCCCGCCCTGTTCGTCGCGGACGTGCTCGATCGCGGCGTTCGCGGCCGAGGCGACCGACGACGAGCCGCGCACTTCGATGATCTCGGCGCCGCGCTTGGCGACGCGGGGGATGAAGACGTCGTCGAGCCAGGCCGTCGCCGCCTCGAGCCCGCCGAGCCTGTCGGCGAGGGCGTCGATCACCATCCGGTCGCCCCCGCCGACGACCGCGTGGGCCACATCGGGGAACTGCGACGCCGAGTGGTTGCCCCAGATCGCGACGCCCTCGATCTCGTCGGGCCGCACGTCGAGCGCCTCGGCGAGCTGGCCGACGGCGCGGTTGTGGTCGAGGCGTGTGAGCGCGGTGAAGCGGTCGGACGGGATTTCGGGCGCGGATGCCGCGGCGATGAGCGCGTTCGTGTTCGCCGGGTTGCCCACCACGACGACGCGGAGGTCGTCCGCCGCACCGGCGCCCAGGGCCGCGCCCTGCGGGCCGAAGATGCCGGCGTTGGCGGCGAGGAGATCCGCGCGCTCCATGCCGGGACCGCGCGGGCGTGCCCCGACCAGCAGCGCGATACTGCACCCGTCGAACGCGGACTCGGCGCTGTCGGTCACGTCGACGGAGTCCAGGAGCGGGAAGGCGCAGTCCTGCAGCTCCAGGGCCGCCCCCTCGGCGGCGCGCATGCCCTGCGGGATCTCGAGAAGCCGGAGACGCACGCGGCGATCGGGTCCCAGCATCCCTCCCGCGGCGATGCGGAAGAGCAGCGCGTAGCCGATCTGTCCGCCCGCGCCGGTGATCGTGACGGTCGTGGAAGTCGTCGACATGCCCTGAGCCTATTGCGGCCTCGAATGCAAGGGGGGTGCGATATCCGGGCTCTTCCGGGGACCGCAGAGTACCGTGAATGCATGACGTTCAACGAGAACGCCAACGTCGGGGGGAATACGGCGAGGCGTCGCGGTGGAGGCATCGCCCTCGCGGGAGGCGGGATCACGGGCATCGGCGCGCTCGCCGTGCTGCTGCTCGGGCTCTTCACGGGCGGCGACTTCTCGGGCCTGCTCGGACCGCTCGCGGGCGGCGGCGGAGGCGGCGAGGAGTCCGAGGTCGCGAACTGCGAGACGGGCGCGGACGCGAACGCCCGCGACGACTGCCGCCTCGCGGCCGCATCGCTGAACCTCGATCAGTACTGGGCGAACAACATCGAGGGCTACCGCCAGCCGCAGCTCATCATCGTCGACGGCCAGGCATCGACTGCGTGCGGCACGGCATCCAACCAGACGGGGCCCTTCTACTGCCCGCCGGAAGAGACGGTGTACGTCGACCCGACGTTCTTCGCCCTCCTCCGCGAGCGCTTCGACGCGACGGCGGGACCGCTCGCGCAGCTCTACGTCCTCGCGCACGAGTACGGGCACCACGTGCAGCAGATCAGCGGCATCATGGACGCCTACCCCGACAACGGCTCAGGACCCGACAGCAACGGCGTGCGCACCGAGCTGCAGGCCGACTGCCTCGCGGGGGCGTGGGTCGCCGACGCGGGCGAGCAGGTCGACGAGGAGGGCGTGCCGTTCCTCCAGCCGCCGACGCAGGCGCAGGTGCGCGATGCGCTCAACGCCGCGGCGAGCGTCGGCGACGACCACATCCAGCGCGAATCCGGGGCTCCCGTCAACCCCGAGGCGTGGACGCACGGATCGAGCGAGCAGCGACAGCATTGGTTCCAGGTGGGCTACGAAGGCGGCTATCAGGCGTGCGACACCTTCGGCGTGCCGGGGGACCAGCTGTGAGCGCGCCGGCCCACCTCGACAGCATCCTCTATCCCCCCATCGACCCCTACGAGACCGGCGAGCTCATCGTCGGCGACGGCCACCGCGTGTACTGGGAGCAGTGCGGCAACCCCGAGGGCAAGCCCGTCGTCTTCCTGCACGGCGGTCCCGGGGCCGGCACGTCGGCCTGGCACCGGAGGTTCTTCGACCCCGAGCGCTACCGGATCGTGCTGCTCGACCAGCGCGGCTGCGGCCGGAGCACTCCGCACGCGAGCACGCCCGGGGCCGACCTGCGGCACAACACGACGTGGCACCTCGTCGCCGACATCGAGCTGCTGCGCCGCAATCTCGGGATCGAGAGATGGCAGGTCTTCGGCGGCTCGTGGGGGAGCGCCCTCGCCCTCGCATACGCCCAGGCGCACCCCGCGTCCGTGACCGAGATCGTGCTGCGCGGGATCTTCACGCTGCGCCGCCACGAGCTCGAATGGTTCTACGAGGGCGGCGCGTCGGTGGTCTTCCCCGACCTGTGGGAGGACTTCATCGCGCCGATCCCCGTCCTCGAGCGCTCGCGCATGATCGAGGCCTACGCGCGCCGGCTCACCGACCCCGATCCGGCCGTGCACCGGCCGGCGGGCATCGCCTGGACGCGGTGGGAGGCGGCGACCCTGACGCTCCTGCCCGACCCGGAGCTCGTCGCGACGATGACGGATGCCGATGCCGCCGTCGCCTTCGCGCGCATCGAGAACCACTACTTCATGCACGGCGGGTTCTTCCAGGAGGGCCAGCTCATCGCGGGGGTCGACGCCATCCGCGACATCCCCGCCGTCATCGTGCAGGGGCGGTACGACGTGTGCACGCCCGCCATGACCGCGTGGGACCTGCATCGCGCGTGGCCCGAGGCCGAGTTCGTCATGATTCCGGATGCCGCGCACGCGGCCTCCGAGCCGGGCATCGCGCGGGCCCTGCGCGCCGCGACGGACCGCTTCGCGGAGGGCGTGGCACCGCGCGCCGCCGTTGTCGCGCAGTCCGACGACGTCGCGGACTCGGACGGCGGCGACTACGTCGAGATCTACGGCCCCTGACCCGGGGTCGTCCAGCTTCGCTCGCTCAACGACCGGGGGAGTCGCCTCGGATGAGGTCCGCCGCCCGCTCACCGATGACGATCGCGGGAGCGTTCGTGTGGCCGCGGATGATCGTCGGGATGACGGAGGCGTCGGCCACCCGCAGGCCGTCGACCCCGCGCACGCGCAGCTCGGGATCGACGACGGACGCGGTATCCGTCCCCATCCGCGCCGTGCCGACCGGGTGGTACAGCGTGTGCGAGTAACGGCGCAGCGACAGCTCGGCGCGCTCGCCGGCGCTCATTCGCTCGCCGTTCTCGGGCAGCACCCAGCCGCCCGTCATGACGGCGCCGAGCGCCGCGGTCGCGATGAGCCGCTCGCACTCGGCGATGCCCGCGCGAAGCGTCGCCGCGTCGAGGCCGTCGGGGTCGGTGAGGTACCCCGGGTCGATGACGGCCTTCTCCGTCGGATCGGCCGACGCGAGGCGGATCGTGCCGCGGCTGTGCGGCCGCAGCAGGATCGCGGCGACCGTGAGGCCTTCGGCGGGCAGCGGCACGAGGCCTTCTCCGACGTACGGGCCCGGTGCGAACAGGATCTCGATGTCGGGGAGCCCCCCGGGCACGCCCGTCCGATCGGCGACGGCGGTCCGGACGAAGCCGTGCGCCTCGCCGACGTTCGAGGTCAGCATGCCCTTGCGCGTCGCGAGGTAGCGTGCGAGCTCGCCGATCCGCTCGGCCCCGTAGAGGGTCCCGCCCTTGGCGGCCGGTGCGAGTCCCGCGACGAGGTGGTCCTGCAGGTTGGAGCCGACGTCGGGACTGTCGACGAGGATCGGGATGCTGTGCGCCGCGAGATGCTCCGCGGGCCCGATGCCGCTGAGCATGAGCAGCTGCGGCGTGTTGACGGCACCGCCGGCGAGGATGACCTCGCGGCGTGCGATCGCCTGACGCGGGATGCCGTCGATCTCGACGTAGACGCCCGTCGCGCGCGGAGCCGCACCTGACCCGCGGGCGGCCGAAGCCGAACGCTCGAACGTCACGCGTCGCACGAGCGCGTTCGTCACGACGCGCAGATTCCTGCGCGACGACGCCGGACGCAGATACGCATCGGCCGTCGACGCGCGCGCCCCGCGCTTCTGCGACACCATCGTCTGCGCGAAGCCCCCGCCGCTCGGCAGATTCGGCGGTGTGAGCGCGTGCCCCAGCTCCCTCGCGGCGTCGAGGAAGGCCTGCGTGTGCGGGCGCGGATCCCTCTGATGCTCGACGCTCTGCGGCCCGTCGACGCCCTGCGTCGGATCGGCGGGATCGGTCGTGCGCTCCACGCGCAGGAAGTACGGCACGAGGGCGTCCCACGACCACTCCGGGCCGGCAGCATCCGCCCATTCGTCGTAGTCCGCCGCGAAGCCGCGGATCCACATCATGGCGTTGAGCGACGACGACCCGCCGAGGGTCTTGCCGCGCGGCCAGTAGATCGTCCGGCCCTCGAGCTCGGGCTGTGGAACCGTGTCGTACGACCAGTCGTACTCGCCGCGGAAGAGCGCCTTGAAGGCCGCGGGGATGTGCAGCTGCGGCGCCTTGTCGGGACCGCCCGCCTCGAGGAGCAGCACCGAGACCGACGGGTCCTCGCTCAGCCGGGCCGCGAGGGCGGCACCGGCGGACCCTGCGCCCACGACGATGTAATCGGCGTCGAGGCCGCCGGTGCGGCGCGTCATGCCCGCAGCGCCTGCAGGAGCGTCTTGCCGAGGCCCGCGTAGTCGTGGTGCATCTGGAAGCGCGTGAACCCCTCGCACACGGCGGCCCCCGTGCGGGCGCCGACGAACCACGGCGGCTTCGGCAGGACGGAGAAGATCCCGGGACGCCCGATCGCGCTCGCCGATCGCGGGAAAGGCCGGAAGGGTCCGCGTGCGACCGACCGCTCCACGCGGTCGAGGAGAAGGGCGTTGTGGACGACGCCCAGCCCGCTGCCCACCTCTGCGAGGGTCGCACCGGGGAATCCGCCCCACGTGAGCGTGGGCTGCATGTACACGAACGCGGTCCACGTGTTGATCGCGACCGCGCCGTAGCGGAGGTCTGCGATCGCGCGCTCGAAGCCGTCGCCGAGCGCCTCCTGCGTCACGGGGTCGATCAGGACGTTGGCGCCGAGCGTTCCGGTGAGCCGGTCGTTGGCGTGCGCGACGGCGCCGTCGAGGAACTCCTGGCCGAGCCCCGGCACCTCGACGACGCCGAGCACGGGGGAGAAGTACTCCGTCCGCTCGAGCGCCGTCGCGTCGGCATCCGCGCCGAGCTCGACGAGCGCGCGGGTTCCATCGGCGAACCACAGCGCAGAGGGATAGTCGGATGCTGCCGCCGCGAGCTTCTCGTCACTTCGCGGGTACCACACGGGGCGC
This sequence comes from Microbacterium sp. NPDC019599, assembly GCF_040632175.1. Lineage (NCBI taxonomy): Bacteria > Bacillati > Actinomycetota > Actinomycetes > Micrococcales > Microbacteriaceae > Microbacterium > Microbacterium sp. NPDC019599. The sequence continues at coordinate 203,731 of NZ_JBEYBL010000004.1, forward strand.
GCGGGGGCTGCCGAGTACGCCGCCTCGAGCGCGGCCGTGAACTGCTCGCGCTGCGGCCAGTCCGAGCTGAGGACCACCACCTGGCCGGCGATGCAGTTCGACCCGCTGTTCTGAAGGCGCATCGTCGCGATGTGCTCCGCGTGGTACGCGATGTCGGCGTCGGTCCACCGGCCGGGGACGACGATGATCGGGGAGACCCCGCCGAGCTCGGCGGTGATGGGCTTCTTCAGCCGTGGACGGTCCTCGCGGCGGCGCCGCTCGGTCTGGGCCGCTCCGGCTCCGCGCGAGGGCCCCCAGACGATCGTGTCGAAGGTCGCCGCGGCGCCCGTGATGTGCACGTTGTCGATCCCGGGGTGCTCGGTGAGGTACGCGCCGACGTCGCCGCCGCCCGTCACGATGCGGACGAAGCCCAGTTCGAGGAGGGGCGCCAGGGCCCGCTCGAAGACGGGCACGAGGGGGTCCTGCGTCGGGTTGACCTTGAGGATCGAGACGCGGTTGTGTGCGATGAGCTCGTACAGCACGTCGAGGACGGGGATCGAGGTCACGTTTCCCGCGCCGAGGACGAGGCCGACGCCCCCAGAGGCCCCGGGGGAGAGCTGGGCGAGACCCGCGGCGCGGGTGGCCTCCGCCTCGGTGACGCCCGGCTCGAGCCACACCTCGCCCGTGTGCCCCGACAGCAGGAGCCCGTCCATGGCGTCGAGCGGGAAGGCGTGGACGCGCACGCGACCTCCGGGAGCGGCATCCGTCTTCACTCCGTCGAGAGGGCTCCCGCCCTTCTCGAGCTTCAGCAGCGCGCGACGGTACGCGTCGAGCGCCGTGAGCATCGCGTACGGACCGCCCAGCCATTCCTCCCCGCGGAGCGGATGATCAGGCGTGAGGCCCTTCGACGCGACGGCCGTCTCGGCCCACTCCTCGGCGACGGCGACGACGGTCGCGCGGACCCGCTCGAGGAGCCGCGCGCGCTGCCCGAGCGTCACGTGCGACCACGTGGTCGCACCCGCCTTGAGGTCCGAGATCGCGGCCTCGAGGACGGGCGCGGACTCGGGGGCGGCGGCAGGACGGGCCGGGGCGGAAGTCTTGGCGGTGGGCGGCACGGACGCTCTCCTTCGGGCGGGGTGGCTCAAGCCTACGTCTCGAGCCTGGGTGCGGCGTGGGACTCCGTTCCGGAGTCGGCGCTACTGCGTCGCACGGTTCACGCAGGTCTGCGCTACCCGGTCGCGGCGTCGATGTCGGCGCGGCGCAGGCGGTAGCGGGCGAGGGTCACCAGGCTCAGGACGATGAGGGCCGCCGGCGCGACGCTGAAGCTCACGACGATGCCGGCGATCGCGGCATCCGGCTGCTCGACGAGCTGACCCGCCGTCGACGAGACGTACCCCGTCACGGCGAGGATGAGTGCGAGTGCGGTCGCGCCGAGCGCGAAGCCGACGGTTTCGCCGGCCGTCCACACGCCGCTGAACGAGCCGGCCTGGCCCGGGCCGTTCGTCCGCTCGTCGTGCGAGATGACGTCGGGGAGCATCGCCATCGGCAGCGACTGCATGCCCGCGTACGCGATGCCCGCGAGCCCGACCGGGACGTAGATCCACTCGCCGGGTGCCCACAGGACGCCGACGATCGAGACCGCGGCGATCGCGAAGACGCTGCTCGCGATAGCGAAGGCGCGCTCCTTGCCCAGGCGACGCGCGATGACGCCCCACGCGGGCGCGGCGAACAGTGCGGGGGCGATGAGCGCGACGAAGAGGAGCTCGACGGCCGCCTCGGAGTGCAGCACCCAGGTCGCGACGTACTGCGCGCCGGCGAGCATGAGCCCCGTCGCGAGGGCCTGCAGGACGAACGTGCCGAGCAGGGCGCGGAACGGTGCGCTCCGGCGGAGGGCACGGATGCCGGCCGAGAAGTGCTCGCGGATGCCGCCCCGCGGCGCCGGCTCGGCGAGGGCCTCGAGCCCGTCCCGGACCTCCGCCTCGTCCTCGCCTCGGATCCCCGGGCCTTCGGATCCGGTCCCCGAGCTTGTCGAGGGGTCGAACGCGAGCCCGTCGCGGCCGCTGCGTGCGGCATCCCCGGCTCGGCCCCTCTTCGCGACGGTGGTCGCGATGAGCATGCCGATCGCGATCACGACGCCCGCGACCACGCCCATCACGAGGTAGCCCAGGACCGGGTCGTCGGTCGTGCGGCGCAGCGCCGGCCCGCCGGCGCCGAACAGCAGGATCGCGAGCGTCAGGACGACGACCCGCCACGTGAGCAGGCGCGTGCGCTCGTCGTAGCTGGGCGTGAGCTCGGCCGGCAGCGCGATGTACGGGACCTGGAAGAGGCTGAAGGCAGTCGCGGTGAGCGTGAACGCGAGGAGCACCCACAGCGCCCCGACGACGGGGCCCAGAGCGGGCGGCACGGCGAACGTCAGCGCGAACAGCACCGGAAGGCTGAGGGCGCCCACGAGCATGAGCCGGCGTCGCGAGCCGTGACGCGCCAGGTCGCGGTCGGTCAGCGCGCCGATGACGGGGTCGATCACGACATCCCACACCTTGGCCACTGTGATGACGGCGCCCGCCGCGAGGGCCGCGACACCGAGGGAATCGGTCAGGTAGTAGGTCAGCACGAGGCCGGGCAGCGTCGCGAAGCCGCCGGTTCCGAGCGAGCCGATGGCGTACCGCCCGATGACTCCGGATTTCAGGCGGGCGGGTGACGAGGTGGGAGCGTCGATGCTCATCGCGTCAGTGTAAGCGGACGCCGAGTTCCGGTCGGTCGGGGTGTGGATCGCGTTTCGTCTCGCTTCGCTCACTCAACGACCGGAAGTCCTCGGTCGTTGAGCGAGGGAGCGAAGCGACCGAGACGAAACGCCCTGGACCCGACGCACACTTCAGCGGTCGTCAGGAGTCTGCGGCGAGTTCCCGCAGCACACGCTCGACGGCCAGCATTCCCTCGAGCACCTCGGCGAAGTTCGTCGACAGCGGCGACAGCCCGATCCGCAGGCCGTGCGGGTCGCGGTAGTCCGGGATGACGTCCTGCGCCCACAGTCGCGCCGTCGCCTCGCGCATCGCTGGATGCGACAGCGTCACATGCCCGCCGCGCTCGGCCGGATCGCGCGGCGAGGCGACCTCCACGCCGAGCGGCGCGAGGAGGTCATCGGCGCATCGCACCGCGAACTCGGTGAGCTGGATCGACTTGTCGCGGATCGCCCGGATGCCGGCATCCTCGATCATCGCGATCGTGTCCTGCATCGCGAGCATCCCGAGCACGGGCGGCGTCCCGGACAGGAACCGCCGCATCCCCTCCGCCGGCCGGTATTCGGGGCCCATCGCGAAGACGTCGGCGGCGCCCATCCACCCCTGGATCGGCTGCGCGAGCGCGTCCTGATGCCGCGCTGCGACGTACGCGAACGCCGGGGAGCCCGGGCCGCCGTTGAGGTACTTGTACGTGCAGCCGACGGCGAGGTCGAAGCCCCACGCGTCGGTCTCGACGGGCACCGACCCGGCGGAGTGGCACAGGTCCCACAGCATGAGCGCCCCCGCGTCGTGCGCGACGCGGGTGAGGGATTCGGCATCCGCCAGATAGCCCGAGCGGTAGGCGACGTGGCTCAGCACGACGACGGCGGTCTGCGGCCCCACCGCCTCGGAGAGGGAAGCGGCGTCGACGCCTCGACTGAGGTCGACGTCGATCCAGCGCACGCGACCGCCCCGCTCGGCGGCGATGCCCTCGACGAGGTAGCGGTCGGTGGGGAAGTTGTCGCGGTCGACGACGATCTCGACCCGGGCGGGGTCGGCCGCGTGCTGCGCGTCGAAGGCGGCGCGCACGAGCTTGTAGAGGAGGACCGTCGTCGAGTCGCCGATCACCGTCTGCCCCGGCGCGGCGCCGATGACGGCGCGGCCGATCGTGTCGCCGATCGCGAAGGGCAGGTCCATCCACGCCTCGTCCCACGCGCGGATGAGGCGCCCGCCCCATTCCTCGCGGACGAAGGACTCCAGCCGCGCCGCGGCGGCGCGGGGCGGCCGTCCGAGGGAGTTGCCGTCGAAGTAGACGAGCGGCGTGTCCGAGCCGACGAACTCGTCGCGACGGCCGCGCAGCGCATCTGCGGCATCGAGACGGGATGCCTCGGCCGCGAGCGCCTCGCGGGCGAGCGCCGCCGCGTCAGTGCTCATCGCGCGCGATCTCGTCGGCAGGAACGACGGTCGCGCCGCCGAGCCAGGCCGGCACGTCGTCGAGCGCCGCAGGCGGATCGCCCGGCACGAACGTCGCGACGGCGTGGGTCGCGGCATCCATCGGCCACGGGTCGGCGAGCGCGTCGATCAGAGCGGGCCCTCGGACACCCGCGGCGTCGAGTGCCGCGAGCTCGGGCACCTGGATGCCGACGGGGCGGTCGCCGTTGCCGAGGTCGGTGCCGTACAGGACGCGTCCGCCCGCCCGCGCGAAGGTCGCGAGATTGATCTCGGCGCGCTCGCGGTCGACGCCGTCGTGGATCGCGAGCGTCGAGATCCACCGCTGCCCGAGCGCGACGGCACGTGCGATCGAGGCGCCGTCGAGCCATTCGCTGAACGGCGTGTGCGACAGGACGTCGAGCTCGGCGTCGAGCGCTCGCCGCGTCATCCCCTCGCCCTCGACGTGCGCGACGACGGGCAGCCCGCGCTCCCGCGCGCAGGCGACGACGGCCCCGAGCGTCTCGGGATCGAGGACGGGTCCCGTCGCGGCGTTGAGGCTGACCTTGATGACGGATGCTCCGCACGCCGCCTGCTCGTCGACCGCCGTTGCGACACCGCCCGGGACGCCCGGGTGGATCGAGGGATCCGAGATCTCGCGGCTGATGGCGTCGGGTGCCCACGGACGCCCGACCGGGTAGCCGCCGGGTGCCGTGAGGAACGCGCCGGCGTGCGAGACGTGCGGGAAGCCTTCGCGGGACCGGCGCGCGAGGGCGACGGGGTCGCCGCCCAGGTCGACGACCCCCGCGATCCCGCGCGATGCCAGGCTGTCCTCCTCGAGGAGGTGCAGGTGCACGTGGTGGTCGGTGAAGGCGGGGAGGACGATCCCGTGCTCACCCGTGATGGCGCGTCGGCCGGGCGCCGCGTCGGGCCCGAGGAGCTCGCGGATGGCGAAGGGGTCGGCGTTCAGCATCCGTCATCTCCCGATCTCTGTGCGCACTGCAAACAGTTCGGGGAAGAACGTCAGCTCGAGCGCCCGCTGGAGGAAGGGGACCCCGCTGGAGCCACCCGTCCCGGTCTTGAATCCGATGATGCGCTCGACGGTCTTCAGGTGACGGAAGCGCCACAGCTGGAAGTTGTCCTCGAGGTCGACGAGCTCTTCGCAGGTCTCGTACGCGGCCCAGTGCGCGCCCGGATCCGCATAGATGTCCGCGAAGATCGGCACGAGCTCGGAGGTGAAGGTCCATGCCTTCGTGACGTCCCGCTCGAGCACCGCGTGCGGGATCGGGTAGCCCGACCGGGCGAGCAGGCGCAGGAACTCGTCGTAGAGGCTCGGCGCCTCCAGGGCCGCAGTGACGAGCGCGTGCGCGGTGGGGTCCGACTCGAAGACCCGCAGCATGCCGGCGTGCTTGTTGCCGAGCGTGAACTCGACCGCACGGTACTGCGCCGACTGGAAGCCGCTGGCGTTGCCGAGCACTCCGCGGAACTGGGCGTACTCGGCGGGCGTCAGCGTCGCGAGCACCGACCACTGCTCCGTGAGCGTGCGCTGGATGTGCTTGACGCGGGCGATGCACTTGAGGGCCGGTGCCAGCTGATCCTCGCGCAGCAGCCGGCAGGCGGCCGAGAGCTCGTGCAGGACGAGCTTGAGCCAGAGCTCGGTCGTCTGGTGCTGGACGATGAAGAGGAGCTCGTCGTGGTGCTCGGGCGAGCTGAGGGGCCGCTGCGCCGACAGGAGCGTCTCGAGGTCGAGGTACCCGCCGTACGTCATGCGATCGGCGAAGTCCGTGACGACCGATCCCTCGATGGCCCGGGTGTTGCCTTGGACGCCGTCGCTCACGGCTTCAGCCTAGTGAGCGGGTCCCGGCCTGCGTCAGGCCGGGTACTCCGGGAGCAGCTCAGATGATGGCGAGCTCGCGCAGCTTCGACTCGACGTCGGCGTTCGACGGCTCGACGTGGTGAGTCGAGTCCGGGTACACGACGACCGGGATGCTGGTGCGGCCGGAGATCTCGCGCGCGACGTCGGCGGCCTTCGGGTCGAGCATGAGATCGACGTACTGGTACGCGACGCCGAGCTCGTCGAGCTGGCTCTTGGTGCGACGGCAGTCGCGGCACCAGTCGGCGCCGAACATCGTGATGGTCGAGGTCGAAGTCATCCTTCCATTCTCCCGCATGCATCCTGGACGAAGACCGGATGCCGGCATCCTGGGCGGGTCACGGTGCTCCCTGTGCGATCGCCCAGCATGTCGCAAGGGGCTTCGTCCGCTCGCGGCCGCATGCGACGATGGTCGGCAGTGCAACTCTCGATCATCGTCCCGACCTACAACGAGGCTCCCAATGTCGGAGAGCTCGTTCGCCGCATCGCGGCTGCCGCCGAGGGCATCGAGGCCGAGATCGTCTTCGTCGACGACAGCACCGACACGACTCCCGACGAGGTGCGCCGGATCGCCGCATCCGCCCCTCTCCCCGTGCGCCTCATCCACCGTGCGCGCCGGCGCGGCGGGCTGGGCGGCGCCGTCCTGGAGGGCATGGACGCCGCCGAGGCGGATGCGTGCCTCGTGATGGACGGCGACCTGCAGCACCCCCCGGAGGAGATCCCGGCGCTCTGGCGGCGCTTCCGGCAGGGCGACGTCGACCTCGTCGTGGCTTCGAGGTATGCCGGCGGCGGAACGTCCGGCGGACTCGCCGACAGCACGCGGGTCATGGTGTCCAAGGCGTCGACCGGCCTCACCCGCGCGATGTTCCCGATCCGCCTCAAGGACGTCTCCGACCCCATGACGGGGTTCTTCCTCGTCGACCGGCGCGCGATCGACACCGCGACCCTTCAGCCGCGCGGCTTCAAGATCCTGCTCGAGATCCTCGCCCGCAGGACCCTCCGCGTCGCCGAGGTGCCCTTCGACTTCGCGACCCGTCACGCGGGGGAGTCGAAGGCCTCCGTGCGACAGGGGTTCCACTTCCTGACGCAGCTGACCGCCCTGCGGTTCGGCAAGATGTCGCTCTTCGCCGTCATCGGCGCCTTCGGCGCGGTCGTCAACCTCGCCATCATGTGGGCGCTGACGCATGCGGGCGTCGACTACATCGTCGCCGCCGTCGTCGCGGCCGAGACGACGATCATCGGGAACTTCCTTCTGCAGGAGCGCTTCGTCTTCCAGGACATGACGGCGGACGCGTCCGGCGTCTGGTCGCGCTTCGCCAAGTCGTTCGCCTTCAACAACGCCGAGGCGCTCATCCGGATCCCCGTGCTCGCGCTCATGGTCGAGTCGTGGCACCTGTCGGCCGTACTCGCCGCTGCGATCACGCTCGTCGCCGCGTTCGTCGTCCGCTTCGTGTTCCACTCGCTCGTCGTCTACGCGCCCCGTCGGGCGGGGCAGCCGAGCGGAGTCCGCAGCTTCCTCGAGGAGCTCGACGCCGAGGCGATGTCGCCCGGCGAGCTCTGACGCCGCCCAGTGCAGCCGGACCCGGATCAGCCGGTCAGCGAGATCATCTCGACCTCGTCGGTGGCGAAGCCGGAGACCCACAGAGTGTCGCCGACCTGCTGGACGTCTCCTCCGGCACCTGCTGCGACGGCGATGCGCCGGAGCACGGCGTCTTCACGCGTGTCGACGAGCCACACCTCGTCGTCGCCGCTGCGCACCCAGAGCCGACCGGGATCGCCGGGCGCTGTCGAGGCGGCGATCCCCCAGTACTCGCTCGGCTGCTCGGTCCGGACCTCGAGCGTGCGCGTCTCGCCCGAGTCGGGATCGATCCGCACGAAGAGGCCGTGTGCGGGGTCGGTGTACCAGACGGCGTCGTCATGCGAGATCAGGTAGCCGGAATCCGGCTCGGCGGGCATCGGCACGGCCTTGACGACGGATCCGTCGACCGGATCGATGCGGTAGGCGATCGCGCCGTTCTTGTCCGCCGTCCAGAGGGCTCCCGCGGCCACGGCCACGCCGCCTTCCGTGTCGAGCATCCCGGGAACGGGCACCGCCGTGAGCTCCGCGGCCGGCGTCGAGGACCCGAAGGAGCGGACGTTGACCGTCCCCGATATCCAGTCGCCGATCCAGAGCTCGCCGTCCCGCTCGGCAGGCCCGAGGCCGTCGACGTCGACCGTCTCCACGACGGTCGATGACGCGGGATCGATGCGGACAAGGCCTGGTGTGATCTCGCAGCCCGTGAGCCACACCGACCCGGCAGCATCCGTCAGATCCCCGCATCCGAGATGCCCGCCCGTGTCGATGACCGCCGTGATCGCGCCGGTCGCAGCATCGATCCGCGTGATCTCTGATGCGCGGTGCGCCTGCACCCAGACCGCGCCCCGCGTCGCCACGAGCGCCGCCGGTGCCGAGTGCGCCGTCAGTGCGATCGCCCGGGTCGGGAGCGTCTCGAGGTCGGGCAGCGGGACCGACGACGTCCATGTCGGAGTCTCCTCCTGCCGCGGCGTGGGCGCGGGAGGCGTCTCGGGTGCCGCGCTCGGAGAGGCGGCGCAGGCCGGAAGCGCCCAGGCGACGGCCGCCAAGACGGCCGTCGCGACGACTGCACGCGCGTGCAACTCAGGCCCCCAGCGCCGTGCAGAGCTCGCGCAGGAACCGGTCGCCGGTCGCCTTGAACTCGTTGCCCTCGGCTCGGACGCCGGCGCCCACGAGCGTGCCGCCGCTCGGAACGTCGACGCGGAACTGCCCGCCCGTGATGCGCTGCTCGCCCGTCACGAGGTCCTGGTCGCGATTCCAGACTCCGGTGTACGTCGTGGTGACCTCTCCGCGTGTGAGCGTGCCGTCGAAAGTGATGTGCCGATGCTCTCGCACGGGCACGCCGTCGCGAAACCACGTCGTGTAGTCACGGTGGGAGAGCGACGCGTAGGCGATGGGGCTGCCGTCCGCGCAGACGTGGAAGACGCCTGAGCCCGGCACCTCCCGGTAGGCGCGCACGACGTCGACCTCGCCCGCTGAGGCCGCGACGGGGATCGAGGCGAGCGCGAGTGCGAGGGCGGATGCGACGGACACGAGACGGATGCCGCGTCGGCGGGTGCAAGTGGACATGGGGGGCTCCTCTGGACGGGCCGTCGCCGGTCGACGGCGATTCGAGGCTCGCGCCACCGCCTCCAGTCGCCCTTCAGAAGCGCTATAACCTGCATGGAGGAGCGCGAAGGCGGGGGAGAGATGGCGACGGAGCCGATCATCACCCTGTTCGGCGGCGTCGCCTGCACGGTCGACGGCCGCGACGCGCCGCTCCCGTCGGGCAAGCCCGCGGTGCTCCTCGCGGTCCTCGCTGTCGAGGCGGATCGAGCCGTGTCGGTGACCGCCATCGTGGACGCCCTCTGGGAGGACGACCCGCCCTCGTCCGCGAGACCCCTCGTCCACACGTACATGTCGGCTCTGCGCCGGGCGCTCGCCGAGGTGGGCGGTCCGTCCATCTCGACGGTGCGGCAGGGGTACCGCCTGCACTGCGCCCCGTCGGAGGTCGACCTCCTCCGCTTCTTCGCCGCGACGTCGGGAGACGACGTGGATGCGTGGCGCTGGGCTCTGCACGCGTCGAGCCTGCCCCTCCTCGGCGCGGAAGGCCACGCCTTCCTGGAGCCGCTCCGAGCGCGTGCCGCCGCGGCGCGAAGGGCGACGCAGGACCGGCTGTGGGCTCGCCTGATCGACGAGGGCCGCGCGGGCGAGACCGTGCCGGCCCTGCGAGAGGCCGTCGCCGAGGATCCGCTCGACGAGGAGCGGGCCGTGCTCCTCGCTCTCGCGCTCGCCGGCCTGGGCCGCGGCGCCGACGGCGCCGCCGTGCTGGACGCCTTCCGGCAGCGACTGGGCGTCGAGCTCGGCATGGATCCGTCGCCGCGCGTCGCAGCCGCGCGGCAGCGCGTGCTGGCGAATGCGGCCGAAGGCGAGAGTGCCGGCCGCCCCGAGGACATCGCGACGGTCCCGCCAGCCGAGGAGTCGCTGCGCCCCGGGAGGAGGCACCGGAGGCGCGCCCTCACGTGGGGGCTGGCCGCGGCGGCAGTCGTGATCGCGGCCGGCGCCGCGGTGTGGACGGCGGGCCCCGGTCGGACCGGAACGGCCACCGCGCCGATCACGGAGCGCGGGCTGCTCGTCCTCGACTCATCGACGGGCGAGATCACGGACTCGCGGACGCTGTCGAGCTCGCCGGCGCAGCTCGAGACCTCGGCGGGGCGGATCTGGGTGCGGTCGGAAGCGGACCGGACTGTCGCCTTCGTCGATCTCGACACCCCGGAGGCGGGACGAGCAGCGGGACTGCCGGTCGCGCCGACGTCGCTCGCCGCGCAGGGCGACGTCGCCTATGTCGCGCTCGGATTCACCGGTGAGGTCGCGACGGTGGCCGATGGCCGAGTCGAGCCGCCGCGCGCAGCGGCCGAGGATGCCGAGGGCCGGGTGACACTCGCCGCGGATGACAGCGGGCTGTGGGTCGCGACGATCGGCGGAGTCGTGCACGCGCCGTCCGGTGCGGGATGGAACGAGCCGGCATCCGTCGAGGGACTTCCCGTGCGGCTCGCCGTGGACGGGGGTGAGGCGTGGGTGCTCACGCGCTCGCCCGACACCCTTGTGCGTCTGGACGGCTCCCTTGCTCCCGCGGCGTCCGAGCTGCGAGGCACTCCGGTCGACCTCGCCGTCGCGGACGGCATCGCGTGGGCCGTGACGGAGGGCGATGACCGGCTGTGGGGGACGTCGGCGGACGGTGATCGCGTCGTCGCGACGGTCGTGCTCCCCGGCACCCCCGTCGCCGTGGCGGCCTCCGCGGACCGCGTCTGGGTGGCGACCGCGCGTCCCGCTGCAGTCCTCGCGTTCGACCGGACGACTCTCGAGCGACGCTCGCTCACGGCGCTGCCCGGCGAGCCCGCGGACCTCGTCCTCGAGGATCAGCGGATCATCGTGGCGCTGCGCTGACGTCCGCATCGCGAGGCTCGACGCCGCACGTCGAGCTCGGACCCGCTCGGCTGCGCGTCAGCCACCCGTGGCGGCGTAGCCTTCTTCGGCCACGTCGGTGCGATGCTGCGACGCGGCCATGATCTCGAGGGCGTGCCGGAGAGCCGAGCTGGACGTGTGCACCGTGTAGGGGAAGTAGACGACTTCGACGCCCACCTCGCCGAACTCGCGCTCGAGCCTCGCGCCCTTCTCGGTGCCACGCCAGTCGTCGCCCTTGAAGAAGTGCGTGAAGCGGAGTTCGCGCCATGTCTCGAGCTTGTCCGGCACCGTCTCGACATGGACCCGGTCGACATACGTGATGCTCCGGACGATCTCGACGCGCTCAGACGTCGGAATGATCGGCTCGACGCCCTTCACGAGCCGCAGCATCTCGTCGCTGACGACGCCCGCGATCAGGAAGTCGCAGTTCTCCTTTGCGTGTCGAAGGATGTTCAGGTGCCCGACGTGGAACAGGTCGAAGGCCCCCGCGGCATAGCCGATGCGCACAGTCATGATTCCCCCCAAGCGAATCCCGCGGCGTCCCAAGCACCGCGTCTGTAGCGGTCAGGATACCTCGGTCTCGGCCCGAAAGGGAGGGCGGATCGTCCGGGCGCTCAAGGCGTGACCGCCGTGAGCCGGATGTCGTCGAACGACGTCGTCACGGGCGCCGTGGCGCTGCCCGACATGTAGGCCCACAGGAGCATCGAGCCGGCGGACTGCAGCGCGGCCGTGCTGTCCGTCGCCGTGGCCTGCCATGTGACGGGCTCCAGCGTCCCCTTCGGCCACAGCTTGGCGGACAGGGTCGTCACGCCGTTCGTCGTCGTCGCCCTCACCGCCACGCTGTACCAGGTGCCGGGGGTCGTCATGCGAATGCTGAGAGCGGTCCGGCTGATGAGGGTCTCGACTCCGCCCGTCCGGCGGATGAGGTCGAGATACGGGACCGTCGCGCTCGTGTAGATCTTGAGGCGATAGTCCGCCGTCGAGCTCACCGCGCGCGGCGAGATGACGGTGTACTGGGCTCCCGCGGCCGACGTGCGATCCCACGCCACGTTGAGCCGCACGTCGGACGACAGGTTCTGGGCGGCCGCAGCCTGCACCTGGGCCGAGGTGCCGGCCGTCGTCAGGCGCAGCTCGCCCACTCCGTTGCCGACGGCGAAACGGGATGCTGTCCCCGTCGCCGTCCACGCACCTCCGACGTCGGCAGTGCCCCAGCCGTTCGCGACCGTCCGGCCGAAGTCGTCGGCGACGAGCGCGGAGGGCGGCGGGGTGGCCGCGACGGTGACGCTGCGGGTGGTGGTGTTGGTGGCGCCCTTGTCGTCGGTGACGGTGAGCGTGATCGTGTAGGTGCCGTCGGCGGTGTACGTGCGGGTCGCGCTCGCGCCTGTCGCGGTGGTGCCGTCGCCGAACTGCCAGGCCCAGGACGCGATCGTGCCGTCGGTGTCGGTGGAGCCCGAGCCGCTGACGGTGACGGTGCGGCCGCTGATCGTGGGCGTGCCGATGACGGCGGTGGGCGGCTGGTTCACGGGCGCGGCGACGGTGACGCTGCGGGTGGTGGTGTTGGTTGCGCCCTTGTCGTCGGTGACGGTGAGGGTGATGGTGTAGGTGCCGTCGGCGGTGTACGTGCGCGTCGCGCTCGCGCCTGTCGCAGTGGTGCCGTCGCCGAACTGCCAGGCCCAGGACGCGATCGTGCCGTCGGTGTCGGTGGAGCCCGAGCCGCTGACGGTGACGGTGCGGCCGCTGATCGTGGGCGTGCCGATGACGGCGGTGGGCGGCTGGTTCACGGGCGCGGCGACGGTGACGCTGCGGGTGGTGGTGTTGGTTGCGCCCTTGTCGTCGGTGACGGTGAGGGTGATCGTGTAGGTGCCGTCGGCGGTGTACGTGCGCGTCGCGCTCGCGCCTGTCGCGGTGGTGCCGTCGCCGAACTGCCAGGCCCAGGACGCGATCGTGCCGTCGGTGTCGGTGGAGCCCGAGCCGCTGACGGTGACGGTGCGGCCGCTGATCGTGGGCGTGCCGATGACGGCGGTGGGCGGCTGGTTCACGGGCGGCGGCGTGCCGATCGCGCCGACCGCGAGGTACGACGGGAACGACATCGTGACGTTCGCACCGGCGCTGCCCGAGAGGTACACGTAGGCGCCGACGCTGCCCGAGGCCTGGAGCGCCGCGGTGCTGTCGGTGGTGCTGAGCGACCACGCGGAGGGCTCGGTCGCACCCGTCCAGACCTTCGTGCGCAACGTCGTCGGCGCCGTTCCGCTCAGCTCGAAGCGCACCTTGATCGGCGTGCCCGCGACGACGCCGTTGCCGACCCGCTGCGTGCCGAGGACCGTCTCGGTCCCGTTGACGACGCGGCGCAGCGTGACGACCGTGGCCGTCGAGGAGAGCTGGAGGGTCGCGCGATAGTCGCTGGCGCCGAGGTCCCTGCCGACCAAGGACACATACGCGCCGGAGCCGCCAGGCACGACGGAGGGAGAGACCTCCGTCGTCACGGAGAGGTCGGTCGAACGGAAGATCGTCGCATCCACGGTGCGTCCCGCACCCGGCGACGTCGTCACGCGTGCGTTCGCGCCGTCGACCGAGAAGGATGACGCGCTCGAGGACGGCACCCAGGCCTGCCCCGTGTCGGCGGTCCCCCAGCCGGAGGTCGTCGTCCGCGTGAAGGTGTCGGAGAGCGTCGGCACGGCCGGGGCGGTCCGCAGCGAGTAGGTGGGGGAGGTGACGGTATCCGGCCCGGCCTGCACCACGGCGCGCCATTCGTACGTCGAATCGGGGACGAGGCTGTTCCACCTGACTGTCGCGACACCGCCGGTGGCGGGCCCCGTGCCGATCGTCTGGAAGGGCGCGGGCACCGGCGGCGTCAGCTCGAACGGCAGCACGAACGACGAGTTCGCGTCCGTCTCGTAGCGGTCGAGCTTCGGCGAGTAGGTCGTCGCCGTCATCGTGTTGGCCGCAGGATCGAACGTGTAGTACCTCAGCCAGCCGTCGCCCCCGTTGGCGCGGTCCTGGTAATCGGTCATGAGCTGGTGCACGGGATCGCCGCACATGTTCGGGTCGGTGCGCGCCGCCTCGCCGTCGTCGCCGTTGTGCTCATGCCCCGCGATCACGACGCGGATCTGGCAGTGGGTGCGGACGAAGTCGTTCCACAGCGACGCCTGCGACGTGCCGCCCGGGCGCTGCGTCCCGGTCCAGCGACTGCCCGACACGGTCAGGAAGCTGTGGGTCACCATGATGACTGTGCGGTCCGGGTGCGCATCGAGGACGCGGTCGGCCCAATCGAGCGCGTAGCTCGGCGCCTCCCACTCGAGGTTGAGCACGAGGAAGTCGGTGCCTCCCGCCGTGAAGAGGGAGTAGTTGTCGAAGTTCTTGCGGTCGATCGGATCGGGGCCGAACTGGTTCTGCCCGAGGTACCCGCCGTACTTCGTGGTCGCGGTGTTCCAGCCCGCCTGGGCGTAGCGGGACACCGGGAAGTACGTGTCGTACGGGCCGACCGCACCTGTCGCGTTGTTGAAGTCGTGATTGCCCGGCACGACGGAGTTCGGCTGATTGGCGTCATCCAGGATGTCGAGGGCGGCCGACGTGAGCGCCCACTGCGCGGGGTTGGTGTACTCGCTCACGAGGTCGCCGACGTGGACCGTGAAGGCGATGCCCAGTCGATCGCTGTTGTCGACGATCCACTGCGACTGCTGATTCATCGTCGGCCAGCGGTTGTTGTAGGTGTAGTTCTGCGTGTCGGGCAGGACGACGAGGGTGAACGGGTCCTCGTCCGTCTCACTGGGAACCGTGAGCCCCTGCCGGCGACCCTCGAAGGTCACCGCGGCGGCGTCTCCGTCCGCGTCGGACACCGCGACGGACAGGTCGGGGCTCGTCCCGACGGTCGCTCCGTCCTGCGGTGAGACGAGCGAGACGACGGGCTCGGCGGCGTCAGCCGCACCCGGCAAGGCGATCGAGAGGGATCCGACGATCACTCCCCAGGTGACGGCGACCGCCAGGTCTCTGCTGCGATGGGTTTTTCGGGTAGGTGTGCGCATGGCAACTCCCCCAGTCGCATGATTGGCGGGATTATCCCACCGCGGCGAGCCTGGCGGCAAGCAAGTGGGCCGAGTCTTATCGGCGGCGCTCGATCGCCTGGCAGGATGGGCCGGGGATTCCGGGGAAGGCGTCACGATGAGAAGCAAGGCCGTCGGGGCCATCGCGGCGCAGTCGGTGCAGGCCCTGATCAGCCTCGTCCTGCAGATCATGGTGTCGCGGATCCTCGGGATCGAGGAGTTCGGCCAGTTCGCCATCCTCTACGGCGTCATCGTGCTCGCGACGGCGGTCATCACCGGTCTCGTGGGCGACACCCTGATCGTCCTCGACCGGGCGGGGCGCAGCATCCGTGCCGGTCTCGAAGGCACTCTCATCGCCGTCACCCTCACGACGGCCGTCGCCGCGGGGGTCATCGCGTGGGCGACGGGATTCCTGTCGGGAGTGGAGTCGATGCTGTTCGCCGCGGCGCTGGCGGCGTTCGCGGTCGAGGAGATCATCCGGCGCCTGCTCATGGCGGGGATGTCGTTCCTGCGGGTCGTCGTGACGGATCTCGTGGGGTTCGTCGTCGCCCTGCTCATCCTCGGAGCGGTCTGGCTCGTCCAGCCGCTGACACTCGGCGCCTTCCTCGGCGCCATCGCGGCGGGGCAGGTCGTGGCGCTGATCGGTGGGTGGTTCCTCGTGGCGCGGGACGACCGCTTCCTCGTCGGGCTGCGCGGTGCGGATTACCGCGCCGTGTGGAAGTACGGCTCATGGCGCGGGCTGCAGCAGACGCTGCGGCCGGCGATGTTCACGGCGACCCGCCTCCTCGTGCTCGCGTTCGCGGGCCTGACCGCCGTCGGCCAGCTCGAGGCCGCGCGCACGTACACGTCGCCCCTCATCCTGGTCGTCGGAGGCTTCTCGTCGTTCCTCTTCGTGCGCTTCGCCGCGAAGCACCGCGAGGGGGAGGGCGGGTCGCTGCGCGAAGCGGATCTCGTCGTCTTCGTGCTCCTCGGCCTCACGGTCGTCATGGGCGCGATCGCGGTCGCCCTGGCTCCGTGGATGGGGCCGCTCCTGTTCGGCGTTCCGCTCGACATCCTTGCCGTCATCGGCTGGATCGCGTACGGCACGTCCGTCGCGATGGTCACGCCCTACGGCGCGCTGAGCGCCGTGTCGGGCAAGCAGACGGCGGTCTTCCTGATCCGGCTCGGCGACACGATCCTGGGCCTGCTCGCTGCGACCGTCATGCTCTCGTCGGGGCTGTCCGCTTCGACTGTTCCGTTCGCCCTCGCGGTCGCCTCGCTTCTCGGCGGCATCGGTCTGCGGTGGCTCGCGACCGCGCGGGGGGAGCCGCCTTCCCCACAGGCTGAAAGCGCTCCATCCTCCGGGTGATACCATTCGGATTCACCTCGGCTGTCGAGATAGGGGATAGACGGTGGAGGACGTTCCTTACGGACGCATTCTGCGCGAGGGCTGGCTGATCATCCTGATCGCCGCCCTCCTCGGCGGCGCCGCCGCCTATGGGGTGGCGAAGCTGCTGCCCGAGACCTATACCGCGACCTCGACGCTGCTGCTGCAGGTCGAGTCGAAAGAGGCGTCGCTGTTCGAGCGAAGTCAGTTCAGCCTCGCGCGCATCAAGACGTACCCCGCGCTGGTCGACAGCCCGGACGTCATCGACGGCGTGCGCGCGGATCTCGACCTGAGCGTCGAGGAGTACAGCGACCGCGACATCAGACGGATGCTGTCGGGCGAGAACACGACGGACACCGTGCTGCTGACCGTCCGCGCGGATGCGCCGACCGCGTTCCTCGCGGCGGGCATGGCCAACTCTGCGGCGCGCAACCTCTCGGAGCTGATCGAAGACACCGAGAACGCAGCCAACGACGACCGGTACGACGTGACCCTCGACCAGGTCATCCCTGCCGTCGAACCCGTCTCGCCGTCCTCGCCGCAGGTTCTGGCCATCACGGGCCTCGGGCTGATCGCGGGCTTCGCGCTGGGGGCCATCGTCGCGGTGTACCGCACCACGACGAACCGGCGGCTGCGGACCATCTCGGACGTCCGCCGCGCGGCGGGCCTGCCGGTCGTCGGGCGCATCCCGCGTCGAGCGCGGCTCTCGCAGTCGCGACCGCACAATCAGCCGGATGTCGCGGAGGAGGCCGCCTACGAGGATGCGATCAACAGCCTGTTCGCGCTCGGCGGGCCGGAGGTCTCGCGCTTCGTCCTGATCCCGGTGACGGGCCCGAGCGTCGACGAGACGGTGCTGCAGGGGTTCCTGAGCGCCTTCGCGGCCTCCGGCCGGCGCGCCTGCGTCCTCGATCTGCGCCCCGACGCCAAGCACGCCGCCGACGTGCGCTCGCTCTCGGACGTGCTCGGCCACGTCTCGCCGGAGGACCACCCGGTGTCATCGCGCCGCCCGCCGGCGGTGTCGATCTACGCCATGACGACGCGCATCCCGATGTCGACGCTGGAGAGCGAGATCCCCGCCGCCGTCGTCCGTCTCGGGCTGGACTTCGACATCGTCATGGTCGTGATGCCCGCCACGGCCTCGGCGCTCATCGAGTCGACGGTGGAGACGGGCGCGGGCGTCGTCCTCGCCGTCCGCCACAACTCCACGTCCGCCACCGACCTCGTCGCGATCGCGACGCGGCTGCGCGTGATGAACGTCCGGCCGCTCGGCGTGCTCATGACCCACGCGGGCCCGCGCGCCGTGGGCGTGGCAGCCGAGAGCTGGCGGGAGTCGGACCGGAACGAGATCGTCTCGGGTGAGGCACCGGTCGCCGACGCGACGGCGGAGGCCGTCGAGGACGTCCCGGCGGCGACAGCGACGGCGGACGACATCCCGGCCTCGGCGGAGACCTCCGACGACGTGCCGGAGACGCAGCACGTCGAGGACGCCCCAGCCGCGCAGGACGATGACGATGCGCCGGTCGGCGAGTACGAGGCGGATGACGAGTCCACCGTCGTCGACGCGGACGCGGTGCACACACCCGACGCGCCGTATCCCGGAGGACGCGAAAGCCGTGGCTCGGACTGACCGCGCCCCCGCCGACCACGGTGACGCACGTCACCCGACGCGGCACCGTGTCGTCATCGTCGGGCTGCTGTTCCTGCTCGTCATCCTGAGCGTCATCCCCTGGCGAAGTGACACGATCTACCAGGGTGGGGTCGACGCCGTCGTCATCGCCAAAGCCGTCGTCGCCTTGATCACCCTCGCCGGCGCCCTGACCCTCGCCGTCAACACGAAGGTCAGGATCCCGATCGGGCTCGGGCCCGCGGGAGTCCTCAGCGCGGTCGTGTTCCTCTCGCTCCTGGGCGCGGTGGTCGCCGGCAACGGTCTTTCCACCGTGGTCCTCGTGGTGCGCCTCTACATCGCGATGGCGACGGTCCTGCTCGTGCTGACGTCGATCCGGTGGGAGTTCGCCCTCGGCGGGCTCATGGGCGCGATGGCGACCTGGGCGATCATCGCCGCGGCGACCGGCGTCCCCTCCTTCACCGAGAAGGGGCGCCTGGGAGGCAACGTGCCGGAGATCCACCCGAACGAGGTCGCGGGCCTGGCCGGAGCCCCGCTGGTCGCCCTCGTGGTCTGGATGCTGCGCACGCGAGCGCGCCCGTGGCGTGTCCTGCTCGCGGTGGTGCTTCTGGCCATCGTGATCGCGAGCGGCTCGCGGACCGCGCTGCTCGGCGTCATCATCGCGATCCTCGTCGCCCTCGCGGCGAACGGCATCCACAGTCGAGGAGTCGTCTATCTCCTCCTGGTGAGCCTGCCGGTCATATACAGCATCGCCTTCTTCACAGGGATCATCGACGGCCTCGTGACCCGCGGCGGCTCGACGGACGCCACCTCTGCGATCGACGCCCGATTCGATGCCTGGCGCGTCGTCCTGGCGTGGGACTGGCAGTCCTGGCAGAAGTGGATCGGACTCGGCCTGTCCGTCAAGAAGGTCGCGGTCGACATCCGCTGGCGCGACGAACAGGTGCTCGACAGCAGTTGGGCATCGCTGCTCGCTCAAGCGGGCATCCTGGGGACTGCCCTCGTCGCGGGCCTCCTGGTCTGGTGCCTCGTCTCGGCGCTCACGTCATCGTCGCGCCGCGGCGCCCTCCTTCCGCTCCTTGTCCTCCTCGTGCTGCGCTCGACGACCGAGAGCGGACTGGTCGACAGCGCCGTTCCCTTCATCCTGCTCGTCGTGATCGCCACGCTCCTCACCCGCAGGTCCCGGCATCCCGAGGAGTTCTCGCCGCCGATCGACCTGCCGGTGGACTCTCAGCGACCGGCGCCCGTGCATGTTTTAGGATGACCGTGATCGCGCCGCTTGGGGAGGCGCGACGACTCGGTGCGAGGATGCACAAATGTCTGACACAGGCGATTCGCCAACTCGACGCAACAGCTGGATGAGGTGGCTCAGCCTCGGGATCGCGGTGGCTCTGGCCGCCGTCGTCGTCTCGTGGGCCGTGATGAGCTTCCGTCCCGCGGCAGGATCAGGATCGGGGGCACTGGATCCTTCGGCGAGCGCACCTGCCGCATCCGCCTCCACATCTGCGTCCACGCCTACGGCAAGTCCGTCACCGCAGCCGACCGAGTTCGAGACGCCTGAGCCGGGGGCCACGGACGAGGTGGCGAAGCCCGAGGAGGCTGACGAGGTGCCGCTGGACGAGCCCGCCACGGCTGCGGACGACATCGTCGTGGAGGTCACCTCGATCAAGGCCGTCACAGCGGGGCGCGAGGTGCCGGGCGAGCAGAGCGGTCCGGCGCTCGCCGTCTCGGTGCGCATCACCAACAACAGCGACGAGCCCGTCGACACTTCGGGGGCCAATGTGAACCTCACGTTCGGTGGAGACGAGCGGGTCCCGGGCGTCACCGTGACGAGCGAGGATGCCACGGTGTGGCCGGGCTCCGTACCTCCCGGCGACAGCGCGACGGCCGTTTTCGTGTTCTCGAAAATCGGGGTTCCATCTGGGGACATCCGTGTTATCGTCGACCTGCTGGCCACGGAGCCAGACGTCGTTTTCATAGGGCCCGAACCCTGAGGATCCGGCGAAATTTGGGGAAAGTAGTCGCGGGGCTACACGGACGTGGTCCAGCGACACCGCATCTTGGGGAGATGTAGCGTGGGCGCTTTGACCACGACGCGCTTCGGCCGTACCCGCTCGGCGATCACCGCCGTTGCCACGACCTTGGCAGTCATCATCGGTTCTTTCGTAAGCCTGGCTCCGGCGCACGCCGATGTCAGCCCGCCGGAGGGTGATCCGGCGACCGTGACAGCCGATGCGCTGCCAACAGTGCAGATCAACGGCATCGTGTGGGACCAGGCGATCGTGGGCAACACCGTCTACGCCGCCGGATCCTTCTCGAGTGCGCGTCCTGCGGGCTCAGCGGCCGGGACGAACGAGACACCGCGGCAGAACCTCCTCGCGTACAACCTCACGACGGGCGCTCTGATCACGACGTTCGCACCGACGATCAACGGCCAGGTGCGCCAGGTCGAGGCGTCCCCCGACGGCACGCGGCTCTACATCGTCGGCGACTTCACGGTCGTCAACACCGCCACGCGCAACCGCGTCGCCGCGTTCGACCTCACGAACGGCGGGGCGACCGCGACGTTCTCGACCACCTTCAACCCCAACTCCAACGGCGCGACCCTGGGCATCGACGCCACGGACAGCACCGTCTACATCACGGGCACGTTCGGCCGGATGAGCAACCAGGACCGCTTCGGCGCGGCCGCCGTCACCCGTGCCGGCGCGCTGCTCTCCTGGGCGCCCGTGCTCGAGGGACGGCAGGGACGCGTCGTCGTGGTCTCGCCCGACGGCACCAAGGTGGTCCTGGGCGGCAACTTCCAGACGCTCAACAACAGCAGCAACCCCGGCTACGGCTTGGCGATGGTCGACGCGACGAGCGCCGCGCTGCTGCCGTTCTCGGCCAACAACGTCATCCGCAACGCCGGCAACGACGCCGCGATCCTCTCACTCAAGTCCGACGGCGATGACATCTACGGCACGGGCTACGTCTTCGGCACGGGCGGCAACCTCGAGGGCAGCTTCCGCGCGTCGTGGAGCACCGGGGAGCTCATCTGGGTCAACGACTGCCACGGCGATCTCTACGACGTCCAGCCGTTCGGCGATGCCGTCTATCAGGCCGGTCACCCGCACTACTGCGGCAGCCTCGTCGGAGGCTTCCCGCAGAGCGACCCGTGGACGTTCTACCGCGGCACCGCGGTGTCGAAGGAGGTCGAGCGGATCACGCCCTTCGGCCTCAACCTCGGCTACCACGACTTCGGCGGCAACCCTGCTCCGAAGCTCCTCCACTGGCTCCCGACGTTCAACGCGGCCAACGTGAGCGGAGCATGGCAGGGGCCGTGGACCGTTTCGGCCAGCGGTGACTACGTCGTCTTCGGCGGTGAGTTCACTCGCGTCAACAACACCGGCCAGCAGGGCCTGGTGCGCTTCGCGATCCCGTCGAAGTCCACCAACGCGCAGGGTCCCATCCTGTGGAACACCGCATGGCCCGCGACGGCGCTGGCACTGAGCGGCGGGTCCGTCCGTGTCAGCTGGCCTCTCAACTGGGATCGAGACAGCGAGTTCCTCAAGTACGAGGTGCTGCGCGACAACGTCGTGATCAAGACCTTCGAGAACGTGCGGTCGAAGTCGGCCGACTGGGGTCTTCCGCCCATGGCGTACGTGGACACCACCGTGACGAACGGCACGTCGTACACATACCGCATCCGCGCGACGGACGCGCAGAACCACTCGATCGTCAGTGGAACCGCGACCGTGACGGCGTCGGGCACGGCTTCGGCCAGCGCCTACCGGGACTCGGTTCTCGCCGACACTCCGCTCAACTACTGGCCCCTTGACGACTCTTCGTCGACGGTCTCGTACGACTGGGCAGGGGCGTCCGACCTCACCGTCAACCCGGGAGTGACGCGCGGCACGACGGGTGCCATGCTCAACGACGTACGGTCCGCCTCCGGCTTCAATGGCAACGGCGACGGCTTCGCCTCGACGACGAACGCGATCGCGGGACCGGACACCTTCGGTCTCGAGGCCTGGTTCAAGACGACCACGACCTCCGGTGGCAAGATCCTCGGCTTCGGCAACAGCTCGACAGGCACCTCGTCGAACTACGACCGCCACGTCTACATGGAGCCTGACGGGCGGATCACGTTCGGCGTGTGGATCGGGTCCTCGGCGACCGTCACCTCGCCGAGCGCGTACAACGACGGCCAGTGGCACCACGTCACGGCGGGTGAGAGCGAGGACGGGCTCATCCTCTACGTGGACGGCGTGCGCGTCGGTCAGCGCACCGATGTGACCACGGCGCAGCCTTACAACGGGTACTGGCGAGTGGGCGGCGACAGCCCGTGGTCGGGCAACGCGTTCTTCGCAGGCGACATCGACGACGTGGCCATCTACGCCGCACCGCTGACGAAGCAGCAGACCCAGGCACACTACATCGCCTCGGGCCGCACGATCGCCGGCTCCACGCCTCCGGCCGACGCCTACGGCCAGGCCGTCTACGCCCTCGAGCCGGCGCTGTACTGGCGCCTCAACGAGACGACGGGGACGATCGCGGCGGATGCCTCGGGATCGAACCAGAAGGGCACGTACTTCGGGTCGATCAGCCAGGGCGCGAACGGTGCGCTGGCCGGTGTCGCCGACACGGCAGCGACGTTCACCAACGGTCAGGTGATCAGCCAGGGCTCGTTCACGAACCCGCGCTCGTACTCGCTCGAGGCGTGGTTCAAGACGAGCACCACGACCGGCGGCAAGATCATCGGCTTCGGCAACAGCCCGGACGGCAACTCCTCCGGCTACGACCGGCACATCTACATGACGCCGGACGGCCAGCTGATCTACGGCGTGTGGGTCGGATTCACCGACACGCTGCAGACCCCGGGCTCGTACAACGACGGTCAGTGGCACCACGTCGTGGCGACCCAGGGAGCGCAGGGCATGCGCCTCTACGTCGACGGCGTGCTGCGCGGCTCGAACGACCACACGGACGCCCAGGACTACACGGGCTACTGGCACGTGGGCGGCGACATCACGTGGGGACCGGGCGACTGGGAGTTCGACGGCACGATCGACGAGGTCGCGGTCTACATGAACCCGATCTCGGCGTCGGACGTCGCATCGCACTACACGCTGGGCACCAACGCCCCGCCGGCGAACGCGGACCCGACGGCGGACTTCACGTCCTCGACGGCGAAGATGAAGGTGAGTGTGGACGCGTCGGCGTCGGCCGACACCGACGGCACGATCGCGGGCTACACCTGGAACTGGGGTGACGGCACAGCGAACGGCACGGGCAAGACGGCCAGCCACACCTACGCGGCGGAAGGCGATTACACGGTGACGCTGACGGTCACCGACGACGACGGGGCGACGGATGCGAAGAGTGCCACTGTCAGCCCGGTGGCCAACAAGGCTCCGATCGCGTCCTTCACCGCGCCGGTCACGGTCCGGACCGTCAATGTCAACGCCTCCGGCTCGAGCGACCCGGACGGAACGATCGCGGGCTACAGCTGGAACTGGGGTGACGGCACGCCGAACGGCACCGGTGTCACCGCGAGCCACACGTACGCCACCCCGGGCGACTACACCGTGTCCCTCACCGTCACCGACGACGAGGGTCTGACGGGGACGAACAGCGTGCTCGTCACGGCCGCCGCCAACAAGCCTCCGACCGCGTCGTTCACGGCCACGCCGACGAACCTCACGGTTGCGCTGAACGCGGGCGGATCCAGCGACCCGGATGGCAGCATCGCGTCGTACGCGTGGACGTTCGGCGATGGCACGACAGGCACCGGTGCGACCACGTCCAAGACGTATGCCGCTGGCGGTACGTACACGGTCGGGCTGACGGTGACGGACAACGAGGGCGCGACGAACACCACGTCCCAGTCGGTCATGGTCACGGCTCCGCCGGTCGGCACTCCGTTCGCACTCGATGACTTCGGGCGCGCGAACGGCACGCTGGGTGCCGCGCAGACCGGCGGCAACTGGACGCAGACGGCCGGCGCGGCCAACGTCGGGATCGACGCCAACAGGGCGCGGTTCACGACGACCGCCGCAGGCCAGACGCGCAGCGCGACGCTCAACACCGCGACGGCGACGAGCACCGACCTGACCTTCTCGTTCACCGTTCAGGCTCTGCCCACGGGGGCCCGGATGTACATCTCCGCCCTCGGGCGTGTGGTCGGCGCGAACGATTACCGGGCTCGGTGGCTCATCGCAGCCAACGGCGCCGTCCAGGCACAGCTGTCGCGCGGCGGCACCGTCATGGTGTGGCAGGACCTGCCGGCCGCGAACAACGTCACGGCGAACACGAAGTACAACGTCCGCCTGCAGGTGTTCGGCACCGGTACCACGACGATCCGGAGCAAGATCTGGGCGAACGGCACCACTGAGCCGGCGGCGTGGCAGCTCACGACGACCGACACGACGGCGGCCCTGCAGGTCGCCGGCTACACCGGGATCACGACGTACGCGGGCGGCGGCTTCTCGAGCCTTCCGTACAACGTGTACTTCGACGACTATCGCGCGGCAGGAGTGACGCCCTGACTTTCACGGACTCGTACCAGCGCCTCGCCGCGGCCCAGAAGGGCCGCGCGCGGGGCGCGCCCGCGTACTCCGTCTACGTCAATCGGCCGGTGGGGCGCATCTTCGCCGCGGCGTCCCACTCGGTCGGGCTCACGCCCAATCAGGTCTCGCTCATCAGCGCAGGATTCACGTTCACGGGGATCGCGCTTCTGGCGCTCGCGCCGGCGTCCGTAGGTCTCGGCGTCCTCGTATGGCTCCTGCTGGCGGTGGGCTACGCGTGGGACAGCGCCGACGGCCAGGTCGCGCGACTGCGCGGCGGAGGCTCACTCGCCGGCGAGTGGCTCGATCACATCCTCGACTCGGGGAAGCTCGTCTCGCTGCACATCGCGGTCGCGATCGGGTGGTACCGATTCTTCGATCTGCCCGATCCGATGTGGGTGCTCGTTCCGCTCGGATTCGCCATCGTCTCGACCGTGACGTTCTTCGGCATGATCCTCAACGACCTGCTCCGCGGAAAGCGCGGGATTCCCCAGGCGGCCGAGACCGGTGGGTCATCCCCGCTGCGGTCCCTGCTCGGTCTGCCCATGGACTACGGCGTCTGGTGCATGTCGTTCGTCCTCTGGGGAATGCACGCCTGGTTCATGGTCGTGTACACGCTTCTGGCGATCGTCGCGCTGGTACATCTCTGCGCTGCTGTAGCGGTGTGGTTCCGGAAGATGAAGGCACTCGGGTAGCACGGTTTCTGTGCCCATCCCTTAGCAGGTAACAGGCGTCGGCCGTGAGAACCTTCTCATTCTCGCCAGGCTATGACTCGCCGGCTGTTATCGTTTTGCAACATTACTTCCCGAGTATGCCTCGCCTCTGGCGCGCCCTGCCGATGCTGCATACGGGATGCCCGATCCCGGAGTTCAATCTGTTGCGTTTCACCCTGCCCACAATCGCCGCTGCCCTCACCGTCGCCCTCGCGCTGCCCACCGCCGCCGTCCTCTCGTCCGAGTCGGCGTCTGCGGTCGCCAGCTCGGCGTTCACTTCGACGGAGGTCTTCTCCGACGACATGAGCCGGACCGTATCGGTCGGTCTCGGAACCCCGAGCGAGGCCGCCTACGTCCTGTCCGACCCTTCCTCCTTCTCCGTGGCCAACGGTGCCGCTCGCGCGAACGTCGCGACGCCCGGCACCTCTGCCTCGCTTGACGTCGCGGGCATCTCGCTCGCCGACGCCTCGGCCTCGGCCGAGTTCACGCTCGACGCGCTCCCGAAGTCGGGCGGTGGCATCTACCTGAGCCTCCAGGCCCGCCAGACCAGCGCCGGCTACTACCACGTCCAGGTCCGCGTCGACCCGCAGGGGCGCGTGCTCCTCGAGACGCTGCGGATCAACGGCGCCCAGCAGACGTCGCTCGGACGCCTGTACGTCCCGAACTTCACCGCCGTGCCAGGCGTCGCCTTCCGACTCGACACGCAGATCACGGGCAGCTCGCCGGTCGCGATCGACGCGCGGGTCTCCGCCGTCGGCTCCGTCCGCTCGACCTGGGACCTCTCGGTGCAGGACTCCAGCTCGTCTCGAGTCATCGCTGCGGGAACCCTCGGCCTGGGCTCGTACGTCTCGGCGAGCTCGCCGGCTCAGCCGGCTCGATTCGACGACCTGACGCTCGCGAAGCTGACGTCCGCCGCCACCACCGAGCCCGCGCCCACCCCCACGCCGACCCCGACCCCGACGCCGACGACCCCCGTCCCGCCGCAGCCCGACACCTCCACGGGGATCGGCGCGGCTCCGGTGTGGAGTGAGGCCGGTGCGCGCACCAACGCCGGATCGGCGACCGTCGGATCGACGAACTACGCGGTGCCGTCCGGCGCCGTCTACGTCGACGCCGACGCGGCGGCCGGCGGCAACGGCAGCGTGACCGCGCCGTACAACTCGATCCAGACCGCGATCGATCGGTCGGCGACCGGCTCGGTCCTCGTCCTCCGTGCCGGCACCTACCACCAGACGGCCACCGTCCCCGCCGGCAAGGCCGTCACGATCCAGCCGTATCCCGGTGAGCGGGTGTGGATGGACGGCTCGGAGAAGATCTCCGGCTGGACAGCATCCGGCTCCTCGTATTACAGCCCCGGCTGGACGTACGACTTCGACTCGACGCCCTCGTTCACGAAGGGTCAGGCGGACGGCACCTCGCCCGGCTGGCAGTGGGTGAACCCGGCCTACCCCATGGCGGCCCACCCCGAGCAGGTCTGGATCGACGGCGTCCCTCAGCGTGAGGTCGGCTCGCTCGCGCAGCTGACGGCCGGGACGTTCTTCACCGACACGGCCGGCGACCGCCTCTACCTCGGCACCAACCCTTCGGGTCACGAGGTCCGTGCGAGCACTCTCACCAAGGCGCTGTCGCTCCGCGGCGAGGGCACCGTCGTCCGGGGCATCGGGGTTCGCGGCTACGCGACGTCGATCTGGATGATGGGCACGATCACGGTCGAGGCCCCGAAGACCCGGGTCGAGAACGTCGAGGTCTACGACAGTGCGAGCACGGGCCTGTTCGTCGGTGCCGCCGACGCCGTCGTGAAGAACGTCACGCTCGCTCGCAACGGCCTGATGGGCCTCGGCGCCAACTACGCCGACCGTCTGTCCGTCGAGGGTCTCCTCGCCGTCGAGAACAACAGCGAGCACTTCAACCAGGCGCCCGTCTCGGGCGGGCTCAAGATCGCGAAGTCCCGCGGCTTCATCGTGAAGTCGTCCGCGTTCCTGCGCAACGACGGACCGGGTCTGTGGACCGACCAGTCGGTGTACGACATGGACATCTCCGGCTCCGACTTCGTCGAGAACAAGGGCACGGGAGTCTTCCTCGAGATCTCGCAGAAGGTCGACTTCGTCAACAACCTGGTGCTCCGCAACGTGGGCAACGCGATGAAGATCAACAACACCGGCGATGTCAACATCTGGAACAACACGATCGTCGGCGGTGATCGCGTCCTCAACATCGTTCAGGACGAGCGCAGCGCGACCGACGCGTCGGTGCCGGGTCACGACCCGCGCTACCCGTTCCCGGACCCGACGATGCCCTGGGTCATCCGCAACGTCTCGATCGGCAACAACGTCATCGCCGGGAGCACCGGAAACTGCACGATCTGCGTCGAGGACTACTCGCACAAGTACGCCGCGAGCGACCTGAACATCAAGTCGAACGGCAACATCGTCCAGCGGGATGCTGTCAACAAGCCCACGTGGTTCGTGGTCTGGTCGCGCGGCGCGGCGAACGTCAACCCGTACGTGTTCTCCGCGTTCGCCGACTACCGGTTCACGACCGGTCAGGATGCCCGCTCGCTGGTGGTCGAGGGACGAGCCGTGACGGACGCCAAGGGCAAGATCCTCTCGGACGTCGCGACGCAGGCCGCCAACGTTGCGCTCGCTCCGCCGACGGCTCTTGTGGGTCTCCTCGGGAGCAGCACGGCGACGATCGGCGCACGCATCCCGTGACCCGACGCTGACGCCTCCGAGCACAAAACGCACCCGGGGTGGACTGAGAGATCAGCCCACCCCGGGTACGCCCGTCTACTGGGCGGGTCCTGCGAAGAATCCGTCGTAGCTGTAGACCACGGGGACCGTGGTCGCGCTGGATGACAGGTAGCTGTTGATCCCGACGTAGCCAGGCGCCTGCAGGACGGCCGTGCTGTCCGTCGCCGTCAGCGTCCAGGCTGCCGGCTCGGCTGTCCCAGTCCGCCAGATCTTGGCCTTGAGGGTCGTCGCGTTGACGCCCGTGACCTGCATCCGGACGTTCAGGCTGTCCGGCGTCGTGACCGACAGTCCCGGGATCGTGAGGCTCGTGAGCACCGTCTCGACTCCGCCGACGGTCCTCGTCAGCCACAGCGCGACCGCCCCTGTCGACGCGACGCGGAACTTCGCGCGGTAGTCGTTGAGGTTGTCGATCTGCCTACCGATCGCCGAGAAGTAGTAGCCGCCGCCGGTCGAGACCTGGTTCACCGCCACAGTGAAGCGCTCCTCGGTGTTCGTCGAGAGCGTGGCTCCGGGAAGCGACGCCGTGTAGCTGTTGCCGGCCGACAGCGTGACCTTCCCGACTCCGCTCGCCACCGAGAACTTGCTCAGCGCCGTCGCCGTTCCCGGGTTCATCACCCATGCGCCGCCGACCTCGGAGGTGCCCCAGCCGTTGGTCGCCGTGCGCTCGAAGCCGTCCTTCGCCCACACCAGCGGCGCCGTCGCCGTCACCTGCTTCGTCGTGGAGTTCGTGGCCCCGCGGTTGTCGGTGACGGTGAGCGTCACAGTGTAGGTGCCGGGGTTCGCGTACGCGTGCGACGTCGTCGCGCCGGAGCCGCCGGAGCCGTCGCCGAAGTCCCACGCGTACGACGTGAGCGTGCCGTCCCCGTCCGTGGATCCCGAGCCGTCGAGCGCCACCGTCTGATCGGTGGCCGTCGCCGTGAACGCCGCCGTCGGCGTCTGGTTGACGACCGCGATCACATCGCGCGTGGCGGTCGCGGTCCCGCCCCGGTTGTCGGTGACGGTGAGCGTCACGGTGTACGTGCCCGCCGCGGCGTAGGTGTGCTGAGCCGTCGGGCCGCTGCCCGTCGAACCGTCGCCGAAGTTCCACGCGAAGTCGGTGATCGTACCGTCGGAATCCGTCGAGCCCGAGCCGTCGACCGACGTGACCAGCAGATCCGTCGAGGCCGTGAACGCCGCGACAGGCAGCACGTTCGGCGCCTCCGACACGGTCAGGCTCTTGGTCGACGTGCCGACCACGCCGTCGTTGTCCGTCACGGTCAGAACCACGGAGTAGGTGCCCGCCGCCGCGTAGGTGTGCGAAGCGGTCGAACCCGTGCCCGTCTCGCCGTCCCCGAAGGCCCACGCGTAGCTCACGATGCTGCCGTCCGAGTCGGAGGACCCCGCCGCGTCGAAGCCCACGGCGAGATGCGTCGCTGTGCTCGTGAAGGCCGCGGTCGGCGCCTGGTTGGGCGCCACGGTCACCGACTTGGTCGTCGTGTGGGTGAGCGACGTGGCATCGGTGACCTTCAGCGTGATCGTGTAGGTCCCGGCCTGCGCGTAGGTGTGCGAGGCGGTCGCCCCGGTGGCGGTCGAGCCGTCGCCGAACGTCCACTCGTACGTGGTCAGATTGCCGTCGGCGTCCGTGGACGCCGTCCCGTCCACGGACACCGCGAGGTGGTTCTTCGTGACGGTGAAGGACGCTTCCGGTGCGCGCTCGGTCGGAGTGCGACCGCTCGCGGCGTAGTGCGAGCGCATGCGCTCCTCGCTCAGCGCGACGGGATACACCGCGACCTCGTCGATCGTGCCGTTGATGTAGTTGCTCGACGTGCTGCCGAACGTCCTGTCACCGCCGATGCGCCAATAGCCGCGGTAGTTCTGCCCGCCTGTGACCGCGTTGCTCGCCACGAGCTTCGTGTCGACCCACAGCTTCATGCCGGTCAGTCCTTGGGTCGCGACGGCGTAATGCCATTGGCCGTCGTTGTACGACGTGGGACTCACGAGGCTCACCTGGCCCCCGCTGTTGACGCCGAAGCTGAGCCTGCCGTTGCTCTGCATCACGATGTGGCGGTCATAGCTCGTGCTCAGCCCGCTCGTGGCGTTGCCGAAGCCGATGAGCTTGCCACCGCTTGTGCTGGTCGTCTTGAACCACAGCTCCGCGGTGAAGGCCGCCGGCGCATTCGTCGCCTCCTGCGCGACGACGAGGCCGGACGAGCCGTTGAAGCTCGTCGCTGTGTCACCCGGAACCGCACCCGCCTGGTTGCGCGTCACGGTCCCGGTCTGGTTGCCCGTCGAGCCGCCGACGGAGTAGTCGCGGATCGTGCCGGATGCCGTCTCGTTCAGGCGCCAGTACAGGTCGGGCTGGTCGGCGGAGACGTCGACCCCGTAGGCATCCGTCGGCGCCAGGGTCCACGGCGACACGCGGCCGCTCGTGATGTAGTGCGACTGGATGTCGCCCTTGGTCAGCGCCTTGGCGTAGACCGCGACGTCGTCGATCGTGCCGGCGAGCCCGGCGTCGTTCGGCCGGTTGGTGAAGCCGCTCGTCTGGTCCGCTCCGATGCGCCAGTACCCGTCGATCGCGAGAGGCGTTGTGTGGGCCTGGTCGCGGCCGACACGGGTCCCGTCGACGTAGAGCTCCATGCCGGCGCTGCCGACGGTCCCGACGATGTGGTGCCACTGACCGTCGTTGATGCTCGAACGGCTGTAGACCGTGCGGTACGACCCGTTGTTGATCGCCCAGTTGACACGTCCGGACGCGTCGAGGTAGAGCACCCGGTCGGTCTGGCCCGAGGTCGAGGTGCCCGTCGCCGAGTTGCCGTAGCCCACGATGCGGCCGCCGCGCGTGCTGGTGGTCTTGACCCATGCTTCGACGGATGCCGCGGTCCCTGCCGGAGCGATGTCCGAGGTCGTCATCCTCGGGTTGCTCCCGCCGGCCGACGTCACTGCGGCGTCGCTGTCGTTGAGCAGCGCGCCGCCGGCGCCGAGCGTCAGGCTCAGGAGCGTGCCGGGCGCATCGCCGATGTCGTCCCAGAGCTTCGTCCCGGCCGTCTCGTCGAGGCGCCAGTAGTGCGTCGCGCCGCTCGCGCGGATCGCGGACCGGTAGGCGGATGTCGCGGCGCCCGAGACCGTGATGTACGGGGACCACGCGCTCCACTGGATGTTGCCGTCGGCGTCCTTGGCGCGGACCTGATAGCGCACCTGCGCTCCCGGCGTCTGTCCCGTGTCGGTGATGCTCAGGCTCGGGAGCTTCCAGAACTCGCTGTCGGTCCGTGTGAAGGTCGCGATCTTGGTCGCGGGGCTGCGGAAGACGTCGTAGGTGATGGACGCATTGTCACGGTCCCACACGCTGCCGAAGGGAACCCGGACCACTCCGGCCTCGTTCGAGTACGGGGCAGGCGTGAACGCGGTGTTGTTGATGGGTCCCACGACGTGCGGAGCTGTGGCCCGATTTGCGAACCTCACGAGTCCCTGCTGCGACGTGTTGTTGACCTTCGGGAACTCCCCTCCCAGCACGATGTAGGTGTCGTTGCCGGTCACAGACCAGGCCGCCTGCCGGTCACTCGTGTACGTGCCGAACTCGAGGTCGGGGTACCAGTGCAGCAGTCCGGCGTAGGGGAGTCCGGTGTAGTCCCAGCCGTACGCGTCCTTCCTCGTGGTCATGCCAGTCGGGAAGGTCGGCTCGGCTGTCGCCTTCATCCAGCGCGAGCGCGGGCTCGTGTCGGGGAAGCCGCCGACGACGGTGCAGTCGTGGCGGTGTCCGACCGAGTACAGCACCTGGCCCTGCGGGAAGCTCGAATACGTGTCACCCAGGCAGTCGTTGACCCAGTTGATCTGCCCGGTGTACGGATCGGCCGCAAAGGTGCCTTCGAAGGTTGCGCCAGCGCCGAAGGCATAGCCGGTCCCGTATACCTGCGTGCCGTCGGTGCTGAGGCTCGAGATGGCGCCGTTGAGTCCCGCAGTGCGGATCCGCTCGACCGCGGCCCAGGGCAGGTTGCCGCCGCTCGTCGCGTCCAGGGACCCCATGCCGTACGCCGACTGGTCGTTGAGCATCGTGAAAGATCCGGCGACGATGACGCGCGATCGGTCGGGGCTCGTCACCATGTCCCAGACGAAGCCGTCGCCGGTCGCCGTCGGCGCCCACCCCGTGAGCGTGCCCGTGGTCACGTTCCACGCGGCGAGCTGGGTCCGGGGCTGACCTCCGCTCGAGCGGAAGTTGCCGCCGACGTAGACCGTGTCGCCCGCGAAGGCGAACCCGCGGACCTGGCCGTCCGTGCGGGGCGCCCACGAGAGCAGCGCGCCCGTCGCGACGTCGAACGCAGCCACGTGCGAGCGCGCCTGGCCGTCCGCTGTCGTGAAGTCCCCGCCGAAGTAGACCGTCTTGCCGTCCGGTGCGGCACGGACGATGAGCCCCTGCGCGTCGAGCGAGTGCGAGAAGTTGGGGATCGGATTGCCCGTCCTGATATCGAACGCGAAGATGTTCAGCGCATCGATCTCGCCGGCGCCACCGGCAGCCACCCCGGGGGGACGGGCTTTGGTGAAGCTGCCGGTGACGTAGACGTTGTTCCCGACGACCGCCTGGCTCCATACGACGCCGTTGATCTGCCACGTGGGCAGCACGTCGGCGGTCACGGTGTCGGGCAGGGGCGGCGGGTCGGCCGCTGCCGCGGGCGCGGACGGGACGACGACGAGGGCGAGGGTGGCGATGGTCACCACCGCAGCCGTGAGCGAGGCGACGATGCGGCGGGCGGAGACGCCCAGGCGGTCGCTGATTGTGGCGTGCATGCGAGGTCCTCTTGTCGGTGGTGCACTGTGCGTGTGGTGAGAGCGTGCGGACATGTCAGTCGATCCCTCCGCGGAAGACGGCGGACGTGTGATCCGCATCGAAATCGACCACGAGCGTGATCTGGGAGTGGGAGTCGTCGGGGACCGCGAAGGCGTAGACCGCGGTGGTGGACTTCCCTGAGGCCAGGGTCCCGGCGAAGTCCTGGACGTCCGCCTCGTCGGCGTAGACGGGCTGGACCCGATTGTCGTCCTTGTCGAGAACGGTCAGCACCGACGTGTTGAGGTCGATCTCTTCGGAGGATCCGTTGGACAGTTCGAGGGTCAGCCGCGCGTAGCCGCGCCCGGGGAAGCTGCCCGGGCCCTTCGCGGTCTCCTCGCCGAACGAGACGTCCGTGATCCGGACCGTCACGCCGTCCGGATAGCTCACGGGGTCCGAGGGCGCCTCGGGTTCGGCCGACTGGGTCGGCTCGACCGGTTCGCCGCCGCGGCCGACCTTCGGGATCGGCTGGTCGGGGTCGGCGCCCGGCGTGGGAGCGGGGTCCTGGCCCTGATCGCCGCCCGACGCGGACGGCGAAGCCGACGCGGTCGGGGCGGGAGTCGTGGCGGCCGATGTCCTGGTGGGGTCCGGCTCGGCGCTCTCGGCGGTCGGCGCCGCAGTGCACGCGGACAGCCCGAGGCAGAGCAGCGCTGCGGCGATCGACGCGGCCCATGCCGTCGATCGCGGACGCCGGAGCGTCAGTCGAGCACTTCGCGCGGCGACCACGAGGCATCCTTCATCGACGGGCTCGGGACAGGGAACGCCTGTTCCGCGAGCGCTTGGGACAGGCGGGCATGGAAGCTCTCGGGCCCGTAAAGGCGGCGGGCGCGCGGTGCATCGCTTCGGGCGGCGCGGCGATAGTCGGTCCACTCCTCGTGGACCCGGCTGAGTCCGAGCGCGAGCGCCTCGGCGTCATCCGGGGGCACCAGGACGGCCGCGGCGAAGCCGCTCGCCGCCTCCGCGAGGCCCGTGTGGTCGGCCACGACGACGGGCCGTTCGCTCAGGAGGGCCTCGATCACGACGTTCCCGAACGACTCGTCCAGCCGCGAGGGCACGACGGCGACGTCGGCCGCCGCGAACTCCTCCCAGACGACTTCGCGGAAGCCTGCGAACCGGACGTGGCCGGCGAGCCCGAGCTCGTCGACCAGTTCGCGGAGCTCGGCCTCGTACCACTCGTACCCGGGGAAGACCGAGCCGACCAGCTCGACGTGCGGCTCGATGCCGGCGTCGCGCAGGAGGGCTGCCGCCCGCACGACGAGATCCACTCCCTTTCGGGGAGAGAGGCGTCCGACATAGACGATGTGGAACATGTCGTCGAGGCGCTCGCGCGCCGCCAGGGTCTCGGGGGGGCCGCCCACGCCGTTGGGGACGACCCGCGCCCGATCCCTTCGCTCCAGCCCGGGCCACCCCGACACGCGTCGGCTGGTCTCGGAGTTGAAGATGACACCGTTCGCCAATCGCAGCGGGGCCGTCAGAAGCGTGCGGGCGAGCCCGGACAGCGCGGCCTCCGCCTCGTGCACGTAGACCACGACCGCCTCCCGGCACGACCGCGCCGCCAGCGTCCAGAAGGGCAGCGTCACGGTGTTGGCCAGCACGACATCCGGCTGCTCGTCCTTGATGAGTCGACGCATGCGGGGCAGCTGGGTCAAGACGTCGCGGCCGAGGGACAGCATCCCTCGCGCGCTGAGCATGCTCTTGCGGACGACCGGGACATCCAGGATCACCACCTCGGCACCGGCGGCACGCAGCTGCGGGACGAGGGGTCCGTCCACCGAGCATGTGACGACGACCCGCCAGCCGAGCGAGACGAGTCCGCGCGCCGCCTCGAGGGCCATCCGATCCGACCCGTAGAGGTCGGCCGAGGGATTGGCGATGAGGATGGTGCCGCGGGGCTGCGAGCGTTCGCCCGGGAATGCCATGTCAGCCTCCCGGCCAGTACTCGTCGACGAGGTCGACGGTGGACGCGATGTGCGCGCGGCTCGACGCTCCGAACACGATCGACTCGAGGTTCGGCAGCGCGCACACCCACTCGAGGGCCTCGCGCGGGGGGACGGCGCCGCTCGCGAAGACCGACATCGCGACGGCGCGGAACGGCCGCTTCTGCATGGCGTCGAGGTAGCCCTCGACCCCGCCCGACATCCGGAATCCGAGCTTGTTGATGTTGGAGCACACGATCGGGTTCTCGACGCCGACCCTGTCGAGGTCGTCCAGCAGGCGCGGCAGGTTCATGGTGATGAACCCGGCCTGTGCGCCGTAGCGCTTGCTCACGTGATCGGCGAAGATGCGCAGGGCGTCGGTGAACCCGAGTCCGGACAGCAGGTCGACGACGACGTTCTGCATCCAGATGACGGGCGTCTCGAGACCCGCGAACATCTTGAGCTCGGCATCCACGAGCAGTGTCGAGACGCCCTCGATGTCCTTCCGCGCGAGCGAGCCGGCGCCGCGCGCGATGCTGTCGAGCAGGCCCTCCTCGGGGAGGAACTTGCGGATCGCGCCCAGGAAGCCGTCGTCCGTCACGGCGTTGGCGTACTTGTGGGCGTATGGCATGCAGGGGAAGAGCTTGAACCCCTCGTACCGCGCCGGGTCGGCGCGCAGCCGGTCGCACACTTCGCCGATCCGGTCGTGCGTCGTGCACATGAAGGTCCGCACGCCCTCGTCGTACGCCGCGTCGATGACCTGCATGATGGCGTCGGTGTCCTGGAAGCGGATCTGCTGCGCGCGGGCCTTCTCCTCCGACATGTGGTTCACGCCGAAGAACTGGTTGTCGCCGAAGAGGAGCCGGTCCATCGTGCGGGTCGCGGTGATCGCCATGGTCAGCTCCCCACTCGCAGTCCGCGCAGCGCGGCGCCGAGACCCCGCCGGGCGGTCGGCTGGCGGCTCGACCCGGTGTGGGTCAGCCGGGCATCGTCGCGCGCAGCGTCCTCGCTGATCATCGCGATGACGCGGTCGGTGACGGATGCCGAGGCGAAGTCGTTCTCGCCCTCGATCGAGCCGTCGATGATCCGGTGCACGAAGGCGTCCAGCTGTGCGCTGTACTCCTCGCCGCGGAGGTAGAACCAGGGCGCTTCGGTGAGCTCCGTCGTGTACCTCACGTTCCACCCGGCGCGATAGCCGTCCGGGATCGGCGCCGTGTCGCGCAGGTATACCTGGATCTCCTGCCGATCGGCGTAGATCCGCCCGTGGGCGCCCCACAGGGTGATCTTGGTCGTCATCTTGCGCTGCGACTCGTCGGACCAGTTCGCCACGATCTGCGCCGTGCCGCCGGAGTAGTGCAGCGTGCTCGCGACCGCATCGTCGATCTGCGCGGAGAAGATGCTCGTGAGCTGGCTGCCGCTCACCGAGGCCGGCGCACCGAGGTACCACGTGAGGAGATTGAGCGGGTGCGCCGCGTAGTCGTAGAGACAGCCGCCGCCGGTCGCGCGCTGACTGCGCCACGTGTGCCCCGACGGCTTGAGCACGACCGGGCCGTACGCCTCGGCGAGTGCCGTGCTCACCGGGCCGACGGCACCGAGTTCGAGCAGCCGGTGCACTTCGCGGAAGGCGCCGACGAAGCGGTTGTGGTAACCGACCTGGGTGACCAGGCCCCGCGCGGCGGCGGCATCCGTCAGCACGGCGCTCTCTGCGGGGTCGATGACGAGGGGCTTCTCGCAGAACACATGGATGCCGCGATCGATGGCCGAGCGGATCATGCCGGCGTGCAGGTGGGTCGGCGTGGCGATGATGAGCGCCTGCGGCCTGGCCTCGTCCAGCATCCGATGGAGGTCCTTGAACGTCCGCACGCCGGTGTACTTCGCCAGGATGTCGAGCAGATACCCCGTCGCGTCGCACACGCCGACGACGTTCACGTCCGGATGCGCCTTGATCATCGCCAGATGGGACAGACCCATCTTCCCGAGACCCACCACCCCCACGTCGATCATGCGAGGGCTCCCACCTTCTTCTCCGGCACCTTGTTCTCGGGCACTTTGCTCTCGGGCACTTTGCTCTCGGGCACTTTGCTCTCGGGCACCTTGTTCTCGGGCACTTTGATCTCCGGCACCTTGACCTCGGGCACCTTGATCTCCGGCACCTGCCCCTTGCGCGCGAGCGCGTCGACGAGGGCGTGCTCGTACTGCGCGCCGATCTTCGCCCAGGTGAACTCGTCGCGGAACCGGGCGCGGCTGGCCGCTCCCATGCGCCGCCGCCGATCGTCGTCCCGCAGCAGGTCCGCGATGGTGCGGCTGAGATCCGCCGGACTCGAGAAGTAGGCGTTCTCGGGGCCTGCGACCCACGTGTTGTACCGGTTGCCGTGCGCGACGATCGCATTGCCGGCCGCCATCGCCTCGACCAGCGAGGGGTTGGTCCCGCCGACGGTGTGGCCGTGCAGGTAGAGCGCGGCGTGGAAGCGCAGGGCGTCGAGACGTTCGTGCTCGAAGATGGCGCCCGGGAAGATGACCTCGTCCGACGCTGCGGCCCTCACGCGCACCTGGTACGGGTCGTCGTCCCCGTACGGTCCGACGACGACGAGCGGCATCCCGCGCCGCTCGCTCGACCACGCGGTGACGATCTCGAGCACCGAGTTCTCGGGGATGGGCCGGCACACGATGATCCCGTAAGCGCCCGGGGTGAGGCCGAGTTCAATCGCCGGCGCAGTCGACGCCCGCGCCACTTCGTGGGCGCCGTACGTGATGGTCTGCACGCGCCTCCGGCCGAAGTGGCGTTCGAGGTAGGTCGCGATCACGGGGTGGTCTGCGATGAGGACGTCTCCCACCCACCCTGCGAATCGCTCGTTCCCGAGCAGGATTCCCTGCTTCACGGGTCCCCAGCGCTTCCGGGTCCACTCCATCCCGTCCATGTTGATGACGTTCGGGATGCCTCGGAGCCGCGGGATGACGTTGAAGACGCCCGTGTTGTAGCCGAACGTCAGCCACACGTCGCCGGGCTCGTGGGCCGCCATCGCATGGCGGATGGACGTCAGATCGAATGCCGACGTCCCGAGCCACCCTTCCCGCGGCTCGTGGATCATCGTGCGGGTGATGCCCTGCCACTCGTCGACCTCGAGGGGCCCCGTGCCCGTCAGCTGGCAGTAGACATCGACGGTCCACCCGCGGTCGCGGAGGTAGAACGCGACGTTCTCCGCCGCGGTCTCGAATCCGCCGTAGTTCGCGGGGACCCCATGGGTTCCGAGGATGCGCACTGTCGAAGTCACGATATGGACGTCACCTTTCCCAGCGGACGGCGGAGGCCGCGGCGCGATCGCGGCCTCCGCACAGGTAGCTGCGCCGCCCGCTCGCTATGGAGGGGACGAACACGTGCGGTCGCATGATCCTGGGTTTGGGGCTGCTGCCCAGGTGCGGGCCGCGCGGATGCGAACGGGCGACGCAGGGATCGGGGATCTGGAGGAGGCTGCTCATGTCAGTAGGCGCCTTTCGAGGCCACCATGACCTTGGCGGTGCGCCACATGATCATGAGGTCACTGGTCAGAGACCAGTTCTCGACGTAGCGGAGGTCGAGTCGCACGCTCTCCTCCCACGAGAGGTCGCTGCGTCCGCTCACCTGCCACAATCCGGTGATGCCGGGCTTGATGTAGAGGCGCCGTGAGACGGTGCCGTCGTACTCGGTGACCTCGCCCGGGAGCGGCGGTCGGGGGCCCACGACGCTCATGTCGCCGACCAGCACGTTGAAGAACTGGGGCAGCTCATCGAGCGAGAACTTCCGCAGGACAGCGCCGACCCGCGTGATGCGCGGGTCGTGCCGGAGCTTGAAGAGCGGACCCGAGCCCTCGTTCTGCCCACGGAGCGACTCGAGGCGTGCCTCGGCGTCGGCGGTCATCGTGCGGAACTTGAGCATGCCGAAGTGCCGCCCGTCGCGGCCCACGCGGGTCTGACGGAAGAACACGGGCCCGCGCGAGTCCAGCTTGATGACGAGTGCGATCAGCGGGGTGATGAG
The DNA here is from genome assembly GCF_040632175.1 of Microbacterium sp. NPDC019599. Classification (NCBI taxonomy): domain Bacteria; kingdom Bacillati; phylum Actinomycetota; class Actinomycetes; order Micrococcales; family Microbacteriaceae; genus Microbacterium; species Microbacterium sp. NPDC019599. The sequence goes on from NZ_JBEYBL010000004.1 coordinate 242,509, forward strand.
CAGGATCGGGATGAGCGCGAGCGTCGCGAAGCCGATGTCGAACGCGCGCTTGAGAACGTGCACGCCACCCTCGAACTCCGGGATCTTGACCCGGATGAGCGGCAGACCGTCGAGCGGTCGCAGCGAGATACGGGGTCCGGCGACCTCGGCGAGACGGCTGCAGAGCACGAGCTCGGCCGCCGTGCCTTCGAGCTGCCAGCTCAGCCGCCGCACGAAATCGCGGTCGTTCGTCGGAAGGCTCGCGACGATGATGGCGTCAGCACCGGCTTGACGCGCCCGCGCCGCGATGGACTGGATGGGGCCGACCACGGGGTATGAGCGGCCATCGACCTCGATCGGCTCGATGTCGGCATCCGTCGTCGTGACGCCGATGACGACGTAGCAGTGATGGGGATCGCGGACGAGGTTGCTGATGACGTACTCGACGTCGTCGCGGGTGCCGGCGACGAGGGCGCGTGAGACGCAGTCTCCCTGTCGGCGGTCGCGGATCAGCGCCTTCCGCCAGAGCCACCGGCTGATGAGCAGCGCGAGGAGCCCCGCCGGCAGCGCGATCACGAGCTGCAGCCGCAGTCCCGGGAGCTGAAGGACGAGGAAGAGCATCGAGAGGATGCCGAATGCGAGTCCGGTCGCGTGTGCGATCCGTGCGTACTCGGTCGCCCCGGACCCCAGCACCGCGGGGTCACGGGTGCGTCTGAGCCACAGGAGCGCGAGCCACGTGCTCGCCACGAGGACGGCGACGCGCATCCCGGATGAGACCAGGGCGCTGGTCGACCACACGGTGACCTCGAGGGCGCCGGTCGCGAGCGAGACGCCGACGACGCAGACGGTGTCGGTGAGGGCGAGCCGCCGACGGTATCGGCGCTCCCAAAGATGCCTCCGCACGAGCGAAGGCTGAACACGCGGCGCGATCGCAGCGGGCACAACCTCCGGCCGTAGGTGAGTCGTCGCCGGGCGCCGAAAGAGAGTTCGGGTCTCTCCTCCGGCGCCCGTAGTCGACGCGTCCCCTACGGTCAGATTCAGTCCGCGGTCCGCGGCGCGCACGACAGTGCGTCCCCAGTAGACATACCATTCCCCAACAAAGACGCACCAAACAGCGGCGAGGCTGTCCGGCTCGTCTCCTCCTGCGCGGACTCGATCGGGTCAGAATCGAATCAGTAAGGCTCCCAAGCCCTTCGCGCGTTCACACTGTACCTCTGGGTGTGGCCAAAGGAAAGGGACATTTTGCGTGTTGTTCGCACGCCCGTAACCGCAGCCCGTCCGACGTCCCGCCGATTCGCTGGGGATGCCGAATCACGTGATATCCGGTTGACCGGAGCTGGCTCATTCGGCAGGCGCGGAGTCCTCGTTCCAGGCGTTCGACCGGATTCGGCTCTCGCTTGTCCGGTTCGTCGGCGGTATCTCGAACCGCACTCCGGCGAGCTCCTCCGACACCTCCAGGATCCGCCGCGCCCGCGCGGTGTCGGCGATCCGGCGGTACACGCGCTGGCGGCGAGGCGGCCCCTGCAGATGCAGCATCCCGCCGGGTCCGTAGAACCTGCCGGGTGCAGCGTCCGGATGGGCCGCGGCGTAGAGCGCGGGGAGGGATGCCTCGGCCGGCGTCCCGCCGACGCCGGCGTCCATGATCCTCCGCGCGAGGCGGGCCCACACGCTGCGGCTCTCGAGAAGTTCTGCGGGCGCGATGTTGGTGATCGCGATGCCGGGATGCGAGAGGTTCGTCGTGATGGCCCAGCCGGCGTCCGCACTTCGGCGTCCCAGCTCGAGCGCGAAGAGGCTCAGTGCGGCCTTCGACGCGCCGTAGGCCCCGAGCACCGAGTAGTGCGTCGCGAGCTGCAGGTCGTCCCAGCGGATCCTCGCGAACCTCGCGGCGAGACTGGACTGCACGGTCACGCGCGCCCGGCCGGCGGAGAGCAGGGGGAGGATCCGCGAGACGAGTGCGAAGTGGCCCAGGTGGTTCGTCTGGAAGTGCAGCTCGAAACCGTCGGCACTCAGGTGCCGCTCCGGATCTCCGAGCGCGATCATCCCCGCATTGAGGACCAGGACGTGGATCGGCAGGCCGTCGGCGAGCAGCCGGTCGGCGGCCGCCGCGACCGAGCCGAGCCGAGCGAGATCGCAGTCGACCAGCGTGAGCGCGGCATCCGGAGCGTCCTCCCGGATGAGGGCGACCGCACGCTCGCCCTTCGCCCGGTTGCGGACGGGAAGGACGACGTCGGCCCCGGCAGTCGCGAGCCCCCTGGCGATCTCGATCCCGACGCCGTCGCTCGCCCCCGTCACGACGGCTCGCCGCCCGGCCAGATCGGGGAGGCTGACGGTCCAGCGCGGAGGACGCGACGAGTCCATGGAGGGGTCCTCTCGGCGACGGGGGTGCAAGGACCGGGTGCGCTGGTGGTCACACGCTAGCGGTCTGCACCGTCGCACGGGAAGACTGACCGTAGGAGGCCGGGTGCGGATCGGGATCATCGGAGGCGGCGGAGCCGGGCTCACCGCCGCCTGGCTGCTCGAGCAGCACCACGACGTGACCCTCTTCGAAGCCGACGAGCGGCTCGGCGGTCACGCGCACACCGTCGACGTCGAGGCGCACGGGCAGCGGTTCGGGGTCGACGCGGGGTTCCAGTTCTTCGGTCCCGGGTCGACGTACGCGACGTTCAACCGTCTGCTCGCGGCGCTCCAGGTGCCGGTGCGCACCTATCCGGCGACGATGACCCTCCACCGGATGCCGGATGGCGCGCAGGTCGCGCTGCCCCCGTGGCGCGGCGGCAGGATCGTGTGGCCGTCGGTGACCCCGTCCGCGATCCACGACCTCGTGTGCTTCCGCCGGCTGCTGAGCGGCATCCCCGACTTCCTCGGCCGCCGCGACACGACGGTGACGACCGAGGAGTACATCGCGTCGCAGCGTCTGCCCGCTCGATTCGTCGATCGCTTCCTCTACCCGCTGCTGCTCGCCCTGTGGTGCGTCGAGCCGCAGCAGCTCAAGGGATTCGCCGCGTACAACACGCTCTTCTACCTGGGCGAGTCGCTCGCAGACGGCTTCCATCCGCCGAAGCAGCTCGAGATCGAGGGCGGGATGCGGACCTACGTCGACGCGCTGGCCCGCAGCCTCACGCGGGCAGCGATCCGGACGCGTGCGCGTGTCGACGCCGTGACCCGCGACGGCGAGGCCTTCACGATCCGGGATTCCACGGGCTCGACCTTCGAGGTGGACCGCCTCGTGATCGCGACCGGCGCGCGCCAGGCGCTCGCCCTCGTCGAGCCGCTGGACGGCCTCGACGACGTGGCCGCTCAGCTGCGTCGCTTCCGATATTTCGACACGACGATCGCGGTCCACGGCGACCGCCGGCTCATGCCCCCCAGCGAGTCGGCGTGGTCGGTCGTCAACGCGCGGTGGGACGGCCGCCACAGCCAGCTGTCGATCTGGAACCCCGAGCGCGGACTGCCGGTCTTCCGCAGCTGGGTGACGTACGAGGAGCGGATGCCGGAGCCGCTGTACGCGACGGCCGGATACGAGCACCTCCTCGTGACAACCGAGCACTTCGATGCGCAGGCGCGCCTGCACCGGCTGCAGGGACGCGCCGGAGTCTGGCTCGCGGGCCTCTACACCGACGACGCCGACTCGCATGAGAGCGCAGTCCACTCCGCTGTCACGATCGCGCGAGAGCTGGCGCCGGATTCCCCGCGCCTGAGGCTCCTCACCGGGTAGGGCGGGTGACGGATGCTGTCACACCCGTCGCAGGAGGGAAAAGCGAAACCCCCGCGATGTAGAAGCTACGCGGGGGTTCCTGGGGTGATTGTAACGATCACCCTTGTGGCTCCGACCGGCATCGATCCGGTGACCTTTCGATTTTCAGTCGAACGCTCTACCAACTGAGCTACAGAGCCGCACGGCATCCGAGGAGCCGTGTCCTAGACGAAAGGCCCTCTGGAAACCAAAGGGCCCGTCGCTTTAGAGCGACCCTGACGGGACTTGAACCCGCGACCTCCGCCGTGACAGGGCGGCACGCTAACCAACTGCGCTACAGGGCCATGCTTATTCAATTGTTGTTCGGGTGGTGACCCCAACGGGATTCGAACCCGTGCTACCGCCGTGAAAGGGCGGCGTCCTAGGCCGCTAAACGATGGGGCCGGATGAACCCCCGGCTCATCGCCCGGCGCTCACGCTTACCGACGCTCAAGCATAAGAGATCTCCGGCGAAACCGCCAATCGAGGGCGGGTCCCCCTGGAAAATCGCGGGAAGTCGGCGCACGATAGGTGATGTGTCTCGCCCCGCGAAGGGCGGGGCGGCGCTACGGCAACCCCTTGCACGTGTGACTCATGTTGCTACTGTGAAAGTTGTTGTCCTGAACGGGGAGGTTCGCGTGGAGCCGGATCACGCCCTCGAAGAGTGCGGCTGCGCGCCCACTCCACGAGAGCGCCGCGCCCTGTGGCCCTCGGTCAGCAGGCGCACGGCCCTCGGATTGGGTGCCCTGGGCATCGTCGGGATCGCCGCTCTGGCGGGCCCGCTGCTCCCGCCGGCCTTCGCCGCCGACTACCCCTCGTGGGACGACGTGCAGGCCGCCCGCGCCAACGAGGCCGCCAAGGCGGGTGAGGTCAAGCGGATCAACGGGCTCATCGACGGCCTCACGGCCGAGGTGGCCCGCACGCAGGCCGAGGCCGAGCGCCTCGCGGGTGAGTTCTACACGGCACAGCAGGAGTACTTCGACGCAGCCCAGCGCGCCGAGCAGCTGCAGCAGCAGGCCGACGAACAGGCCGCCAAGGCGGTGGACGCCGCGAACAAGGCGGGCCGGGTCGCGGCTCAGCTGTATCGCAACGGCGGCGACGACACGTCGCTCGAGCTCTTCTTCGCGGGCTCCGCTGCGTCGGCGGACGATCTGCTCGCGCGGCTAGGGACGATGGATCAGCTCATCGCCCGCAACGAAGCCGTGTACTCCGAGGCGATCACGGCGCGAGACTCGGCGCAGAGCCTCAGCGACCAGGCCGTCGTCGCCCGCGACGAGCGCGATCGGCTGCAGCAGATCGCCGAGCAGAAGATGGTCGAGGCTCAGCAGGCTGCGGACGCAGCGCAGGCTGCGCTCCTCGAGCAGCAGAAGCACCTCACCGTCCTCCAGGCCCAGCTCGCCGCGCTGCAGGACAAGACCGCGAAGACGATCGCCGGCTACAAGGCGGGCGTCGAAGCGGCTCGCAAGGCCGCAGAGGAAGCCGCGCGGCGCGCTCGTGAAGAGGCCGAGCGGCTCGCCCGCGAAGCCGCAGCCAACGCCGGAGGCGGCGGTGGCGGAGGCGGTGGAGGCGGCGGCAACGGCGGAGTCGTCGTGGGCACCGGTTGGGCGCGCCCCTCGTCGGGCTGGCGCACCTCGGGGTACGGTCCCCGGTCGGTGCAGTGCGGCAACGGCTACTGCTCCAGCGGCTTCCACTACGGCGTGGACCTCGCGTCGGGGTGCGGTTCGGCGATCTACGCGGCCCATGCCGGGAGCGTCGTCTACGCAGGCCCCAACGGCGGGTACGGCAACTACATCAAGCTCGACCACGGCGAGGGCATCGGCACGGGCTACGGCCACATCCAGAACGGCGGCATCCTCGTCCGCTGGGGACAGTGGGTCGAAGCCGGACAGCTCATCGCCTACGAAGGCAACACCGGCAATTCGTTCGGCTGCCACGTCCACTTCGAGACGTACGTCAACGGCTACCCGGTCAACCCCATCAGCTTCATGGGGCAGCGCGGCATCTCGGTCTGACCCCGACGCGCCTCAACGCAAAGGGACGGATGCTGGCAGCATCCGTCCCTTTCGTTTCAGGTGACCGGTCAGACGTTCGGGCCGGGCTCCGTCGTCTTGGGGGCGACTCCCTCGCCCTGCGTGGCGGTCTGGCCCTCGTGCTCCTTGAAGCGGTCGAACGCCTCGCCCACGAGGCGCTCGGCCTCGGCCGCGTCGGCCCACTCGTCGACCTTGACCCACTTGCCGGGCTCGAGGTCCTTGTAGTGCTCGAAGAAGTGCGTGATCTCCTTCTGCGTGTACTCGGGGATGTCGGCGACGTCCTGGATGTGCGACCAGCGCGGGTCCTTGGCGAGCACCGCGACGACCTTGTCGTCGCCGCCGGCCTCGTCGCTCATCTTGAGCACGCCCACGGGGCGCACCTTCGCGAGGATGCCGGGGGAGAGGTCCTGGTCGAGCAGGACGAGCACGTCGAGCGGGTCGCCGTCCTCGCCGAGCGTGTTCTCGAAGAAGCCGTAGTTGGTGGGGTAGCCCATCGGCGTGTAGAGGATCCGGTCGAGGTAGACGCGGCCCGTGCCGTGATCGACCTCGTACTTGATCTTGCTGTTGCGCGGGATCTCGATGACGGCGTCGTACGCGCCCATGTGGGACTCCTTAGGAAGACGGGGATGCCGCGACAAGCCTAGCCGCGGGCCCTGGGCGGCCCGAACTCCGGCTGCCTGGGACGTGAGGCCTCTCCGCACGGCGTGTCGCGCCCCACGCGCACAATCCAGCCGGAGTTGCGCACGTCCCGGGTCGGTAGCGTGGTGACGTGACGCATCGACCTGGCCTCGATCCCGCCGTCGCCGAGGTGCGGCGTGCCGTGCGCGCCGCGCTCGCAGGCCTGGCCGAGGGCGCGACTGTCCTCGTGGCCCTGTCGGGCGGCGCCGATTCGCTCGCCCTTGCCGCCGCGACGGCGTTCGAGGCGCCGAAGCTCGGCCTGCGTGCGGCATCCCTCACGGTCGACCACGGGCTGCAGGCCGCCTCCGCCGCCGTCGCCGAAGCCGCGGCCCGTGCCGCGACCGCGCTGGGCCTGGAGGCGCTCGTCGTCCGCGCGGAGGTCGGTGCGGACGGGGGTCCCGAGGCGGCGGCACGCGACGCGCGCTACCGCGCGATCCGGGATGCCGCGATCCGCGTCGACGCCGCGGCGGCGCTCCTCGGCCACACGCTCGACGACCAGGCCGAGACGGTGCTCCTGGGGCTCGCCCGCGGGTCGGGCGCCGCGAGCCTGCAGGGGATGGCGCCGGCCTCCGAGCTCGACGGGCTGCCGCTGCTGCGTCCGCTGCTCGGCATCCGCCGCGTGACGACCCACGCCGCGTGCTCGGCGCAGGGCCTCCAGCCGTGGCACGACCCGCACAACAACGACCCCGCCTACGCGCGCGTGCGCGTGCGGCGCAGCGTCCTGCCCGTGCTCGAGGAGGAGCTCGGTCCCGGCATCGCCGAAGCGCTCGCGCGCACCGCGGAGCAGCTGCGTGAGGACGCCGCGGCGTTCGACGACATGATCGACGAGACGATCGAAGACATCGTCGAGCACGCCGAGGCGGGGATCTCGGTGTCCGTCCCGGCGCTCGCGGCCAACCCCGCGGCGCTGCGCAACCGGATCATCCGGCATGTCGTGGCCGCCGAGTTCGGGCAGAGCCTCACGCGCACGCAGACCCTCGAGGTCGCGCGGCTCGTGACGGACTGGGCGGGGCAGGGCCCCATCGACCTGCCCGGATGCACCGCCCGGCGTGCGGGCGCACGGCTCGAGTTCACCGCCCGCTGACCTCGTCCACACCAGTTCGTCTCCGTCGAACGCGCGTCGGCAGAGCCGAGAAGCCCGCGTTTCACGGAGAGGAACTCCGAGGGCGGGGCGGCAATCCGTCGGGTGCTTCGCCGAGACCGGCACCCTAGAGTGGGTGCCATGCGGGCTGCCGACATCCAGAGCGACATCACCGAGATCCTCCTGACGGAGGAGCAGATCCGAGAGAAGCTCGAGGAGATCGCGGCGCAGGTCGCGGCGGACTACGAGGGCAAGGACCTCCTCCTCGTCGGCGTCCTGAAGGGCGCTGTCATGGTCATGGCCGACTTCTCCCGCGCACTGCCGTTCCCCGTGCCGATGGACTGGATGGCGGTGTCCTCCTACGGCGCCGGCACGAAGTCGAGCGGCGTCGTCCAGATCCGGAAGGATCTCGACACCGACATCCACGACAAGCACGTGCTGATCGTCGAGGACATCATCGATTCGGGCCTCACGCTCAGCTGGCTGCTCGAGAACTTCGCGTCGCGCGGCGCGGCGTCCGTCGAGGTCTTCGCGCTGCTGCGCAAGCCGGAGGCCGCGAAGGTCCACGTCGACTGCCGCTACGTCGGGTTCGAGATACCGACGGAGTTCGTCATCGGGTACGGGCTGGACTACGACGAGAAGTACCGCAATCTCCGCGACATCGCGGTGCTCGCGCCCCACGTCTACGCGTGACGGCGGCGTGCGGCATCCCGTCGAGCGTCAGGGATGCTGTACGCCGTGGGCGAATGCACAGATTAGGCATAGTCGGCTAGCGATACCCTGATTCAACCGCCGCCGCAAGCTCTCGTCGCGCGCGCCGGCTCGCTGACGAAGGGAACGGGCCCAGCCCGCACCATGGACCTCAAGAAGATCACTCGCAACCCGCTCTTCTACGTGCTGATGATCGGGTTCCTCCTCGTCGTGGGGTTCTCGCTCATCTCGAGCCTGGGCGGCGCGAAGCAGATCTCGACCCAGGAGGGTCTCCAGCTGCTCGCCGGCGACACCGTCACCGAGGTCACGAACACCGACGGCGACCAGCGCGTCGACATGAAGCTCTCCGAGCCCTATGAGGGTGCGACGGACGTGCAGTTCTACTACGTGTCGGCCCGCGCGGACGAGGTCGTGGACGCCGTCAACGCGGCCGACCCGACCGAGGGCTTCAACGACGCCGTGCCGCGGGCGACGTGGTTCGACGGCTTCATCTCCCTCTTCCTGCCGATCCTGCTGCTCGGCCTGCTCTTCTGGTTCCTGCTCTCCAGCGCCCAGGGCGGCGGCAGCAAGGTCATGCAGTTCGGCAAGTCGCGCGCGAAGCTCGTGACGAAGGAGACCCCGACGGTCACGTTCGGCGACGTCGCGGGCTCGGACGAGGCGATCGAGGAGCTCCAGGAGATCAAGGACTTCCTCAAGGACCCGGCCAAGTTCCAGGCCGTGGGTGCCCGCATCCCGAAGGGCGTGCTGCTGTACGGCCCTCCCGGAACCGGCAAGACGCTCCTCGCGCGCGCCGTCGCGGGCGAGGCCGGCGTGCCGTTCTACTCGATCTCGGGCTCGGACTTCGTCGAGATGTTCGTCGGCGTCGGCGCTTCGCGTGTGCGCGACCTCTTCAACCAGGCCAAGGAGTCGGCCCCCGCGATCATCTTCATCGACGAGATCGACGCCGTGGGCCGCCACCGCGGCGCGGGTCTCGGCGGCGGTCACGACGAGCGCGAGCAGACGCTCAACCAGATGCTCGTCGAGATGGACGGCTTCGACCCCAAGGCGAACGTCATCGTGATCGCGGCGACCAATCGCCCCGACATCCTCGATCCCGCACTTCTGCGCCCGGGCCGCTTCGACCGCCAGATCGGCGTCGACGCGCCGGACCTCAAGGGCCGCCAGAAGATCCTCGAGGTGCACGGCCGGGGCAAGCCCCTCGCCGACGGCGTCGACCTCGAGGTCGTCGCGCGCAAGACGCCCGGCTTCACGGGTGCCGACCTCGCGAACGTCCTCAACGAGGCCGCGCTGCTGACGGCGCGCTCCAACGCGCAGCTCATCGACAACCGCGCGCTCGACGAGGCGATCGATCGCGTCCTGGCCGGTCCTCAGCGCCGCACGCGGGTGATGAAGGACAAGGAGAAGCTCATCACGGCCTACCACGAGGGCGGTCACGCGCTCGCGGCGGCGGCGATGAACCACACCGACCCCGTGACGAAGGTCACGATCCTTCCGCGCGGGCGCGCTCTGGGCTACACGATGGTGCTTCCGCTCGACGACAAGTACTCCGTCACGCGCAACGAGCTGCAGGATCAGCTCGCCTACGCGATGGGCGGCCGCGTCGCGGAGGAGGTCGTCTTCCACGACCCCACGACGGGCGCTTCCAACGACATCGAGAAGGCGACGAACATCGCCCGCAAGATGGTCACGGAGTACGGCATGACGACCGACGTCGGACCCGTCAAGCTCGGTCAGGCCTCCGGCGAGATGTTCCTCGGGCGCGACATGGGCCATGGCCGGGACTTCTCCGAGCGCATCGCCGAGCGCGTCGACGTCGAGGTCCGCGCACTCATCGAGCAGGCGCACAACGAGGCGTACCAGGTCATCAACGCCAACCGGGACGTGCTCGACAAGCTCGCGCTCGCGCTCCTCGAGAAGGAGACGCTCGACCACCTCGAGCTCGCCGAGATCTTCAAGGACGTCAAGAAGCTGCCGCCGCGCCCGCAGTGGCTCTCCAGCGACGACCGCCCGGTCTCGGAGCTCCCGCCGGTCGACGTGCCCCGCACGCGCGACGAGGCCGGACTGGCCGCGTCCGTCGAGGCCGAGCAGCCCGCCGCCGAGAAGGCGCCCCGCCGCCGTCCGACCGGTCAGGCGCGCCCCGCGACCGCGTAGGCTCGGCGTGTGGCGGTCGATCGTGAGCGCGTCGCGGCGCTGATCCGTGAACTGCTCGAGGCGATCGGGGAGGATCCCGATCGCCCAGGGCTGAAGGCGACGCCCGGTCGTGTCGCGGACGCCTACGCCGAGTTCTTCGGCGGCGTCGGGCAGGATGCCTCCACGCCTCTGGCCAACACGATCTCGATCGCGCACGGGCCCGCGCCCGAGACGTCGCCCTCCGGGGCCGTCATGCTCCGCGACATCCAGTTCCGGTCGGTCTGCGAGCACCACCTGCTCCCGTTCCGCGGCAAGGCGCACATCGCCTATCTTCCGGGCGACCACGTCGTCGGGCTCGGCGCGCTGCCCAAGGTCGTCGACATCCTCGCGTCGCGTCCCCAGGTGCAGGAGCGCCTGGGCGAGCAGATCGCGGATGCCATCGCGGATGCCCTGGATGCCCGCGGAGTGCTCGTCGTGCTGGATGCCTCGCACGGATGCGTCACGATGCGCGGCGACCGGCAGCACGATGCGTCGACCGTGACGATCGCTGCCCGCGGCGAGCTGGCATCCGCTGCCGCGCGGGCCGAGCTCATCGCGCTCATCGGCGCGGGCCGGGAGTGAGGGCCGCCGCGATGCCGTGCCTCGTCATGGGGATCGTCAACGTGACACCCGACTCCTTCAGCGACGGCGGCCTCTTCCTCGCCGCCGACGCCGCGATCGCGCACGGGCTCGAGCTGCGGGCGCACGGCGCCGACCTCCTCGATGTGGGCGGCGAGTCGACGAGGCCGGGAGCCGAGCGCGTCGATCCCGCCGTCGAGCAAGGGCGCGTCCTCCCGGTCGTCGAGGCGCTCGCGTCCTCGGGGGCGATCGTGAGCATCGACACCATGAACGCGTCGACGGCGGTCGCCGCTGTCGAAGCCGGCGCCCGCATCGTCAACGACGTATCGGGCGGCCTCGCGGATCCCGCAATGCTCGCCGCCGTGGCGGGGACGGATGCCGAGATCGTCGTGCAGCACTGGCGCGGGCACTCCGCCGACATGTACGCGCAGGCGACGTACGACGACATCGTGTCGGACGTCGTCGGCGAGCTCGCGCGTCGCGTCGAGGCCGCCGTGACCGCGGGCATCCCGCCGGAGAGGGTCATCGTCGACCCGGGGATCGGGTTCGGCAAGAAGGGCGCACAGAACTGGGCCGTGCTGCACGGGCTGCCGCGCCTGGCGGCCCTCGGCCACCGCGTGCTCGTCGGCACGAGCCGCAAGCGCTTCCTCGTCGAGACCCTCGAGACGCGCGGAGGCGAGGCATCCATCCCCCGTCGCGATCTGGCGACCGCCGTCACGAGCGTCCTCGCGGCGCAGGCCGGCGCGTGGGGTGTGCGCGTCCACGACGTCGCGGCGACCGTCGATGCGCTCGATGTCGCGGCGCAGTGGGAGAGTGGATCGACATGGACTTCGTAGACGAGATCGCGATCACGGGCATCCGCGCCTTCGGATTCCACGGTGTGTACCCGGACGAGAAGCGCGACGGGCAGGAGTTCGTCATCGACGCGCAGCTGTTCCTCTCGACGGCCCGCGCGGCCGAGACCGATGACGTCGCCGACACGGTGCACTACGGCGAGCTCGCCGAAGAGATCGCGGCGATCGTGGCCGGCGACCCGGTCGACCTCATCGAGACGCTCGCGAGCCGCCTCGCCGAGGCCGTCCTCGCGCACGACCTCGTCCAGATGACGCGCATCACGGTGCACAAGCCGTCGGCGCCCATCGCGGCGCCGTTCGCGGATGTCACGGTGACCGTCACGCGCACGAGGAGCGAGCGATGAACCGGCGCCTGGCGCAGGGATTCCGCGGCGCCGAGCGCGGCGAGCCCCGTCCGCCCGTTCGCGCGGTCGTCGCCCTGGGCGCGAACCTCGGCGACCGGGCGGCCACCCTGCGCACCGCCGTCGCCGAGATCGCGCGGCTGCCCCTCACCGCCGACGTCCGTGCCGCCGACGTCATCGAGTCCGTCGCCATCAAGCCCGAGGGACCGGATGCCTCGGCCCCCGCCTACCTCAACACCGTCGCCCTCGTGACGACGCGCCTCGCGCCCTCCGTCCTGCTCTCGTACCTCCACGCGATCGAGGCGCGCCACGGCCGCGAGCGGACGGAGCGCTGGGGCGACCGCACGCTCGACCTCGATCTCATCGCCTACGGCGACGCGCGCAGCGACACCCCCGAGCTGCGCCTCCCGCATCCGCGCGCGGCCGAACGGGACTTCGTTCTGGCCCCCTGGCTCGCCCTGGATCCCGACGCGGAGCTCCCCGGAGCCGGCCGCGTCGACGAGCTGCTGCGCCGGCTGAGGTCGGCTTCGTGAGGCGCACAGGCGCCGGCATCCTGATCCTGACGGCGGCGATCGGGCTCGGAATCGGCTTCCTCGTCGATCAGCTGCTCACGAGCGCGGGGCGCGCGACCTTCGTCCCCGGCGTGACGCTCCCGATCCTCCTCGTACTGCTCGGCGGCTTCGTCGTCGTGCTCGCGCTCCCGATCCGCCGTGCGACCCGTGGAGTCGCCGGGACGCCCGTCGACCCCTTCCGCGCCGTCCGGATCGCGATGCTCGCGAAGGCCTCGAGCATCGTCGGCGCGGCGTTCGCGGGGTTCGCCGGCGGGCTGGCCCTCTTCCTCCTGACGCGCCCCGTCACGCCCTCGGTAGGCTCATGGGGCGCCGTCATCGCGACCATCGTGTGCGGCGTGCTCCTCGTGGCCGCGGGCCTCGTGGCCGAGCATCTGTGCACCATCCGGAAGGACGACGATGACGAACACCCCGGCGACCCCGGTCCCGGATTCGACGCCCATTCCCACTGACGCCGACCCCGCCCCCGTCGGCGCCGCCGTCGAACTCGAGCAGGCGCAGGTGGCGGTCGCCGCGACGGATGCTGCTCCCGCCGCGGTCGTGGGAGGGACGGATGCTGCTCCCACCCCCGCGGCCGTCGAGGGAGCGACGGATGCCCCTCCCGCTGCGGCGCCGAGCGTGCCGGCATCCCTCGACCAGGGCACCTACTCGCGTGTGATCGAACCGCGCTCCCCGCACCGGCTGGAGCTCGAGCGGGGCACGTGGCACCAGATCTCGCGCAAGTACCTCTGGGTGCAGCTCATCTCGTCGGGCGTCGTGCTCGTGCTGGTCGTCGCCGCGATGCTCACGCTCACGCTCGCTCTGGGCCAGCCGTGGGCGCTCATCCCGGGCGGCATCGTGAGCGTCATCCTGATCTGGACGATGGCGATCCTCCCGCGGCAGGTCCGGGCGATCGGCTATCAGCTCCGCGACGACGACCTCGTCTTCCGGCGCGGCATCCTGTGGCAGCGGATGGTCGCGGTGCCCTACGGGCGCATGCAGCTCGTCGACATCACCCACGGCCCGCTCGACCGCGGGTTCGGCATCGCGCAGCTCAAGTTCGTGACGGCGGCCGCGACGACGGGCGTCACGATCCCGGGTCTCCAGCAGACGACGGCCGAGACGCTCCGCGACCACCTCGTCGCGGTCGCTGAGAGCCGCCGGACCGGGCTGTGACCGACTTCAGCCTCCCACCCGCCGAGTCGCCGGCCGAGGCGACGGCCGCACCGACGGCCGCACCACCGCCTCAGGACCTCGTGCGCTCGCCGCTCAGCGACGGCGAGTGGCACCGGCTGCATCCTCTGACTCCGCTCCTGCGCGGCGGGCTCTTTCTCGTCGTCGTGATCGGCATCATCGTCGCGAACCTCCGCGACCGGCTCATCTTCCTTTTCCTGCCGATGTTCGCGCCGGATCTGCCCGCCGAGGAGCTCGAGGAGTTCGAGTCGAGCGGTGACCCGATCGACTTCATCATCGCGAACAACCTCTATCTGGTCGCCGGCGGCGTCGTGCTCCTCGTGCTCGTCGCGCTCGTCGTGATCTTCTACCTGTCGTGGCGCTTCCACACCTTCCGCATCACGGGTGACGACGTCGAGGTTCGCAGCGGCATCCTCTTCCGCACGCAGCGCCGCGCGCCCCTGGACCGCGTGCAGGGCGTCAACCTGACGCGGCCGATGATCGCCCGGCTCCTGGGCATGGCCAAGCTCGAGGTCGTGGGTGCCGGCACCGACGCCAACGTCAAGCTGGAGTATCTGTCGACCGCGAATGCCGAGGCCGTGCGCGCCGACATCCTCCGTCTCGCGTCCGGACGCAGGCTCGCCGAGACGCACGCGGGCGCCCCCGCGGCCGGGCGCACGCGGATGGGCGCGCTCACCGACACGGTGTCGCGCGGGATCACCGGGATGATCGAGGGCGACGAGGCACCCGTCGCGATCCCGGAGTCGGTGGTCCACATCCCCGTCATCCGGCTCATCGTGTCGCACGTCATCAGTCCTGCGACGATCGGGCTCGTCGTCGGACTGGTCGCGATCGCGGCGGGCTCCATCACGAGCACGCCGTGGCTCCTGTTCGGCATGATCCCGGCAGTCATCGGCTTCGTCGCGTACTGGATCCGCTCGATCGTGCGCTCATTGCGGTACTCGATCGCGCCGACGCCCGACGGCGTGCGGATCACGTTCGGCCTCCTCACGACGATCACCGAGATCGTCCCGCCCGGCCGCGTGCACGCCGTCGAGGTCTCGCAGTCGATCCTGTGGCGGCCGTTCGGCTGGTGGTCGGTGCGCATCAACCGCCTGACGGGCCGAAGCCTGAGCGATTCGAACACCGACCAGTTCACGACGGTGCTCCCCGTGGGGACGCTCGCGGACGTCGAGCGCGTGCTCCGGCTCCTCCTCCCGGGCGTCCCGGATGCCGAGTGGCCGCTCATCGCAGGCGAAGGCGTGCTGGGCTCCGGCAAGGGCGACTCGTTCACCGATACGCCGCGCCGCGCATGGTTCCTGCGCCCGTTCTCGTGGCGGCGCAACGGCTTCCGCCTGACCTCGGACGTCCTGCTGCTGCGCCGCGGCGTCGTGTGGCGAAAGCTCGCGATCCTTCCGCTCGCGCGGCTGCAGAGCCTCGCGCTGCACCAGGGACCCGTCGACCGGGCCCTGGGCGTCGCCTCGGCGCGCGCGCACACCGTCGCGGGGCCGGTCTACAGCGCGCTCTCGGCCATCGACCGGACCTCGGCGCTCGGGCTGTTCGAGGATGTCGCGGCAGGCGCCGTGCGCGCAGCATCCGTCGACCGCTCCCACCGCTGGGCGCAGGAGCAGGCATGACGCGTGCAGGACGCCTCGGTGTCGGCATCATCGGGGCGGGCAAGGTCGGCCCCGTGATCGGCGCCGCGCTCGCGGGCGCCGGGCACGCCCTCACCGGGATCACGCCCGGCTCGGACGAGGAGCGGGTCGAGGCGATCCTGCCGGGGCTCCCCGTTCTCGATGCCCTGGAGGTCGTGCGGCGCAGCGAGCTCGTCGTCATCGCGGTGCCGCACGACGACCTTCCGGGGCTCGTCGCGGGGCTCGCCGAGATCGGCGCGTGGCAGCCCGGTCAGCTCGTCCTGCACACCGACCCCGGATACGGCACCGACGTCCTGGCGCCCGCGGTCGCGCGCGGTGTCATCCCGCTCGCCGTCCACCCCGCGATCACGTTCACCGGCACCTCGATGGACCTCAGACAGCTCGCCCACGCCTACGCCGCCGTCACGGCGCCCGCCGCGGTGCTGCCGATCGCTCAGGCGCTCGCCGTCGAACTCGGCTGCGAGCCCGTCGTGGTGGCGGAGTCGGACCGGGCCGCGTACGGCGAGGCGATCGCGATCTCGACCGAGTTCTCGCGCTCGATCGTCGCGCAGGCTGCGGCGCTGCTGCGCGACGCCGGAGTCCCGCATCCGGGCTCGTATCTGTCGGCGCTCGCGCATTCGACGCTGGACCAGGCGCTCACAGAGGCGGGATCGGCGGGTTCCGCGGATGCCGGACCCTCCGCCGCTACGATCGACGGGTGACGCCGCGCGGGAGCGCTCTCAGCCCGAGGACGTCCGTCTGAAGGACCCACGAACATCTTGACTGCCGAGCCGGCTCGGCGGAACCTCGGAGGGCGCATGCACATCACGCGGATCGGCGGCCCCACGGTCTTCATCGAGTGGTCGGGATGGCGCATCCTGACGGATCCGACCTTCGACCCGCCGGGGCGCACGTACTCGTTCGGGCTGGGGACGAGCTCGACCAAGCAGGTGGGCCCCGCCCTGCCGCTCGACGCGCTCGAGCCGATCGACATCGCGCTCGTGAGCCACCACGGCCATGCCGACAACCTCGACGATGCAGGCCGTGAGGGGCTCGAGAGGGCGACGACCGTCCTCACGACGCAGGCCGGTGCGAGGGCCCTGTCGCACCCCGACATCCGCGGGCTCGCGGCGGGCGAATCCGTCACCCTCGGAGCACCCGGCAAGCCGGACCTCACGATCACGGCGACCCCCGGTCGTCACGGCGCGGCCGTCACGCGTCCCATCGTCGGCCCCGTCATCGGCTTCGCGCTCGCGCTGGACGGCGCCGCGCGACCGGGCCTGTGGGTGACGGGCGACACGGTGATCTCGGGCGCTGTGCGCCGCTATGCCCAGGACCTGGCCCCCGAGGTCGCGATCGTCCACGTCGGCGCCGTCCGCTTCGGCATCACGGGCCCCCTCCGCTACACGATGGACGTCAAGGAGGCGATCGAGCTGATCGAGCTGGCCCGTCCCGACGTCGTCGTGCCGACCCACGTCGAGGGGTGGAGCCACTTCTCGGAGCAGGAGGATGCTGCGCGCCGCGCGTTCGCGGCCGCTCCGGCGGGCGTCGCCGACCGCGTGCGCTGGGCGCCGCTCGGCGAAGCGCTGGATCCCGCTGCGGCCGGCTGAGTCCGCGCTCGGGGCCGGGCCTGCTGAGGGTCACCGGCCCGCTCCCCGGCGGGCGCCCAGGAGCCCGTCGATAGACTGGGCGGCGACTTTTCCGAGGAGCCCCCTGCGATGACTGACACGAGCGCGCCCGCTGCATCCCCCGTCGACGAGACGACCGACGACGATATCTTCGAGCAGAAGGCCGTGCGTCTGGCGAAGCGCGAGCGTCTCATCGAGGAGAGGGCGGATGCCGCCGGCGGTGCCTACCCCGTCACGGTTCCTGTGACCGACACCATCCCGGAGCTCCGCGCGCGCTACGGCGAGCTGGAGGCGGGCGCCGAGACCGGTGTGACCGCGGCCGTTGCGGGCCGCATCGTCTTCAGCCGGAACACCGGCAAGCTGTGCTTCGCGACGCTCCAGTCGGGCGACGGCAGCCGGATCCAGGCCATGGTCTCGCTCGCGGCCGTGGGCGACGAGTCGCTGCAGCGCTGGAAGGAGCTCGTCGACCTCGGCGACCACGTCTTCGTCAGCGGCGAGGTCATCTCGAGCCGCCGCGGCGAGCTGTCGATCATGGTGTCCGACTGGACGATCGCGTCGAAGGCGATCCTGCCGCTGCCGAACATGTACTCGGAGCTGAGCGAGGAGAGCCGCGTCCGCAGCCGCTTCCTCGACCTCATCGTGCGCGACCGTGCACGAGAGACGGTCGTGGCGCGCTCGAAGGCCAACGCGAGCCTTCGGCGCACCTTCGCCGACCGCGGCTTCATCGAGGTCGAGACGCCCATGCTGCAGGTGCAGCACGGCGGAGCGTCGGCCCGGCCGTTCATCACGAAGTCCAACGCGTTCGACACCGACCTCTACCTGCGCATCGCGCCCGAGCTCTTCCTCAAGCGCGCCGTCGTGGGCGGTCTCGACCGCGTGTTCGAGATCAACCGCAACTTCCGCAACGAGGGTGCGGACTCCACGCACAGCCCCGAGTTCGCGATGCTCGAGGCCTACCAGGGATACACCGACTACAACGGCATCGCCGACCTGACGCAGGCGCTCATCCAGGATGCCGCGATCGCCGTCACCGGGTCGACCACCGTCACCTGGGCCGACGGCACCGAGTACGACCTGGGCGGGCAGTGGGACCGGCTCTCGATGTACGGCTCGCTGTCGGAGGCGGCCGGCCGCACGATCACTCCGGAGACGCCGTTCGAGGACCTCGTCGCGCTCGCCGAGGCGGAGGGTGTGGACCTTCCGCCGCACGCGATCCACGGGAAGCTCGTCGAGGAGCTGTGGGAGCACTTCGTCAAGCCGGGCCTCGTGCGCCCGACCTTCGTCATGGACTTCCCCCTCGACACGAGCCCGCTCGTGCGCGAGCACCGCTCGATCGAGGGCGTCGTCGAGAAGTGGGACCTCTACGTCCGCGGCTTCGAGCTCGCGACGGGCTACTCGGAGCTCATCGATCCCGTCATCCAGCGCGAGCGCTTCGTCGAGCAGGCGAAGCTCGCGGCCCGTGGCGATCTCGAGGCCATGCGGATCGACGAGGAGTTCCTGCGCGCCATGGAGCACGGCATGCCGCCCATGGGCGGCATGGGCATGGGCATCGATCGCCTGCTCATGGCGATCACAGGGCTCGGCATCCGCGAGACGATCCTCTTCCCGCTCGTCAAGTAGCCGAGGGCGACGGGCGCTCACGCGCGCCGGAACGCCCAGTCGGGCAGGTGCCCGGCGTGCACGAAGGACTGGACGATCTCACCCAGCCCGTGCTCGGGTTCGATGTCGCACGCCTGCTGTGCGTACAACTCCGCGTGGGTCGAGCGTCCGAGCGCCCACGAGAGCCACGCGCACGTCGCGAGGGGTCCGGGTCGCATGTCGCGCGGCGCCACGGCAGCCGCCTGGCGAGCGAGGGCGAGCGCGCGCTCCAGGCGGTCGACCTCGGGGCGCGGTCCCTCGCCCCACATCTGCATCGCGAGGTGGGCGGGATACTCCTCTCCCGCCTCCCACCGCAGCTGCGCGTCGAACGCCTCGTCGCCCGCCGCAAGGCCGCCGCACCAGTCCACGAGAGCGATGTCGCGCAGCGCCGGCCGGGACAGGCACCAGACCAGCGCCGCCGCGTCGTACGGCGCGAGGTCGCCGGCGTCCCAACGCAGCACGTCCTCGAAGAGTGCCGGAAGGTCGTCGAGCCGGCACACCGTCGCGAGGGCGAGCGGGTCGACACGAGCCTCCGCAGTCGGGGCGTCGCCCGTCGCATCCGGTCCGCACAGCAGCCCCACGGCGTCGGCGAGGCTGCTCAGGGCACGCGCGACGTCGTCGCGCTCCCCATCCTCGACCGCGGGCAGTTCCGTTCCGGCGGCCTGATCGCCGGCTCCGACCTCCAGGTGCTCCGCGCCGGGCGGCTCGTCCCCGAGGTCGGCGAGGGGATGCCCGCTCAGCGGAAGCTCCGGGTCGAGATAGGACCCCCACGCATCGGCGGCCACGCACAGCGAGTCGGTGACACGGAGGCCGCATTCGTCGGCCCGATCGACGAGGGCCGACGAGAGCGCCGTGCGCGGCATCCCGTCGGCGAAGCCCTCGTCGGTGTAGACGATCGCGGCGACGGCGTCGGCATCGGGGAGACGGCACACCATCCCGATGACGGTCGCGGCGACCGCGTCCGCGGGCTCGAGGGGGCCCGGGAGGTCGACGCGCATGGCGCCGAGGCTGCGCGAGCCGGCGAATGGGATGAGCACGAGGCTCCGCGTCGGGCGGTAGCCGAGCATGCGGGGGACAAGGGCGAGGAACTGCGCCGCGTTGGCGGCTTTCACGATGGTCGTCATGCGTCGAGGCTCGCCGTGCGCACGGTCCGCGAACGGATCGATTCGCCGGCGTTCCACAACTGATGCTCGGACGTCGTCGGTGCAGGAGAGGCCGACGTCCCGGCCGCGTATCCTTGACGGGTGGAGAACTACTGGGTCGCCGTCTTCTGGTCGCTGCTGCCGACCGTCGTCGTGAGCGCCCTGTTCTTCTGGATCCTGCACAGCATCCTGCGCGCGGACCGCACCGAGCGGCGCGCCTACGCCCGCATCGAGGCCGAGCAGCGCGCCAAGCGGGGACTGCCGCCGGCCGACGCCGCGGCATCCGACGCTCCCCGCTGACGTCCGGCGCGGGCACTACGCTGGGCTCACCGCCGGCAGGCGGGTGGTGAGGGGGCGACCGGGGTGATCACGATCACGTTCGACGCCTCGTGGTGGCTCTGGCTCGTCTTCTTCTTCGATCTGATCGTCCGCATCCTCGCGATCATCATCGTGCCGCGCAACCGCCGTCCGACCTCGGCCATGGCCTGGCTGCTGGCGATCTACTTCATCCCGATCATCGGCGTCTTCCTCTTCCTGCTGATCGGCAACCCGCGCCTGCCGCGCAAGCGCCGGCGCAAGCAGGAGCGCATCAACGAGTACATCCACGACACGAGCGCCCACCTCGACTTCGGCACGCTGCGACCGCACGCGCCGGAGTGGTTCACCTCGATGGTCTCGCTCAACCGCAACCTCGGCGCGATGCCGCTCGCGGGCGACAACGGCGCGCACCTCATCTCGGACTACCAGGAGAGCCTCGACGCGATGGCCAACGCCATCCGAGAGGCCGAGCGCTACGTGCACGTCGAGTTCTACATCCTGCAATCGGATGCCTCGACCGACAACTTCTTCCGCGCGCTCGAGGAGGCGACCGACCGCGGTGTCACCGTGCGGGTCCTGCTGGATCACTGGGCCAACCGCGGAAAGCCCTTCTACAGGCACACGATCAAGCGACTCACCGCGATGGGCGCTCAATGGCACCTGATGCTTCCGGTGCAGCCGTTCAAGGGGAAGTACCAGCGGCCCGACCTGCGCAACCACCGGAAGCTCCTCGTGGTGGACGGGCGCGTCGCGTTCATGGGGTCGCAGAACGTGACCGACTCGACGTACAACCTCCGGAAGAACATCAGGCGCGGTCTGCACTGGGTCGACCTCATGGTGCGTGTCGAGGGTCCGGTCGTGGCATCCGTGAACGCCGTGTTCCTCAGCGACTGGTACAGCGAGACCGATGAGACGCTGACCGACGAGATCGACCTCTTCGAGGTCACGCCCGGCCCCGGCGACCTCGACTGCCAGATCGTCCCATCCGGGCCCGGATTCGAGTTCGAGAACAATCTGCGCCTCTTCCTCGGCCTCATGTACTACGCGCAGCGCAAGGTCATCGTCGTGAGCCCCTACTTCGTGCCCGACGAAGCCCTCCTGCTCGCGATCACGACGGCGTGCCACCGCGGACTGCAGGTCGAGCTCTTCGTCTCGGAAGAGGGCGATCAGGCCGTCGTCTACCACGCCCAGCGCAGCTACTACGAGGTCCTGCTGCGGGCCGGGGTCAAGATCTGGATGTACCGGAGGCCGTACATCCTGCACTCGAAGTCGATGACGATCGACGACGAGGTCACGATCATCGGGTCGAGCAACATGGACATGCGCTCGTTCGGTCTCAACATGGAGGTCTCGATGCTCGTGCGCGGCGAGGAGTTCATCCGCGAGATGCGCGCCGTCGAGCAGCACTATCGGGACCTCAGCCGCGAGCTGACGCTCGAAGAGTGGGAGAAGCAGCCGCTCCGCTCAACAGTGCTCGACAACCTCGCACGCCTGACGTCCGCGCTTCAGTGAACTCCCGGCGACTCGTGACCGGGGCGTGACCCGAAAGCCTGTCGACGAACCCCTGATCACGCCATGATGGAACCGGCCCGGCCAGCGGCATCGCCGAGTCGCAGCATCCGTCCATCGAAAGGCTTGACCATGGCACGTTCCACCCTCGCCGGCCTCGGGTCCCTCGCTCTTGCAGCGCTCCTCCTGTCGGGCTGCGCGACCGCGAGCCAGAATCCGGCCTCGAACCCGGAGCCGTCGGAGACCGACGAGACCGTCGCCCCCGATCCTGACCTCGGGGCGGCGTGGCTCGACAGCGGCCGGATGATCGGGCTCGTGACCGTCGGAAGCTCGACCTGCATCCCGCAGGCCGAGACCGCCGAGCTGAAGGACGGAACGCTCGAGGTCACGCTCGTCGAGCCGGAGGAGGACGAGGCCTGCACGATGGACCTCGTGCCGCGCGTGACGCTCGTGGGCGTGCCGGAGGACGTCGATCCTGCCCAGAACCTGCCGATCAGCGTCACGGGCGACGACTACCTCGGCGAGGTCGAGCTCGCGGGCGTCGCAGGCCTCGAGCCCGGCGGCGAGACGGACTACCTGCCGAGCGCCGGCTGGGCCACCGTGCAGGGACAGTTCGTGATCCTCACGTGGGGCTCGTCGTCGTGCGCCCCCGTCATCCAGGATGTCGCGGCGACCGGCCCGGCCGAGGTCACCGTCACGTACGAGACGCCCGCCGAGGACCAGGTCTGCACGATGGATATGGCGCCCCGCGCCGCCGTCACGGCCGTCAACGGCCTCGAAGAGAGCTCCGACGTCCAGGCGATCCTCACCGGCGGCGAGTTCGACGACGTCACCATCCCCATCTACGGTGTGAACGCCTGACCGACACGATTCGGGATGCTGTGCCCTGCGGCATCCCGGATCTCCATCGTCGGATCTTCACGGCTCGGTCGGAGGGACGGTCGGCCATCCTCCGACCTTGACGCGATGCTCCGACGTCGACCCGCCGGCCGTCAGTCGGCGCGGACGAGGAGCTCGCCGATCTCGCAGTCCAGGGCGCGGCAGATGGCAGAGAGCGTCGAATAGCGGATCGCCCGGGCCCGGTCGTTCTTGAGGACCGAGAGGTTAACGACCGAGACGCCGACGAGCTCCGACAGGTGGGTCAGCGTCATGCCGCGCTCGTCGAGCAGCTCGTCGAGGCGGCAGTGGACTCCCGAGGGCCCGTCGTCCTCGGCGGGGCTCACACGAGCGCCTCGGTGTCGTGCTGCATGCGCGTGCCGATGCGGAACGCCGCAGCGACGAGGGCGAGGCCGAGTGCCCAGCCGATCGGTGCGAGATCGAGCCCGAGCGTGAAGTACGCCAGGGCCCCGGTGCCCTCGTCGTCGGTGGTCACGGCGGCGTTGCCGAGATAGTCGACGACGGCCGCGCGCCCGAATGCGGCGGCGGCCTGACCTCCGATCCCGCCCACGCCGATCGCGATCGCCGCGATGACGATCGCCGTCGGGACGGCCCGCACGAACGGACGCTCCCGGATCAGCGCGATGGCGAGCCAGGTGACCGCGACGCCGATGCAGATCGCGGCGAGCGCCGGCAGAGCGCCCTCGAGGAACAGAAGCCATCGAGCACCGACCGGAACACCGGTGACATCGAGCCACGCCGACTCGTACCCGCTGGACGCGACGAGCTCGATGCCCTCGAGCCGATCGATGGGCGAGCCCCAGTACGGCATGCGGGGAACCTGAAGGGGGTCGCTGCCGAAGGTGAGCACTCCCGTGCTCACGAGCGTCAGGACTCCGCCGACGACCGTCACCATCGCGCCGGCGCCGATGAGCGACGCGGTCCAGGACTCGGCCCTCGACAGGCTGCCCGAACCGGGGGCGCGCCTGCCTGCGAGGACGGCGATCAGGACGGTGACGATCACGATGGGGACGGCGACCCACAGCGCGAAGAACTCCAGCGGCACGCCGCATCCCCCATATCGATAAACGTTGTTATCGACAAACGATATGGTCTCGGAACCGCCGACACAAGGGGTCACCGCGCTATGCCGACGGCGAACACCGGCATGCGGCATCCGGTCGCTCGTTACCCTCTTTGGTAAGGCGCCACCAGTGCACCCGCATCAGTAACGCCCGGAGGAGAACGATGTTCGAGAGATTCACGGATCGTGCCCGTCGTGTGGTCGTCCTCGCCCAAGAAGAGGCGAAGATGCTCAACCACAACTACATCGGCACGGAGCACATCCTGCTCGGCCTCATCCACGAGGGCGAAGGCGTCGCCGCCAAGGCCCTCGAGAGCCTGGGCATCTCGCTCGACGCCGTGCGCGAGCAGGTGCAGGACATCATCGGCCAGGGCCAGCAGCAGCCGACGGGGCACATCCCGTTCACGCCGCGCGCCAAGAAGGTCCTCGAGCTCTCACTGCGCGAGGCGCTGCAGCTGGGCCACAACTACATCGGCACGGAGCACATCCTGCTCGGCCTCATCCGCGAGGGTGAGGGCGTCGCAGCCCAGGTGCTCGTGAAGCTCGGCGCCGACCTCAACAAGGTCCGCCAGCAGGTCATCCAGCTGCTGTCGGGATACCAGGGCAAGGAGCCGGCGGCTGTCTCGGGCGCCGCGCACGAGAGCCAGCAGTCCGCTCAGGGCGGGTCGCAGGTGCTCGACCAGTTCGGCCGCAACCTCACGCAGGCCGCGCGCGAGAACAAGCTCGACCCGGTCATCGGGCGCGAGAAGGAGATCGAGCGCGTCATGCAGATCCTGTCGCGCCGCTCGAAGAACAACCCCGTCCTCATCGGCGAGCCGGGCGTCGGCAAGACCGCCGTCGTCGAGGGCCTCGCGCAGGCGATCGTCAAGAACGACGTCCCCGAGACGCTGAAGGACAAGCAGCTCTACTCGCTCGACCTCGGATCGCTCATCGCCGGCTCCCGCTACCGGGGCGACTTCGAAGAGCGGCTGAAGAAGGTCACGAAGGAGATCCGCACGCGCGGCGACATCATCGTCTTCATCGACGAGATCCACACCCTCGTGGGTGCCGGTGCCGCCGAGGGCGCGATCGACGCCGCGTCGATCCTCAAGCCCCTCCTCGCCCGCGGCGAGCTCCAGACGATCGGTGCGACGACGCTGGACGAGTACCGCAAGCACTTCGAGAAGGATGCTGCCCTCGAGCGCCGCTTCCAGCCGATCCAGGTCGCCGAGCCGTCGCTGCCGCACGCGATCAACATCCTGAAGGGTCTGCGCGACCGCTACGAGGCGCACCACAAGGTGCAGATCACGGACGGTGCGATCGTCGCCGCCGCCAACCTCGCCGACCGCTACATCTCGGACCGGTTCCTGCCTGACAAGGCGATCGACCTGATCGACGAGGCCGGCGCGCGCCTCCGCCTGTCGATCCTGTCGTCGCCGCCCGAGCTGCGCGAGTTCGACGAGCGCATCGCGAAGGTGCGCCAGGACAAGGAGCAGGCCTCCGAGGACCAGGACTTCGAGAAGGCCGCGAGCCTGCGCGACGAGGAGAAGTCGCTCCTCGCCGAGCGCCTCCGGCTCGAGAAGCAGTGGCGCAGCGGCGACGTCGCGTCCCACGCCGTCGTCGACGAGGGCCTCATCGCCGAGGTGCTCGCCCAGGCCACCGGCATCCCGGTCTTCAAGCTGACCGAGGAGGAGTCGAGCCGTCTCGTCTTCATGGAGAAGGCGCTGCACCAGCGCGTCATCGGCCAGGAAGAGGCGATCGCCGCGCTGTCCAAGACGATCCGCCGCCAGCGCGCGGGCCTCAAGGACCCCAAGCGTCCGAGCGGTTCCTTCATCTTCGCCGGCCCCACGGGCGTCGGAAAGACCGAGCTCGCCAAGGCGCTCGCGGAGTTCCTCTTCGACGACGAGGCTGCGCTCATCTCGCTCGACATGTCGGAGTTCGGTGAGAAGCACACCGTCTCGCGGCTGTTCGGCGCCCCTCCCGGATTCGTCGGATTCGAAGAGGGCGGCCAGCTCACCGAGAAGGTGCGCCGCAAGCCGTTCTCGGTCGTGCTCTTCGACGAGATCGAGAAGGCCCACCCCGACATCTTCAACTCGCTCCTGCAGATCCTCGAGGAGGGTCGTCTGACCGACGGTCAGGGTCGCGTCGTCGACTTCAAGAACACCGTCATCATCATGACGACCAACCTCGGCGCGCGTGACATCGCGGGCGGTCCGGTCGGGTTCCAGGTCGAGGGCGACACGGCGACGTCGTACGACCGCATGAAGGGCAAGGTCAACGAAGAGCTCAAGCGGCACTTCAAGCCCGAGTTCCTCAACCGCGTCGACGACATCATCGTCTTCCCGCAGCTGTCCAAGGAGGAGCTCGTCCAGATCGTCGATCTGTTCACGAAGCGCCTCGGCGAGCGCCTGCTCGACCGTGACATGACGATCGAGCTGACGCAGGCCGCCAAGGAGCGCCTCATCGAGATCGGCTTCGACCCCGCGCTCGGCGCCCGGCCCCTGCGCCGCGCGATGCAGCACGAGGTGGAGGACCGGCTCAGTGAGCGGATCCTCCACGGCCAGCTCGAGACGGGTGACCACATCACGGTCGATGCGAAGAACGGCGAGTTCATCTTCGAGAACGGCCCGCGCGGCGAGAAGGTCGCCGTCGGCGTCGTCTCGACGCCGGAGATCTCGGCGACGCCGGATCTCGCGGCGAACGCGTAAGGCGTCGGCCCGGAGGGGTTGGTACGACGGAGAGCGGATGCTGTGGCATCCGCTCTTCGTGGTTTGTGGGTTGTTATTTGATGCTGCCGGCGGTGAGGCCTTCGGTGATCTGTTTGTTGAAGGCGATGTAGATGATGATCATCGGGATGGTGACGATGGAGAGTGCGGAGAAGAGCAGGCTGTAGTCGGTGACGTAGCGGCTGGAGAAGGCGAGCAGTCCGGTGGGGATGGTTTTGAGTTCGTCGTCTTGGATGTAGAGCAGGGCGAGGAGGAATTCGTTCCAGCAGGACAGTGCGGAGAACACGGCGACGGTGGCCAGTCCGGGGCGGAGGAGGGGGATGGCGATCATGCGGAAGATGCGGAAGTCTCCGGCGCCGTCGATGCGGGCGGCTTCGAAGAGTTCTTCGGGGATGGCGTCGAGGAACACTTTGAGGAGGTAGGTCGCCAGCGGCAGGCCCATGGCGGTGTAGGGGATGATGAGCGCCCAGTAGGTGTCGGTCAGGCCGAGGCTGGTGAAGATCGTGCTCTGCGCGATGAAGTAGGACTGCAGGGGCAGGATCAGGCCGAGTGAGAGCAGCCCGAGCAGGAGTTTCGCGCCGCGGAAGCGGTAGCGGCTGAACGCGAACGCGGCGGCGGAGGCGAGGAGCAGGATCGCGAGGACTGACACGGAGGTGACGATCGCGCTGTTGAGGGCGTAGCGGCCGATGTTGCCGACTTCCCATGCCTGCGCCCAGATCGTGAAGTCGAATCCTGTGGGCAGGGAGAACGGTGTGGTGAAGATCTCGGCGTTGCTTTTGAAGCTGGAGAGGACCATCCACACGAGTGGGATGAAGAAGACCAGTGCCAGGGTGGCCAGCCCGATGTAGACGAGGCTTCGGCCGAGGCGGATGGCGGGGTTCATCGGACCAGCTCCAGGGTGTTGACGGGTGCCGTGGTCACGGCCGGTGCGGGCGGCGGGGTGTGCGCGGCTCGGCGCGGCGGGCGATCCGGGCGTTCGCGCCGCTCGCTGCGCTCGGCGCGGCGGCGGATGGCGGTTGCGGTGAGGCCGATGGCGACGACGACGGCGGTGAGGACGACGGCCATCGCGGAGCCGTAGCCGACTTGGCCGGTGTGGAACACGGACTGCACGAGGTAGGTGGTGGGGATCTCGGTCGCGTGGTAGGGGCCGCCGTTGGTGAGGACGTAGAACAGGTCGAAGGACTGGAAGCCGCCGGTGACGCAGAGCAGGATCGCGACTTCGATGGAGGTGCGGATGATCGGCACCCGCACGCGCCAGAAGATCGTGCTTTCGCGGGCGCCGTCCAGGCGTGCGGCTTCGACGACCTCGGTGGGCACCTGGCGGAGCGCGGCGTAGAAGATCGTCATGTAGAAGCCGGCGTAGACCCAGCCCGAGACGAGGCAGATCGCCAGGAGCGCGGTCTGCTCGTCGCCGAGCCAGACGCGGGTGAAGTCTTCGAGGCCGAACGCGCGCAGGGCGCCGTTGACGAGGCCGAAGTCGGGGTTGTAGACGAACGACCACAGCACGGCGACGACGACCATGGGGAGCATGACGGGGGTGAAGATCGCGACGCGGAACCACAGCGAACCGCGTTTGACCGTGATCGCGATGCCGGCCAGCACGAGTCCGAGCAGCACCTCGACGACGAGGGTCACGAGGATGTAGACGACGACGTTGACGAACGACTGCTGGAAGACGGTGTCGCCGAAGGCCTCGAGGTAGTTGTCGAGGCCGACGAACACGGCGTCGCTGTAGCCGTCCCAGTCGGTCAGGCTGTAGGCGCCGGTGAAGACGAACGGCATGAGCACCGCGAAGCCGAAGACGGCCAGCGCGGGTGCGATGAACAGATAGGGGGCGAGGGGTCGGTGCGCCCTCATGGCATCCTCCGGTCGTGCGTGTGCGGGACCGAGGGGTCTGCTCGGTCCCGCACAGGGCTTACTTGGCGAGCTGCTCCTGCAGCTGGGTGAGGGCGTCCTGCGCGGTCGTGCGACCGCCCAGGACCTCGGCGAGGCTGCGGTAGAAGGCGTCTGCGACGTCCAGGTCGTAGCCGGTGTCCGGGGGGCTGATGACGACCTCGGACTCGGACAGGAGCGAGTTCAGGCGGATGGTGCGCTCGTCGATCGTGTCGGACGCGGTCGCGGTGACGGGAACGGCCTCGGCCTCGATGAAGGCCTGCGTGTTCTCGGCCGAGCCCAGCAGCGCGAGGAACTCGGCTGCCTTCTCCTGCTTCGCGTCATCGCTCTCGGCGTTGACGACATACCCGGTGACGACGCCGATGACGCTGTCGGGGTCGGCTTCGGCGGGCATCGCCGGCAGGTTGACGAAGTCGAAGTCGAGGTCGGGGGCCTCGTCGATCGCCCAGCTGACCAGCCACGAGCCGATCGCGTGCATCGCGGCCTTGCCCTGGAAGAACAGCTGCGCGCCCTCGTTGTCGTCGATCGCGTTGACCGACTCGTTGACGCACTTGTGCTCGGCGAGCTGCTCGACATAGCCGAACGCGTCCTGCCACTGGGGCGCGCTGAAGTCCGCCTGACCGCTGAGCGCCTTGTCGTACTCCTCGTGGCCCACCACGCGCGAGACCAGGTGGGCGAGCCAGTTGCCCGCGGCCCAGAGGTCCTTGTTGCCCGAAGCGATCGGGATGACACCGTCCGCGCTGAGCGCGTCGCACGCGTCGAGCAGCTCGTCCCACGTGGTGGGCGCCTGAATGCCGGCGGCGTCGAGGATCTCGGTGTTGTACCACAGCACGTTCGTGACGTCGGCGATGTGCGGCACCATCAGCACCCGGCCATCGACCGTCGCGGCGCCGTACTGGCCCTCGTCCAGGACACCGGTCAGCGGGCCGTCCTCGATGAACGGGGTCAGGTCGGCGACGAACCCGTCCGCGTCACGCTGAAGCAGACGATTGCCGACCCACTCGAAGTAGACGTCCGGGGCGTTGCGGCCGTTCAACAGGTTCGGCAAGCCGATCGTCTGGTACATGTCGTCGTCCTGGAAATTCAGGTCGACCTTCCAGCCGTCGTTCTCAGCCTCGAACTGCTCCGCGACCGACTCCCAGACACGGATCTGCGCCTCACCAGGCGAACCCATCGCAATCCGAAGAGTCTTGTCATCAGCGCCCGACGCGCCCGCGGCGCAACCGGCGAGCGCGACCGTCGCGACGCCCGCCAAGGCGACCGCGGTGGCGGTGTGCAGGTGCTTCCTCGCCGCGAATGCGGCTGTGTCTGCCCGATGCGGGCGGGCATGTGCGGCTCTGCGCATGGTGTCTCCTGTAGTTAGTAAACTTTCCTATCCGAAGTTAGACGCTCGTCACGGTTCTGTCAATGACGAGGACCACGCGGATGGAAAACGCCACGAGCCGCCGCTCCGTAGTGGGCCGACGCCTGGAGGCGCCTCACGGACTCCCGCTGTTCGCATCCGCCGGCCGGCGAGACGTTGACGCGAAGCCGACCGTTGACACATCGACCCACCGCCAGTACGGTTCAGTGATAGTAAAGTTTCCTAACTTGGTGGATGCCGCGGCTCAGCGGAGTGGCGAAAGCTCGCAGCAACCATCGATCGGGATTCGGAAACACATCGAAGCAGCACAACTGGGAAGGAAAACCATGCGCTTCAAATGGAAACCAGCGGTTCTCACCGTCGCCGTACTCGTCGGCCTCACGGGAGCGGTGCCGTCAGCATTCGCTGCTCCGCCTGCCCCGGCGGCCCAGTCACAGCACGCCACGGTGCTGTACACCTACGATGAGGCTCTCAATGAGCTCGGTTCATCCGATGCAGAGATCTCTGTGAAGATGTACATCGGCTTCGTTCAGGACGCGACCTACCACCCCGGTACGGCGAACCCGGGTGTCGACATGCCGACAGAGCTGTCCAACGCCAACACCTTCGTCAACTACCAGTTCGACGTGAAGCCGTCTCTTTTCCCGTCGCTTCGCGGTGTGAACACCTCGGTGCTCGACCACAGCCGCAAGTACCTGTGGATCGGCACGGATGAGGGCGTCACGAAGATCCACCTCAAGAGCAACAAGATGACGGAGTACACGACAGCCGGCCACCAGCTCGTCGACGACAAGGTGCTGCTGCTCATCTCCGATGGCGACAAGGGCGTCTTCGCGATCACGGAATCCGGCGTTGCCCGGATTCACCAGTGAGGAAGGGTAGCGACTCCATGTCGATCATGAACAAGAACATCAAGAAGGTGATCGGCTGCGCCGCAGCCGCCGCTTTGCTGATCTCGCTTCCTGCTGTGCCCGCACTTGCGGCCAAGCCGGAGGCCACCGCGTTCTCGGCGGTCAAGCTGGAACCGGTTCGCACGAAGGAGGTGACCTACTACGGGCCCGGGGCGACAACGCCGAAGATCCAGTGGGTGACCGACGCGAAGGCGCCGGCATTCCTCCCGGCGGCAGCGACCGCTGATGTCACGAGCGTGGTGAAGGACGCTCAGGGCGTCTACTGGATCGGAACCCTGAACGGACTGCAGCGCGTCAACTTCGAAGAAGCAGACGAGCGCGACATCGTGCAGTACTTCGCGGGACCCCGCTACCTGTTCGATGGTGACGATCACGTGACGGCGCTGGCCAGTGACGGACAGGGCGGTGTGTGGGTTCAGAATGCGCGAGGCATCACGCACATTGCGATGCCGTTCAAGACGCTGGCGGAGAAGGCCACCGCCTATGAGGACATCATTCAGGCGGTTCATGACCGTAGAGGGATGACCTCGGACGCAGGGTTCACCTTCACGCCCACCGACGCAGCACGCGGGATCAACTACAGCGACGGCACGTTCACGTCACATGCAGGTACGGACGACAACGACGGACTGTGGACGGCGATGTACGCCATCGGTGAGATCTACCGTTACAAGACGCTGCTCGAGCAGGGCGGCTCGCAGGCGGAGATCGCGGCGGCGAAGAGCGCTGCACTTCGCGCCACGAAAGCGGTGCTGCTGCTCGACTACGTGTCCGGCCGTGGCAATGGCTTCCCGGCGCGCTCGTACATGTTGACGAGTGAAGCAGGCGCACGGACATCTGACGGCACGGACTTCGGCTACCAGAGCCAGAATGGATTCTGGTTCCATCCGGTGATGGACGGCTCGCCGAACCCGAACGGCATCATCCCGACCATGGAGCGCTTCGATGAGGACGGCCAGCTCATCGAGCCGATCGGCTACTCGATCGTCCGTGTGACCGGCGATGCGATGACCAAGATCGGCGGCAAGCTGTTCCCCTCCGGTGGAGACGCCGAGACGAACTACAACGGTCTCACGCTGACGGCGGATGCGGTCACGAAGCTGAACGCTTCGCGACCTGCCGGTGCGCAGCTGGGCACGGACATCTATGTGAAGGTGAGCGACACGGCGCAGCAGGTGCTTCCTGTCATCACCTCGGCCACCAACACGAAGAAGAAGCCGGGCGCTGACACCACGACGAGCGCTGCGAATCCGGCCTTGTTCCAGCTGACCGTGCCGGTCTACGAGCAGATCCCGACGTTCTTCAACGACTTGTTCCCGCAGTCGGCGATCAAGGACGGCCACATTGATCTGAGCCAGATCGTCTACAAGGCAGACACGTCGTCTGATGAAGTCATCGGACACTATTCTCTGTTCTTCGCAGCCAGCGAGTTCCTGGTGGGCGACAGCCAGGATCCGGAGATGCTCGCGCTCAAGGGCATCCTCGAGCAGACGACCGAGCGCATGACCGATCTGATCCTGAAGGACGACCACTTCTACATCGAAGATGCGACGGGCAAGTCGACTCTCTGGTCCAAGTGGTTCGCCAAGTACTTCAACGACACGACCGGTGCGATGGAGCAGCGTCCGGAATGGGCCGCCCACGTCGGCGTCGACGCGAACGGCGACGATTCGCTTTCATACGGCTATGAAGATGCGCCGCTGAATGCGCTGGAAGTGATGTCCATCCTCAAGACCGCCGGCAACATCATCGGCAAGCAGGAGTACAAGGACGCCTATGACGCGCTGTTCGACGCTTCGGGATACAGCAAGGAAGAGCCATATATCAACGGCAAGGGGTATATCGGCATGGCGCACGAGTACATCGACCGCCGTCTCGTCCGGCAGGCGACGAATGCATACGGGACCAACAACAATGAATTGGTGACGCCGGGCAACTATGAAGCCGCCTATGCCGAAGCCGGTGCCAACATCCAGGCTCGTTCCAACATCAACGCCACTCTGCACAATGATTGGACGCAGTACATCAACTACTCCGACGAGGAGTTGGCTTGGTTCGCGCTGTACCCGCTCATTCTGCAGGAGAACGATCCGACCAAGCGTCCGCAGATCGTCGCGGCATTCGATCAGTGGTATGCGAATGAGGTGCGGGAGGAGAACCCGTACTACACGTTCCTGTACCAGCTGGCGCACCCGGAGCGGAAGGACATCGATCTGCAGTCGGCCGTTCGATACCTGTCTCGGCAGTACGAATATCAGATCGAGTTCCCTGTGCAGATGGACCGCCAGGATGTCTTCTACATCGAGCCGGGCGACCGCGACAAGTCCGGCAAGCAGACGAACTACGTGCTGCCGCCTGACGAGCGACGTGCGATGAAGAACAACGGCAATCCGTTCAAAGTCGAGGGCCAGACGGCGGGTGTTTATCCCAATTACGATTACACCAATGGCCGGTTCGTCATGGGATTCACGTTCACGCTGCCTTACTGGATGGGTCGTTACCACGGCATCATCAAGGAGTAGCGCGACGCGAGTCGCATGAGAAGGCCACCACACCGGCGCGTAACAACGTCGTGTGGTGGCCTTCTCCGTTTATGTATGAAGAGCACGAATCCGGGTTTGACACCTTGGCCAGTGGTCATTACTCTTAAGATAGTAAAGTTTCCTAACTTCGCGGAGGATCCCGGTGAACACATCGGTACCAGGCGACAGCCGCGGGCCGGCGCCCGCATTGCCAGGCTTGCTGCGCACGATGAACAACCGTGTCGTGCTCGACCTTCTGATCGAGCACGACACGTTGAGCCGCAGCGACGTGCGCACGCTGACAGGGCTCTCGAAGCCCACCGCCTCGTCGCTGCTTCAGCGGCTCGAAGAGAGCGGCCTCGTGCGCCCGAGCGGGCTGGGCGATACCGGCCCCGGAGGCCGTGCGCCGCAGCTCTACCGCATCAATCCGACCGCCGGGTACGCCGCCGCCGTCGACGTACGCCCCGGGAGCGTGTGGGTGCGCATCTCGAACATCGCGGGGGCCATCGTCGCGGAGCGTCTGGAAGAGAACGATCAGGCCGCAAACGGCCCTGACAGTGCCGCCGCCATCCTGCGGTCCTGCTGCGACACGGCAGGACTCTCCCCCGCCCAGCTCGACGCGATCGTCGTCAGCGTGCCCGGTTCCTACGACATCGCGACCGACACCCTCAGCTACGTCGACCATCTGCCAGGCTGGCAGCGCCCCTCGGTCGCCGCCGAGCTGCGGACGCTGTTCCCCAATGCGTCGGTCGCCGTCGAGAACGACGTGAATCTCGCCGCGATCGCCGAGCGGCATTCCGCCCGCGGAGAGTCCGACAGCTTCTTCCTCTTCTGGCTTGGTGATGGCGTCGGCGGAGCGATCATGATCGACGGGGCGCTTCATCGCGGCAGTCGCGGCGCGGCCGGCGAGGCCGCATTCCTGCTCATCCCCGGTGCCGTGCTCGATGCGGATAGTCGCAGAGACGGAGCGCTCGAGCGCCTCGTCGGCGATGAGGCGCTGCGCGGGCTCGCCGCGGGAGCCGGGCACGAGGCGGCAACCGCACCCCAGGCGCTCAGCGCACTGCTCGATGATCCCGCCGCAGCGCCCGCCCTCGCCGAGCTCTGCAACCGCTACGCGTGCGCCATCGCCTCGGTGATCGCATTGCTCGACCCGGCGCGTATTGTGCTCGCCGGCAAGCTCGCGCGGCTCGGCGGCGAAAGGCTGCGCGCCGAGGTCGCCCTGCAGCTCGCCGCGATCATGCCGGCGGCACCCCAGCTCGCCGTCACCGTGGCGACCGACACTCCGATCCTCGACGGCGCGATGGTCATGAGCCTCGGGATCGCACGCGACCGGGTGTTCACGACATGAGCGGGCGGCGCATCCGGCTGGCCGTCGTGGGCGGCGGCTCGACCTACACTCCCGAGCTCGCGGACGGCATCGCTCGGCTCGGCAAGACCCTCCCCGTCGAGGAGCTCGTGCTGGTGGACCCTGACCCCGCACGCATCGAGGTCGTCGCGGGGCTCACATCGCGCATACTCGCGGCTGCCGGCAGCACCTGCCGCGTCACCACGACTGCCGACATCTCGGCGGCCGCGGAGGGTGCAGACGCAGTGCTCGTGCAGCTGCGCATCGGCGGGCAGGCCGCGCGCGGTCGCGACGAGAGCTGGCCGCTCGAGTGCGGCTGCATCGGGCAGGAGACGACGGGGGCCGGCGGACTCGCCAAGGCACTCCGCACGATCCCCGTCGTACTCGACATCGCCCGTCAGGTGCGTGCCGTCAACCCCGACGCCTGGATCGTCGATTTCACCAACCCCGTCGGGATGGTGACTCGTGCGCTGCTCGACGACGGGCATCGCGCGGTCGGCCTGTGCAACGTCGCGATCGGCTTCGAGCGGCTCTTCGCTTCGCTGCTCGGCGTCGAACCGGAACGGATCGAGCTCGACCACGCCGGGCTCAACCACCTCAGCTTCGAGCTCGGCGCGCGCATCCGGCACGACGACGGGACAGCCACCGAGGTGCTTGATCGTCTCATCGACGTGCACGGCGAAGCGCTCGTCGACGAGACCGAGCTGCCCCTTCCCCTGCTGCACTCCGAGCGCATCATCCCCTCGTACTATCTGCGCTACTACTTCCAGCACGACGAGCTCGTGTCGCTCGCAGCCGACCGGCCCTCGCGCGCCGCGCAGGTCGCGGCGCTGGAGGCTGAATTGCTCGAGTTGTATGCCGATCCGGCGCTCGACCGCACACCCCCGCAGCTGCGCGGCCGTGGCGGTGCGTACTACTCGGATGCCGCGGTCGGCCTGCTCGCGAGCCTGCTCGGCACGGGCGAAGCACGCGATCACATCGTGAACGTGCGCAACCGCGGCATCCTGCCGTTCCTCGACGACGAGGCGATCATCGAGGTGCGTGCGAAGGTGGGGCCGGACAGCATTCTCCCGCATCCGGTTCCCGCGCCACCCCCACTCGTCTCGGGGCTTGTCGCGCATGTCGCGCGCTACGAGCAACTCGGCGTGGAGGCCGCACTGCACGGCGGTCGCGACCGGGTCGTGCGGGCGCTCCTCGCGCATCCGCTCGTCGGGCAGTATGCGACCGCGCAGGCGCTCGCCGACCGGCTCATCGCCGAGAACAAGGAGTGGCTGCCGTGGGCGCAGTGAACGAACCGCGACTGCTCGCCTTCGACGGCGGCAACAGCAAAACCGACGTGCTGCTCGTCGCGCTCGATGGCACGGTCCTCGCGCGCGCGCGTTCGGGGCCTTTCACACCTCACATCATCGGCGCAGGCCCCGCCGTCGCGACGGTGGCACCTGCCGTGGAGCGCGTGCTCGCGATCGCCGGCCTCACCCATGTCGACCTCGTCGCCGGCTACCTCGCCAACGCCGATCTCCCGGAGGAAGAGGCGGCGATCGCCGACGCGATCGCGTCCCACAGGTGGGCCCCCCGTGTCGAGGTGCACAACGACACCTTCGCCATGCTGCGTGCGGGCACCGACGCCGCAGCGGGCGTTGCGGTCGTCTGCGGGGGCGGCATCAATTGCGTCGGGATCGCGCGCGACGGGCGTCACGTGCGCTTCCCTGCAATCGGCCACGCCACCGGCGATTGGGGCGGCGGGTTCGCGATCGGCGAAGAAGTGCTCTGGCATGCGAGTCGCCACGAGGACGGCCGCGGCCCGGCGACCCTGCTCACCGACCTCGCCGCACGGCACTTCGGATGTGGGTCCGCCGTCGAGATCGCGACAGGCATGCACCTCGGCACCATCGATCGTGATCGATTGCACGAACTTGTGCCGTTGCTGTTCGCCGCGGTCGACGCGGGCGACTCCGTCGCAGCCGGCGTCGTGCAGCGTCAGGCCGAAGAGATCGCACTGCTCGCGACCACGACGATCCGCCGCATCGACGCGCTCGACGTCCCCATCGACATCGTGCTGGGCGGCGGCATGCTCACGAGCCGTCACCCAGCGCTCATCGAGCCCGTGCTCGAACGCATCCGCGAGGTCGCGCCGGGCGCCGTCGTCTCGATCGTCACCGATGCGCCGATCGTCGGCTCCGCGCTGCTCGGCCTCGAGCACCTGGACGCGCTCGTGGGACAACGCGGCTCCGCCGCCGCCCGCCGTGAACGGCTGCGGGCCACGCTGAACACCCCTCACGAAGTCCGCCGGCATGACGTGCCCGACCTCGTGGCCAGCGCATAGCGCCGGGCCCGAGGGCTTGGGTCGGACGGAGAGCGGATGCTGTGGCATCCGCTCTTCGTGGTTTGTGGGTTGTTATTTGATGCTGCCGGCGGTGAGGCCTTCGGTGATCTGTTTGTTGAAGGCGATGTAGATGATGATCATCGGGATGGTGACGATGGAGAGTGCGGAGAAGAGCAGGCTGTAGTCGGTGACGTAGCGGCTGGAGAAGGCGAGCAGTCCGGTGGGGATGGTTTTGAGTTCGTCGTCTTGGATGTAGAGCAGGGCGAGGAGGAATTCGTTCCAGCAGGACAGTGCGGAGAACACGGCGACGGTGGCCAGTCCGGGGCGGAGGAGGGGGATGGCGATCATGCGGAAGATGCGGAAGTCTCCGGCGCCGTCGATGCGGGCGGCTTCGAAGAGTTCTTCGGGGATGGCGTCGAGGAACACTTTGAGGAGGTAGGTCGCCAGCGGCAGGCCCATGGCGGTGTAGGGGATGATGAGCGCCCAGTAGGTGTCGGTCAGGCCGAGGCTGGTGAAGATCGTGCTCTGCGCGATGAAGTAGGACTGCAGGGGCAGGATCAGGCCGAGTGAGAGCAGCCCGAGCAGGAGTTTCGCGCCGCGGAAGCGGTAGCGGCTGAACGCGAACGCGGCGGCGGAGGCGAGGAGCAGGATCGCGAGGACTGACACGGAGGTGACGATCGCGCTGTTGAGGGCGTAGCGGCCGATGTTGCCGACTTCCCATGCCTGCGCCCAGATCGTGAAGTCGAATCCTGTGGGCAGGGAGAACGGTGTGGTGAAGATCTCGGCGTTGCTTTTGAAGCTGGAGAGGACCATCCACACGAGTGGGATGAAGAAGACCAGTGCCAGGGTGGCCAGCCCGATGTAGACGAGGCTTCGGCCGAGGCGGATGGCGGGGTTCATCGGACCAGCTCCAGGGTGTTGACGGGTGCCGTGGTCACGGCCGGTGCGGGCGGCGGGGTGTGCGCGGCTCGGCGCGGCGGGCGATCCGGGCGTTCGCGCCGCTCGCTGCGCTCGGCGCGGCGGCGGATGGCGGTTGCGGTGAGGCCGATGGCGACGACGACGGCGGTGAGGACGACGGCCATCGCGGAGCCGTAGCCGACTTGGCCGGTGTGGAACACGGACTGCACGAGGTAGGTGGTGGGGATCTCGGTCGCGTGGTAGGGGCCGCCGTTGGTGAGGACGTAGAACAGGTCGAAGGACTGGAAGCCGCCGGTGACGCAGAGCAGGATCGCGACTTCGATGGAGGTGCGGATGATCGGCACCCGCACGCGCCAGAAGATCGTGCTTTCGCGGGCGCCGTCCAGGCGTGCGGCTTCGACGACCTCGGTGGGCACCTGGCGGAGCGCGGCGTAGAAGATCGTCATGTAGAAGCCGGCGTAGACCCAGCCCGAGACGAGGCAGATCGCCAGGAGCGCGGTCTGCTCGTCGCCGAGCCAGACGCGGGTGAAGTCTTCGAGGCCGAACGCGCGCAGGGCGCCGTTGACGAGGCCGAAGTCGGGGTTGTAGACGAACGACCACAGCACGGCGACGACGACCATGGGGAGCATGACGGGGGTGAAGATCGCGACGCGGAACCACAGCGAACCGCGTTTGACCGTGATCGCGATGCCGGCCAGCACGAGTCCGAGCAGCACCTCGACGACGAGGGTCACGAGGATGTAGACGACGACGTTGACGAACGACTGCTGGAAGACGGTGTCGCCGAAGGCCTCGAGGTAGTTGTCGAGGCCGACGAACACGGCGTCGCTGTAGCCGTCCCAGTCGGTCAGGCTGTAGGCGCCGGTGAAGACGAACGGCATGAGCACCGCGAAGCCGAAGACGGCCAGCGCGGGTGCGATGAACAGATAGGGGGCGAGGGGTCGGTGCGCCCTCATGGCATCCTCCGGTCGTGCGTGTGCGGGACCGAGGGGTCTGCTCGGTCCCGCACAGGGCTTACTTGGCGAGCTGCTCCTGCAGCTGGGTGAGGGCGTCCTGCGCGGTCGTGCGACCGCCCAGGACCTCGGCGAGGCTGCGGTAGAAGGCGTCTGCGACGTCCAGGTCGTAGCCGGTGTCCGGGGGGCTGATGACGACCTCGGACTCGGACAGGAGCGAGTTCAGGCGGATGGTGCGCTCGTCGATCGTGTCGGACGCGGTCGCGGTGACGGGAACGGCCTCGGCCTCGATGAAGGCCTGCGTGTTCTCGGCCGAGCCCAGCAGCGCGAGGAACTCGGCTGCCTTCTCCTGCTTCGCGTCATCGCTCTCGGCGTTGACGACATACCCGGTGACGACGCCGATGACGCTGTCGGGGTCGGCTTCGGCGGGCATCGCCGGCAGGTTGACGAAGTCGAAGTCGAGGTCGGGGGCCTCGTCGATCGCCCAGCTGACCAGCCACGAGCCGATCGCGTGCATCGCGGCCTTGCCCTGGAAGAACAGCTGCGCGCCCTCGTTGTCGTCGATCGCGTTGACCGACTCGTTGACGCACTTGTGCTCGGCGAGCTGCTCGACATAGCCGAACGCGTCCTGCCACTGGGGCGCGCTGAAGTCCGCCTGACCGCTGAGCGCCTTGTCGTACTCCTCGTGGCCCACCACGCGCGAGACCAGGTGGGCGAGCCAGTTGCCCGCGGCCCAGAGGTCCTTGTTGCCCGAAGCGATCGGGATGACACCGTCCGCGCTGAGCGCGTCGCACGCGTCGAGCAGCTCGTCCCACGTGGTGGGCGCCTGAATGCCGGCGGCGTCGAGGATCTCGGTGTTGTACCACAGCACGTTCGTGACGTCGGCGATGTGCGGCACCATCAGCACCCGGCCATCGACCGTCGCGGCGCCGTACTGGCCCTCGTCCAGGACACCGGTCAGCGGGCCGTCCTCGATGAACGGGGTCAGGTCGGCGACGAACCCGTCCGCGTCACGCTGAAGCAGACGATTGCCGACCCACTCGAAGTAGACGTCCGGGGCGTTGCGGCCGTTCAACAGGTTCGGCAAGCCGATCGTCTGGTACATGTCGTCGTCCTGGAAATTCAGGTCGACCTTCCAGCCGTCGTTCTCAGCCTCGAACTGCTCCGCGACCGACTCCCAGACACGGATCTGCGCCTCACCAGGCGAACCCATCGCAATCCGAAGAGTCTTGTCATCAGCGCCCGACGCGCCCGCGGCGCAACCGGCGAGCGCGACCGTCGCGACGCCCGCCAAGGCGACCGCCGTGGCGAGGGAAAGGCTTCTGTTCATTGTTGTTCTTTCTGGGTGAGGAGCGGCTCTTCAGTGAGCGGCTGTGGTTGCGGGTGGGGGAGATCGTGGGTACGGCAGAGGCCGTCGAGGGTCATGTCGAGCACGTCGCCGAAGATGCGGACGCGCCGCGCGCGGAGGTCGTCGAG
Organism: Microbacterium sp. NPDC019599; assembly: GCF_040632175.1. Lineage (NCBI taxonomy): Bacteria > Bacillati > Actinomycetota > Actinomycetes > Micrococcales > Microbacteriaceae > Microbacterium > Microbacterium sp. NPDC019599. The sequence continues at coordinate 282,623 of NZ_JBEYBL010000004.1, forward strand.
GAACGGCCGGAGGACGCGCGGTCCGTCGGTCTCAAGAAGGCCGTCGGCCGTGAGCCGCGCCATGACCTGCATCGCCTCGGCTCCGACGGCGAACGCCTCGATCCAGGGCCGGCTCTCGGCGATGAGCCGCGCGTTCTCGACCGGTCCGTCGAGGAGTCGGCGCGCCGAGGCCGCGAGCCGGTCGGCGAGAGGGCCGAGGATGCGGACAGCCCGGTCCGTGTCGCCGATGAGAAGACCGAAGGTGTGCTCCTCGAGCGCGAACGTCACTTCGGGCGCGTCGAGCTGGCTGAGGCACGACGATCGCGAGTTGTCGGCGAAGTCCCGGTAGGCGTCGGCGTCGCGCCCGGCGACGTCGCGGAGCGCGGCATCCCAGCTCTTCTCGGCGTCGTACTCGGCGGGCGACGCGAGGTAATCGGCGATCGTCGCGATCGCGATCTTGGAGGACTCGAAGCGCTCCATCGCGTTCGCGATGACCCCCTCGGCGTTGCGGGCGAGGTCGGCCGAGCGGCCGCGGTACGGACCGACGTGCAGCTCGTGGCCCATCGCGACGTCGTTGACGGGGTAGTTGTCCCAGTAGGTCGGAGGGTGCCCCGTCGCGCGCGTGAAGACACCGGCATCGGCGGCATCGAGCGTCGCGGAGCAGATCGCCCGGCCCGTCCAGAACAGCGCGATGCCGGCGTCGAGGGTCTGGCCGAGCTCGGCGATGTAGGGCTCGTCGCCATAGCCCCAGTAGTCGGTGGGGCACACGATGAGACTCGCGCCCGGCACACGCGCGCGCAGGCCCTGGAAGACGAGGTTCGCCAGCGTCGCCTGCGCCTCGGCGAGTGACGCGTAGCGCGCGATGTCGGCGTCGTGCTGCAGGCGGCCGGGGACGTCGTCGACGAGCAGCCCGAAGTGCGTGATTCCCAGCGCGGCGACGGATGCCAGCTTGTCGAGGACGCGCTCGGCATCGGCTTCGTCCGAGTACCGGATGCTGAGCCCCGGCGAGAGGCAGTAGATCAGGTCGACGCCGACCGCGGTGCCCGCGGACACGAGTTCTGCGAGATCGGCGAGCGCCTCGGGGCCGTACGGCTGGGCCCAGTCGCGGCGGAGGAAGGGGTCGTCCTTCGGCGAGTACACGAAGCGGTTCATGCCGCGCGCGCCGATGAACCGGATCATCTCGAGGCGATCGGCGTGCGTCCACGGCGTGCCGTAGAAGCCTTCGACGACGCCCCGGATGCCGAACGCCGGCGAGTCGCGCCGCGAGGCGTCGACGACGCTCACCGTCGCTGCTCCAGGAGTGCGCCGTTGATCGCGTCGCCCGTGTCGACATTGCTGCTCGCGTAGACGCGCGGCTCGTGCCCCGCAGCGACGATGAGCCCGACGCTCTGCGCGACGATCGCGTTGACGATCGCGGCTCCGACGGCGGTCGAGGTCGGCGCGACACGGCGGTCGAACCCGGGCACCTCGACGGCGGCATCGCCCAGCTCGCCGCGGTTGTCGATGACGATGTCGGCGATCTCGAAGAGCCGGCGTCCGCCGCCTCGCGGGCTCGTGCCGCGCGAGTGCGTGAGACTCGTGACCGCGATGACAGTGAGGCCCCGGTCGCGTGCTTCGGCCGCGAGCTCGGTCGCGACCTGGTTGCGTCCCGAGTTCGAGAAGACGAGCAGGACGTCGCCGCGCGCCACCCCGTGGTCGTCGAGGAGCTCGCTCGCCAGGCCCGGGAGGCGCTCGAGGCGCGTGCTGAGCGGGGCGTTCGCGTGCAGCATGAGGGCCTCGAAGAGGATCGGCCGCACGTCGACGAGCCCGCCGGCGCGATAGAAGAGCTCTTCCGCGAGCATGTGGGAGTGCCCCGAGCCGAACGCATGGATTTCGCGGCCGCTCCGCAGCGCTGCGGCGACCGCTTCGGCGGCGAGGGCGATCGCATCCCACTGGGTATCGATCACCTCCTGCAGCAGTTCGGTCACGCGCGCGAGATACGAGCGTCCCGGGTCGGCGGAACTCGGTTCGTGCATGATCAACCTCTCGTCCAGACATGCAGGCCGTTGCCGGCGGGGGAGTGCGCAAGGAGCATCGCGCCGTCGAGGGCGTCGCCGAGGGGCACCCTCGCGTCGAAGGCGCCGGGGTCGGCGTTCAGCCGATCGACGACCTGCGGGGCGAGGTCGGCGCCGAGGCGTCCGAGGATGACGAGCGGCGTCGCGACCTGAGCGCCCGCAGGTCGAGCGACGCGGGCGAGGAGGGCGAGCTCGTCGACGGCCTCGTCGACGATCGCGGCGGCTACGGGGTCACCTGCGCGAGCTGCTGCGAGAACCTCGGGAGCGAAGTGCGCGATCTCGTCGACGGCGCGTTCCGAGGAATGAAGGCGGATCGGGATGCCGCGCACCGCGCCGAACCGTGACTCCGCGGCCGACACGAGCGTGCTGGACGGCCCGCGGCCGTCGGCGGCTCGCAGGGCCGCTGCAACGCCCCCGCGCCCGATCCAGTACGCGCCGCCTTCGTCGCCGAGCAGGTAGCCGTGTCCTCCCAGGAGGACGGGAGCGGCATCCGCCGGTCCACGCGTCGCGCACGCGACGCCGGTGCCGACCGACAGCGCGACTCCCCAGTCGCCCGCGAAGGCGCCGGCGTGGGTCGTGACACCGTCGTCGCACACGACGATCCGGTCGGCTCCGAGCTCCTCGGCCACCAGTCCGGCCAGGTGCGCGCAGCCCTCCTCGTCGGGCACGGTCGTCAGGCCGAGCACAGCGGCGTGGACCAGCGGCGCTCCGGCGACGCGCCAGGCCTCCACGATCGCAGCGGCCGTGGCCTCGAGGGTGCGGGGGCCGTGCCAGCTGATTCCGGGCACCTCGGCGGCGCCGCCCGACGAGTGCCGCACGCGGACGGCCGACTGACCGCCGTCCACCGCGAGGACCCGGATTGCGGCATCCGGCGTCATGAGACGGCCCTGCCGTCGGCCTCGCCGGCCGCTCCGCTGACCTCGGCACGGAGCTGGTACTTGTCGCCGCGGTACACGCATGTCGCGAGCATGACGACCCGGCCGGATCGGTCCGTGTCGACCATCCGCACGCGCAGGCACGCCTGCTCGACGCCGATGCCGAGCAGGTCGGCGCTCGCCTGGTCGGGGAGGATCGGCTCGATGCGCATGCTCGCGGCGCTCGCGACCAGGCCGTGCTTCGCGCCCAGGACCTCGTAGAGCGATCCCTCGAGATCGTCGCGCGTCAGGTGCGGCGCGTAGGACACCGGGATGCTGACGCTCTCGATTGCGACGGGTTCGCCGTTGCCGAGACGCAGGCGCGAGATCCAGAAGACGGGCGACCCCACCGGGATGCGCAGGTGCGCCGCGAGCGCGTCGTCAGCCGTGATCGTGCGGAAGTCGAGGATGCGGCTGCTCGGCTCGATGCCGCGCGAGCGCATGTCGTGCGTGAAGGACGTGAGGCCGATGACACGGAGGACGGGGCTGAAGACGATGTAGGTGCCCGAGCCGTGCCGGCGCTCGAGGAGACCCTCGCCCACGAGCTCGTCCACAGCAGCGCGCAGCGTCATGCGGGCGACGCCCCACTCCGCGGAGAGGTCGCGCTCGCTCGGCAGCCGGCGCCCGGGACCGAGCTCGGCGATCAGGTCACGCAGACGCCCGCGCAGCAGGCCGCGGGTGCGTGTCTTCGACGTTGAATGCACCAGGAGAGTAGAACGCATCGGGCGCCGAACTGCAAATCCGGACTAGACCACTTGGCGAGCCAGGCCATCGAATGCGCTGGACCTCGTGAAATCCGGCTTTGCGGCTGATTCCGCTCCAGGTCGGTAAGGATGGGCCGTGAAAAATAGACCAAGTCGACCACCCAGTCGGCCGGTTTGGACTAGACCACTTGGCGACACTCTTCCCGCAGAGGTGGCCGCAGCTGTTCCGTCGGCTATCGTGTCGGCGTGCTTATACGCGCCGCTCGCCTCGACGATCTTCCCGCCGTCTACCGCATCTGCCACGAGACGGGACTTCCGCAAGACGGGTCCGCCCGGTCTCCAGAACTGCTCGGCCACGTCTACGTGGGTCCGTACCTCGTCGCCCCCGGCGCCCGCGCCGTCGTCGTCGTCGATGACGAGGGCGTCGGCGGCTATCTGCTGTGCGCGCGCGACACGCGGGCGCACGAGGCCTGGGTCGAGCAGCACTGGCTGCCGGGCCTGCGCGCCGACCATCCGCTCGACATCCCCCGGTCGCCCGCCGATCAGGAGGTCGTGGAGCTCCTGCACACACCGGACATCGCTCCCGACTCGGTCGTCGCCGACTTCCCCGCGCACCTGCACATCGACCTGTTCGGGCGGCTGCAGGGACAGGGGCTCGGGAGGTCCCTCATCGACGAGCTCATCACAGTCCTCACCGAGGAGGGGATCCCCGGGATCCACCTCGGCGTCGGCCTCGACAACGCGGGCGCGATCCGCTTCTACGGCCGCCTCGGATTCGTCGAACTGACCCGCAGCGCCTCGACCGTCTACATGGGCCGCCGACTCTAGGCTTGAGCCGTGAGTGAATTCGTCGTCCGGCCCGCGACGGCCCTCGACGTCCGCGGGATCTGGGACATGCTCGACCCGTTCGTGCAGCGACGGATCCTCCTCGGCAAGGACATCGTCGTGCTGTACGAGTCGGTGCAGCAGTTCCTCGTCGCGGAGGACGAGAGCGGCCGCCTCATCGGGTGCGGCGCGCTGCACGTCATGTGGGAGGACCTCGGCGAGGTGCGCACGCTGATCGTGCTCGACGAGTGGCTGCACCACGGCGTGGGCCGGGCGATCGTCGAGGGTCTCGAGGAGAACGCGCGGGCGCTCGGGCTGTCCCGCCTGTTCTGCCTCACGTTCGAGGTCGACTTCTTCACGCGCCGTGGATTCTCGCCGATCGGGGAGCAGGTCGTGGATCCCGACGTGTACTCGCAGCTCATCCGCTCTCCTGACGAGGGCGTCGCGGAGTTCCTCGACCTCGCGCACGTGAAGCCGAACACCCTCGGCAACACCAGGATGCTCAAGCAGCTCTGACGAGCGCGTTGAGAAGGGCGCTCCCAGGCGCCGCGCTTAGCCTGGACTCATGACCCGGGCCACGACGCGCAAGCGCCGCCAGTCCGCCGCGGTGTACCGCCGGCGGCGGCTCATGCTCGTGATCGGGGTGCTCGCTCTCACGGGCGGGATCGTGTGGCTGCTCATCGCGCAGCCGTGGCTGAGCTTCGCGGCGGTGTGGGAGGCGGCCGTCGGCGACGACGAGACGCCGAGCTCCTCGCCCAGCGTCACCCGCACCGTGACGACTCCCTCAGCATCCCCGACCCCGTCCGCGACGAAGACGCCGACGCCGGAGGCGACGACGCCTGCGCCCGTCGGGACGGCCAAGCCCTGCGTCACGAGCGACATCCTCGTCGAGGCGCTGTCGGATGCCGACACCTATGCGGCCGGGGTGAACCCGAAGCTCTCGATCCGGCTCACGAACGAGGGCGAAGCGGACTGCACGCTCAACGTCGGCACGACGACGCAGAAGTTCACCGTGACGAGCGGAGACGACGTGTGGTGGCGCTCGACCGACTGCCAGTCGGAGCCGAGCGACATGATCGCGACGCTCGCTGCCGGCCAGACGGTGTCCAGCGCGACTCCCGTGGTCTGGGATCGCACGCGCTCGTCGGTCTCGACGTGCGACACGGGCAACCGTCCCGCCGCGCCGGGCGGCGGCGCCTCGTACCACGTGACCGTCGAGATCGGCGGCATCCTGTCGACCTCGTCGAAGCAGATCCTGCTCTATTGACCGGAAGTTCGCCCGGCGGCCCGCACACGGGGTGACGGCCGAGCGGCCCGGCCGCACACGGTGACGGCCGAGCGGCCCGGCCGCACACGGTGAGGGCCGGGCGCCCCCCCGACACCCGGCCCTGACTCCCCTCGGCCGAGCTCACACCTTGTCTTCGAAGACCTCGCCCTCCATCGCGTCGTAGCCTTCCGCCTGGGGGTCGCCGTGGACGCCGCCCGACAGCGCGTACTCCTCCTCGGGCGACAGCACGAGGCGGTTCCGCCCGACCAGCGCGAAGAGCACGATGCCGACCGCGAAGACGATGAGGAACGTGATGACAGCCGTCTGGAAGACGCTGTTGAAGATGATCCCGAGGAAGGCGCCGAACGACAGGAGGAAGGCGACGACTGCGCCCCACACGCCCGTCGGCGACACCCACGGGCGTTTGGCGTTCGGGAACTTCCGGCGGAGGATCACGAACGCGATCATCTGCATCATGTACGAGATGACGGCGCCGAAGACCGCGATGAAGAGGATGACGCCGCTCGCGGAGGTCGCGGCATTCTCGTCGATCTGAGGCAGCACCATCAGGACGAACGTCAGGATGAGGTACCCGATGACGCCGCCGACCAGCAGCGAGACCCACGGCGTCTGACGCTTGGCGCTCGTGAGCGAGAGGAACTTCGGATAGTAGCCGGCCCTCGAGAGCGAGTACATGTTGCGGCCGTACGCGAACATGATGCCCTGCAGCGAAGCGAGCAGTCCGACGAGGGCGAAGAGGGCGAGGACCGCTGCGAGCTCTTCCGGCATGAAGACCCGGAACCCGGCGAGCAGCGGCTCATCGCCGTCGCCCGGCGAGACCGTGATCGCAGCGGTGCCGGTCACGGCGGGGTTGAGGAACAGCACGATGAGTCCCGTGACCGTGAGAGTCACGACACCCCACACGCTCGCCTTCGGGATGTCCTTCGCGGGCGTGTGGGACTCCTCGGCCGCGAGCGGCAGCTCCTCGATGCCGAGGAAGAACCAGATGGCGAACGGCATGGCGAACAGGATGCCGATCGCTCCGAAGGGCAGGAACTCGGTGTTCCCCTCGGTTGGCGGGATGTCGAAGAGACGAGAGAAGTCGACCGACCCCGTCGCGATCGCGGCGATCGCGAAGAAGGCGATGACGGCGAGCGAGATGAACGTCACGATGAGTGCGAACCGGAAGCCGATCGAGGCGCCGAGCGAGTTCAGCCCGATGAAGACGATGTACAGGATCGCCCACCAGACCATCGGGTGCAATGAGATCCCCGTGAGCGCCACCAGCGCCGAGTCTGCGTACACGCCGGAGAACCAGACGATCACGCCGGTCGTCACGACGTACTCGATGGTCTCGGCGAGGCCCGTCACGAACCCGCCCCACGGTCCCATCGCCGCGCGTGAGAAGGAGTACGCGCCGCCCGTGTGGGGCATCGCCGCCGACATCTCGCCGATCGAGAAGATCATGGTGAAGAACATGACCGTGATGAGGAGGGTGCCGATGAGCATGGCACCCCAGCCGGTCGTGCCGAGACCGACGTTCCATCCGGAGAAGTCGCCGGAGATGACCGCCGCGATGCCGAGGCCCCACAGGCCCCAGACGCCCGCGCTGCGCTTGAGCTTTCGCTTCTCGAAGTAATCCGCTCCTGCCTGCGTGTAGGTGACGCCGCTCACGGACCTGGACTCGGACATGTCTGTCTCCTCGCACTCGGGGGAAGGCACGGCGCGACCTGCGGGTGGACGTCGCGTCTTGGCTTAGAGAATGGCGCGAAAGGTACTTCGTGTCTACCTTTAGAGATGAATTCCTCTCGCGCCTGCGCCGGGAGGGCGGACAGAGCGCGCTGCAAAGGTCGCGGCACGCACCAATGAAGGAGACCTCAATGGCGGCATCCGCCCCACTCAGCGTCGAAGACCTGGATGCCGCGATCGCGGCCGGCGAGATCGACACCGTCATCGTCGCGTTCGCCGACGCGCAGGGGCGACTCGTCGGCAAGCGGGTCGCGGCACGGTTCTTCCAGGAGGAGGTCCTGCCGCACGCCGCGGAGGCATGCAACTACCTCCTGTCGGTCGATGTCGACATGAACACCGTCGACGGCTACCGGATGTCCAGTTGGGACACCGGCTACGGCGACATGCTCCTGCTCTCGGACCCGTCGACCCTCCGGCGCATCCCGTGGTTGCCCGGCACGGCGCTCGTCATGGCCGACCTCGCGTGGGAGGGCGGGGCGCCGGTCGTCCAGTCGCCGCGCGAGATCCTCAAGCGGCAGCGTGCGCGCCTCGCGGAGCGAGGCCTGGTCGCCTACTCCGGCACGGAGCTGGAGTTCATCGTCTTCGACGAGACGTACCGGGATGCCTGGGCCCGGGGCTACCGCGACCTCAAGCCGTCGACCGACTACAACGTCGACTACAACCTCCTCGCCTCGACGAGGCTCGAGCCGCTGCTGCGCGACATCCGCCTCGGCATGGAGGGCGCCGGGATGTACTGCGAGGGCGTCAAGGGCGAGTGCAACTTCGGCCAGCAGGAGATCGCGTTCCGCTACGACGAGGTCCTCGTGACGGCCGACCAGCACGCGATCTACAAGAACGGCGCGAAGGAGATCGCCGACAAGCACGGCAAGGCCATCACCTTCATGGCGAAGTACAACGAGCGCGAGGGCAACAGCTGCCACATCCACCTCTCGGTGCGCTCCGACTCCGGCGAGGCCGTCATGGCCGGCGAGGGTGCGCACGGCTTCAGTCCCCTCATGGAGCACTGGATCGCGGGCATCCTCGCGACGCTGCGCGAGTTCACGTTCCTCTACGCGCCGAACATCAACTCGTACAAGCGGTACGCGAAGGGGTCTTTCGCACCGACGGGCGTCGCGTGGGGCGTCGACAACCGCACGTGCGCGCTGCGGCTCGTCGGCCACGGCTCGTCGCTGCGCGTCGAGAACCGGGTGCCGGGCGGCGACGTCAACCCCTACCTCGGCATCGCGGCGATCATCGCCGGCGGACTGCACGGCATCGAGAACGAGCTGCCGCTGCCCGAGCCGCTCAGCGGCAACGCGTATGCTTCCGAGGTCGACCACCTCCCGACGACGCTGCGTGAGGCCGCACAGCTGTTCGCCGACTCGGCCGTCGCACGCGCCGCCTTCGGCGACGAGATGGTCGAGCACTATCTGAACCAGGCGCGCATCGAGGTCGAGGCCTATGACGCGGCCGTGACGGACTGGGAGCGCGTGCGTGGCTTCGAACGACTCTGACCCTTCGACGCCGCGCAGGGATCGACGGCCGGCCGCGGCCAGACAGGCCTTCGACGCCGCCCGACCTCCCGTCATCGGTCTGACGACGTACCTCGAGCAGGCGAAGCAGGGCGTGTGGGACGTCCGTGCCGCGTTCCTGCCGCAGCAGTACTTCGACTCCGTGACGGCGTCGGGCGGCATCGCCGTCCTGCTTCCGCCGCAGCCCGCTCCGGATGCCGCGGCCGCGGCCGTTCTGGAGGGCCTCGACGGCCTCATCCTCACGGGGGGAATGGACGTCCAGCCCGAGCTGTACGGTGCGCCGCGGCATCCGCTCACCGACCCGGCCCGTGCCGACCGCGACGAATGGGAGCTCGCCCTCTTCCGCGGTGCGGAGGAGCGACGGATGCCGGTCCTCGCGATCTGCCGCGGGCTGCAGCTCGTCAACGTCGCGCGGGGCGGGACGCTGCATCAGCACCTCCCCGAGGCACTTGGGACGGAGCGCTACCGCATCGGCGGCGGGGTCTTCGCGACGAACACGGTCGAGGTCGCGGCCGACTCGCGGCTGGCCGGGATGCTGGGCCCCGGCGCCTTCGCCGTGCACAGCTACCACCACCAGGGCGTCGACCGGCTGGGTGAGGGGCTCGTCCCGACGGCCGCGACGGCCGACGGCCTCGTGCAGGCGTTCGAGTCGGACGGCGAGGGCTACGTCGTGGGCGTGCAATGGCACCCCGAGGAGAATGCCGAGGACAAGCGGCTGTTCGCGGGGCTCGTCGCCGAGGCATCCGCGTTTCGTCTCGCTTCGCTCGCTCAACGATCGCGATCTCGGTCGTTGAGCGAGGAGCGAAGCGACGAGACGAAACGCCCTGGACCCCCGGGAGGAGCCGCATGAGCGGAACGTTTACGCTGATCGACCCCGCCACGGGGCAGGGGTTCCGCGAGGTGTCGCGGGCGACGGTCGACGAGGTCGACGCCGCCGTGGCACGCGCCGTCGTCGCTCAGCGAGCGTGGGCTGCGCTCGCGCCGGTCGCGCGGGCCGATGCGCTCCGCTCGTTCGCACGGACCGTCGAGGCCCATGTCGAGGAGCTCGCGCAGCTCGAGGTGCGCAATTCGGGGCATCCGATCTCATCCGCCCGGTGGGAGGCGTCGCACGTCGCGCAGGTGCTCAACTTCTACGCGGGCGCGCCCGAGCGGCTGAGCGGGCAGCAGATCCCGGTCGCGGGCGGACTCGACGTGACATTCCACGATCCGTACGGCGTGGTGGGGATCATCGTCCCGTGGAACTTCCCCATGACGATCGCATCGTGGGGCTTCGCGCCGGCGCTCGCCGCGGGCAATGCCGTCGTCCTCAAGCCCGCCGAGCTCACGCCGCTCACGGCGGTCCGGCTCGGCCGGCTCGCGCTCGAGGCCGGACTGCCCGAGGGTCTCTTCACGGTCATCACGGGCTCGGGCTCGGTCGTCGGCCAGCGGTTCGTCTCGCACCCGGACGTCCGGAAGGTCGTCTTCACGGGCTCGACCGAGGTGGGCGTCGACGTCGCGGCCGGCTGCGCGCGGGGGCTCAAGCCGGTGACGCTGGAGCTCGGCGGCAAGAGCGCGAACATCGTGTTCGCCGACGCGGACCTCGAGAAGGCGGCTCTGTCGGCGCCAGGTTCGGTGTTCGACAACGCGGGGCAGGACTGCTGCGCGCGCAGCCGCATCCTCGTCGAGCGGTCGGTGTACGACCGCTTCCTCGAGCTGCTCGAGCCCGCCGTCGCCGCGTGGCGCGTCGGCGACCCGTCGCTCGAGACGACCGAGATGGGCCCGCTCATCTCGGCGGCGCACCGGTCGGCGGTCGAGGGGTTCCTCGACGGCGCCGACGTCGCCTTCCGCGGGTCGGCCCCCGCCGGCGACGGCTTCTGGCTCGCGCCGACCGTCGTGCTCGCCGCGCCCGAGGACCGGATCGCGCGCGAGGAGGTGTTCGGACCCGTCGTCGCCGTACTGCCGTTCGATGACGAAGCCGACGCCGTCCGCCTCGCCAACGACACGATCTACGGGCTCGCGGGGTCGCTGTGGACAGAGAACCTCGGCCGCGCCGTGCGCGTCGCGCGGGGGGTCAAGAGCGGCGTGCTGTCGGTCAACTCGCACTCGTCGGTCCGCTACTGGACGCCGTTCGGCGGCATGAAGGCCTCGGGCCTCGGCCGCGAGCTCGGACCCGACGCCGCCGAGCACTTCACCGAGACCAAGAACGTCTTCTTCGCGACGGATGACTGATGGACAGCATCCCGATCGCCCCACCCGCCGGCCGCGAGACTCCACGAACGGGGCTCGACCCGCCGTGCTCGACCCCCATTCGTGAAGTTTCGCGCACTGCACTCTGAACCGGAGGAACACATGGATCTGACCGCACGATTGAAGGACCGGGTCGCGATCATCACGGGCGGCGCGAGCGGCATCGGGCTGGCGACCGCCCGGCGATTCGCCGCGGAGGGGGCCGCGGTCGTGATCGCCGACCTCGATCCGGCGAGTGGCGAGAAGGCCGCGGCCGAGGTGGACGGGATCTTCCGTCTCGTCGACGTCGCGGACGAGGCATCCGTCGATGCGCTCTTCGACGGGGTGGCGGGCCACTTCGGGCGGCTCGACATCGCGTTCAACAACGCCGGCATCTCGCCCGCGGACGACGACTCGATCGAGACGACCGGGCTGCCGGCGTGGGATCGCGTGCAGGACGTCAACCTCAAGAGCGTGTACCTGTGCTCGCGCGCGGCGCTGCGTCACATGGTGCCGCAGGGCCGGGGGTCGATCATCAACACGGCCTCGTTCGTCGCGCTGCTGGGGTCGGCGACGTCGCAGATCTCGTACACGGCGTCCAAGGGCGGCGTCCTCGCCATGACGCGCGAGCTCGGCGTGCAGTTCGCGCGGCAGGGCATCCGGGTCAATGCGCTGTGCCCGGGCCCCGTCAACACGCCGCTCCTGCAGGAGCTCTTCGCGAAGGACCCCGAGCGCGCGCAGCGCCGGCTCGTCCACGTGCCGATGGGCCGCTTCGCCGAGCCCGAGGAGCTCGCCGCCGCCGTCGCCTTCCTCGCCTCGGACGACGCGTCGTTCGTCACCGCGACCGCGTTCGTCGTCGACGGCGGCATCACGAACGCCTACGTCACGCCGCTCTAGGTCGCTCGATGTACCGAACTCCGGCGGAATGGGGAAGACGGATGCCGCGCACGGCGTGGCGCGGCGCGCTCGTCACAGCGAGCCGGAGGTCGGCACGCCTTCGGAGCCTGCCATGACCGACGCGCCGCTCAAGGAGGTCCGCCGGGCCGTCTACCGGCCGGTCCGCGAGGGCAATGCGCTCGAGGACACCGTCGCCCGGCTCGTGCAGACGATCCGCCTGGGCGTGGTCGCGCCGGGGGAGTCGCTCCCGCCCGAGCGCGAGCTCGCGGCGCTGTACGCCGTGTCCCGCGACACGGTCCGGGAGGCGATCCGCGAGCTCGCCGACACGGGGTTCCTCGTGCGGCGCCGGGGGCGATACGGCGGAACCTTCGTCGCCGACCCCCTGCCGCGACCGTCGGAGCCGGCCGGAGTCGCGATCGAGGAGCTCGAGGACGTCCTGGGCCTTCGGCGCGTCCTGGAGGCGGGGGCCGCGCGGGCGGCCGCGAGCCGGACGCTCGAGCCCGCCGTCCGAGCCGAGCTCTGGGCGCGGCACGAGGAGGCGTGCGCGGCGAGCGAACCGGACTATCGCAGGCTCGACACGCTCCTGCATCTGACGATCGCGGAGGTCGCCGGCATCCCGTCCCTCGTCGCGCTCGTCGCCGAGAACCGCGCCCGCGTCAATGCGTGGCTCGACACGTTCCCGCTCCTGCCGCGCAACATCGAGCACTCCAACGCGCAGCACGAGGGCATCGTGACCGCGATCCTGGCGGGGCGGGCGGATGCTGCCGAGGCAGCCGTCCTCGAACACCTGGCCGGTTCGGAGGCTCTGCTGCGCGGGTTCCTCGCCTGAGGCTCGCGTCGGCTCGGGTCCCACCCCTCGACAAGCTCGGGGACCGTGAGCGGCGTGTGCTGGTTCGGAGGATTCGGGTCGTTTCGGAGGAGTTCGAGGCGGAGTTCCTCCTCCGATCGGGGACATCTCCTCGCGAAGGCGGCGTCTACGCTGGACTGATGGCCGGAAAGAAGCGCTCGAAGAAGCAGGAGCCCCTCGAGTTCCGCAACACGGCGCTGAGCGACGCGCTGCAGACGCAGGACATGGCCGCCGTCGCGTTCGCCCTGCGTCACGGGCCGACCGTCGTCCCGCTCCTGAAGCCGGGCAACCGCGACAACCCGCTCGATGTCGGCGAGGTCTGGACCTACCGCGACCCCAACACGGGCGACATCGCGCTCCTCCTCTTCAGCGATGCGAAGCACAAGCCCGCAGCGCTGCCGCCCGCCGTGGCGCTGCAGTCGCCGGGCGCCCTCCGCGCGTTCCTCGGCACGCACGGCGCCGTCATCACGACCGTCTTCTTCGACATCGCGGGTCCGCACCCCATGCAGGCCACCCCCGATGAGGTGCTCAAGGCGCTCGACGCCTGAGGGCGATCGCTACTGTGGCGCCATGCGCCGCCGCATCGCCCTCGTCCCCGTCCTCGCGATCGCGATCGCCGGGCTCAGCGGCTGCGTGCCCGCCGACGGTCCCATCGCGGTGCGCCCGGCGACGGGCGCGAACGAGGACGCGCTCCTGCAGGGCATTCTGCGGATCGAGGAGGACTGCGTCTGGGTGCAGGCCGGCGACGAGGTCTACGTCCCCGTCTTCGAGATCGGCGGAGCCCGCATCGAGGGCGGTGACACGCTCGTCTACGGCAACCGCTACGTCGACGGCGACGACATCGAACTGCCCGGCGGCGAAGCTCAGAAGCCGGGGGCCGACTGGTACCTCCCGGCGCGATGCCCCGACGTCAGGCTCTGGGCGGCGGGCCCGCCCCTGCGCCCCTCGTAGGCCTAGAAGTCGGGAATGCCCTCGTCGCGGGACGGGCGGCCGCGCGTCGTGAGGTCGCGGAGGGCGTTCTGGAGCGACTCCGACGAGGCATCCACGACAGTCCGGTAGCCGAGCCGGGCGGCCTCGGCCCGTCGCTGCGCGCCCTGCGTGACGGGCCGCACCTCCCCCGCGAGGCTCAGCTCGCCGATCGCGGCGGTCCCCTTCGGCAGCGCGCGGTCGCCCACGGCACTCGCGACGGCGACCGCGATCGCGAGGTCGGCGGCCGGCTCGACGAGGCGGACGCCTCCCACGGTCGAGACGTACACGTCCTGATCCGACACCGTGACGCCGGCCCGGCGCTCGAGCACGGCGAGGATCATCGCGACACGCGCGGCATCGACGCCGCTCACGATGCGCCGCGGGTTCGGCCCGCCGTTCTTGATCGTGAGGGCCTGCACCTCGACGGGCAGCGCGCGCCGCCCTTCGAGCGCGATCGTGACGCACGTGCCGGCGACGGGCGCCCCGTGCCCGAGGAAGAGGGCGCTGGGATCGGCGACCTCGGCGATGCCCGACCCGGTCATGTCGAAGCATCCCACTTCGTCGGTCGGCCCGAAGCGGTTCTTGAGCGCCCGCACGAAGCGCAGGGATGTCTGCCGGTCGCCTTCGAAGTGGCACACGACGTCGACGAGGTGCTCGAGGATGCGAGGGCCCGCGATCGAGCCGTCCTTCGTCACGTGACCCACGATGATGACGGGCAGGTCGCGCTCCTTCGCGATGCGGATGAGGGTCGCGGCGACCTCGCGCACTTGAGAGGGATGCCCCGCCATGCCGTCGGAGAGCGCCGACGAGACGGTCTGCACCGAGTCGACGATCAGGAGGTCGGGGCCCACATCGTCGACGTGCCCCAGAAGCGTCGCGAGATCGGTCTCGGCCGCGAGGTAGAGCTCGTCGTGGAGCGCGCCCGTCCGCTCGGCGCGGAGCCGCACCTGTGCCGTCGACTCCTCAGCCGACGCGTAGAGGACGCGTCGCCCGGCACGCGCGGACTGGGCCGCGACCTCGAGCAGGAGCGTCGACTTGCCCACGCCCGGCTCACCGGACAGGAGGATCGCGGCACCGGGAACGAGCCCGCCGCCGAGCACGCGGTCGAACTCGCCGACCCCGGTCGTCCGTCGCGCGGCCTCGCTCGTCGTCAGGCGCGTGATGGGGCGCGCGGCCCGCTCGGCGGACGGCGCGATCGGCGCGACCGAGCGCAGGATGCCGGTCTGCTCGGATGCCTCGACCACGGTGCCCCACTGCTGGCACTCGCCGCAGCGACCGACCCACTTGATCGTGGTCCACCCGCACTCGGTGCACCGGTAGGGGGCGGCGGTGGGGCGGCGGGCTGGCACGGACTCAGGCTAGACCGGACGGGCGACATCGCCCGGATGCCCCGGCGACACCGGGCGCGTCGGCTGGGGTTCGACCCCCTCGACAGGCCCGGGGAGCGGGCCTTGCCGGGCGCGTGGGCTCGGGGCTTGCGGGTGGGGTGAGGTCAGCCTCGGAGGGAGGCGGCGACCTCGCGCAGGGCGTCGGCCGAGCGACGGAGCAGTCCGAGCTCGTTCGGCGAGAACTGCGTCTCCTTGATCGGCGTGGCGCCCGAGGCGCTCACGATCGAGGGGACCGAGAGGGCGACGCCGCTCAGGCCGTGGAATCCGTCGAGGACCGTCGAGACCGGCATGACGGCGTGCTCGTCGTTGAGGATCGCCTCGACGATGCGCGCCGACGACAGGCCGATCGCATAGTTCGTCGCGCCCTTGCCCTGGATGACCTTGTACGCGGCATCCCTGACGTCCACGGCGATCTGGTCGAGCTCGTCGACCGTCATGGGGTCGCCGTCGACGGGGTCGAAGTCGAGGATCGGCACCGTGCCGATCGTCGTGGACGACCACAGCGGGAACTCCGTGTCGCCGTGCTCGCCGATGATGTAGGCGTGGACGCTCGACGTCGACACACCCGCACGGCGGCCGAGCAGCCAGCGCAGGCGAGATGTGTCGAGCACCGTGCCGGAGGCGAAGATGCGCTCCACAGGCAGCCCCGTGGATTCCTGCGCGAGCACCGTCAGCACGTCGCACGGGTTGGTCACGATGACATAGATCGCGTTCGGCGCCACCTCGAGCAGCTGCGGGAGCATCGACTTGAGGATGTTGGCGTTGACCCCCGCGAGCTCGATGCGCGTCTGGCCCGGGCGCTGCTTGGCCCCGGCCGTGATCACGACGACATGCGAGCCTTCGGCGACCGAGACGTCGCTGCCGCCGATGATGTCGCTCGTGCCGGTGAACTGGGTTCCGTGCGCGAGGTCGAGGACCTCGGCCTCGACCTTCTCGGTCGCGATGTCGTACAGCGCGACATGCCGCGCCGATCCGCGGATGAGGGCCGCATACGCGACGCTCGACCCGACCGCTCCGGCCCCGACGACGGTGAGTTTCGAGTTCTCGATCACGCTCATGGGGTCAGTCTGGCAGTGACGGGTCGCGCGGTGCCAGAGTCGCCCTGCGAACAGACTCCATCGACTCAGGTGCGGAGAGGCGGACGGATGCGGCTCACCACCGATATCACCCGGTTCTCTGCCGTGGCAACCCCCTGGATCAGGACGACTGCAGGTCCCATCCTGTGCCCGACAGCATCCCGAGGATCCCCGAGAAGGTGAGATGGCCCGTACCTCTTCGGCCCGCCGTGTATCGATCGTCCCGCACGAGACAGCGCTCGCGGCCCTCACTGTGCGGCTCATCTCCTGGCCGCCGCAGGCTCAGCGCCCCCGGCGCTCGACGTGGCGCGCGACGCTCGATGACGAGCAGCGGGCGAGCGCCTCGCGCCCGCTCGCGTGAGCGGAGCCGGAGCCGGAGCCGCGCCCACGGTCTCGGTCGTGATCCCGGTGAAGGACGACGCCGAAGCCCTCGCGCGCTGTCTGGGGGCGCTCCGCGCGCAGTCGCGCCCGCCTGACCAGCTCATCGTCGTCGACAACGGCTCGAGCGACGGCAGCGCCGCCGTCGCGCTCGCGGCAGGCGCCCACCTGGTGTTCTGCGACGAGCCCGGCATTCCCGCAGCAAGCGCCCGCGGCTACGACGCTGCGACAGGCGATCTCATCCTGCGCCTGGACGCCGACTGCGTGCCGGGACCCGATTGGATCGAACGGATGCTGTCCGCCTTCGCACAGCATCCCGACGCCGGTGCCCTCACGGGCCGCGCCGTGTTCGCCGAGGGGCCGCGATTCGTGCGGCGCGCGCTCGCAGCGCTCTATCTCGGCGCGTACTTCGCTGCGACGTGGCCCGCGCTCGGGCATTGGGCGCTGTTCGGCTCGGACTTCGGCATGCGCCGCGACGCGTGGCGGGATGTCGCCCCCTCGGTCCATCGGCATCGGGACGACATCCACGACGATCTCGACCTCGCGTTCCACCTCGGTGAGCGGCACCGGATCCGCTTCGTGCACGGGATGCCGATGGCGATGTCCGTCCGGCCCTTCGCGAGTGCGAGCTCGTTCCGGACGAGATTCGTGCGCGGGGTCCGGACCGTCGTGCTGCACTGGCCCGACGACTTCCCGCCCAGGCGCTGGGCCCGGCTGCGGGCGGCGGCGCGCTCGCGTGACCTCCAACCCTGGCCGGGATGAGCACCTCGGGCCGCGGGGTCAGTCCGTCGGCTGGATGAGGAACCCCTTCGATCCGGGGAGGGCGGGGAGGCGCCGCAGGTCCACGCCGAGATCCTGCCGCGGCACCGTCCACTGCGAACGGGCGAGGATCCGCGTCGCAACGGCCAGCAGGTCGACCGTCGCGGGCTCGCCGGGGCAGCGATGTCCCGTCGCCATCGCGCCGGCACCCTGCGGGACGATCGGCGCTTCGCGCTCCATCCCGATGAAGCGCGCGGGGTCGAACGTGTCGGGGTCGGTCCACCGGGCGGGGTCACGGTCGGTCGCGAAGAGATCCAGGACGACCCAGTCACCGGGCTCGAAGGTGACCGAGCCCCAGCGGCACGCCTCCGTCGCCCGGCCGGCGATCGCCGGGAAGAAGGGGGCTGCGCGGCGGACCTCCTGGCAGAACGGCAGGAGCAGGGCGTCGTCGGCCGCGACGCGGTCGCGCCAATCGGGATTGAGGTGCAGTGCGAGGCCGGCGAACGCGATGAAGTGCGAGATCGCGACGGTGGGGCGCAACAGATTGAGCAGCTCGACGGCCGCAGTCGCCTCGTCCAGGAGGCCGTCCCCGTCGCGATGTCGGGCGACGCGCGCGAGCGGCGACACGGCGCCCGCGTCGGTGAGCAGCCGTTCGTCCCGGATGAGCGCCCGCGCCCACCGCTCCGTGCGCAGGCGCAGCATCCGTCCTCTCCAGTTGCGCGGACCGAAGGATCCTGCGCCGTCGATCATCGCGCGGAACTCCCTCGTGCGCCGGTCGACGTCGGCGTCCGGGGCCGAGACCCCGGCCCACCGGAGCGAGGCCTCGGTCAGCACGCGCGCCGAGCCCTCGAGGAGCGACACGGGTCCCGTCGACTGCCACGTCGGCCACGCGCGCTTCCAGGAGCGCGAGAACTCCGAGGCGAGGGTCGCGCGGGACTGGTGGTCGAGGGCGTCGAGGAACAGCGCCTTGCGCTCCTTGTGAGGGCCGCCGTCGAGCGCCTGGACGCTTCCCTCGTCCTGGAGTGAATGGACGACCGACGTCGGGACGGCGCCCACGCGCGTGAACCGGTCGTCGGCGTAGAAGAATGCGGCGGCGTCGAGGCCGCGGAGAAGCGTCACGGGGCGTCCCATGAGGCGCGTGCGGACAGCATCCGTCCCGTGCTCCTCGAACCGGCGCCGGCCGAACCCGTACCCCTCGAGGAGGAAGGCGGCCGACTGGTCGGCGTGGATGACGGCGGGCTCGGTCGTGGTCACGCCGCGACTCTAGGCGCGCCGGCGCGGGAGGAGATGGGGGTTGCCGCGGTGCGGCCCGGCGGCTACGCCCGCTCGGGCACCAGGACGCGGGCCAGCGGCACGTGCTGCTGACCGGAGTGCATGTCGCGATCGGCGAAAGAGCCCTGCGTGACGGGGCGGGGCAGCGAGATCTTGATCGCCCGGAGCGCGGGCATCGGGAAGATCCGGACGACGTCTGGCGTCGCACGGTACAGGTCCGCGATCACGACGGGGTCGACGACCGGCGAGGCGGCCACGCGCGCGAAGACCTCGTCGCTGGGGAGGAACACGTCGAGCGTGAGCCAGAACGGACCGGCGTTCTTGGCGCGGACGAGGTCGGCGAGCTCGTCGAGGGTCTGATCAGCCACGGGGCGCGACCTCCTGGTACTCGGTGCGGAACAGCTCGGCCTCGTCCTCGACGGCGATCGTGTGCTGCAGGACGAACTCGAAGGTCGCACCGCGCTCGATCTCGGCGGGCGAGGTCGCGAACGCGAAGCTCGGCAGGTGGGTCATGCCCTCGAGCGGCAGGTGGAGCAGGAGCGGGTTGGCGATCTTCGCGATGGCCGTGGCGGTCGCCTGGTCTGCGGCCCGAGCCTTGAACAGGACCCCGACTTCGCGGGGCGGCGCACCGCCCGGCTCGATCGCGCCGAGCACGGCGTTGTAGCCGTAGGCGCGCAGATCGGTCGCGTACTCGTCGCGCGCGAGGCCGAGGTGGGCTGCGACGCGACGGGCGAGCTCGCCCGTGAAGCGGGCGATCCAGGCGTCCATGTGGGCGAGGATGTGCGGGTCGCGGATGCCGACGAGCGACACCGTCTCGTAGCCTCCGATCGCAGCGCCCTCCAGCTTGATCGTGGGCTGCTGCGCCTCCTCGAAGAGCGAGCCCTCGACGCGGGTGACGCGGGCGTCGACGGCCGTGTAGACGGCCGCGCTCGTGTCGAGCGTGCCGCCCGGCTCGCGGAGGCGGAACGGGTCGGCGTTCTCGTACAGCATGTGCGCCGCGACGGTCATGGGCGTCGCCGCGGACGTGTCGTCGAGCGGGTGCACCGTGAAGCCGAGGTCGTCGATCTCGACGAGCACTCCGCCGCCGAGCGGATCCGTCGTGCACTGGGAGCCGCACTCGACCGTCTTGGCGGCGTGCCACGTCGGTCCGGGCGCGATGCCGCGGCCGAGCGCGATCCCCGCGACGGAGGCCGTGTCGGACGCGCGGCCCGTGAGGACGAGGTCGGCGCCGGCGGCGAGCGCCTCCGCGATCGGCACATGGCCCATGAGCCCCACGATGTGCTCGCAGCGGGCGACGTCGCCCGAGTGCAGAGGACCGGCCGGCTCGAGCGGCGCCACACGACCGGCGTCGAGCGCTGCGAGCACCGTCGCACGGTCGAGCTCGCTGTAGATGGTCGCCATCGTGAAGCGGAGATCCTCTTCGCGGGCGATCTCGCGCGCGATGTCGGCGACCCATTCGACGCCGGCGTCCGTGCCCGACGTGCCGCACGTCGTCACGACGACGGGGATGCCGGCTCGCCGCGATGCGACGAGGAGCGTCCGCAGGTCGCTCTTGAGCGATCCGCGCGACGACTTGGGCACGCCGGCTCCCAGGTAGTGCGGGCCCGAGTCGGTCGATCCGCCGTCGACGGCGATCGCGTCGGCGCCCAGCTCGATGCCGCGCTCGACGGTCTCGGGGGCGATGCCGCCGCCCAGCATCCCGATCGGGAAGACGATGCGCACCGCGGTCGGGCGGGCGGCGTCGTCGTCGTGTGAAGCCATGGGATCTGCCCCTTTCCGCGGTCGACACTATTTGCTATAGCAAATGGTGTCAATCTCGCGGCGAGCTCCGGCGCCGTTTGCGAGGGGTACCGTGGAGGCGAACCGAACGGGGGCGAGATCGCATGAGTCTCAGTGACGTGCTGCCGCAGGTGGCCCGCGCGGGTTCGCTCTCGGAGCAGGTCTACCGGGCGCTGCGTGAGAGCATCGCCGACGGGCGGCTCGCCGCCGGGAGCCGTGTCACCGAGCGGCAGCTTGCGGCGGCGCTCGACGTCAGCCCCACGCCCGTCCGCGAGGCGCTCGGCAAGCTCGAGCACGAGGGCCTCATCGAGCGCGTCGGCCCGCGGCGCCTCCAGATCGTCGATCATCCGGCCGAGACCCTCCGTGAGCTCATGGAGGTCGAGGTGATGCTGCGCGGCGCCGAGGCGCGGTTCGCGGCGCGCAAGATCAGCCCCGACGCGATCGAGCGGCTGCGCGGCTACATCGACGACCTCGTCGCGGCGCGGGACGAGCTGAGCCTCGCGGAGCAGTTCGAGCGCGCGCAGCGGTTCGACGCCGAGATCGCCGCCGCCGCCGCCAATCCGGCCCTGCGATCGCTCATCGACAGCTACGCCATCTACGGCGCCGACCATCGGCTCAGCCGCGCCGCGGAGGACGCGAAGGACCCGGACTGGATCGAGGCCCGCATCGCGGAGCACCGCGCGATCGTCGAGGCGCTCGCCGCGGGCGACGAGGACGCGGCCGAGCGCATCATGCGCGGGCATGCCCGTTCGGCGATCAAGAACCTGTGACGAGACGGGATGCTGGGCGTACAGCATCCCGCATCTCTGTCGGTCCTGTCCGCCCTCGCGACGTCGCCGACCCCTACCCGCCGTACCCGCGGATCGCCTTGTATGCCTCGAGCGTGAAGTCCGGGCCGTCGATGAAGTCGAGGTCGCGACGCTCGGAGGACTGGACCGCCGCCACGGCGTCGCGCAGGACCGCGAGCCCGTCCCAGGGCACGATCACGATGCCGTTCGCGTCGCCATGCAGGATGTCGCCGGTGCGGACGACCTGCCCGTCGATCCACACCGGGTCGCCGACCTTCGAGAGCTCGAAGTTCGCGTGCGACACGACGGGGTATCGCATGAAGTAGTGGAAGCCCTTCTCGCGCACTTCTGCGACGTCGCGCAGAGCGCCGTCCGTCACGATGCCGATCGCGCCCAGGCGCAGGGCGAGCGTCACCATGATCTCGCCCGCGTAGGCGACGCGGCTCGGCGTGCCGCTCGCGTCCTTCATGACGATGACCGTGGGCCCGGGCAGTGCCTCGAGCGTCTCCCAGAGCCGCCAGTAGCCGTCCTGGCGTGCCGGGCGGCCCACGGCGTCGTCGACCGTCACGGTCAGCGCCGTGCCGACCATCGTGCCGAGCTCGGGGAAGGCGCACTGGACGGAGCCCCCGATGTATCCCTCGCTCCGGTCGCGCAGCGAGAGTCGCTCGAGCGCGTTCGCGATCGTCGGGCTGTCGATCCCGCGGAGGTATGTCAGGTCGGACTGGGTGAGGGTCGTCGGCATCGCTCGCCACTCTCAGTGAGGCGGGCGTCGTCGCCCGGTTTACTATTTGCAATAGCAAATGGTAGCTTGCTCCCGATGAGCGCGCGAGGCGCTCGCCGCTGACCGACGATGGAGTCAACAGTGAAAAGTGCTCAACCCGACCGAGCCGACCGCGGCCGCTTCCAGCTGCGCCTCGCGCTGCTCGTGGCGCTCGGAGTCTTCGCGCAGGAATCCGTATGGAACTTCCACGATTCCCAGACGCCCGTGACGCTCGCGCAGTACACGACGAGCGTCGCGCTCATCGGCCTCATCATGGGGCTCGACAACATCATCGGCATCTTCGTGCAGCCGCTCATGGGGTTCCTCAGCGACCGCACGCGGTCCCGCTGGGGGCGACGCACGCCGTTCATCCTCATCGGGGTGCCCGTCGCGGCGCTCCTGTTCGTCCTCATCCCGCTCGCGCCGGCGTTCCCGATCCTCATCGCGGTCATCGTGCTCTTCTCCCTGACCGCGAACAGCTTCAAGCCCGTCACGGAGGCGCTCATCGCCGACCAGCAGCTGCCGCAGCACCGCAGCAAGGGCAATGCCCTCGGCCGCGCCGCGTCGAGCCTCACGATCATCGTCTCGGCGCTGCTGAGCCTGTTCGTCGTCGACGAGAGCGTCGAGCTCGCCTACATCATCGCCGCCGCAGTCATGGTCGGATGCTTCGCGATCCTCGTCTTCACACTCCGCGAGCAGCGCACCGCGGGATACCTCGCGGTCGTCGACGAGGACCGCGAAGCGGGGGTCGAGAAGCCGGGCTTCTTCGCGATCCTCAAGGAGATCGTCACCGACCGCGACCGCAGCCGGCTCTTCATGATCGCCGCCATCATCGTGACGTGGGGATCGTGGGCCGCGATCCGCGCACTCCTCACCCTCTACGGCGTCGAGCAGCTCGGCCTGTCGCGCGGCGATGCGGGCGGGTTCACGCTGCCCGCCGGCGTCGCGTTCCTCGTCGTCGTGATCCCCGTCGCGATCCTGTCCGACCGGTTCGGGCGCCGCCTCATGATGCGCCTCGGCATCATCGTCTTCGCGCTCGGCGCGCTCATCGCCTTCGCCTTCAACACGTCCTCGACGGCGACGCTCATCGGCGTGCTCGTCGCGGCGTGCGGCTTTGCGGGGTTCGCCGTGAACGCGACCGTCATGCTGTGGAACCTCGCGCCCTCGCAGCGCCTCATCGGCATCTACACCGGGATCTTCGCCGTCGCGCAGGCGATCGGCTCGTCGGCGGGCCCCGCCACGGTGGGCCTGCTCGTCGACGCGACGGACTGGGGCTTCCTCATGCTGTTCCTCGCGGGCATCTCGCTCGTCGGGCTCCTCCTCACCTTCGGCGTCCGCCGCGAGTACGCGCCGGAGCAGCTCGCCGAAGCGACCTTCGTCGAGGCCGAGCGGGCCGAGATCGCGCACGCCGATGAAGCGGGCGCGAAGCAGGCGCGCGTCGAGGCCGACCGCGAGAGCTGAGCCGTCGAACCCCCGGGAAGAGGGAGGGATGCTGTCAGCGCCGGGCTGACAGCATCCCTTCCGCCTTTCCCGGGGCTTCGGTATCGTCCGAGCCAGCGCCGCCCACCGGCGCGCCGGATCATGCCTCGACCGCCGGAGCTCGGAGGAACACGATGACCGCACAGACCTCGCCGCCGGTCGTGCCGCTGTCCGGCCGCGGGCGAAACCTCGGCCTCGCACTCCTCGCCTTCACGATCACGTTCTGGGCGTGGAACATCATCGGGCCGCTCGGCGTGCGCTACGCCGACGAGCTCGACCTGAATCCGACACAGCTGTCCCTCCTCATCGCGACCCCCGTGCTCGTCGGCTCGGTCGGCCGCATCATGACAGGCGCGCTCACCGACCGGTTCGGCGGCCGGATCATGTTCACGATCCTCACGGCGGCCTCCGCCGTCCCGGTCCTGCTGGTCCTGTGGGCGGGGACGATCGGGTCGTATCCCTTCCTCATCGCGTCGGGATTCGTGCTCGGAATCGCCGGCACGACCTTCGCCGTCGGCATCCCGTTCGTGAACGCCTGGTACGAGCCCGCCAAGCGCGGGTTCGCGACGGGACTCTTCGGCGCGGGCATGGGCGGGACCGCGCTCTCGTCGTTCTTCACTCCGCGATTCGTCCTGTGGTTCGGCTACGCGGCGACCCACCTCATCATCGTCGCAGCCCTCATCATCGTCGCGATCGTCGTGTGGTTCGGCATGCGGGATTCGCCGGTCTGGACCCCCAACCGCGACAAGGTCGCGCCGAAGCTCAAGGCCGCGGGCAAGCTCGCCGTCACGTGGCAGATGGCGTTCCTCTACGCCGTGACGTTCGGCGGATTCGTCGCCTTCTCGACGTACCTGCCGACCTACCTCAACGTCATCTACGGCTTCGACCTGGCCGACGCGGGAGCCCGCACGGCCGGCTTCGCGATCGCGGCGGTCATCGCGCGTCCCGTCGGCGGCTGGCTCTCCGACCGCATCGGCCCTGCGGCGGTCCTCATGATCTCGCTCTCCGGCGCCGCGGTCATGGCGGTCGTCGTGGCGCTGCAGCCGCCGCCCGAGCTGCTCGCGGGAGCGACGTTCGTCGCGATGGCGGTCTTCCTCGGACTCGGGACGGGCGCCGTCTTCACGTGGGTCGCGCAGAAGTCGCCGGCCGAGCGGGTCGGGTCGGTCACGGGCATCGTCGGCGCGGCGGGAGGCCTCGGCGGCTACTTCCCGCCGCTGGTCATGGGTGCCACGTACAACGCCGAGGCCAACAGCTACACGGTGGGCCTCATGCTCCTGTGCGCCACGGCGATCGTCGCACTCGTGTTCACGGTGATCCTCGCGCGGCGCTCGCGGAAGACGCCGGTCGCGCGAGGTTGAGGCTGGAAGGGCTCGGTCAGGTCGCCAGGAGGTCGGCGACGCCGGTGAGAGCCTCCGGTCGCAGCCGGTAGTACGCCCAGGTGCCGCGCTTGGACCGGGTGAGGAATCCGGCTTCGGTCAGGACCTTCAGATGGTGGGACACGGTCGGCTGCGACAGCCCGACCGGATCGATCAGGTCGCACACGCACGCCTCCTGACCCTCGGAGGCCGCGACGATCGACAGCAGCCGCAGGCGCGCCGGGTCGGCCAGGGCCTTGAGCGTCACCGCGAGCTGTTCGGCGTCCTGCTGGCCGAGCGGCTCGCGCAGCAGTGGCGTGCAGCACTCCGCGCGCGAGGCGGTGACATCGGTGAGGCCGAGCAGGGTGACCATATATCGACGATAGTCGATATTGACGAACTTCGATAGATGGCGCGATACTAGGCATCGACGTTCATCGATATCTTCGGAGGCACCCGTGACCCTGGTGGACCTGACCCCGCGAGCGAGGGCGGCCGAGCGGCTCGCGACGCTTCCGGTCGTGATCATCGGCGCCGGCCCCATCGGCCTGGCGGCGGCCGCGAACCTGCTCGAGCGGGGCATCGACTTCACCGTCCTCGAGGCGGGCGAGGGGGCAGGTGCGTCGATCGGCCTCTGGGGGCACACGCGCCTGTTCTCCCCGTGGAGGCACCTGATCGATCCGGCGTCGCGCAGGCTGCTCATCGCGGCGGGGTGGTCGGCGCCTGCCGACGAGGGCCGCGCTCCGACCGGGCATGAGCTCGTCGACGAGTACCTCGTACCCCTTGCGCGGCTCGACGCCATCCGTGCGCGGATCCGCTTCGCCACCCGCGTGACGGCGGTGACCCGGGAGGGCATGGACCGCACCCGCACCGCCGGCCGGGAGGAGACTCCGTTCCTCGTCCGCCTCCAGTCCGCGGACGGCACCGTCTCGGAGCTCGGGGCACGAGCGGTGATCGACGCATCCGGCACGTACACCAGCCCGAACCCGCTGGGCGCGTCCGGACTGGAGCCGCTCGGAGCGGCCGATGTCGAAGACCTGATCGTGCACGCGCTTCCCGACGTCCTCGGCGCCGACCGCGCGCGGTTCGCGGGACGGCACACGACCGTGGTGGGGGCGGGGCACTCCGCCGCGAACACCCTCATCGCTCTCGCGCGGCTGGCGGAGGAGGAGCCCGGCACGCGGATCACGTGGCTGATCCGAAACCCGACCGCCGTGCGGGTGTCCGCCTCGCCGGACGACGAGCTCGCCGACCGCGCGCGACTGGGCTCGCGCCTCGACCAGCTCGTCGCGGTCGGAGCGATCGACACGGTGGACTCGTTCCGGATCGCGCGAGTCGCCGCACACGGCGACGGGGTCCGGCTGCTCGGAACCCGCCGCGGCGAGCCGGCCGCTCACGACACCGACCTCGTCGTGAACGCGACCGGCTTCCGCCCCGACCTGACGATGCTGCGCGAGGTCCGCCTCGAACTCGACGACATCGTCGAATCGCCGATCCGCCTCGCACCCCTGATCGACCCGAACGTGCATTCCTGCGGCACCGTCGCCCCGCACGGATTCGCCGAGCTGCGCCATCCCGAACCGGGCTTCTTCGTCGTGGGGATGAAGTCCTACGGGCGCGCGCCGACCTTCCTGCTCGCCACGGGCTACGAGCAGGTCCGCTCCGTGGTCGCGTGGCTGGACGGCGACATGCCCGCCGCCACCCAGGTCCGACTCACGCTGCCGGCGACCGGCGTCTGCTCCACCGACCTGGGCGCGGGGTCGTGCTGCTGATGACCGGCATCCGACCCCTCCGGGAGGACGACTGGCCGCAGGTCGAGACGATCTTCGCCGCGGGGATCGCAGAAGGCGAGGCCACCTTCGAGACCCGCACGCCCACCTGGGAGCAGTTCGACACTGCGAAGATCCCGGACGCGCGCCTCGTCGCCGTCGACGGTGCCGGGATCATCACGGGGTGGGCGGCGGCATCCCGTGTCTCCTCCCGCGATGCCTACCGCGGCGTCATCGAGCACTCCGTCTACATCCACCCCGACCACCGCGGGCGCGGCATCGGCCGGCAGGTTCTGCTCGCGTTCCTCGACGCGGCCGACACCGCCGGCTACTGGACGGTCCAGTCGAGCATCTTCCCGGAGAACACGGCCAGCATCCGGCTCCACGAGCAGGCCGGGTTCCGGATCATCGGAACCCGCCAACGCATCGCGCGCTCGGAGCTCGGCCCGCACGCCGGCACATGGCGCGACACCGTCCTCGTCGAGCGCCGCTCGACCCGCAACGGCACAGGAAGCAGCACATGACCGACCGGCCCACCGTCCTCTTCGTCTGCGTCCACAACGCGGGTCGCTCCCAGATCGCCGCCGGTTACCTCCGGCACCTGTCCGGCGGCATGGTCGACGTCCGCTCCGCAGGCTCGGAACCCAAGGACCGGATCAACCCCGTGGCCGTCGAAGCCATGCGGGAAGAGGGGATCGACATCACGGCCGGCACCCCCAAGCTGCTCACGGTCGACGACGTGAAGCACGCCGACGTCGTCATCACGATGGGCTGTGGAGACGCCTGCCCGATCTTCCCGGGCAAGCGCTACGAGGACTGGGAGCTCGACGACCCCGCCGGGCAGCCGATCGAGACCGTCCGGCGGATCCGCGACGACATCAGACGGCGCGTCGAAGCGCTCCTCGGCTCGCTGGCCTGACGCGCGCCGCGCGCTGCGGTTCGCGTCAGTGCGCCCGCAGCGGCTTGAGCTGCGAGGCGAGGTATCGACGGACCTCGCCGGTGCTCATCAGGACCGTGACGACGCGGAGGACGAAAGGCCCGTCCAGGGAGTCGAAGAAGTCGACCGGCGGCGATGTCGTGGGGTAGAGGATGGTGGCCGTATCTCCGTCCGGCAATTCGACGATCTCGCCATGGTCGAACATCTGCACTTCCTGCATGACCTCGATGATCGAACCCCGAGTGGCACGTTGTCGAGGGCGCTTGACAAACGCGGGGATGCTTACCCCCGCGTCGGATCAGTCGGCCTTCAGCAGCTCGCTGATGCGATACGGGATCACTTCGCGCAGGAAGAGGCTCGTCGACGTGCGCAGGATGCCGGGGCAGAGCCTCACGACCTCGGCGACGCGATAGAGGTCGTCGGGACTCTTCGCGACGACCCGCAGCAGCAGGTCGGTGTCGCCCGCCGGCGCGAAGCATTCGAGGACTTCGGGCACGCCGCGCAGGGCCTCGATCGCGGCACCGATCTGGTGCTGATCGAGCTCGACCCGTATCGACGCGGCGACGCCGCGGCCGAGCGCCTCGGGCCGGACTCTCGCGCTGTGCGCACGCAATACACCGGAACCTGCCAGCTTCTCCAGCCGCGCGTGGACGGTGCCGCGCGCGAGTCCGAGGCGCTGGGCCAGGAGGGCCACGGGCAGCCGTGGGTCGTCGTCGAGCGCGAGGAGGATGCGACGGTCGGTCTCGTCGAGGACGTTCATACTGATCAGTCTCCTCCCGGCTGCGCCGTGCTGATTGGACAGATCGACCAGTCTGAAACCCGCCTGTTGTGTGATCTGACCGATGGATGCTGTGATCTTTGCACACGCGAGCGCGAGCCGCCACGAGCGGCGAGCGCAGGTCACGAGAGGCCACGAGCCGGGGAGACCGCATCGAACGCGAACGGCCGGGCGCCTTCGCTGCCGGAGAGCAGCGGGGGCGCCCGCGGTCTGCGGGGCATGGTAGACCTCACGACGAGGCGGGTAAAGACCCGCGCGATCGCGAGGGAGCGCGCCTAGCGTTGCTGGCTTACCCGACGTTCCAGCCATCCTCGCAATACCCGAGAGGATCAGGCGGGCGCCCTGACGAGTCGCCCTCGGCCGTCCGCGCGCGTGCCCCCAGCATCCGATGCCTGACAGTCCCGTTTCATTCTTCGACGACCTCGCCGCCTTCTTCGACCAACTCTTGTCCGCCATCGACTGGCAGGCGATCGAGCAGTTCTTCACAACCGTCCGCCCGTACTTCCCGGTCGCGATCGCGGGTCTCATCGTGTGGTCGCTTTGGTTCTACCGGTTCTTCCTGTCGCGCTTGGCGCGGCCGACCCGCAACGATCATCGCGAGACGACGTCTGTCGTCGTGCCCTCCTTCCACGAGGATCCCGACATCCTCATGCGATGCCTCGAGTCGTGGCGCTCGCAGGATCCGGACGAGATCATCGTCGTCCTCGACGTCGCCGACCTCGAGGCGTACGACCGGATCACGGCGCTCGAGGACCCCCGCGTACGGCCCCTCCTGTTCCACCACGTGGGCAAGCGGTCGGCGCTGGGTGCCGGCATCCGGGAAGCCCGCTTCGACGTGCTCGTGCTCACCGACTCCGACACGATGTGGCGCGACGGTCTGCTGCGCTCGGTGCAGATGCCCTTCGTCGACCTCCGCGTCGGAGGCGTCGGCACGCACCAGAACGTGTATCAGCGCGAGTCGAGCATCTGGCGCCGCGTCGCGGACTGGCTCGTCGATCTGCGCTACTACGATTACGTCCCAGCGATGGGTCGCGCGGGAGCCGTTCCCTGCCTCTCCGGCCGCACGGCCGCATACCGCCGCGAGGCCGTCCTGCCGGTGCTCGAGCACCTCGAGAACGAGTTCTTCCTCGGCCGCCGGTGCATCGCCGGCGACGACGGGCGCCTCACATGGCTCGTCCTCGCTTCGGGCTACCGCACGATCCACCAGTCCGACGCGCGCGCCCTCTCGATGTTCCCCGACACGCTCCGCGCGTTCGTCAAGCAGCGCGTGCGCTGGAGCCGCAACTCCTATCGCTGCTATCTCACGGCGATCGGCAAGGGGTGGCTGTGGCAGACGCCCTTCGTGACGAAGATCACCGTCCTTCAGATCCTCCTGACGCCCGTCACGATGGGGCTGACGCTCTTCTACCTCTTCTTCGCGCGACTCGAGCTCACGGCCGTCGGGATCGCGGCGGCGATCATCTGGGTGCTCGCGGGTCGCGGCATCCGGGGCATCTCGCATCTGGTTCGCAAGCCCGGCGACATCCTCCTCCTGCCGATCGTCGCGCTCACGGTGATCTTCATCGCGCTGCCCATCAAGCTCTGGGCGTTCATCACGATGAACCAGCAGGGATGGCTGACGCGCCGCGCGTCGCAGATCGGCGGCGACGGCCAGACGACCGCCTCGGCGCGCGGCCCGCGTGGGCCGAAGCCCGCCCGGGTGCCGGCACATGCGCGGGTTCCCGCACCCGCGCGGCCCGCGCCCCCGCTTCCCGCGTCGACTCGTCCCGCGTCGACTCCCGCCGCCGTCGCGCCCACCGCGGTCGCGAATGAAGGGCCGCCCTCATGACCGTCATGCAGCGGCTTCTCGGTGCCGTCCTGCTCGTGGTGGCGGTCATCGCGACGGCGCTCGTCGTGGCGATCGTCGTGGGGCCGGGGTTCGGAGGGCCCTTCACCCGGATCTCTGTGACGCTCGACGAGTCGGCGGGCCGGCCCTACGCCGGCGATCCGGAAACCGAGCCGTCGCTCGTGCAGGCGGAGCGGGAGCGCGTGGCCTTCGTCGTCGGACTGTCCGCGTCGCTGCCCTGGCGCAACGGCGTGCAGGGACCCTTCGTGGTCCCGACCGCGCCCGCCCCGACGCTCGTCCTGCCGGCCCGCCCCGAGCCGTACACGATCGACGACCTCGCGGCGCTCGCACCCGACGCGTTCGCGGCTCAGCCCGACGGCTCGTTCCTGGTCTCGGAGAGCATCGTGGTGCTGCCGGATGCCGCGCTCGACCTGTCCGGCGCGGGAGCCGTCAACCTCCTGAGCACCCCCGACGTCTTCGTCTCGATCGTCGCCGCAGGCGGCGCACTCACGCTCGCGGGCGACGCGGCCGCGCCCGTCGCCGTGTCCAGCTTCGATCCGGCGACATCGGCGCCGGACACGACGACATCCGACGGCCGGGCCTACGTCCGGGTCGTCGGCGGAGCGGTCGACATCCGCAGCGCCGCTTTCACCGATCTCGGGTTCTGGAGCGGCGAGACGGGCGGCCTCGCGTTCACCGGTGCCACGAAGCCTGCGAAGGAACCCGCGCTCGCCCAGCCCGACGGGACCGGTGCGGGGCAGGCATGGATCCTGACGCCGGACGACCTCGCGTGGGCGGTCGAGGACCGCAACGTCGGCGACGCCCCGGTGACCGGCGCTCTGAGCGGCGTGACGACCAGCGGCAACGCCTTCGGGATCTTCGTGTCGGGCGCCGAGGGCTTCGCGATCGAGGACAGCCGGGTCGAGCGAAGCCTCGTCGACGGCATCGTGCTGCATCGCGGTGTCACCGATGCGACGATCACGTCCACATCGTCGATCGGGAACGGGGCGGACGGGATCGTCGTCGACCGCTCGAGTTCGTCCGTCATCCTCGACGGCATCACGTCCTCCGGCAACGGCCGCAACGGCGTCTCGATCGACGGGCGTCCGCTTGCCGAAGGCCCGAACGCCTCCGGCGCGCCTGCCACCGAGGGCGGTCACGTCACGATCGTCCGCTCGCGCGTATCCGCCAACGAGCGATACGGCATAGAGGTGAACGGCGGTCGCGAGATCGGGATCGCGCGCACGGACGTCGCGGGCGGCATCGTGGGCGTGGTCGTCGCGGACGACGCGACGGACGTGAACGTGAGCGAGAGCACGTTCGCGAACCAGGAGCGCCAGTCGATCTCGCTGCGCTCGGGGGCGACGGATGCTGTCATCCGCGGCAACCGGATCTCCTCGGTCGCCACCGGTATCCACGTCTACGACGCCACGGCTCGCATCGAGGACAACGACTTCCTGGCGATCTCGCAGCACGCCGTGACGCTCTCGGGCCACGCGATCGGCGCCCGGATCGTCGACAACACCATCGCGGGTCACGGCACGACGGCGATCCACGACGGCGCGGTCGGCGGCTACGCCGCGCGCAACGACACGGAGGGATGGCGGACCCCCGTGACACCCCGCTCCTCGATCGAGACCCTCGCGCAGCCCCTCACCCTCGTCTGGATCGCGCTCGGCGTGCTGGTCGTGGCGACGGCGTTCATCCGCCGGCGCGGAGGGCGCACGAATCCGTATCCCGAGCACCTGCCGCTGACGCAGCTGAGCCAGGGCATCGTGTCGCGCGACGCCGTGGGAAAGGCCAAGCCATGACGACACGCAGGACCCCCGTGAACCTGCGCACCGGTGCCGTGGCACTCGCGCTGATCGGCGCCTTCGACCTCCTGGCCGGATGCGCCGCACGAGCCCCCGAGACCGCGGAGCCCTCGCCCACGTCGAAGAGCACGCCGGGGACCTCGCCGTCGGCCGCGGGCGAATGCCCCGAGGCGACCATCGAGGCGGGGTCGGCACAGGAGCTCGAGAAGGCCCTCGAGGACGCGCAGCCGGGCGACGTCATCGCGCTCCAGCCCGGCACCTACGAGGGGGAGTTCGTCGCGACGACCAGCGGCACGGAGGATGCTCCCATCACGCTGTGCGGGACGCCCGACGCGATCCTCGACGGCGGCGCGATCGACGGCGGGTACGTGTTCCACCTCGACGGGGCGACCCACTGGATCCTGCAGGGCTTCACCGTCCGCAACGGGCAGAAGGGCGTCATGGCCGACGGCACGACGGGATCCGTCATCCGGAACCTCACCGTGACGGGCATCGGGGACGAGGGGATCCACCTCCGCAAGGGCAGCACCGACAACCAGGTGATCGGCAACACCGTGAGCGACACGGGACAGCGCAAGCCGAAGTTCGGCGAGGGCATCTACATCGGCACGGCCGAGAGCAACTGGTGCGACATCAGCGACTGCGAGCCCGACCAGAGCGATCGCAACGTCGTCGAGGGCAACACGATCTCGGGGACGACGTCCGAGAGCGTCGACATCAAGGAGGGCACGAGCGATGGTGTCCTGCGCGGAAACACGTTCGACGGTGCGGCGATGACCGACGCCGACTCGTGGGTCGATGTCAAGGGGAACGGCTGGCTCATCGAGGGCAACACCGGCAGCGGCTCGGCCGAGGACGGCTTCCAGACGCACGAGATCCTCGACGGCTGGGGAGACGGCAACACCTTCCGCGGCAACAGCGCGGAGCTGGACGGCGCGGGGGTCGGGTTCGCGCTCGAGCCCGAGCTCGACAACGTCGTGACGTGCGACAACACCGTCTTGGGCCCGCAGGCCGAGCTCACCAACGTCGACTGCACCGACTGACCATCAGCGAAAGACACGATCACTTGGAGGATCACCATGTCTCTCACCGACCTCGTGGACGTCACCGTCCGCAAACCCGAGCACCTCACCGTCGTCGGACTCGGCTACCTCGGAGCGACGCACGCCATCTGCATGGCCAAGCTCGGCCACCGCGTCGTCGGCGTCGACGTCGACGCCGACAAGGTCGACGCGCTGCGCCGCGGCATCCTGCCCTTCCACGAACCCGGACTGCAGGAGCTCCTCGTCGAGCAGCTCGCCGAGGGGCGCGTGTCGTTCACGACCAACTTCGACGTCGCCGCGGAATTCGGGGACGTGCAGTTCGTGTGCGTCGGCACCCCGCAGAAGGACGGGACCGATGCTGCCGACCTGAGCTACGTCGAGCAGGCGTTCGACGTCCTCGCCGCCGGCATCAACCGCCGAGTCCTCATCGTCGGCAAGTCGACCGTTCCAGTCGGCACCGCGGAGCTGCTCGCCGAGCGCGTCGCCCAGCGGTCGCGCCCCGGCATCGCGGTGGAGGTCGCCTGGAATCCGGAGTTCCTCCGCGAAGGGTTCGCGGTCGACGACACCCTGCACCCCGACCGGCTGGTGTTCGGCGTCGCGTCCGATTGGGCGCAGCAGCGCCTTTCCGAGGTCTTCGCCCCCGTGCTCGCGGTCGGCACTCCGGTGATCGTCACGGACCTCGCCACGGCCCAGCTGGTCAAAGTCGCCGCGAACGCCTTCCTCGCGACCAAGATCTCGTTCATCAACGCGATGGCCGAGGTGTGCGAAGCCGTCGGCGCCGATGTCGAGCTCCTCGCGACAGCACTCGGGCACGACGCCCGCATCGGCAGCCGCTTCCTCGAGCCGGGGCTCGGCTTCGGCGGAGGATGCCTCCCCAAGGACATCCGGGCGTTCGCGCATCGCGCGGAGGAGCTCGGCGTGGGCGCATCGGTGGCCTTCCTCCGTGAGGTCGACGACATCAACCGCCGTCGTCGCGTCCGGATGGTCGACGTCATCCGCGAGCTTGCAGACGGCGATCTCGACGGCAAGCGCATCGCCGCGCTCGGTGCGGCCTTCAAACCGGACTCGGACGACGTGCGCGACGCACCGGCGCTCGAGGTCGCGTGGATGCTGTCGCTCGAGGGCGCGCACGTGCGCGTGTACGATCCCGAGGCGACCGCGAACGCCCGCCGCATCTGCCCCGATCTGGACTACGTCTCGTCCGCGGCCGAGGCGCTCGAGGGCGCAGACGTCGTGGCGCTGCTCACGGAGTGGCGCGAGTTCATCGACGCCGATCCGGACGAGCTCGGTCGGCACGTGGCCCAGCGCCGCATCGTCGACGGCAGGAATGCGCTGGATGCCGAGCGCTACCGCGGTGCGGGCTGGGTCCACCGGGGGCTCGGACGGCCCGAGGCGGCTGAGCTGCCAGAACTGGCGGCGACGGTCGTGTGATCTGTATCAGGCTCGGTGAAGTGGGCAACCGAGAACTATAAGCATGGACAAGCCCCATTGACCAGGGGGTCCATGGCACTTTCGACCCGACATATACTGATCGTCTTGGGGGGGCGGACGGGGAACCACAGGTGGATTCCCCGCCCACTCCAAGGACAGTGCTCATGCGGCGGGCAAGGATCGCCCGAGGGACGCCCTTCAACCGCCATCAGCCCGCGAGCACCGCCGTGAGCTCGGGCAGCTCGTCGCCGGCCGTGCCGCGGACGAGGAGGCGTACGCTGCCGCGGTTCCACGCCGCCGGCAGCAGGATGCGGCCCGCGTCGCCGCCGGTGAACCGCGGACGCGCGGCATCCGTGAGCCACACGCGGCCGAGCAGCTCGCCCGCCGCGAAGACGCTCACGCGTACGTGCGTGCCCTCGAAGCGCAGCGACAGCCCTCCTGCGGGGACCGGGAGGTCGAGCCACGCCTCCTCGCCGGCCTCGAGGCGCAGCGGCAGCTCGGTGAGCTCGCCGACCGCCTCGGAGCCGGCGAGCGCCACGAGCGCCGTGTCGGGCTGCGGCTCGACCTCCCAGTCGCGGACCTCGGCGAGGCGGTAGAGCGTCGCCCCCGCGAGCGCGCTCGGCTGGTGGGGGAGCATCACCGCGACCTCGCGGCCGTCGCCGGGGGAGAGGTGCAGCCACGGGTCGTCGGCTGTCACGACCTGCGTCCGGCCGCCGCCCACGACGACCGTGATCGCACCGGGGACGAGGCCGAACCGCACGGCGTGGTGGTGCTCGCCGTCGATCGGGAGCGGCCGGCGATAGGTGATGGGCACGCCCACGCGCGTGCTGCTCCACCCGCCGAGCACGGGCAGGGGAGCGGGGTCGCCGGCCCACTGGTCGGTGCCGTCGACCGCCCACATCCCGGTGACGTCCTCCTCGTGGACGACGTTCCAGACCCGGCCGAGACCCCGCAGCGAACCGAGGCCCAGTGCGGGCAGGCGTGCGTCGTCGAAGTTGGCGTGGCCCCACGTCTCGACCGTCGCGTCCAGACGCGCGGCGCCGCCGGTCGGGACGAGCTCGGTCGCACCGAAGCGGGCGATCGTCGGTCGTGCGCGGCCGTCGAAAGCGAGGTCGACGATGTCGCTCGCGCCCTCGATCACGAGTGCACCGGCGGCGGACACGTCCGCGCTGCAGTGCACGCGACCGCGGTGGACGCCGAGCGCCTCGGAGGACGGCGCGACGTCATGCCGCTGCGTGGCCCCCTCGCGCGTAGGCAGGTCCAGGCGCGTGCCGATGGTCAGCACGGCGGCCTGGACGGTCTCGACCTCGTCCGTGCCGCGCGGCGATCCATCGGCGTCGGGCAGGTCCTCGGGGTGCCGCACCGTGACGCTCCACTCCGTCGAGCCGAGGCGCAGGATGCTGTGCACCGGCGCGCCGATGACGGGTGCAGGCAGTTCGGCCAGGACGACGCCCGGACCCGCCGGGGCGAGGTCGCCCGTGCTCGCGGCCGGCTCGCCGTCGGGCTCCGCGAGCGCGAAGGCGACGGAGCTCGGCACACGAGAGGCGAAGGACACGCCGGTCGCATCGGCGCCGACGAGATCGGCCGTCGCGAGGGCGAGCACACCGGGCAGGCCGAAGCGCTCGAGCGGCAGATCGCGCGTCACGAGGGCGCAGGACTTCGCCGGCAGGGTGAGCGGGACATCGGGCAGTCCGCCCGCGGCCAGGAGGACGGCATCCGCCTGCTCCTCGCCGAGGTTCGGGATGCCCAGCAGCGTCCCGCCGCCCTCGAGCTCGAGGAGCGACGGCGACGAGGACGTCGGCGCATCGGTGCGGTAGGCGTCCGGGGCGGCCTGGACCGCAGAGCGTGCGAGCGACGCTCCGAGGGTGCGCACGAGCGCCGTGAGGACCCGTGCCTCGGTGTGCTCGGGCCTGCGCTCGCCCTCGGGGGAGAGGTAGCCCGCGAAGTCGTAGTCGTGCGACATGAATCCCCCCGGGTCGCCCCAGTTGCCGACCGACGGCGTGTAGCCGAAGTTGTAGCCGGATGCCTGCAGGTACGGCGCGATGACGCGGGCGCCGCTCACGAGGAGACGGCGGAGGGTCCGGTGCGCGCGGTTCGTCTCGGTGACCAGGAGCGGGAGCTCGAGGTCGGCGAGCCGGTCTGCATACCGGCGGACGAGCGGCTCGATGTCCGACCAGTCGTCGTCGGGGTAGAAGTTGAAGGTCGGGACGACGCCGTCGACCCCGCCGGTCGCGCCCGTCATGTCTCCCTGACCCGCGCACGCGATGAGCGGGACGGTGATGCCGGCGGCGAGGGCGAAGTCGCGGAGTGCCGTGAGGTAGCCGTGGCGGTCGAGCGTGTCGAAGAAGTCGAGCTCGTTCTCCAGCTGCACCGCGATGACGGAGCCGCCGGCACCCGCCTGGCGTGCGGCGACGATCGGCAGCACCCGTCCGAACCACTCCCGGACGTGCGCGAGGTACCGCGGCTCAGCCTGGCGGATGCCCAGCCCCTCCTCGAGCCCGAGCCACGCGGGCAGCGCGCCGCCGTCCCACTCGGAGCAGATGTAGGGGCCGGGTCGCGCGATGACGGCGAGCCCGGTCTCGTGCGCGAGGTCGAGGAACTCGCCGACGTCGCGGCGGCCCGTGAAGTCCCACCGGCCCGGTGCGAGCTCGTGGAAGTTCCACGGGATGTAGACGTCGATGACCTGATAGCCCGAGTCGCGCACGGCGTCGAGGCGCTGCACCCACTCCTCCCGCGGGATGCGGAACGGGAACAATGAGGCGCACAGGAGCACCTCGTCGCGGCCGTGGAGGGAGAGGCCGGCGGCGCTCAGGCGGACGGCGGGGACGACCCCCGCGCCGGCCGTCACGTCGGCGTCGATCTCGGTGGGGATGCTGCGCACCTCGGTTGCTGCCATGTTCATCGCTCTCGTGGTTCGGACGCGCGAGCACATGGGATTCATGCTCCGTCGCATTAATACAACTATTAATCTAACTGTCGACTTTCATGCCGACAAGAGCCGTCTCCGACCTTCCCGCAGGGAACCCGGATCGGCGGCGGAAAGCCCGTGCGCTAGAGAGCCACGGGGATGTTCGACGTGAGGAGTCCCGCGTCCACGAGGAACCGCTCCAGGACGACCGTCGCGATCCCGGTCGCGACCGAGTTGCCGCGGACGGTCGAGACGACGAGCTCGACGCCGCGCGTCGAGCCGGCGGGGGACTGCTCGAGGAGGTGCTTGCGCGTCGCGGCGAGGAGGTGCTCGCCGATGGCCCACGTCGTCCAGCCGGTCAGGGTCACGACCTCGGGGTTCACGACCGCGACGAGGTCCGCGAGCGCGGAGCCCAGGTAGTAGGCGGTGCGGTCGATCGTCTCGAGGACCGCGGGGTCGGGCTCGGGCCCGTCCGCCACGGCGGCCAGCGCGAGGATGAAGTCGTTCTGCATGTCCAGATCGGCCAGCGGATGCTGGGGCGCGATCTCGCGGAGCGTCTGCTGGATGCCCGGCGCGCCGATGTACGCCTCGACGCACCCGTGCCGCCCGCAGCGGCACCGGCGGCCGTCGAGCACGAGCAGCGTGTGACCCCACTCGCCCGCGGTGTTCGTCGCGCCGCGGAGGATCCGGCCCTCCAGGACGATGCCGGCGCCGACGCCGGTGCCGAGGTTGATGGTCGCGAGGCTCGAGTAGCTGCGCCCACGGCCCAGCCACAGCTCGGCGGTCGCGATCGACTTGAGCGGGTTCTCTATGACCAGGGGCAGGCCGATGCGCTCACGGAGGTGCTCGAGCTCGACCGTCTGCCACGTCCAGTGCGGCACGATGACCGAGACACCCTGTGGCCCCTGGATGATTCCGGGCAGAGCGATGCCGACGCCGAGGACATCGGCGCGCGAGACGCCTGCCTTCTCGAGCAGCTGGTCCAGCGTCCGCCCGATGCCTTCGACGACCGAGTCGGGGTCCAGGACGTGCTCGTCGCGCGCGCTCTCGAAGGACAGGATCTCGTTGAGCGCGGCGTCGAACATGACGGCGCGCACGTACGTCTCGGCGACGTCCATGCCGACGACGAGGCCGCGGGCCTTGTTCATGCCGAGCATCGCGGTGGGCCGGCCGATGCGACCGGCGGTCACCTTGCGCTCCTCGATGATGCCCTCGGCGAGCAGCTCACCGACGACCGTGACGACGGTCGCGAGGCTGAGCCCGGTGGACTGCGCGAGCGCGTTGCGGGTCGTCTCGCCTGCGGACAGGACGGCGTGCAGGACGTCCAGGCGCGAGTCGCTGCGGATGTCGCGCGCCGTCCTCCGCGGGACCACGGCGGACGGCGTCGACGAGGAGTCGCGCCACGGCTCACCCGTCGACGGCTCGGGCCGACCCTGGATCGGTTCCGGTGAGGGTGTCATCAGGAGCACTCCAATCGAACGTCCGGGAGGCCCGGCGAAGTCAGCACGACGTAGGCGTTCTCGTCGGGTCGCACGAAGACCATGAGGCGGCCGTCGCGGGTCCGGCGGGAATCCGCGGTGTACGGGGTGTTGTCGCTCTGATCGCCATTCTCCAGCCCCAGGAGCTCCCCGTGGGAGATGCGTGCCGTGACGACTCGCTCGTCGCGGGCGATCTCGCCGCTCGCGTCCCGCAGCGTGCACTCGAGCTGGACGACGCCGTCGTCCGCGATGCCGGCGTGGACGCACCGGGCGACGGCGCCTTCGGGGGCGACCCAGCGGACGGCGTCGATCCGCACCGCTTCGCGGCTCGGCCGCAGCTCATCGCGCGCCACGACGAGGCCGTCGCGGCGGGACTCGAGCGCGAACGCCGCGTCGCGCGTCGTCGTGACGGCTCGCCAGCACCCGTGCTCGTCGTCGCGCACGAGCGGGATCGGCTCTCCCCCGTACGTCAGGGTCAGCTCGTCGCCGTTCGCGAAGCACAGCACTTCGAGCGGCCGACCGGGCTCGGCATCCCACCGTCGGGACGCCGGGTGCGACCGGAACGTCTGGGCGGATTCGTCGTCGATGCGCGGGCGGACCGCGATGCGGGCGACCGGCTCGTCCGTCCACCAGCTGCGGCGAAGGTGGAACGTCTCCTTCGGGAAGCCGGCGACCGTCAGCAGGCCGGCCTCGGAGCCGTGCGACGGCCAGCCGCGGGTCTCGCCGAGGAAGTCGATCCCTGTCCACAGGAACTGCCCGGCCACGTAGTCGTTGCGCTCCACAATGAGCCAGTCCGCGTAGCGGTGCGAGTTCTCGCTGCCGACGAACGGCTTGTCGGGGAACCGGCGGTGGTCCTCTTCGTAGAGGTGCTCCTTGTAGTTGTAGCCCACGAGGTCGAGCGGGTCGAGGAAGCCGGTCTGGCTCGACAGCTCGGGCAGCGCCGCGGCGAGAGTCACGGGCCGCGTCGGGTCGGCCTCGCGGACGATGGCCGCGAGGCGCTTCGCGATGGTCGTGAGCCGGCGGACGTCGGGCCGGTCGGGGTCGTAGAGGCGCTCGGCCTTGGGCTTTCCCGCATCGTTGTTGCCGACGGCCTCCTTGAACAGGGGATGCGCGTACGGGTCGTTGGGGTAGTCGATCTCGTTGCCGATGCTCCACGCGATGATCGACGGGTGGTTGCGGTGCGCGTCGATCATCGCGACGAGATCGCGCTCGTGCCAGAGCGGGAAGTCCTTCGCGTAGCCCTCGTGCCGCGGCGGGTAGACGTTGTGGCCGTGCCACCACTTGTTCTTGGGGTTCTCCCACTCGTCGAAGGCCTCGTCGATGACGTACAGCCCCAGGACGTCGCACAGCGCGTACAGCTCGGGGGAGTGCGGGTTGTGCGCCATCCGCACGGCGTTGGCGCCCATCTCCTTGAGCTTCAGCAGCCGCCGCAGCCAGACGCTCGCAGGCACGGCCGTGCCGAAGCATCCCGCGTCCTCGTGCAGGCAGACGCCCTTGAGGGTCCGCGGGCTGCCGTTGATCGAGAAGCCGGTGTCGGGGTCGAACCGGAAGACGCGGACGCCGACGGTCGACTCGGCGACGGCCCCGCGGTCCTCGCCGTCGGCCCGCCACTCGAGCGTCGTCGTGAGGCGGTGCAGGCGCGGATCCGTGTCGGACCACAGCTCGGCCTCGGCGAGCTCTGCCGTGGCCGCGGCCTCCGCGGAGCCGCCGGCCGGCACCTCCACCTCGGTGCCGAACGAGTGGACGCGGCTCGTCGTGAGCGAGCGCAGCTCGTGCCGCACCTGGACGGTCGCATCGGACGTCGTGTCGTTGACCAAGGTCTGGACGACGCGCACCTCGGCCCTCGCCTCATCCGCCGACAGCGTCGTGAAGACGGTGCCGTTCTCCCGGACGCGCACGAGCTCGTCCACGACGAGCTCGACGCGGCGCGTGATGCCGGAGCCGTTGTACCAGCGCGAGTCCGAGATGTCGGTGTGGTCGACGCGGACGGCGACGACGAGTTCGTCGTCAGGGGCGTAGGAGAGGATCTCGCTGACGTCGAAGGAGAACTGCGCGTAACCGGAGGGGCGGCTGCCCAGATGGTAGCCGTTGACCCACACATCGGCGTTCTTGTAGACCCCGTGGAAGACGAGGCGCACGTGCTTGCCGTCGGTGGGGCCGAGACCGGAGAGGGCCACGCGGGCGCGGTACCAGCCGACGCCTCCAGGGAGGTAGCCCGTGCCGCTGGAGTGCGACTGCGCGAACTCC
Organism: Microbacterium sp. NPDC019599; assembly: GCF_040632175.1. NCBI lineage: Bacteria > Bacillati > Actinomycetota > Actinomycetes > Micrococcales > Microbacteriaceae > Microbacterium > Microbacterium sp. NPDC019599. The sequence goes on from NZ_JBEYBL010000004.1 coordinate 323,808, forward strand.
TGCTCGACACTCCAGTCGTGGGGCACCGTGACGGCCCGCCAGGAGGCGTCGTCGTACCCCTTCGCCCAGGCATCCCGCTCGTCGGCGAGGGCGAAGGCCCACCGGCTGATCGGCGTCGTGTGCATGCGGTCTATTCCTCGTCGGGTTCCTCGGCCGGGGCCAGTTCAGGCGCGTACTTCGCGAAGACGCGCGAGAACAGCACGCCGGTGATGAAGGCGACACCGGCGAAGCCGATGAGCAGCCACAGAAGACCGAAGCCCGTCGCCTGGGGGGAGAACACCGTGACGATGACGGTGAGGGCGATGATCGCGGCGACGGCGAAAGACGTGAAGGGATGTTTCCACGAGAGCTTCCGCGACGTGCTGAGCACCTCGCGAAGGGTTCCCTCGAAGGTCGCGAGATAGGGGAAGACCCAGATCAGGTTCAGTGCGAAGCCGAACGCGACCAGGTACCACAGTGCGAGAAGGACGAGCCGTGCCAGCCCCTCCGGAGCCAGGTCGGTCACCACGACGAACCAGGCGTAGAAGACGGCGATCAGCAGCAGCATCCCGAGCCCGAGGATCGTCGCCTGGCGGAAATTCTGCCGGAACGACCGGAAGTAGTCCCGCGTGACGGACTCCTCCTTGCCGCGCACGAGCCGCATCGCCGTGAAGTTGAGGGCGGTCAGTGCTGCGCCGAGCGTGACGATCGGGATCGAGGTCGCGATGAAGATCAGGTTCAGGATCATCAGATCGGCGATCCGCGTCAGGAACCGCATGAGCGGAGAGTCCTGGGCGAAGATGCTGCTCATCTTCCGTCCTCTCGGGATGGGTCGGGCGGGCCCGCGGTGCGCGGACCCGCCCGACCTCGATCAACGCGTCCTACAGGCCGCGTGCTTCCTTCCAGGCGTCCATGTCCGCCTGGATCGAGGCGCGAGCGTCCTCGTAGCCGGCTGCGAGGAGCGCCTCGCGCATCTCGGCCACAGCCGCCGCCGGGTCGTCGACCTTGCCGTAGTTGATCTGCGGGAGGTACTGCGAGAGCACACCGGCCATCGCCGCGAGGGTCGGGTCGATCGCGTCCTTGTTGATGATCAGCGTCGAGTACGGGTAGTCCACCGCGACCGAGTCGAGCTCGGCGTAGATGTCCGCCTTGGTCGGCGCGTCGGTCACCTTGTCGAGCTCGAACTCATCCATGCGACCGGCCCAGAAGTTGGAGCCGAGCGAGTCGGTCGACGAGTCGTAGCCCTCGGGGTAGCCGAGCTTGCCGTCGTCCGTGATGACGTAGTCCGTGCCCTCGATGCCGTAGTTGATGAGGCGGTAGGCCTCCTCGTCGTTGCGGATGACGTCATACACCTCGAGAGCCTTCTCCGGGTTCTTCGAGTAGGCGCTGACCGCCATGGCGCCGTGCGTCAGGATGTCCTTGTACACGTTGCCGTTCTCCTGACCCCAGTAGAAGAACCGCGGGTCGGATCCCGGCTGCTTCTTCGTCATGTTGTCGTAGATCTGGCCGATGTAGGTCTGCGTGTGGTGCTGGTCGGTTCCGTTGAGTCCGGCGTACATGAGCTCACGCGCGTCGCCGTCGTAGTTCTGCGCGTCCTCACGCCAGACGCCGAGCTCGTTCCACTGCTTGGCCAGCTCGGCCCATTCGACGAGCGCGTCGCCCTCCATGAGCCACGAGGTGACCGTGTAGGGGTCGGCCTCGGAGGTCTCGAAGGGGTAGTAGTTGCCGGCGCTGACCTGCTGGATCCAGTTCAGGTCGGTGTGGCCCGTCAGGTAGCCGTTCATCGCACCGACGTTGTCGCCCGCGACATCCCACGGATAGGCCTCGGGCTTGTTGGCCTTGACCCACTCGAAGTACTTCGTGAAGTCCTCGAACGTCGTGATCTCGCCGTTCGCGAAGCCCGCCTCCGTCGCCCAGTCGCCGCGGTAGAAGAAGCCGTGGTTGGTGTACTGCGTGAAGTTGTCCTCGGGCATGAAGTAGATCTGTCCGTCGTCCAGCTTCGTGAGGTCCCAGTGGCCGTCGGCGTCGACCTGCGCCCACGTCTTCGGGGCGTGCTCCTGGAGCATCTCCTCGGACAGGGGGAGGAAGGCGCCCTTCTCGGCGTTCTCCCACGCGAACAGCCAGTCGGTCGCGGTCGTGATGAGGTCGACGTTGTCATCGCCCGAGAGAAGCTGCAGGTTGTACTGCGTCTGCCAGTCCGCCCACTCGACGTAGAAGAAGTCGAGCTTCGCGTTGACCTCCTTGACGAGCTTCTCGTTGAGCTTGTCGAGCATCGCCTCGAGACGGCCGTTCGTGGGCTTGTCACCCATCACGAGCATCGTGATCTCGGTCGGGGCGCCTTCCTCCTCGGCCGCCTGGGGGGCGCAGCCGGCCAGCGCCGTCGCGCCGAGGCCGAATGCGAGCATCGCCGCTCCGACCTTGACGAATTTCCTTGCCATGTGAGGCTCCTTTGGCTCTCAGTACTTGGTGATTGCAGTGGTTTCGCCTCGGAGAGGCGGTTGGGGGGCCACGACCGGACATCGGTGACCGGCCGTGGATCGTCAGCAGCGGTGGTCAGCCCTTGACGGCACCGACCGTGATGCCGCTGACGAAGTATTTCTGAACGAAGGGGTAGGCGAACAGGATCGGGAGCGTCGCCACGACGGCGCTCGCCATCTTGAGGGTGTTGCTCGGCAGTTCGGTGATCGAGACGTTCGAGCCGGCGACCGAGTTCCGGAGGGCGTTCGCCGTGTTGATGATGTTGTAGAGGTAGTACTGGAGCGGCTTGAACTCCACGGTGCTGCCGAGGTACAGCGACGACAGATACCACTCGTTCCAATAGCCCAGTGCGAGGAACAGCCCCACCGTCGCGAGCGCCGGCTTCATCATCGGCAGCGTCAGCTGCCAGAAGATCCTGAAGTCGCCGGCTCCGTCGACCTTGCCGGACTCGATGATCTCGTAGGGGATCGACTTCATGAAGTTGCGCATCAGGATGATGAGCCACGGCGTCATCAGCAGCGGCAGGAACACCGCGAGGTAATTCCCCCGCAGACCGAGATCGCGACCGATCCACAGGAATGTCGGTGCGAGACCCGCCGCGAAGAGCGTCGTGAAGTAGATGAAGAACGCGATGTAGTTGCGCAGGCGGAAGTCCTGGCGGTTGAGCGCGTAACCGGTCATCGCGATGATGAACAGGCCCAGCGCCGTTCCGGCGAGGGTCATCGTGATCGTGACGACGTAGGAGCCGATGATCTGGCGCGGCGCCTTGAAGATGTACTCGTACGCCGTCGTCGAGAAGCCCTTGGGGAACAGCCCGAACCCGCTCTTCATGATCTCGGACTCGCTCGAGAACGAGGCCGAGACGATCATCACGAAGGGCAGCAGGCAGAACAGCACGAAGATGCTGATCGCGACATACGAGATGCCCCGGATCGTGTAATCGCTGCGGTCGAGTTTGATGCGCGTCGCGCGAGCCGCCTTGGCGGGCCGTACGCGGCTCGGGGTTTTGCCGATCGCCTCGCTCATCGGCGCACCGGCCAGATCAGAAGAGAGCATAGTCAGGGTTCCTCCTCCGGACGATCCAGTTGGCCGTGATGACGATCAGGAACCCGAACAGCGACTGGTACAGACCCACGGCGGTCGACGTCGTGAAGTTGTTCTGCGACATCACCATCCGGTAGACCGAGGTCTCGATGATGTCGGTGGACTGGAACAGGGCTGCATTGTTGCCGACGAGGTTCCAGAACAGGCCGAAGTTCCCGTGCATGATCCCGCCCAGTGCGAACAGGAGCAGGATGATGAAGATCGGCTTCAGGCTCGGCAGGATCACGTAGCGGATCCGGTGCCAGGCGTTCGCCCCGTCGATGGACGCGGCTTCGAACAGCACACGATCGATCCCCATGATCGCCGCGAAGTAGACGATCGTGCCGTATCCGGTGCTCTGCCAGAGGTGGACCAGGGTGATGATGCCCGGCCACGCCGCCGGCGTGCTGTAGATCTTGACGGGTTCCGCTCCGATCTGCGTGAGGAAGCCGTTGAGCGCGCCGCTGTCGTAGTTCAGGAGGTTGAACGCGATGACGCCGACGAGCACGACCGAGATGAAGTACGGCAGGAACATGATGCTCTGGCTGATCTTCTTGAAGTACTTCATCCGCACTTCGTTGAGCATCACTGCGAAGGCGATCGCCAGGATGTTCCCGAGGACGATGAACGCGAGGTTGTAGAGGATCGTGTTCCGCGTGAGCAGCCAGAGCTGGCCCGACTTGATCAGGAACTCGAAGTTGCGGAGCCCGACGAAGGGGCTGCCGAAGATCCCGTCCCGGTAGTTGAAGTTGGTGAACGCGATCCAGATGCCGGGCAGCGGCGCGTAGTTGAACACGAGGAAGAACGCGATCGCCGGCACACACATCAGCAGCAGCATCTTGCTCGCGCTCAGCTTCTTCCACAGCGACCGTCGTCGCCGCTGTGGCACTTCTGTCAAAGCCATCCGTCCGCCTCTTCGCGTTCGTGGCCGCCGCTCCTTCGCGACGGGCTACCAGTTAACCTAACCATTGAATTAACTCGGCGAAATATAAAGTACCTCGCCGGTCCCGCACACGCAAGACACATTCGGCTAACGCTTTCTCACGATCGATCCGGCGACTCGGCGTCGATTCGGCGGGGGTTCCGCTCGACGACTTCGCCGAGTGCGTCGTCGATCCGCGCCATGAGTTCGGCGGGGATGACGACGCCGGAGGCGGCGGCGTTCTCCCTCACCTGCTCGGGCCGGGACGCCCCGATGATGGCGGCGGCGACGTTGTCGTTCTGCAGGACCCACGCGACCGCCAGCTGCGCCATCGTGAGCGACAGCTCCGCCGCGATCGGGGCGAGCAGCTGCACGCGCTCGAGCACCTCGTCGCGCATCCAGCGGTTGTTGAGGTCGCCTCCCACGCTCTCGTCCCGGGCGCGGCTGCCCTCGGGTGCCGATCTCCCGGGGAGGTACTTGCCCGTCAGCACGCCCTGTGCGACGGGAGACCACACGATCTGCGAGATGCCGAGCTCCCGCGAGGCGGGCACGACCTCGGCCTCGATCGGCCGCCAGAGCGCGGAGTACTGCGGCTGGTTGGAGACGAAGGGGATGCGGAGCTCCTTCGCGAGCGCGGCGCCGGCGCGCAGCTGCTCGGCGTTCCATTCGCTCACGCCGATGTAGAGCGCCTTGCCGGAGCGGACGATGTCCGCGAACGCGACCATCGTCTCCTCGACCGGCGTCGCGTTGTCCCAGCGGTGGGCCTGGTAGAGGTCGACGTAGTCCATGCCGAGGCGCCGCAGCGACCCGTCGATCGACTCCATGAGGTGCTTGCGCGACAGGCCCGAGTCGTTCGGGCCGCCGGGGCCCACGGGGAAGTAAGCCTTCGTGAAGATCTCCAGCGATTCGCGGCGCTGGCCCTTGAGCGCATGGCCCAGCACGGTCTCCGCGGCCGTGTTCGCGTACATGTCGGCGGTGTCGAACGTCGTGATGCCGGCATCCTGTGCCGCGTGCACGCACGCCGTCGCCGCGTCGTCAGCCAGCTGGCCGCCGTGCGTGAGCCAGTTGCCGAACGTGATCTCGGAGATCTTCAGTCCCGAGGCGCCGAGGTGGCGGTACTTCATGTGGGTGCACCCTTCGTGTGCGTCGCGGTCTCGTGCAGGCTGTCGATGCGCCCCGTGCGCGCCAGGCGCGCGAACGCGTGAGCGCTGGGCTTGGGATGGCGGGCGAAGCCTCCCGAGCGGTCCACGGCGATGAGCCCGAACTTCGGGCGGTAGCCCTCCGACCACTCGAAGTTGTCGAAGGCGGACCAGTGCAGGTACCCGCGGACATCGACGCCCTCGGCCCGAGCATCGACGACGGCGCGCAGGTGCGCGTCGAGGTAGTCGATGCGCTCGCGGTCGTCCTCGGTCGCGATCCCGTTCTCGGTGACGAAGAGCGGCAGCCCGCAGTCCGCCGCGCGATGCAGCATCTGCCGCAGCCCGTCCGGGTACACGGCCCAGCCCATCTGGGTCGTCGGGAAGCCGGCAGGCGGTGTCGCGAAGATCGTCGGGCTCGCGGGGTCGACCCAGCTCTTGCGGTAGTACTGCACGCCGAGCCAGTCGCCGCCTTCAGGACCGCGGATGCCGTCGATGTACAGGTCGACGATCTCGGCGCGCAGCGCGTCGCGGAACGCGGTCGTCACGTCGTCGTCGCGCACCGGCGCAAGGAGGGGCAGCTGCACGGCGAGGCCGGGACTGGCCGAGCTGAGCTCGCGCGTCGCGGCGACGGCGCGGTGGTGCGCTTCGAGCAGGACGCGTCCCACGCGCGTGAACAGCGTCGGGTTCGTGACGCCCGGCGGGTGGTACCCCTCGAGGTAGCCGTGCAGGGCCACCATCTGCGGCTCGTTGATCGTGCAGACGTAGTCGACGAGGTCGCCGAGCGCCGCGAGCGCGCGGCGCGCGTACCGCTCGAACGTCGCGACGGCATCCGGCGCCATCCACCCGCCGCGGGCGGCGAACCACGCGGGCAGCGAGAAGTGGTGCAGCGTCACGAACGACACGAGCCCCTCGGCGCGCAGGGCGACGAGGACGTCGCGGTAGTGCGCGAGCGCCGCCGCGCTGAACTCGCCTTCGGCGGGCTCGATCCGCGCCCACTCGACGGACAGGCGGTGAGCGGTGTGGCCCAGCCGGGCGAGCAGCGCGAAGTCCTCGGCATACCGGCGGTAGTGGTCGATCCCGTCGCCGGAGGACTCGACCGCAGCCGTGCCCGGTGCGTGCTCGAACGCCCACCAGTCGGAGTTGACGTTCGAGCCCTCGACCTGATGCGCCGCGGTCGCCGCACCCCAGAGGAAGTCGGCGGGGAAGTCGCGTCCGGCCGTCACCGCAGCGCCGCCTGCGTCACGACGACTCCACGCGGCGGGACGGTCACGAGCGACTCGCGGGCGATCGCCCCGTGAAGCAGGCGGTCACCGCCGAGCGGGGAGGTGACGGGGACATCGGTGCGGTTGACGAGGAACGTGTATGCCGTGTCCTCGTCCGCCCGCACGATGATCTCGAGCGCCCCGCCGGCGGCGCGCACGTCGCCCTGGAGGGACGGGATGCTGTCGCTCAGGGTGTGGAGCAGCATCCGGAGCCCCTCGACGCCGAGGTCGGAGGCGACGTACGTCGCGCCGCCTCCCGCGACGGGACGCCGGGTGATCGCCGGGGATCCGGCGAGGTCGCCGTCCGAGTAGGACGCCAGCACGGCGACGGAGTCGTCCGCGACGCGCATGCGCTCGGTCCAGGCCGACGCCGCAGCGCCGTTCGTGAGGGCGACGGGCTCGCCGGGCAGCAGCGGCGCGAACTCCTCGACGACGATCCCGAGGAGGTCGCGGAGGGCTCCCGGATAGCCGCCGAGCCAGACGCGGTCGTGCTCGTCCACTGTGCCCGAGAAGTAGGTCGCGATGAGCTCGCCGCCCGCCGCGACGTAGGCCTCGAGCCGCCCGCGCAGCTCGTCGGGGACGACGTGGAGCATCGGGGCGATGACGACCTCGTAGCCGTCGAACGAGGAGCCGACCGGGACGATGTCGGCACGCACGCCGAGGTCGAGGAGCGCCGTGTACCAGTCGAGCGCCTCGTCGCGGTAGCGCAGAAGGTTCGAGGGATGCGAGTCGCGCTCGGCGACCCACCACGACTCCCAGTCGAAGAGGATCGCGACGCGGGCGGGCACGCGGTGCGAGCCCGTGACGGGCGCGAGCCGGGCGAGGGTCGCGCCGAGCTCGGCGACATCCCGGTACACGCGGCTGTCCTCGCCCGCGTGCGGCACCATCGCCGAGTGGTAGCGCTCGCCGCCGGCGCGCGACTGCCGCCACTGGAAGAAGCAGACGGCGTCGGCGCCGTGACCGACGTGGGTGAGAGCATCCCGCTCCAGCTCGCCCGGGCGCTTGACGGTGTTGACGTCCCGCCAGTTCACGGCGCTCGTCGCGTGCTCCATGAGGAACCACGGCCGGCCCTGAGCGAGCCCGCCGGTGAGGTTCGCCGAGAACGAAAGCTCCTCGCGTCCGCCGGCACCGGGGCGCAGGTAGTGGTCGTTCGAGACGAAATCGACATCGTCCACCCACGTCGCGTAGTCGACGGAGGGGAAGACCTCCGTGACCATGAAGTTCGTCGTGCGCGGCACCGACGGGGCGACCTCGGCGAGCACGGCGTTCTCGGCGCGCAGGTAGTCCCGCAGCGCGTCGGACGAGAAGCGCTCGAAGTCCAGCTGGCGGCCGGGGTTCACGTGGGTCGGCGCGACCCGCGGGGGGACGATGTCCTCCCAGTCCGTGTAGTGCTGCGACCAGAAGGCCGTGCCCCACGCGTCGTTCAGCGCGTCGAGGGAGTCGTAGCGATCGCGCAGCCAGTCGCGGAACGCGCGAGCGGCGTCCTCCGAATGGTCGTAGACGTTGTGGCAGCCGAGCTCGTTCGAGATGTGCCAGGCCACGACCGCGGGGTGGTCGCCGTAGCGCTCGGCGATCGCGCGCACGAGACGGAGGGCGTACGTGCGGAAGACGGGGGACGTCGGGCGCCAGTGCTGCCGGCCGCCGGGGTGCAGCACGGTCCCCTCGTCGGTGACGGGAAGGACTTCGGGGTGCAGCCGCGAGAGCCACGGCGGGGGCGAGGCCGTCGCCGTCGCGAGGTCGATGTCGATGCCGTTCTCGTGCAGCAGCTCGACGATGTCGTCGAGCCAGCCGAAGTCCCATTCGCCCGGGCGCGGCTCGAGCAGCGCCCACGAGAAGATGCCGAGCGACACGACGTTGACGCCGGCCTTCTTCATGAGCCGCATGTCCTCGTGCCACACGTCGCGCGGCCACTGTTCGGGGTTGTAGTCCGCGCCGAAGCGCAGCCGGCCGGCGCCCAGTGCGCCGTCCTTCACCCATCGGTGCTGCTCGGCGGTACGCGTGTGCGTGGACATGTCTGAGCCTCCTCGCTCGGATTTCCTTCGGTCTGACACGCGGCTCAGAACCTTGCGCACTCCCGGTTCGCAAGGGTAAGCCGACTGATGCTCGGGATTGGCTGTGATGTGGATAACGAAGCCGTCACACGGCGCCGGTGCCCCATGCCGTCGGGACGGCGGACATGGTGAACTTCACGGCGGCGCCGCGGGCGATGTCGGCGTGGCGGATGAAGGGACGATCGACGGGCCTTCCGTCGATCGCGAGCCCCGCGACGAACGGATGCTGCGAGGCACCGTGCGCGTCGATCGTGAGGGGCCGCGCGGCCCCCGGCAGGTCGACCTCGAGGTGCTCGAAGAGCGGCGCGGCGACGACGTACTCGCCCGAGACGGGGTCGACGGGGTAGAACCCCATCGCGGCGAAGACGAGCCACGCCGACATCTGCCCGAGATCGTCGTTGCCGCACAGCCCGTCCGGGGTGGCGCGATAGCTGTCGCGCGCGATGCGGCGCACGACCTCGGCGGTCCGGTGCGGGAGCCCTGCATAGGAGTAGAGGAACGGGATGTGGTGGCTCGGCTCGTTGTCGTGCCGGTTCCACCCGCCCGCGAAGTGCTCGTCGAGGCGGTCGATGAACAGCTCGTCGCCCATGAGGTCGCGCAGGCCCGGGATGTCGTGCAGCACCTGGAAGAGGTAGGGCCATTTCGTGCCCTCCGTCCAGCCGCCGGCCAGCCAGCCGCCGTCCGCCGCGCGCGTCTGGATGAATCCGCGCTCGGCATTCCAGAGGTGGCGCCAGCTGTCCGCGCGGGCTTCGAGGCGCTCGGCATCCTCGCCCATGCCGGCAGCGCGGCACAGGACTGAGGCCGCACGATCGCCGTTCGCGTAGTCGAGGGTCCGCGAGCCCGCCTCCGCCGTCTCGTCGCCCGCGACCCAGCCCAGCTCGAGGTAGCGGGTCAGGCCCGGTCGCGCGGCCTGCAGGCGATCGGGCTCCCGGTCGCCCCACCACCGCTCGGTGTCCTCGTCCGGCGGCATCTCGGAGTCCTTCAGCGCGGCGCGGGCCGCGGCCTGGACATCCATCGGGATTCCCTTGACCTGCGCCTCCGCGAGGAGCGACTGCGCGTGGGTGCCGACCATGATGTTGGTCTCGACGAGGTTCTCCCAGATCGGCAGGCGTCCCGACGATTCGAACGTGCGCAGGAGGGATGCCGTCATGTCGGCGACCTCGCCGGGTGCGAGGAGGATGAGCAGCGCGTTCTGCGCACGGAAGGTGTCCCACAGCGAGAAGCTCGTGTACTCCGGCCGCGGCGCCTCGCGCACCACGTCGAGGTAGCCGTCGTACCGCAGGCCGCCCTCGTCGACGCGGCTCGGGTACTGCAGGGCGTGGAACAGGGCCGTCGCGAGGGACGCGCGATCCTCGGGCGCTGCGCCCTGGACGCGCACGCGGTCGAGCCGCGCCGCCCACGCCCGATGCAGCTCGTCCACGGTGTCGTCGAAGGCGCGGCCGTCCGGCACCTCGGCGTCGAGGTTCGCCCGTGCCTGCGCCGCCGAGACGAGCGACGTCCCGACGCGCGCGAAGACGCGGCGTGTGCGCTCGGGGAACCGGACGTACGCCGAGAGGTGGTCGCCGGCCGCTTCGAGCGAGCCCTCGTCGAGCGTCGCGCCGTTGGCCGTGCCCCACGACGCGAAGGGTGCCGTGCCCGCATCCACCTCGAAGCGCGCGACGAACCACCCGCGGAACGAGGCCGCCTGCTCAGGCCCGAGGTGGGCGTCCTGGCGCTCGGGGTTGAAGCCCGTGATCTCGCCCCGCTCGGGGTCGATCGCGATCCCGCCGCGGAAGCCCTCGCGGGTCGCCTGCACGACGGCGAAGGGGGAGTCGCCGGGCTCGAAGCGCCACTCCAGCACGCCGACGCGGCTCGTCCCCGTGAGGCGGGTCGCGATGCGGGTCCCGGCACCCGTCACGAGATCGGCCCGGTAGCACGCGGCCGTCGACTCCTCGCTGCCGCGGTCGAGCGCGAGCCCGCGCTCGGCGGCCGTCACCCGCACGTCGCCCACACCGGGCATGACGGCGACGCTGCCCCAGTCGCCCATCCAGATGGCGGGCTGGCGCGAGCCGAGGAACCCGATGATCCGCTCGTCGCGACGGTGGAATGCGCACCGCGAGATGCCGTTCTCGCGCGTCATGGGCGTCCACCGGGTCATCGCGAACGGCGGCGCCGTCGCCGGCACCATCCCGCCGTACTCGGTCGGGTCTTCGCCGTCCGTCCCGATGAGCGGGTCGATCCAGTCGACGAGTCCTACTCGCGTCCGTCTCATCGCCTCGTGTCCCTCATTCCGGCAGCTTCTGGGCGCGCTCGAGCCGGGCGTAGCGGCCGCCGCTGGCCATGAGCTCGTCGTGACGGCCGACCTCGACGATCCGCCCCTTCTCCAGCACGACGATGCGGTCGGCGCCGCGGATCGTCGAGAGGCGGTGCGCGACGACGAGCGTCGTCCGGCCGTGCATGAGCCGCGCGAGGGCGTCGCGCACGAGCACTTCGGACTCGGGGTCGAGCGCCGAGGTCGCCTCGTCGAGCAGGAGGATGCGCGGGTCGCGGATGAGGGCGCGCGCGATCGCGATGCGCTGCCGCTGGCCGCCGGAGAGGCGGGCTCCGCGCTGACCGGCGACCGTGTCCCATCCCTCGGGAAGGGCGTCGACGAACTCGGCCGCGTTCGCGTCCTCGAGCGCGCTGCGGACGCGGTCGTCCGAGACCTCGCCGAGGCCGTACGTCACGTTGTCGCGGATCGAGCCCTCGAAGAGCACCGACTCCTGCGGCACGACCGAGACGCGGCGCCGGAAGGTCCGCAGGTCGAGGGTGGCGGCATCCACTCCGTCCAGGAGCAGGCGTCCGCTCGTGGGCCGGATGAACCCGAGAGCGAGGTTCAGGAGCGTCGACTTGCCCGAGCCGGACTTGCCGACGAACGCGACGTTCTCGCCCGCCGCGATCTCGAGGTCGATGCCGTCGAGCGCGGGCGCCCGCCCGTCGGGGAAGCGGAACGAGACGTGCTCGAACCGCAGCTCGCCCTTCACCTCGCCCACGACCGCCTTGCCCTCGTTGACCTCGAGGTCGGGCTCGGTGAGCACCTCGGCGACGGAGCGGACCGACTCCACGCCCTTCGCCGCGATCGGCAGGAGCATGAGCACCTGCGTGATGCCGCCCGTGATGAGGCCGAAGTAGGCCGAGAGCTGCACGACCTGGCCCGGCGTGATCGATCCGGGATCCGCGATCGCGACCCACGCCGCCGTGATGAGGCAGCTCACCGACAGCAGCTGCAGGATGACCCACGACAGCGACTGGAACCGCCCGTTGAGCATGTCGAGCTCGTAGCCGGAGGTCCGCACATCCTCGGCGCCCTCCGCGACGCGGGCGCGCGCCGTCTCCTCCAGGCCGTGCGCGCGCGTGATCGGCATGAGCGTCGCCATCTCGCCGACGCGGTTCGAGAAGGCCTCGACGTCGTGGCGGAAGGCCTCGTTGCGGCGCCGCGAGCGCGCCGCGAGCATCGCACGCAGCATCACGGCGATGGGGATCGTGAGCGCGTAGACCGGAAGGAAGTACGGCATCGAGATCGCCGTCATGACGATCGCGCCGAGGATCACCATCGACTCGGCGAGCACCGCGTGGGTGACCTGCTGCAGCATGAGCTCGACGTTCTCGACGTCGCGCACGACCTTCGTCTGCACGATGGATGCCGACACCCGCGTGTGGAAGCCGATCGACAGGCTCTGCAGCCGGGCCGTCAGAGCATTGCGCAGGTCGGCGCCCAAGCGGCGCACCGACCCCATGAAGAGCCTCGTCCACAGCACGTGGGTCGGATAGTTCTGCGCGAGCGCGACGAATGCGATCGTCGCCCACAGCAGGAGCTCGTTCAGCGGCCCGCCGGCGACGACGAGGTCGATGACCTGCGCCGTCACGACGGGCATGAGCCAGCGCGGCGAGTCCTTGATCGGGAAGATGCACGCCGACGCGATGACGCGCCAGCGGTGCCGGTCCAGGAGCCGGAAGACGGAGCGCACGGGGTGCGCGCCGTCGACCTCCGCCGCGACGTTCATCGCGGCGGCTGTCATGGCGTGCCCTCGCCTCGCGCCAGGGCGAACACGCGCGCGCCCGTGTCGCCCGTGACCGCGACGGCTCCGGATGCTGTCACCTGCGCGCCGAACACGCCCCGCTGCGTCGCGATCTCGAGGATCGGCCCGTCCACGACGATCCGCACGTCGCCGCCGAGCGGCAGGGCCGAGGTCTGCGTGGGCGTCTCGATGAGGAGCTGATCGTCGGTCGCGCGCAGGCTGACCTCGGCGACCCTGAGCTGCGCGCCGGGAGGCGCGGCCCAGACGATGTCGGCGGCGGAGGCGACAGCATCCGTCTCGGACCGGTAGCGCTCGAGATCAGGGTGCGGCTCGAGGACGAGCTCGTCGCCGCGGAGGGCGAGGAGGTAGGGGATGCTGTGCGCACCCGCCCACCCCTCGCCGCGGATGTCCTGGAGCCAGAAGAGGAGCGCCGGGCGATCCTGCGCGTCGCGGAGGAACGTCGGCGCGTAGTGGCGGCCGCCGAAGGTCAGGCGACCCCAATGGTCGGCCTCGAATCGGCCGTCCGCCCAGCGTCCGACCGCGTAGCCGACGTAGCGGCCGTCCTCGTCGTCGCCGGACAGCACGAGAACGTGGCGGCCGTCGATCTCGAACAGCTGCGGGCACTCCCAGAGGGTGCTGCGCGTGCCCGGCACGCCGGCGCCGCCCTCGGGGCGCAGTGCGACGCCCTCGCGATCCCAGACCTCGAGGTCGTCCGAGCGGTAGGAGACGAGGGCCGCTGCGCCGTCGCGGTGCCGGCCGCTGAGGATCATGCTCCAGCCGTCACCGTCGCGGAACACCCACGGGTCGCGGAAGTGCGCCATGAACTCGGGGGTGTCGACGACGAAGGCGCCCTTCGTCCACGTGACCCAGTCGGCGCGGTCGGGCGTCGCGACGCGGACGCGGCCCAGGTCGTAGTCCGGCGCATCGGTCGACGTGTAGAAGATGCGCGCATCGCCCTCGTCGTCGACGATGAGCGACCCCGTCCAGACGCCGCCGTCGTCGTCGCCCGGCGCGATCGCGATCGGGAGCTCCGCGAGCGAGAGCAGGTCGGGCCCCTTGACGTGCCCCCAGCGCATCTCATGGGACCACTCGGTGCGGTCGGGGAGGTGCTGGAAGAAGACGTGGTACTCGCCGTTCCAGTGGTGCGCGCCGTGCGGGTCGTTGATCCACCCGGCGGCGGGCGTGAAGTGGAAGGCGGGGCGCATGGCGTGAGGCTCCGGTGACTCGACGGCGGGCGGTGGGCGGTCAGGCGGTGCCGCGGATGATGGCGCGCAGGCGCTCGACGGGGAGCTTCGGGACGCGGTTCTCGTCCGTGAGCCCGTTGGTCTCCTGCACGGTGTCCGTCAGCTGCGTGTACACCCAGCCGGCCAGGCCCGTGCTCGCGTCGAGCGCGCCGAAGATCCCGCTCAGGTGCCGGTCGAGATCCTCGGGCGTGCCGACCAGCCGGTAGCCCCACGCGTCGACATCGGCGTCGGGCGTGAAGCTCACGCCGCCGAACTCGGTGAGCAGGGCGGGGGCGGATGCTGTCGCCTCCGCCTCCGCGGCGGTTCCGACGAGGACGCGCTTGCCGAAGGGCGACATGCCCTCGAGCGACGTCTCGATCGCCTCCCGCGTGCCGTAGCGCGCACCGAGCACTTCGTGGTCGTTCTCGTAGTCGTGGAGGGTCAGCAGGTCCGACTGCGTGTGCTCCCACCCGTCGTTCGAGATGACGGGTCGCGTGCCGTCGAGCGCCTTCGTCAGGTGGTACAGCGACCGGATGAAGTCGCGCTGGCGCGCGTCGACCGCGAGGTTGCGGACCGCCCAGCTCTCGTTGATGGGCACCCAGGCCACGACGCTCGGATGGGACGAGTCGCGGCGGACAGCATCCGTCCACTCCCGCGTGAGGCGGGTCACGGAGGTGTCCGAGAACTCGTAGGCGCTGGGCATCTCGACCCACAGCAGCAGCCCCAGCCGGTCGGCCCAGTAGAGGAGGCGCGGGTCTTCGAGCTTCTGGTGCAGTCGCGCCGTGTTGAAGCCGAGCTCCTTGATGAGCTCGACCTCGGCGCGCAGCGCCTCCGGCGAGGGTGCGGCGAGGTGCGACTGCGGCCAGTAGCCCTGCGACAGGACGCCCCGGACGAAGTACGGCCGGTCGTTGAGGAGGAAGCGCTCGCCGACGGTGCCCACCGAGCGCAGCCCGAAGTACGACGATGCGGCGTCGGAGGTGTCGGCGGGGTCGGCGGTGCCGTCCGTCAGGAGCTCGATGCGGGCGTCGATCAGGACGGGGCGCTCGGGGGTCCACAGCAGCTCGTCGTACCCCTGCTCGGTGCCGACGACGGGGAGCGAGATCGAGACCTCTTCACGCGTGCTCGCCAAGGCGACCGTCACCTCGGCGAGCTGCTGCTCTCCGTGGCGGAGGGTCACGCGGGCCCGCGTCGGCGCGACGGGCTTCTGAGCGACCTCGAACGCGAGGTGGACGCATTCGCCGTCGATATCGGGGCGCCACGCGACGCGCGTGACGTGCTGGCGCGGGACGGACTCGATCCACACGGGCTGCCAGATGCCGGTCGTGCGGTGGTACCAGATCGAGTGCGGGGCGACGCGCCAGTCCTGCTTGCCGCGGGGCTGGCTGAAGTCGCGCGGATCGTCCTCGGCGCGCACGACGATCTCGAAGCCGCCGTCGCCTGCGGGCACCTCGACCGTGAACGGGGTGTGCCCGCCTTCGTGGGCCCCGACGTGACGACCGTCGATCCACACGTCGGCGCGGTAGTCGACGGCACCGAAGTGGAGCAGGAGGACCCGGCCGGAGGCGTGGCCCGCGCCCGCTACCTCGGCCGCCTCGACACGGCGGCGGTACCAGACGACGGGGTGGTGGCCCGTCTCGTGGACGCCGGACAGCGGCGACTCGGGCGGGTAGGGCACGACGATCGTGCGCCCGAACTCGGCGGGGGTGCCGACACGGGCGTCGACTTCGACGTCCTCGTCGAAGGCGAAGTCCCACTCGCCGCTCAGATCGAGCCACTCGGAGCGGACGAGCTGGGGGCGCGGGTAGGCGCCGTCCTGCGTGGACGCGCGGAGCTCCTCATCAAGCATGCGCACGAGCATAGGCGGGAATTCCAGCGCTGTAAAACGATCAGCTCTCGGATGCTGTCGTGCCGCGTTCCGCGATCGTGTGAGCCACGATCCGGTGCCTGCCGACGCCGTCGAATCCGGCCATCCGATCCTCGAGCAGATCCAGCGCCGTGCGCGCGATCGCGGCCTTGTCGGGCGAGATCGTCGACAGTGCGGGCGTGCTGTAGCGGGCGAGCGCCGTGTCGTCCCAGCCGAGCACGGCGATGTCCTCTGGGACCCGCATCCCGACCCGGTCGAGGGCTCGCAGCGCGGCCTGCGCGAACAGGTCGTCGCGGCACAGCACGGCGTCGAACCGCGCTCCCGCTTCGAGCGCGGCGGTCATCGCGGCCACGCCGTCGTCGACGGAGAACCAGTCCGTCTCGATCACGAGCGCGGGGTCGCTGAAGGCGCCGGCCGTGTGGAGGGCCTCCTGATACCCGAGCAGGCGCAGGTGCGTCGACTGCGTCGGATCGCGGCGCACCATGCCGAGGAACGCGATCCGCGTGCGCCCCTGCCGGAGCAGCAGTTCGACGCCTTCCCTGGCCGCCGCGACGTTGTCGATCATGACGTGGTCGGTCGTGAGCGGCCGGGCGCCCTCACCGAGCAGGACGAGCGGAGTGTCGGGCCGGAGGCGCGCGATCTCCATCGTGTCGATGCGGACGGGCTGGAAGATCACGCCGTCCACGAGGCCCTCCTCGCGGTCGCGGATGACGGCGCGCTCGGCCTCGATGTCGTTCAGCGTCTGCTCGATGATGATGCGGTAGCCGCGCCGTGTGGCCTCCTCGCCGATGTGGCGCGCCACCTCGGCGAAGTAGGGCTGGTCGATCTCGGGGATCGCGAGTGCCAGCATCCCCGTCCGTCCCGTCGCGAGCCTGCGCGCCGTGAGGTTCGGGCGGTAGCCGAGCTCGGCGATCGCCGCCTGCACGCGCTCGCGCGTCTTGGCCGACACGTGGGGGTAGTCGCGGACGACGTTGGAGACGGTCTTCATCGAGACGCCGGCGAGCTTCGCGACGTCCTCGAGGCGAACGCCCCGGCCCTGCCTTCCGCTTTCCATGTCGCTCATCCTAGGATTTCCGGTGAAATGTACAGCGCTGATATTTCGTCGCACCTTCGCGTCGCCACTTCGCCCCTCGCCCACCCCGATGCGATCGTCAGGGGTGATCGCTGGCGATTGACCGTCCTGACCGACGGTCTCGTCCGCGCCGAGTGGTCGGACGACGGCGTCTTCGAGGATCGCGCGACGATGTTCGCCCTGCGTCGGGACCTGCCCGTGCCGGAGTTCCGGGTCGTCGACGGACCCCAGGCGATCGAGATCATCACGGCGCGGCTGCACCTGCGCTACGACCGCCGGGCCTTCAGCCCGAGCGGTCTGACCGTGCGGCCGCTCGGCATCGGGCGCGGGCTCGAGGAGTGGAAATTCGGCGAGGTCTTGGACCTCGGCGGTACGGCCCGCACGCTCGACAACGTCGATGGGCGCGCGCCGCTCGGGAGCGGCATCGTCTCGAAGAGGGGCGTGGGCGTCATCGACGATTCGTCGTCATTCGTCTTCACCGACGACGGCTGGGTCAGCCCGCGCGCCGGCAGCGAGACGGATCTCTACGTCTTCGCCTACGCGCACGACTACCGCGGTGCGCTGCGGGCGTTCTACGACGTCTCGGGCTCGACCCCCGTACTGCCCCGTTGGGCGTTCGGCAACTGGTGGAGCCGCTACCACCGGTACACCGCGGACTCCTACCGCCGGCTGCTCGACCGGTTCGAGCGCGAGCGCGTGCGGTTCTCGGTGGCCGTCCTCGACATGGACTGGCACCGTGTCGACAGCGTGCCGCCCGAGCACGGCAGCGGCTGGACGGGGTACAGCTGGGAGCCCGAGTTCTTCCCCGACCCCGAGGCCTTCCTCGACGAGCTGCACCGGCGCGGCCTCAAGGTCACGCTCAACCTGCACCCCGCCGACGGTGTGCGCTCCTTCGAGGACGCGTACCGGGCGATGGCCGAGGCGCTCGGCCACGATCCCGACCTGGGGGAGCGCATCCCGTTCGAGATCACCGACCCCGCGTTCCTGGCGGCGTACTTCGAGGTGCTGCACCACCCGCTCGAGGCGCAGGGTGTCGACTTCTGGTGGATGGATTGGCAGCACGGCCCGCACTCGCAGGTGCCCGGCGTCGATCCGCTGTGGATGCTGAACCACTTCCACTACCTCGACTCCGCGCGGCGGGGCGAGCATCCGCTGCTGCTCTCGCGCTACGCCGGCCCGGGAAGCCACCGCTACCCGCTCGGCTTCTCGGGCGACACGTACATCAGCTGGGACTCGCTCGCATTCCAGCCCGAGTTCACCGCGACGGCGTCGAACATCGGCTACGGCTGGTGGAGCCACGACATCGGCGGTCACATGCTCGGCTCGCGCGACGACGAGCTCACGGTGCGGTGGGTGCAGCTGGGCGTGTACTCGCCGATCCTGCGGCTGCACTCGACCGACAACCCGTTCCTCGCGAAGGAGCCGTGGGCGTTCCCCGCTGAGCCGCGCGCGGCGCTGGGCGACGCGCTGCGCGAGCGCGTCCGGCTCGTGCCGTACCTTCACGCCATGAACCACCGTGCCGCGGCGGGGGCGCCGCTCGTGCAGCCGCTCTATTACGAGTGGCCCGAGGAGCCCGAGGCCTATACGGTGCCGACTCAGTTCCTCTTCGGCTCAGAGCTTCTCGTCGCACCCATCACGTCGCCCCGCGACGAAGTCACCCTGCGCGGCTCGGTGACGGCGTGGCTGCCGCCGGGCGTGTGGACCGACATCCATTCCGGAGAGGTGCTGCAGGGCGGCCGGCGGATCGAGCTGCATCGAGACCTCGCGTCGATCCCGGTGCTGCTGAAGGCGGGAGGCATCCTGCCCCTCGCCGCCGCGGACGAGACGGATGCTGCGGCCAACCCCGCGCGCTTCGACCTGGTGATCGCGCCCGGTGCCGACGGCGAGTTCACGCTGGTCGAGGACGACGGCGAGCTCGACGGCGACGTCGTGCGCACCCCGATCCGCTGGGATCGGGCACGCGGCGAGCTGGTCGTCGGTCCTGCTTCGGGGCAGTCCGGGGTCGTGCCGGAGGTGCGCACCTGGGCGGTCACGTTCCTGGGGCTCGGCGCCGAGGAGGTGCCGGGCGCGGAGGCGTCGGCCAGCGGTGCGACGGTGACAGTGTCGGGTGATGCGGAGTCGAGGCTGGTCGTCTCGACGGCGCCCGGTGCAACTCCGCGCACGCGTGGCCGTGAGGAGCGGATCTTCGCCGTGCTGAACGCGGCCCAGTGCCCTTACGACACCAAGGAGCGAGCCTGGAAGCTGCTGACGTCGGGTCGCCCCGCCGTCGACGTCTGGGCCGACCTGCACGCCCTCGGGCTGCCGCCGGCACTCGTCGGGGCGCTTGCGGAACAGCTCACGGCTCTCTGAGGCTCGGGGGTATCGGTCGCTCCCGGCTAGGGCTTTCCCTGATCGACCCAGCGCGTGTGCGCCTTCAGGGCATGTCCGACGCCGAGGCGGACAACCAGGTAGAGGACCGCACCGATGACGGCGAGCGCGCCGCCGTAGATCACGAGAATCATCAAGAATCCGTCCAGGCCGAAGAACATAGCTCGAACGTAGCGGGCGCGGCGGGCCGCGCCGTCACCTTCCACAGGGACGGGGCCATCGTCCGCCAGGCGAGCCATGATCAGGCCGGCAGCCGCCTCAGGATCTTCGACCTGCGGAGGACTACCCGGCGAGGACGCCACGGATCAGCTCGGTCATCGCAATCCGCGCCTCCTCGGTATCCAGCGCGCCATCGCGCCGGAGCAGCTGCCATGTGCCGACATCGCAGGCCGCGATCAGCCGTGCCATCCGTCGCGCGTGCTCGCCCTGTGTGAGGCCCTCCGTCAGGTGCGGTGCGAATGATCGATGCAGCCACTCCAGGTACTCGGCCCTTCCCCGCGCGGCGATCGGCTCGAGCCCCTCGACAAGGTGGGCCTCCGCGAACATCTTCGCCATGACGTCGCCGTACTGCACGTACGTGCTCAGCAGTGCCTCGATGGCCTCCTCGAGTCCGAGGCCGGGCACCTGAAGCTCGTCGACGCCCTCGCTCGCCGCCTCTACCGCGGCGATCATGAGCCCCGCTTTGCCGCCGAACCGGCGAATCACCGTCTGTGTCGTCACGCCGGCGCGCTCGGCGACGTCCGAGAGCCGGATAGCGGGGTAGGGGGTGTTCGCGAAGCACTCGACCATCGCCCACACGATCCGCTTCCCGGTCTGTTCCGCTGAACGTGCGCGATTCGACATGTCGTACTTGCGCCGGGAATTCATGTTAGCTACATTAACATCAAATGCCCCGAAGACCGGGAGGAAGCGCCATGATCAGCACATCCGCATCGAGCGCGGCCGGACACCGCATCCAGACCGCTGTGGGCGAGCTGAGCGTGCGGGTGGTCGGCTCCGGTCCACCTGCGCTGCTCTGGCACAGCCTGTTCGTCGACAGCACGAGCTGGGATCGAATCCTCCCCGCGCTCGAGCCGAAGCGTCGGCTGGTGCTCATCGATGGGCCGGGTCACGGACGCAGCGGCGACTCCGGTCACCGCTACACCTTGACCGATTGCGCGACGGCGGCGTGGCAGGTGCTCGACGAACTGAGCATCACGGCTCCGGTCGACTGGGTAGGCAATGCCTGGGGTGGGCATGTCGGCATCCTCGCGGCCGTCGGGCATCCCGAGCGGGTGCGCAGCCTCGTCACGCTCAGCACTCCGGTTCGCTCGTACCGTCCCGAGGCGCGGCGACGGGTACGGCTGCTGACCGCGGCCTATCGACTCCTCGGGCCGGTGGACTTCCTCGTCGACGGCGTCGCCGAAGTGCAGTTGTCACCGGCTACACGGCAGAAGGACCCCGACGCGGTGGCGCTGCAGCGAGATCTCCTCAAGGCAGCCCACCGACGCAGCCTCGCCAACGCGATTCGCTCCATCTCCATTCATCGCGAGGACCTCACTCCGCAGCTCGCAAGGCTCCGTGTGCCGACGCTCTTCGTCACCGGTATGGATCACGACGACTTCCCGCCCGACGAGGCACGCGCCGCAATTGCGCTCGTCCGTGGAGGACTAGTCGAGATCGTGGAGGATGCCGCGAAACTCATTCCGCTGGAACAGCCCGCCCGCACGGCGGAGCTCGTCCTGAACTTCTGGGGGCGTATCCCATGAGCGCTCGCGGGTGGGTGGCCGGGGTCGCCGGTGCGGTGATCGTCGCCTGGTCCGGGTTCCTCATCCACAATCTGGCAGACCTTCCCGGGCAGTCCCTCCTCAGTCCCGAGTCGCTCTTCCCGACGCTCGTCTGGATCGGTTGCCTCGCGCTATGGCTGATCCCGGCCACGAGACTGGCAGGCGCCTGGTCGATGCTTGCGTGGGCTGGACTGAATGCAGTCGGCGGCGCCCTCAGCGTTCTCCCTCTGCCGTTCCTGCCGTTCGAGCCTGCGCAGACGGTCGAGCACTACGGTTTCCATCTGCTCTACTTCGCCACACAGCTTCCGCTCATCGTGCTCCTCGTGGCGTGGATCCGATCGCGGGGGCGTATCGCCGGTGCGCCAGGGGTGCGCCCACCTTCAGTCCGTGTGCCGCCCCCATGACATGCCCTTTCATTGGGTGCAGCGTCAGCTTCTTCACGTGCGTCTGACGGTGCGGTCGCGCAGGCGGGTGGGGGAGGTGGTGACGGGTCTCCACCTGAGGGTGGGGTCGTACCATCGTGGGGCTTGGATTTCGGGGATGCCGTGGTTGATCCGGATCTTCCAGGTGCCGGTGTCGATGAACCGGTGATGGTGCCAGCAGAGCAGCACACCGTTGTCCGTGTGGGTGGGGCCGCCTTTGGCGTGGTCGGTGACGTGGTGGATTTCGCACCAGGCGGCGGGGACGCCGCAGCCGGGGATGATGCAGTTCCCGTCGCGCAGGGCGATGGCACGGCGCTGGTGCTTGTTGAACACGCGTTCCTCGGTCCCGATCCGGATGATCCTTCCGTTGCCGCCGAGCAGGACGCGTTGGATGACGCCGGCGCACCCGGCGTGCCGGGCCGCGGCGATCGACACCGGCTCCGCGGTGCCGTCCACGTGCGCCCACCCGGTGCCCGCGAGGAGGTCTTCGTGCCGGACGGAGACGACCAGGGTGGGGGCGGCGCCGCCGAGAGTGGGCAGCAGCCCGCTGGAGGCGGCGGTGAACAGGGCGGTGGCGAGCGCGTCGTGGGTGCGTTGCGCGGTGGTGCGCGGGTCGGGCGGGAACGCGTCGGTGTCGGGGGAGTCGGGACGGAAGGCGACGCTCTCGGATGCGCGGGGTGACCCGGTGGCGTCGCAGATCCGCTGGAACTGCGCGGCCACTTCGGGGAGCAGGGCGCCTTTGAGGGGGATGATCCCGTCCTGTTCCCGGCCCAGCCACACCCCGCGCCGTCGGGTGGCGCGGTGTTCGCGGGGTTCGGCGCCGTCCTGGTCCAGCGCCGCCGCCCACACCGTGGCCTGCACACGAAGCAGGTCGGCGCAGGCCGGGGGTGCGGCATCGGGCCCCTCCCCGCGGGCCTCGGCGGCCAGCACGGCGTCGGCGGTGAGCAGGTCCTCGCGGCCGACCCGGTCGCCCATCGCCTCCAGTGGTGCGGCGACCGCGAGGAGCCCGTCCACACCGACCTGCCCGTCGATCAGCGCGTCCCGCATCGCGGGCAGCGTCGCGGGGAGTTCCTCGCCGTCCAGGCAGTGTTCGACGAGCACGGCGCGCGCGGCGCGCTGCAGTCGCGCGGTGGAGGACGGGGCGAGGCGGGTGAGGCGCTGCAGGAGTTCGTTCACGTCGTGGCAGCCCATCCTGGTGGCCAGGCGCAGATCCCGCTCCGGCATCCGGGAACGCCGCACCACCTCACCCGCCCCCTCGACCAGCAGCGCATCGACCAGCCGCGCAGCCTCACCCGCGAGCCGGAGCGCGTCGACCAGGTCGCCATCGGACGACGTGCGGATCGCGCCGCCGCGGAGGCCCTGATCGGTGAGGTCGTGGAGCTGCTCGACGGTTCCGCGGAGGGTGTCGAGCAGGGCTTCCATGACCCTATTCTGCTCGGGGGTTCCGACATTCCGGATGCTGTTAATCCCCGTTCAAGCGAACTTTCCGGCGTCGGTTCCCGAGCTTGTCGACGGGTCGAACCCGACGCTGACGGCGGGCCCCGGGTTCGACGCTTCGACAAGCTCAGCGATCGGGTGGGGGTCGGCCGTTGAGCGAGGGGCGAAACGACCGAGACGAAGGCGCCGGAGCCGATGGGGGAGCCTCACGCTGCGCCGGGCGCGGGCGTTTCGTCTCGCTTCGCTCGCTCAACGACCGGGAGGGGCGGGCGGGCTTGGGGCGACACGGTCCGGAGGGAGAGTCAGCGCAGCAGGCGGACCGAGCGGATGCCGGGGGTCGAGCGACCCTCGGCTCCGCTGAGCTCCAGCCGCACGACCTCGCCGCGTCCGGCGTCGCCCAGCGCGACGTCGAGCTCGACCTCCGCTTCCCCGGCGTCGAAGGACTCGAACGCGACGAGCTCGCCGTCGACGCGCACGGCGAGGCGCGTCGGCTCGGCCGACTGGACGAGCCCCAGCCGAAGCGTCCGACCGGCGCCGTCGGGGTTGCGCAGCGTCACGGCGATGCGGTCCCGCGTCGCGCGCGCGTGACGGTCGCCGTCGGAGACGATCCAGCTGTCCGGCCCCTCGAACGCGTGGTCGGACTCGGGCTGCTGCTCGCCGAACGAGACGCGGTCGAGCGTCGCCGCGTCGACCTCGAGCGCAGCATCCTGCTCCTGCAGCTCGGCCCGGCGCGCGTCGGAGTCGGAAGCGACGGGCCAGTACACGGTGTACCGCGCGTCGTGGATCCCCGCGAAGGGCTCCAGCTCGACGTCGCCCGCATCGGTCTGCAGCTGGTAGCGCAGCGGCGCGGTCTCGGTCAGGAGCTCGGTCGCCGCGGCCTCCGTCACGATCGGGACGCCCGCGAGGGGAAGGAGCTCTCCGCGCGCGATGTGGCTCCAACGCTCGTCGTCGCCCTCCAGGCCGAGCAGGCCGTCCTCGGACGAGCGAGCGGCGAGCACGATCGGGCCCGCGAGGAACGCACGCCACGGCGAGCCGTCGGGCATCGCCTCGGCTCGAGGAGTGAGCGGCACGCGGAACGTCACCCGCGCGCCCGGCTGCCACTCGCGGTCGAGCACGACGGCCCCAGGGATCGCGTCCCCGGCGAGCGGCTCACCGTCGACGGCGAGGTCCGAGAGCCCTGGCGCCCACTCCGGAACACGCAGCCGCAGCGCGAAGGCCCGGGGCGCGTCGAGGTCGAGCACGACCGCGACCGAGTCATCCGCGGGGAAGCCGGTCTCGATCCGGACCCGCCCACCGAAGGACGGAGCGTCGAGCGTCGCGGGCACGAAGAGGTTGACGGCGAGCGCGCCGTCCTCGACCCCGAAGACCCACTCGCCGTGACGCGCCTGGTTCTCGATGCCGGATCCGACGCAGCACCAGAAGCACTCGTCGACCGTCGAGTACACGCGGTAGTGGCGCGGCCGCATCGGCGTGAAGTACACGAAGCCGCCGTGCTCGGGATGCTGCGCCGAGAGCACGTGGTTGAACAGGGCGCGCTCGGCGTAGTCGAGGTGCTCGGGCCGCAGCTCCCGCTCCGCCAGGGCGCGTGTGAGACGGAGCATGTTGTACGTGTTGCACGTCTCGGGACCCTCGCGGTCCTCGATCATCGGCGAGAAGTCGTCGAGGGCGTGGAAGTGCTCGCGCACGCTGTTGCCGCCGATCGCGGTCGAGCGCCGGTCCACGACGGTGCGCCAGAAGACGTCGGCGGCAGCCCGGATGCTGTCATCCGGCGAGATCGCGTAGCCCACGGCCTTCGGGATCTGCGTGTTGGCGTGCAGGCCCGTCAGGGCGTCTCGCCCTTCGAGGAGCGGGTCGAGGATCGCCCGGTGCGAGAAGCGGAGCGCCATCGCGGCGTCCTCGTCGCGACCGGTGAGCTCGGCGAGGCGCGAGAACACCTCGTTCATGCCGCCGAACTCGGTCGCGAGCATCGTCTCGAACGCCTCGTCGTCGACGTCCGCCGCGATCGCGAGCCACCAGTCGGCCAGGCGGGTCACGATGTCGAGCGCACGGTCGATGCCCGCGACGGAATATGCGTCGAGGAGGCCGTGGAAAGTCTTGTGCAGGTTGTACCAGGGCACCCAGTTCGGGCTCTGCCCGAAGGCGAGCGCCGCGGGCAGACCCTCGCTTCCGACGGCGGCGAACACGTCCGCGCCGTCAGGCACTCCGCCCACGTAGCCCGTCCCGACCGCGTCCTGCGCGCGGGCCAGCTCGTCGAGCATGTACTCGAGCCGGGCGCGGAGGTCGTGCTCGCCCGTCGCGGCCCACAGGTGGGACAGAGCGGAGAGGTAGTGGCCGCCCGTCTGCCCGCCCAGGCCCTCCGACTCCCAGCTGGGGTACCCCGGTGCCCGCGGCGGCAGCCCCGCCTCGGTCAGGAACGGCGCGAGCAGCCGATCGGGGTCGAGGGCGCGCACGTAGGCGAGGTCGGTGCGGACGGCGTCGGCGAACGCACCGCCGTCGAGTCGGACTGCGGTCGCGGGGAAGAACTGCATCTGGTCAGTCTCCCAGCGCCGGCACGAGTGTTACGGACGCCCCCGGCGCGAGCGACAGCGGGCCTCCGTCGTACGTCCCACCGCCGGGCAGGGCCAGGGCGGCGAAGAGCGCGCTCGCGTCGACGCGGAAGGTCCGCTCGACGTCGGCGAGGTTCTCGATCGTGAGCCCATCCGCCGCGAAGCGATAGCGGACGCGATACGCAGCCTGCTCGAGAGCGACCTCGCCGTGCTCCGCGAGGCAGGGTGCGATCAGGAGGTCGGCGTCGAGCGCGGGCCGCACGCCGAGGTACTCCTGGAACAGCACCCACGAGAACACGCAGGGGTACTCGTAGTAGTGCTCGGCGCCGTGCCACGTCTTGTCGTCGACGTAGTACACGTGGTTCATGTCGTAGCGCTCGCCCATGATCCAGGCATCCCGAGCGCCCTCGCGCGCGACGCGCTCCAGCTGCTCGCGCAGCATCCCGCCGTCTCCGCGCGACTGCCAGAAGGCGGCATCCCAGCACCAGTACCGCCCTGCGGCGCACAGGTCGTACGGACCTCCGTCGCCGATCTCGGCATCCGTGTAGTCCGCGATGCGCGCCGACAGGAACGTCGGGAACCGCTGGAACTCGGGCAGCTCGCGCTGCACGAGGTCGAGCACCGCGGCCTCCTGGGCAGGGGAGGCGGCGCAGACGAGGACGGGAAGGATGTTGGCGAGCAGGTGGATGTGGTCGTGCGCGCGACCGGACCGGTCGACCCAGTCAACGAAGCGGGACGCGTCAGGGTCCCACCAGCCGCCAGGGAGCGGCTGGGTGAGGGATGCCGCGAGCCCGTCGCGGACACCTCGATACCGTGCAGCAGCCTCCGTGCGGCCGAGAACCTCCTCGAGCTGCGCGAGCAGGTCGAACGAGCGCACCGCGAGGGCTTGCGCCATCGTCTCGCGGCCGTCCTTGATGACCTGGTCCTCGTAGTAGACGTCGCCCCACAGGCGGCCGAAGGCATCGATGTGCTGCTCGATGCCGTACGCCGCGCCCTCGATGTCGGCGATGTGCCGCTCGAGCCACGCGACGTCCTTGGTGCGGCCGATGTAGAGCCAGATCGACTCGAGCACCTCGACGTTGCCCGTCACGAGGAACATGACGGCGTTCTCCGTCCGGTCCATGCTGTTGCGCCGCACGTGGTACTCGCGGTCGCCGTTCGGCTGCACGGCGCAGGGGTCGCGCCAGAGTCCCGTCGGGTCCTCGCGCATGAGCCGCAGCTGCAGCTCGATCATGCGGCGCACGACGTCGAGGTCGAGCGGGCTGCCCCACGCGATCCGGCCCTTGATCTGGAACTCGTGGTCGACGTCGGGGTACGTGCCGGCGTACATGCCCTTCATCGTGCTGCGGACGTAACCGATCGCGTCGGGGTAGTCGGCGCCCGTCGTCCGCTCGATGATCGAGGGCAGCATCGTCCCCCAGTAGAACCCGGCGGCGGCGTCGGCGAGCAGCTCCCCGCCGGGAAGATCGAGAGTTAACCGGCCGCCTGTGACGTCGGCGTGCGGGCGTGCGCGGTGCCGAGTGAGCCGAGCGGATGCTGCTCCCGCCGTGACGCGCCAGCCCGAGTCGTCCGGCTCGGCGGTGAGAGGACCGTCGGCCTCGATGAGCCAGGCAGGCTCGTCGCCGAGCGCATCCACAGGCAGCACCCAGGCCACGCGCGAGCCCGACAGCGTGCGTCCCGACGCGTCGCTCGGCAGGACGAAGAGCTCGTCCGCGCCGTCGAGCACGAAGGCCGGTCCTTCCGGGAGCCGGAGCTCGATCGTCGAGCCGCCGTCGGCCGCCGTCACGCCCCACACCCCGTCGCCGATCGACGTAAGGGTGCCGGTCGTGACGGGGAGCGCGTCGAGAGCCGTCATGCGTGGGCCCGCCGGACGCGGAGCGTGACGAGCTGGAAGGGGCGCAGGGCCAGGCGGACCGCGTTGCCGTCCACCTCGAGGCCCGCGGGAGCGTCCACTTCGCGCTCGAGGAGGTCTGTCGCGATGATCCCGGCTGTCTCGAAGTCGAACGTCACCGTCGTCGCGGCGCGGCCGCCCTCCGACTCGTAGAGGCGCACGATGACGTCGCCGGTGCGGTCCTCCGCGAGCTTGAGCGACTCGACGAGCACTGCCGGGTGGTCGACGCGCACGAGCGGGTCGATGGGACCGGGGGCCGTGCGCTCGGCGAGGTTGCGCCGGTAGCCGTCGCGGATCGCCGCGCGCACGTCGGCGCCCACGCGGATCGCGAGCCCGATCGAATGGCGCCCCTGGTCGGCGACGGGGTCCGGGAACGTCGGGCCGCGCAGCAGCGAGATGCGGGCGGTCGTGGTGGTGCCGCCGTCGGCCCGCGTGGTGCGCTGCGCGTCGTAGCCGTAGCTCGACTCGTTCGCGATCGCGACGCCGAAGCCCGGCTCGGCGACGTGCACCCACCGGTGGGCGCACAGCTCGAAGCGGGCGGCATCCCACGACGTGTTGCTGTGGGTCGGGCGCTGCACGTGCCCGAACTGGGTCTCGGCCGCGACGCGGTCGGCGTGCACGTCGAGCGGGAACGCGAGCTTGAGCATCTTGCGCTTCTCGTGCCAGTCGATGTCGTTGTCGATCCACAGGGTCGCGTCGCCCGCCGCGAGCGTCAGGACCTGCGTGACGTGCGATGCGCCGAACGAGCGCTCGATCGTGAGGGTGACAGCATCCGTCCCCTCCGTCGCCGTGATGGCGTCGACGCCGGTCTCGTCGGTGAGGACGCGGAAGTAGTGGTCGTCGACGTCCCACGCGTCCCACTGGTTGGGCAGGTCGCGGTGCAGCTGCAGCAGGTTGCCCGCCGAGCCCGGGGCGATCGCGTCGCGACCCGTCGCGAGGTCGACGAGCGAGGCGATGAGGCCGCGCCCGTCGACGACGACCCGGACGAGGCCGTTGTCGAGCACGTGGCCCTCGACGGTGTTCTCGATCGTCGGCGCGCCGTCGCGAGGTGCACGACGCCCGGCGGACAGCGCGGGCACGCCGTCGCGCGCGAACGGCGCGGCGTTCGCGACGTATTCGGCGCCGTCGCCCGCGTCGAAGTGGGCCAGCGCGTCGCCGATCAGCTGTTCGAGTTCGGCCGCGAGCTCGCGGTTGTTCTGCTCGACCTCGCGGTGCACCCACGCGATCGACGTGCCGGGCAGGATGTCGTGGAACTGCTGCAGCAGCACGAGCTGCCACATGCGCTCGAGGGCGTCGTACGGGTACTCGGCACCCGTGCGCACGGCGGCGGTCGCACCCCACAGCTCCGCCTCGCGGAGCCAGTGCTCGTTGCGGCGGTTGCCCTGCTTGGTGAGGTGCTGCGTCGTGTAGCTCGCTCGGTGCAGCTCGAGATAGAGCTCGCCGCTCCACACGGGGGGCTCCGTCATCTCGGCGTAGGCGCGCTCGAAGAAGCGCTCCGGTGTGTCGATCTCGACCGTCGGCGAGCCCTCGAGCGAGCGCGTGCGCCGGACGGCGGCCATCATCTCGCGCGTCGGGCCGCCGCCGCCGTCGCCGAAGCCGAAGGGCAGCAGCGAGATCGAGCCGTCGCGGTGGTCGTGGAACGTCCGCTCCGCGCGCGCGAGGTCGGCGCCGGAGACCTCGCCGACGTAGGTGTCCGCCGGCGGGAAGTGCGTCAGCACGCGCGTGCCGTCGATGCCCTCCCACAGGAACGTGTGGTGCGGGAAGGTGTTCGTCTGGTTCCACGAGATCTTCTGCGTGAGGAACCACTCCGTGCCCGACGCCTTGATGATCTGCGGGGTCGCGCCGGAGTAGCCGAACGTGTCGGGGATCCACGCCTCGCGGGTGTCGACGCCGAACTCCTCGAGGAAGAAGCGCTTGCCCGCGACGAACTGGCGGGCCATCGCCTCGGCGCCGGGGAGGTTCATGTCGGGCTCGACCCACATGCCGCCGACGGGGACGAACTGGCCGTTCGCGACCTTCTCCTTGATGCGCTCGAAGATCCCGGGGTAGCCGTCCTTCATCCACTTGAGCTGCTGCGCCGACGAGCATGCGAAGCGGAACTCCGGGTCGGCGTCCATGAGCGCGATCACGCTGGAGAAGGTGCGCGCGCACTTGCGGATCGTCTCGCGGATGGGCCACAGCCATGCGGAGTCGATGTGCGCGTGGCCGATCGCGACGACGCTGTGGCTGCTCGCCGAGGCGGGCGACGCGAGCGTCGGGGCGAGCACGTCGCGGCCGTCCTGCGCGCTGCCCGACACGTCGGCCGGGTCGACGACGTCGACGAGGCGCTCGAGCGCGCCGAGGATGCGGTGGCGGCGGGGCGACTCGACGGGGAGCTCCTTCATGAGGCCCTGAAGGGTCCACACATCCTGGATGAGCTCCCACACCGTCACGTCCATGAGCGCGATGTCGCACTGCTGGAAGACGTAGAGGAGCTCGTCGCCCGCCGTGTGCTTCTCGCCGAGCGGTGTCGCCTTCCACGTCCAGTCGCCCGCGATGTTGGGGTTGGCCGCGCCCTCGACGTAGAGGTCGATGACGCCGTCGCCGTCCTGAGGCACGGGGACGTACGCGCTGCGCGGGTTGATCGACTTGATCGTCGTGCCGTCCGGGCGCCACGCGAGGCCCTCGACCTGGAAGCCCGGCCGGTCGTGCGTGAAGCCGAGATCGATCACGAGCTCGACGCGCGTCTTGGCGTCGCCGCCGCGCAGCCACTCCTGCGGCACCTGGCCGGTCACGTGGAACCACGACGTCGACCACGCCTTGCCCCATGTGAGCGGGAGCGTGACAGGCGCGTACGTCTGGCCGACGGCATCGGCGAAGGGGAGCGGCTCGTCGAGGTCGTCCCACACCCCGATCGCGACGGGCGCCGTCTGGATGTACAGCGCTGGAAGAAGGATGTCGCGGACGAATCGCTCGATTCGCCCCTCCGTGATCTGACGGTTGTCGTGCATCATTGCTCCGAGTTAAAACGAGGGTCGAAGAAAAGTATGCAGGCAAGCTCTGCGAATCCCTAGCGGCGGGGGATGAGTGCCTTCGAAGAGCGTGCACAGCGTCGCCGATCGGGCCACTTGGGGCGGGATCCAGGGCCGTTCGGCCGTTCGGCGGGGCGGACTAGCGACGTTGTGCACACGCGCCGAGCCGCGACGCCGCGCGGCCGTTCGGCCCCTGGAGCGTCACTGCGTCGCGGACGGCGTGGGCGTGGGGGTGGGGGATGCCGCGGCCTCGAGCTCCGCGAGCGCCTGCTCGAACGCAGCGATGGTGACAGCATCCACCGCTCCCGTCGGCTCGACTCCGAGCTCGGTCTGGAAGGCCATGACGGCCTCGGTGAGCTCGGGCGTCCACACCCCGTCGACCGGTCCGTCCCAGAAGCCGACGAGCTTGAGGGTCTGCTGGACGGCGGCCGTCGAGGCCACCGACTCCTGCGCCGCGGCGCCGCCCACCGCGACCAGCTCCGCCTGGAGCGCCTCGGCCGTCGCCTTGTCGACCGTGCCCGTGACAGGGAGGTCGTTCGCGGTCTGCAGATCTTCGACGGCCTGCACGGTCATCGGGCCGTAGATGCCGTCGATCGCGCCGGTGTAGTGGCCGGTCGTCGTGAGGTCCTGCTGGAGAGCGCTCGTGTACGCGCTCACGGCGGCTTCGGCCTGAGCCTTCTGCTCGTCGGTGATGCAGCCGGCATCGACGAACAGGCGCAGCCACGCGAGCTCGAGCGCGACGGCCGCGCTGTTGAAGAGCTCGGATGCCTCGCGCAGGGGCGTGTCGTCCGTCACGGCGGCTTCGGCGGAGGCGAACTCCGACTCGGCCCGCTTGACGCGCTCGACGGATGCAGTGGGCGCGAGGGGAGTGCTCGCCGGCGGCGGGGTAGCCTCCTCCGGCTCAGCGGTCGAGCCGGCCTGGGCCGCGGCGAGGGCCGCCTGAGCGTCCGCGAGCTCCTGCTGTGCGACGGCGAGGTCCTCCTGTGCCTCCACCGCGGCCTGCGCACCCTCGACAGCGCCTTCGCGAGGCTCGGCCAGGTCGGACCCGGCGTCGCGCACGTCGCCCACCGTCGGCGCGGTGTCGTTCAGGATGTCGGCGTAGCGATCGAGGGCGGTGATGTAGTCCTTGCTCGCACCGCAGAACTCCCCCGATGCGGCGGCCAGTGCCGTCTCGGCGGCGGTGACCGCCTTCTCCTTCGCCGAGACCCTTGCGCTCGCGCGGTCGACGGCGCTGACCTCGCCGGAGCATCCGGCGAGTCCGATGGCCGCGACGGTGAGCACCGCCAGGGTGGTCGCCAGTCGCCAGGTGGAGCCACGTCGATCCGACTTCATGCGCGCCTCCATGGAGAGTCGATCCTCGGCTCATCATGGCACCGCGCAGCACTCCGGCGCCTCAGCGCCGCGGTCCGCGCTCACCCGAGA
This sequence comes from Microbacterium sp. NPDC019599, assembly GCF_040632175.1. Taxonomy (NCBI): domain Bacteria; kingdom Bacillati; phylum Actinomycetota; class Actinomycetes; order Micrococcales; family Microbacteriaceae; genus Microbacterium; species Microbacterium sp. NPDC019599. The sequence continues at coordinate 355,780 of NZ_JBEYBL010000004.1, forward strand.
ACGGCGGCCGCGTCCTCTCCCATGTGGGCCGGCGCACCGGTCGGCTCTGCAGGCTCGGGGACGATCCGCAGGCCGCTGGGGGAGTTCGCGGTGAAGGCGAGCGCCTCGAGCCATTGACGGTTCAAGGCCGGGGGACGGCTCCCGTAGTACTTGAAGGTGATGCCCGCACCGGAGTGCAGCCACACGGTCGTCCGGCCGTTGCCGACACTGGGATCGTCCCGCCAGCTGAAGAAGAACGCCTCGCTGCGGCGCAGCTTGTTGCCGATGACGGTCTGGAGGTGCAGGAGCAATCGATCCTCGAAGTCGATCCTGATCGTGTTCTCGTACGTGAACTTGCCCATGAGGGGCTCCTTCGGCACTCCCGCCAAGTGAGTGGGGTGGCTGCGGTGTGGAGGCGGGGGCTCGGCCCGAACCGCTGGTGCCCACGATACCAGATATCTAGAAAACTTAGATAAGTTTTCTAAAAGTCAGATTTCCGAGGTAAGCTGGTACGGTTGAGACGTTCCAGAGGGGTTGAGCATGAGTACCGCCGGTCTCCGACACCCGTCGCTCCATGAGGCGATGCTGCGCTACGTCGACGCCCGCACGGCATCGATCGTGGAGGCCCGGCGCGAGCTTCGCATCAACGAGCTCGACGCCCGCGCAGTGCTCTTCATCGGCGCGCACCCGGGGACGCGCCCCGGCACCCTCTCGGCCTTCCTCGGCGTCACGTCCGCCGGCGTCACGACCCTCATCGACCGCCTGGTCGATCGGCGAGTCGTCCGCCGCGACGTGGACCCGAACGACCGGCGGGTGAACCGCATCACCGTGACCGTCGACCTCGGCGAGGCGCCGTGGTCGGCGCTCACCCGCTTCGACGACGCGTTCAGCCGCGCTGCGGGGGCGGGCGACCCGGACTCCACGCTCCGGCTCGCGCACGCGCTCGTGGCGTACACGGATGCCGCCACAGCCGCCACCGCGTTACCTCGCCCGCGGAGTCAGGGCTGATCGATGCCCACGAAGGCGATCGACTTCGCCTGGAGGAAGGCGCACAGCGCCGAGATCACCGACAGCTCGGCGGCGAGGTTCAGCAGCTCCGGCGCGTCGAGCGTCACGGGTGACTCACGCGATTCCATCGTGATCGCCCAGCGGACAGCATCCTGTGTCTCCGGCTGGATCGTGATGACCGTCGCGGCATCCGCGAGCTGCACGTAGACGAGACCCGTGTTGGCGCCGCCGGCGCCGTCCTGCTCGATCACCCTGATCTCGCCCCCGAAGCCGTAGCCGAGGCTCGCGAACTCCTCGAGCCACGCTCGGATCGTGTCGAGACTGCGGAACGGCATAGGAGACCCCCTTCGGATAGTGCGATTATGCGCTCTGGGGCCCGCTCACCGCGAGCGGGGGCGATCGAGTGTCTCCGGCATCCGGAAGACTGGCGAGATGGCTGTCTTCGATCACCTCGGCATCACCGTCGACGACCTCGCGCGCGGGATCGCGCAGTTCGGCCCCGTGCTCGACGCGCTCGGCTTCGCGCGGGAGGATGAGGACGACTCCAGCTCGTGGTGGCGCGAGGGTGAAACCCAGCTGATCCTCTACCGCGCACGCGAGGCGGGCACAGGCCCGCACCGCCATGGCCGGGTCGGCTGGCAGCACCTCGCCTTCGCGGTCGACTCGCGCGCCGAGGTCGACCGCCTGCACGATGTGGCGATCGCGGCCGGCTGGTCGCCGGTGCGCGAGCCGAAGCTCTACCCGCGGTTCAACGAGCGGTACTACGCGTCGTTCGTCGAGGATGACAACGGCATCCGCATCGAGTTCATGCACAACCCGCCTCGCACGGACGCCGACGGCTGAGGCGGCCGCGGCGGCGAGACGTCAGTCGTCGTCGCCGAACCGGTTGGCCTTGCGACGCTCGAGGCGCCAGTGGATCTGGTGCGTCTCGGGGTTGCGCCACTCGTGCATCCGGTACTCGAATCCCGGCAGCAGGACGATCGGGATCGGATCCGGCGATGCCGGGGCTACCGCCCCCACCACGATCCTCGCGTCCGTGGGGATGAACGGTGACTGCGCGGGAACCGGCCCCGTGATGATCTCGACAGGGTCTCCGTAGGGGCGTGCCATACCCGCAAACTAACACGCGACCGGGCGATGCAGGCACCTTTGCAACGGATTCGCAACCCGTTAGAGCCGGATCAAATCGGCCTGAGCTACACAAATCGCGTGGAATAGCGATCGCTGAGACGCTGATTAGCGCGGCTGGTTGATTCCTCGCTCAGAGCCGACAGCCAGCAGCCCGCCCCGTGTCCAGGTCGGGACGGACTGCTGCCCTCATGCGGGGCGGTCAGACGACCCGACCGTCGGCCGGCACCTCGGCCGGGGCGCTGCCGGCGAGCCGGAGCCACGTGTCGACGACTGTGTCGGGGTTGAGTGAGACCGACTCGATGCCCTGGTCGACGAGCCACTCGGCGAGGTCGGGGTGGTCGCTGGGACCCTGGCCGCAGATGCCGATGTACTTGCCCTGGCGGCGGCAGGCCTCGATCGCCATCGACAGGAGTTTGAGGACGGCGGGGTCCCGCTCGTCGAAGGTGCTCGCGACGAGGGCGCTGTCGCGGTCGAGGCCGAGCGTGAGCTGCGTCATGTCGTTGGAGCCGATCGAGAAGCCGTCGAAGAACTCGAGGTAGTCGTCGGCGAGGAGGGCGTTGGTGGGAAGCTCGCACATCATGACGACCTTGAGGTCGTTCTCGCCGCGGCGCAGCCCGTTCTGGGCGAGGAGCTCGACGACGGAGTGGCCCTCGGCGACGGTGCGCACGAACGGGACCATGATCTGGACGTTGGTGAGCCCCATCTCGTCGCGGACGAACTTCAGCGCCTCGCACTCCATGTCGAAGCACTCGCGGAAGTCCGGCGAGATGTACCGCGACGCGCCGCGGTAGCCGAGCATGGGGTTCTCCTCGTGCGGCTCGTACAGCTCGCCGCCGATGAGGTTGGCGTACTCGTTCGACTTGAAGTCGCTCATCCGCACGATGACGGGCTCGGGGTGGAACGCCGCCGCGATCGTCGACACGCCCTCGACGACGCGCTGCACGAAGTAGTCGCGCGGCGACGGGTAGGCGGCGATGCGCTCGTCGATCTCCTCGCGCAGCCCCGCCGGGAGGCTGTCGTGCCTCAGGAGGGCGCGGGGGTGGATGCCGATCTGCCGGTTGATGATGAACTCCAGCCGCGCCAGCCCGACGCCCCGGTGCGGGAGCCGGGCGAACGAGAAGGCCTGGTCGGGAGTGCCGACGTTCATCATGATCTTGACCGGTGCCTCCGGCATCCGATCCAGGTGCGTCTCCTCCTCGGCGAAGTCGAGCAGCCCGTCATAGACGAAGCCCGTGTCGCCCTCGGCGCACGAGACGGTGACCTCCTGGCCGTCGCGGAGCGTGCGGGTCGCGTCGCCCGCGCCGACGACGGCGGGGATGCCGAGCTCGCGCGCGATGATCGCCGCGTGACACGTGCGGCCGCCCCGGTTGGTGACGATCGCCGCGGCGCGCTTCATGATCGGCTCCCAGTCCGGGTCGGTCATGTCGGCCACGAGCACGTCGCCGGCCTGGAACTCGGCCATCTGCGCGATGTCGGTCAGCACCCGCACGGGGCCCGCGCCGATGCGCTGGCCGATCGCGCGCCCGGCTGTGACGACGGTGCCGCGCTCGTGCAGCCGGAACCGGCGGATCACGTTCGCGGAGGTGCGGGAGACGACCGTCTCGGGGCGGGCCTGCAGGATGTACAGGTGGCCGTCGACGCCGTCCTTGCCCCACTCGATGTCCATCGGTCGGCCGTAATGCTCCTCGATCACCAGCGCGTGGCGGGCGAGCTCCTCGAGCTCGGCATCCGTGATCGAGAACTGGATGCGGTCTGCGTGCGGGACGTCGACGAAGGCCGTGCTCGACCCGGCCTCGCGGCTGTCGGTGTACCGCATCGCGATGGCCTTCTCACCGACCGAGCGCTTGAGGACCGCGGGGCGGCCGGCGCGCAACGCGGGCTTGGAGACGTAGAACTCGTCCGGGTTGACCGCTCCCTGCACGACCGCCTCGCCCAGCCCGTACGAGCTGGTCACGAAGACGGCGCCGTCGAACCCGGACTCGGTGTCGACGGTGAACATGACGCCCGAGGCGCCGACGTCCGAACGCACCATGCGCTGCACCCCGGCCGAGAGCGCGACCTCGTCGTGGTCGAATCCGTGGTGCGCCCGGTACGCGATCGCGCGGTCGTTGTACAGCGAGGCGTACACCTGGCGGATCGCGGCGAGCACGTTGTCGATGCCGCCCACGTTGAGGAACGTCTCCTGCTGGCCCGCGAACGAGGCGTCCGGCAGGTCCTCGGCCGTCGCCGAGGAGCGCACCGCCCACGTCACCGTCTCGGGCTCGGCATCCGCCTGCACCAGCCGCTCGAACGCGGAACGGATGTCGCGCTCCAGCGCCGCGGGAAGCGGATGCTCCTCGATCCACGAGCGGATCTCGGTGCCCACATGCGTGAGCTGCGTCACATCGTCGACGTCGAGCTCGGCGATCGCGTCGCGGATCCGCCCGCGCAGGTCCTCATGCGCGAGGAAGTCGCGATACGCGTCGGCGGTCGTCGCGAACCCGCCCGGCACGCGCACGCCCAGATGCGAGAGATTCGAGACCATCTCGCCCAGTGATGCGTTCTTACCGCCCACCTGGGGCAGATCGGCCATGCCGAGCTCGTCGAACCAGAGGATGCTGCTCATGGGTGCTCTCCTTCGTGAGGGGGTCGTGCGGGCTTCGTGAGGGGTCGGTGCAGGACTTCGTGAGGGGTCGGTGCGGGGTGATGGGGTCAGGTCCGCAGCCGGAGCGTCTGCAGGATCACGGCCGACATCTCCTCGACGCTCTTGGTCGAGGAGTTGAGGAACGGCACGCGGTTGCGGCGGTAGAGGTCCTCCGCGCGGCGCAGCTCGAGGGTGCACTGCGCGAGGCTCGCGTACCGCGAGTCGGGCCGGCGCTCGTGCCGCACCTGGCTCAGTCGCAGCGGCGTCGTCGTGATGCCGAAGCAGCGCGCCGCGTAAGGCGCGACGAGGCGCGGCAGGCCGTCGGTCGGGAAGTCCTCGTCGGTCAGCGGATAGTTCGCCACGAGCAGTCCGTACTGCAGCGCGAGGTACATCGTGGTCGGCGTCTTGCCGCAGCGGCTCGGCGCGACGATGATGACGTCCGCGATGTCGAGCGCCCGCGAGCTCTGGCCGTCGTCGTGCTCGATCGCGTACTCGACGGCGCGCATGCGGGCGAAGTACTGCGTCGTGTCGCCGAGCGTGTGGAACTGACCGAGCTGCTCGGATGCTGTCGTCCCGAGCGCGCCCTCCAGCTCCGTCAGGTGCCCGCCGAGCAGATCGATGATGGTCGCGGGCGCGGCGGCGAGCACGCTGCTGACCGCGGCATCCTTCGTCGTCGTGAAGACGATCGGCGCGAGACCGGCGCCGGCGTCACGCGCGATGTCGCGTACGACGTTCGCAGCGCCGTCCGGTGTGTCGACGAAGGGGACGGTGTGCCGGACGAAGGCGAAGCCCGGGAAGTTCGCCAGCAGAGCGTTGCCCAGCGTCTCTGCCGTGATGCCCGTGCTGTCTGAGACGAAGTAGGCGGAGCGCCTCGAGGACACGGCTCGTCCATCGGTCGTCAGCGCCTGCATGCATTGACGGTACCGAGCGAATCAAGGGAACCTACGCCGAATTCGAGGCGAAAGAATGCCGCTTCTTGTCACTCCGATATGCCGACACCCTGCGGCGACCGCGTCAGGCGAAGTGGGCGCGGATGTCGCGCGCGAGCGCGTCGGGCTCCTCGATCGCGGCGAAGTGCCCGCCGCGAGGCGAGACCGTCCACTGCCGGATGTCGTACAGGCGCTCGTACCACTCGCGCGGCGGCTCGCCCTCGGGGATGAATTCGTTCGCGAACACGGAGATCGCCGTCGGCACGGACACGCGGTCCGCGCCGGTCAGGTGAGTGCCGTGCCACCGGGCGTCGAAGTAGTCGCGCATCGAGGAGGTGATGGAGTTGGTGCACCAGTAGATCGTCAGCAGAGTCAGGAGGAACTCTGTGCCGATGCGGCTGTCCACGTCGCCGCCGCTGTCGCTCCAGGCTCGCCATTTCTCGATCAGCCAGGCCGCGAGGCCCGCCGGAGAGTCCGACAGACCGTAGCCGAGCGTCTGGGGGCGGGTGGACTGGATGCTGCTGTATCCGCGCTCCGTGGCATCCCACTGTGCGAGGTGATCGACGTAGGCTCGCTCGCGATCTGTCAGAGGTGCGGCATCCGGACCGAGAACCGGGCTCATCTCGGACGTCGTGAGCAGGATCCCGGTGAGTCGCTCGGGTGCCCGAAGCGCGAGGTGCGTCGTGACGGCGGCGCCGAAGTCTCCGCCGATCGCACCGAATCGCTTGTAGCCGAGAAGGTCCATGAGGTCGAGCCACAGTCCTGCGGTGTACGCGGCGTCGATCCCGACCTCGGGCGGTCGCGCGGAGAAGCCGTAGCCGGGCATCGAGGGGACGACGAGGTCGTAGTCCGCCGAAAGCCGGTCGACGAGCGGCAGCAGCTCGGTGAAGCAGCTCGGCCAGCCGTGCGTGAGCATGAGTGCCGGCCTCCCGCTGCGCTCATGGATGAAGTGCACGCGGGTACCGGAGATCTCGGCCGTGAAGTGGGAGTAGCGGTTGAGGAGGGCTTCGTGTGCACGCCAGTCGTAGCGCTCGGCCCATTCCTCGACGAGGCCCTTCAGGTATGCCAGGTCGGTGCCCTGGCTCCACGGCTCCCCGGGCGCGTTCTCCGGCCAACGCGTGTTGCGGAGGCGGGCTCGCAGATCGCCGAGTACGTCGTCGGGGACCGAGATCGTGAAGGGTTCGGGACCCATGGCGGAATCATCCCATCGGCTCGTGCGCTCCGTCAGCACGAGGCGGCGGGCGGCTGTGAGTGGTGCCGGCCCGCCGCCTCGGTGGATGACGGCCTACGGGTGCCGCGGGGCGTCGGGCCGGGTCGGCACCTGGCGGTAGCCGTCGCGCGCAACCTGGACCAGCGTGGAGATGCCGGCGACGAGGACGACGATGCCGATGGCGATGAGCAGGATGGTAGCCATGAGGGGCCTCCGATGTGGTTTCTGACGACCACGACGCTCCTCTCTGAGGTGGTCGCCGCGCATGAGGCATCCGCCCTATCTTTCAGCGGGTGCCCCGGGCGCAGCTAAGAAGCGTGGTCGGGGGCGCTCAGCGAGCAGAGTTCGTCGACAGGTATGCGGCCTCCGTGCGGGTCGTCGCGCCCGTCTTGCGGAGGATGTTCGACACGTGCACGCTCGCGGTCTTGGTGCTGATGAAGAGCTGCTCGGCGATCTGGCCGTTGCTCATCCCGCGTGCGACGAGATCCAGCACCTGCCGCTCGCGCTCGGTGAGAAGGGCGTCGAGGGATGCGGCATCCCCTGCCGTATCGCGGTGGTCGCCGCCGATCGCACCCACGCGGCGCTCGAGTTCGGTCACGCTGTCGACGATGAGCCCCATGCCGATCGCCTCGGCCGACGTGCGTGCCGTCTGCGCCGCGGACCGTGCACCGGCACGGTCACCGGCGTTCGCGAGCGCCTCCGCGAGCCGGAATGCGGCATACGGCGCGAGCTGGGCGGGGGCGACGTCGTCGCGGGTCGCCTCCAGCGCGCCCTGCCACAGCGCAGGATCGGTCCCCGTGCCGCGCGGACCGCCCAGCTCGGCATCGACTATGGCCGAGTATGCGGATGCTGTCGGCCACACGGTCGCGTCGGCGAGCGCGGAACGTACGTCGCGTTCGAGTTCGTCGGCCGAGCGAGGCTCTCCGTCCGCGCCGGACAGCGTCATGCCGGTGACCCGCGCGGCGCCGAGCACGCGCGCCGCGAACGCGATGAGCGGCAGGTCGTAGGCGGGGAACGACCGGTGGTCGGGGTCGATCAGCACGCTGACCTGCTGCCAGGCCTCCCGCGTCTCGCCGCGGGCGAGCGCGAGCTCGCCGCTGATCAGGGCGAGACCGAGCGCGGCCTGCACATCGGACCTGCCCTGCTGCCGCAGTGAGCCGTACCAGCCGCGGAGCAGTCGCTCGGCGAGCGGGCGATCGCCGGACCACAGCGCGGCCTGCACCTTGAGGCGCCGCAAGGGCGCGCTGAAACCGATGGGCGCGTCGAGCTCGAGGGCGCGATCGAGCATCTCGTTCGCGCGTTGGGTCTCGCCGAGCGCGTAGAGCGGGCTGATCACGTTCGACAGCAGCATCGCCCCCGATGTGCGCTCGACGCCTCGCTGCCGCGCCCGCTCGGCGCCTTCCTCGGCGGTGCGCACGGCCTCGTCGTAGCGGCCGAGGAGATTCAGAGCATCCGACTGGTTGACCCAGTACCGCAGGCGCGCGGAATCGTTGCCGACGGCGTACTCCCGGGCCAGTGCGAGGTCGGTGAGCCCCGCGTCGATGTCACCGGCGGCGAGCCGCGAGAAGCCCCGGATGTTGGATGCCACGGACATCCGCGGCCGGTTGTCGACCGCGGTGGCTTCGGCGAAGGCGCCGTCCGCCATCTCGATCGCCTCCGCGAACCGTGCGTCGAGCATGAGGCGGGCGGCCAGCTCGCCGAGCACGTTGGCGCGCAGCACGCTGGGTGGCTGACCTTCGAGCACCGAGAGCGCTTCGCGCAGCAGCTCGGTCGATCCGGTGAGGCCGATGTTGGCCAGATACGACGCCTTGTTGCGCAGCAGGAGCGCGTACGTCGCCGCGTCGGCCCGGTCGCACAGCGCGATCGCGACGTCGATCAGGGCGATCGCACGCTCGCTCTCGCCGGCGTTGCGCAGCACATAAGACGTGTCGTGGAGCAGCTGCACTTTCGTGCGGTCGGCGAGGTCGTCCGCGTCGGGCACCTGGTCCCACAGCTCGATCGCCCGCTCGCCCATGGATGCGGCGGTGGCGAACGCGAACGAGGACCTCGACTGCTGGAAGGCGGCGATCGACGCGATGAAGGCCTGGCGCGTGTTGTGCGCCGCCATCCAGTGGTACGAGATCGCCGTCGCGTCTGCGCCGTCCGCTCCGGACTGACTCGTCAGCGCCTCGGCGTAGCGGGTGTGGAAGCGCACCCGCTCGCCGGGGAGCAGCTCGTCGTGGATCGCCTCGCGCACCAGCGCGTGCCGGAACGCGTAGGCGGTGCCGTCGACGACGAGCACGCTCGCGGCGATGGCCTCGCTGGCCGCGAGATCGATGCCTTCGGGGGATTCGTCGCACACGGCGACGAGCAGTTCGTGCTCGACACGCACACCGCCTGCGGCGATGAGTCGCAGCATCCGTTGGGACGACTCAGTGAGCTGGTCGTAGCGAGCGAGCAGGATATCGCGGAGCGTGTCGGGGAACGCGTCCATGCTGCGGACCCCGCTGCAGCACACGAGCTCCTCGACGAAGAAGGGCACGCCCTCGGTCCGCACGTACACCTGCGCGAGCTCGTCCTCGTCGGGCGGGTGGTCGAGGATCGCTGTCGCCATCTCGCGCACCTGGCGTCGGTCGAGGCGCGCGAGCTCGACGCGGACGACGCGACGGTTGCGGTCGAGCTCGGGCAGCAGGGCGCGCAGGGGGCTGCCCCGCCTCAGCTCGTCGCTGCGGAAGGTCAGGACGATGAGCAGCCGTGCATCCTCGATGACGCGGATCAGGAAGCGCAGCAGCCCCAGGCTCTGCGGATCGACCCAGTGCAGATCTTCGATCACGAGCACGACGGGACGCACTGCCGCGACATTCTCGAGCACCTCGGCGACGGCGTCGTAGAGCCGATCGGCGCCGCCGCGGACGGGCGCCTCGATGCTTGTCGCACCGGCGCTCAGCTCGGGCAGCAGCAATGCGAGCGCGTCGCGTGCGGGACCCGAGGCGTCGAAGAGCGCGGCCTCGCCCACCTCCTGTGCAAGGGATCGGAGGGCGGAGAGGATCGGGGCGTAGGGAGGCGCGTCGCGATCGAAGTCGACCGACTGCCCCCGCAGGACGATCGTGTCGGCGGGAAGCGAGCGCAGGAACTCGCCGACGAGCCGGGTCTTGCCGATGCCCGCCTCGCCGCCGACGAGCACGGCACGGCTCGAACCCGCGATGCTGTCGGCATGCGCGTCTTGGAGTGCCTCGAGGTCAGCCTCGCGGCCGACGAGCGAGGGACTGACCGTTGCTCGCATGTACACATCGTCCCACCGCCCCCCGACATCGGGCCCGCTCGACCGCCGTTCGATGACGGAGGCGAGCGGGCCCGTGGACGGGGTGATCACGTGTGCGAGATCGCCCGGGGTGCCAGGTGCACCAGCCGGCGGAGCGTGCGGGCGCGCAGTCGCAGGCCGCGCTCGCGGGGCGGCGTCGTGTCGGCGACGCGCTCCTTGGTGACCCGGCGGTACTCGAGCTCGCGGAGCAGTCGCTCTTCGGCGGCCTGGCGAAGGTGGGGGAAGGTGTCCTCGCTGACGTACATGGCGTCTCCTCAGGGTGGTTTGTCCTGAGTGACTTTCGTCGCTAAGGCACCGGGCCTCCATCGGGAGGATGCCTTATTTCCTGAGGCGGGTCGTCCGGGAGTCTGAGGAGACGCGCGTCGGAGTCTGAGGCGGCTCAGTCCTGGTCGTGGTCGCCGTGGTGGTCGTGGTCGTCGATCTCGCCGGTGAGCACGCCGACCGGGGTCGTGCACGCATCGCCGCGCCATGCCTCGATGCCCTCCTTCACGGCGAATCCGGCGATCACGAGCGCCGCGATCGAATCCGCCCACGCCCATCCGAGGAGCGCGTTGGCGACGAGCCCGACAAGCAGCGCTGCCGAAAGGTAGGCGCAGATCAGGGTCTGCTTCGAATCGGCGACAGCGGACGCGGAGCCGAGCTCGCGGCCCGCACGCCGCTCGAACCAGCTCAGGAACGGCATCACCGTGAGGCTCAGCGCCGCCAGCACGATCCCGACCGCGCTCTGCTCGGGCTCCCGCAGACCGGCGAGGGACAGCACGGCATCCACCGTCACGTACGCCGCCAGCGCGAAGAACGCGATCGAGATCACGCGGAGCGCGGTCTTCTCCCGCGTCTCCGGATCCCGTGCCGAGAACTGCCACGCCACCGCGGCGGCGGAGAGCACCTCGACGAAGGAGTCCAGCCCGAAGGCGATCAGCGCGGCCGACGAGGCCACCCCGCCGGCGATGAGCGCGACGATCCCCTCGAGGATGTTCCACGTGATCGTCACCGCGACGACGAGGCGGATCCGGCGGCGCAGCACCGCGATCCGCTGCGGATCGGTCGCGACGGCGCTCATGACTCACCTCCAGGTCGGGGTCAGCACACGCCGACTATACGTCGGGCGTCGGAGCTGAGCGCGGGTTGGCCGGCACCGCGAACTCGCCGATCCGATCCGCCGACCCCGGTGATCGGAACTCGATCTCGGCATACGGTCGAAGCAGACCGGATGACAGGAGGAGCAGCGATGAACCCCGCGACCACACACCGTGGACAGCTCATGGTCGACTTCATCACCTCACTGGACGGGTACGCCTCGGCGGAGGGCTGGCCCGGCTGGTGGGGTCTGCAGGGGCCGGAATACCTCGCCTGGCTCGACGAGCAGCCCGAGCGGCATCACACGCTCCTGATGGGTGCGACGACCTACACGCTCATGTCGGGGTTCGCCGTGCAGGGTGCCGAGGGTGAAACGCTGGATGAGCTGGCCCGCACGCCCAAAGTCGTCTTCTCCTCGACGCTCGAAGAGCCGCTCACGTGGCCGAACACCCGCCTGGTGGCGACGGATGCTGTCGAATCCGTCCGTGCCATGAAGTCCGAGGGGAAGTCCCTGCGGACGATCGGAAGCCTCGCGCTGTGCCGATCGCTGCTGAAGGCGGGCCTGGTCGACAGGTTCCGCGTCGTCGTCTTCCCCGTCATCACGGGAAAGACGGGACGCGAGCGGATCTACGACGGCTACCCCGACGTCGCTCTCGAACTCATCGAGAGCCGCACGTTCGACGGCCGCATCCAGCTGCTGGACTACATCCCGTCGCTCCTCGACGGCCCGCCGTCGTCGGGCGGCTGATCCGCCGAGCGCCGTCCGCCGTCCGCCGTCCGGCGGAACGGCCGCGGACGCGAGGCCTGAGCAGTGACAGAAGTCACGGTGAGGTCGTGACGTGCGGCCGAGGCATCGGGATGCGGCCGGCGCGAGAGTGGGGACATGCACGAAATGTCACCCACCCGACTGGCCCATGCCGCCCGCGCGACATCGGGCCCCGGCGACCGCATCGCTGCGGTCCAGGTCACGAAGCTGTCCAAGTCCTACGGTGCGGTACGGGCGGTCGACGACCTCACCATGCGTATCGAGCCCGGTGAGATCGTGGCCGTCCTCGGCCCGAACGGCGCCGGCAAGTCGACCATCAACGAGGTGATCCTCGGCCTGACGAAGCCGGACGCCGGCGCCGTCGCGGTGTTCGGCCTCGACCCGCTCGCTGCCGTCCGCTCTGGGCGGGTCGGGGCGATGCTCCAAGTCGGGGCTCTGCTGGCCGACGCCCGAGTCATCGATGTCCTCGGACTGATGTCCGGGCTGCACGCCCACCCGCTCGCGGTCGATGAGGTCATCGACCGAGCCGACCTGGGGGCGTTCCTCAAGACGAGGACCGACCGGCTGTCCGGCGGTCAGGCCCAGCGGCTGCGGTATGCCCTGGCGCTGCTGCCCGACCCCGACCTGCTCATCCTCGACGAGCCCACTGTGGGCATGGACGTCGAGACGCGCCGGCGCTTCTGGCGCTCGATGCGCGACTTCGCCGACGCCGGGCGCACGGTGCTGTTCGCGACCCACTACCTCGAAGAGGCCGACGACGTCGCCCAGAGGATCGTCGTGCTCGACGCGGGACGGGTCGTGGCCCAGGGAACCGGTGACGAGATCCGCTCGCGCGTCGCCGGGCGGACGATCACACTCACCGCCATCGACCTCGACTCGGCCGGACTGGGCGGCCTGCCCGGAGTCGTCGCGGTCGAGAAGGCGGGTCCGCGCTGGCGGCTGCACAGCACCGATTCCGACAGCACGCTTCGCGCACTGTTACGCGACGACCGTGTCCAAGACGTCGAGGTCGCCGCAGCCAACCTGGAGGACGCGTTCATCGCCCTCACCACTCACCTCGACAGCACACTGAAAGGAGCGACGCGATGACCACCCTGCTCGATCAACGGCCGACGATCCGAGGAGCCGGAGGCATGCCGGCACTCCACTACGCGCTGCACAGCGCGAAGCTCACCGCTAGGAACGTCAGCTTCGTCCTCTTCACCGTCATCATGCCCGTGACCCTCTATCTCGTCTTCAACGCCATCTACGGTGGTGCGGGCGACACCGGGGCGGCCTCCGCGATGATCATGGTCTCGATGGCCGCGTACGGAAGCCTCGGCGCGGCCATGAGCGGGGGCGCGCAGCTCGCGCTCGAGCGTCGGTCGGGCTGGTTCCGTCAGCTGATGATCACGTCGGTCTCGCCGCGGGTCTTCCTCTGGGCGCGGGCGGCCGTGACCATGCTCCTGGTCCTGCCGGCGCTGCTCCTCGTCTTCGTCGCAGGGGCCCTGCTCGGCGGGGTCACTGCCACCGTCGGCCAGTGGGCCGCCTCGCTGGGACTGCTCTGGCTCGGCCTTCTGCCGATGACCGTGCTCGGCATGGTGGTCGGCGTCTGGATCAAAGCAGAGGCGGTGCAGGCCGTCACCACCATGCTGCTCCTTGCCCTCTCGCTGCTCGGCGGCCTGTGGTTCCCGGTCGACGCGATGCCGCCGGCGATGCAGGCGGTGGCGCCGATCTTCCCCACCTACTGGTTGGGCGAGCTCGGCCGCTTCCCGTTCCTTCCCGAGGCGAGCTTCCCCTGGGGCGGCATCTGGGCGCTGCTGGCATGGTCGGCGGTCCTGACAGTGCTCGGTGCGCTCGGCTATCGTCGAGCCGCGGCAACCAGCAAACGCTGAGCGCGAGGAGGCGCCATGGCTCGGTCCGTCTTCGGCGGCCTGCTGCGGCCCGCGGCGTTCGGGTCGGGAGACGACCCGGACGCCGCGCCGTGGGCGCTCGGCCCCTCGACCGACCTGCCATTCCGATGGCATCGGGCCCGGACGAATCTGCTCTGGACCTACCTCGGCGGCATCGTCTTCCTCGTCTTCGCGATTCCCACGATCGCAGAGGGAGTGGATGCTGTGGGCCTCGGCCTGCGAATCGGCTTCCTCGTCGTCCTCGCCGCAGCCTACGTCGGCGCGGCCTGGACCGCCGACTCGCCGCTCTTGGTCCGCTGGTGCTACGTCGCCGGATTCACCGGCTTCGTCGTACTCGGCGGAGCGCTGCTGTGGGGGTGTGAGTTCGCCCTCTTCGGCATCTACCCCGCTGCGTTGACCGCGACCCTCATCCCGTGGCGGCACGCCCGCTTCGCCCTGGTCGTCTGGGCGCTCGCGCTCAGCCTGGCAGGCGTCCTCGGCGGTTCATGGATGCCGGTGCTCTTCGCGGCGCTCTCGCTCGGCATCGGACTCGGCATGGCCGGGGTGATGGAGAGCATCCGGATCAGGCGCATGCTCGAGCGCAGCCAGACCAGGATCGAGACGCTCACGGTGGCGGCCGAACGGGAGCGGATCAGCCGCGACCTGCACGACATCCTCGGCCACTCGCTGACCGCCATCACGATCAAGTCCTCTCTGGCGGCTCGCCTCGCCGACACGAAGCCGGCTGCCGCAAAGGAGCAGATGGTCGCCGTCGAGGCGATCGCCCGCCAGGCGCTGGCCGACGTCCGTGCCACGGTGTCGGGACTGACCGAGATCCGGCTCGCCACCGAGATCGCGAGCGCACGATCGGTGCTGCTCGCGGCAGGCGTCGAGGCCCGCACGCCCGTCGCGCTGCCCACACTCCCGGACGGCATCAGCGAGCTGTTCGGATATGTGGTCCGTGAGTCTGTGACCAACGTCGTGCGCCACGCCCAGGCGACGTCGTGCGCGATCGAGGTCGACGAGCACTCCGTCGAGGTCCGCGACGACGGCGTCGGAGTCCGTGCAGACCGGTCGGGCCACGGGCTGAGCGGGCTCGGGGAACGCGTCACCGCGGCGGGCGGCATCCTCGAGGTCGCTGCTGTCCCCGGCGGCGGCACGTCGGTGCGCGCGAGCCTCGCATCGTCGCCAGAGCCGGTCCGGAGCGAGAGATGATCCGGGTGCTCGTCGCCGATGACCAGACGATCATCGCAGAGGCGCTGGGGGCGCTGCTTCGCACAGAGCCCGACCTCGAGGTCGTCGGACTCGCCACGAGCGCGCCGGAGTCGGTGCGCCAGGCCGCCGAGGCCGCTCCGGACGTTGTTCTGATGGACGTGCAGATGCCGGGTGCGCCCGACTGCAGGGACGGTTTCGAAGCCACAGCCGCGATCGTGGCCACCCGACCGCAGACCAAGGTCATCGTCCTCACCACATTCGGCCGCCCCGGGTATTTGCGGCGTGCCATGGAGGCGGGAGCCGTCGGCTTCATGGTGAAGGACGCCTCGGCCGACCGATTGGTGGATGCCGTCAGGCGGGCTTACGCAGGGTTCCGAGTAGTCGACCCGGACCTGGCTGCGGCGAGCCTGAGCATCGGACCGTCCCCACTGACCAGGCGAGAGACGGAGGTTCTGGCGGCGGCCGCCGGCGGCGGGTCGACAGCCGCGGTCGCTGCGGCGACCTTCCTCAGCGAGGGGACGGTGCGCAATCACCTGTCGACTGCCATCGGCAAGCTCGGCGCCGGCTCCAGAGCTGAAGCCGTGCGGATCGCGACGGACAACGGCTGGCTCTGAGAGGCTCAAGGCTCCCGACCGCTGACGGCGAGGACCGGGCGACCGCCACCGGAAGGGCGGGATGTCTGGAATTCGAGACGTCACAGCGTGGATGCTCACACAGAGGTGGGCAACTCGTGGGCGTGGGCCGGAGGCGGCAACGCAGAAGCCCCGCGATCCCAGTGTTTTCAAGGGATCGCGGGGCTTCGACGATGGCGGTGACGGTGGTGTGTGGTCTCAGGACATCGTGAACGGGTGTCTCGGGACATGGTGAACGGTTTCCTGGTGGGACCTGGGATGTCTCGAGACATCGTGAACGGGCCTGGAGCTTGGCCCGGTTTCCCGGACACCTGAGATGAGGCGATGATCGTCTCGGAAGGAGTCTGTGAGATGCCCGCACCACATTCACCGGAGTTCCG
>NZ_JBEYBL010000005.1:0-289179 GCF_040632175.1 Microbacterium sp. NPDC019599
CGAAGGTAGCGTTGAACACGTCGAGGTCTTTCGGATGCTGAGCGTAGGAACTTCCATCCTCGAAGGCCTCGACGCCTATCCGCCCAGCGGCGCGCGCGCCCCCACTACACCCTCAACTGCGAAGAGCCCCTATGGAGCGGTCTTTAGAGAGCAGAGACGTGGTCGCCTCGGATACGGTTGCGGGTGTCTAGCACCATCGTCTTGCTTCCCGCCAAGATGCTGACATCGAGGTTGGAGTGGTCAGTGAGAAGAATGACTAGGTCAGCGCTTTCGAGCGACTCATCGTTCAACGCAACTTTCTCTACGCCGGCGGGCCAGAAGCGCGTCTCCACGTGATCGTCGACCGCTCGGAGTACTGCGCCAGTATCCAGAAGGAGGTTAATCACCCTCAGGGAGGGAGACTCCCGGATGTCTCCAGTGTCCCGCTTATAAGCGAGGCCTATCAGGAGGACGGTTGCGCCGGACAACGCCCGGCTGCGACTGTTGAGGAGTTGGCTGGCCCGCTGCACGACATAGTCGGGCATGTGGTCGTTTATGTCGTTGGCCAGCTCGACGAACCGAAAGTTGCGTCCTAGCTTCCGGCGGACTTCCCATGATAGGTAGCTCGGGTCGACTGGTAGACAGTGCCCACCCACGCCTGGTCCGGGGGTGAACCTCATGAAGCCGAACGGCTTCGTCGCCGCTGCATCTATCGACTCCCAAACGTTCACACCGAGTTGATGTGCGAAGACGGAGAGCTCGTTGACGAGTGCAATGTTCACGTGACGGAAAGTATTCTCGAGGAGCTTCGTGAGTTCGGCCTCGCGCGTTCCCGAGACTGGCACCGTGGTGTCCACGAGCGACGAATAGAAGTCGTCCACGGCTCGCAGCGACTCCGTGTCGATACCGGATACGACTTTTGGTGTCTCTACAAAACCCCACGTCCTATTCCCGGGATCAATACGCTCGGGACTGTAGCCGACGTGGAAATCGGGCCCCGCGACCAGGCCGCTACCCCTTTCCAGAATCGGTGCAACCAGCTCCTCAGTCGTTCCTGGATAGGTCGTCGACTCCAGAATCACTGTGGCGCCCGGTCTCAGATTTCGCGCGAGGGAGACGGTCGCAGATTCGATGAAAGACAAGTCCGGCAAGGATTCCTTCAACGGTGTCGGAACCGTTATCACCGCAATGTCGAACGTCCCCGCGTCATCGTAGTCGGCTGTCGCCCGATAGCGCCCAGAAGACAGAGCCTCTCTTAACGTTGACGACGGCACGTCACCCACGTAGGACTGTCCCGCTACCAAATCCGCAACCCGACTCTTGTCGAGATCCACCCCTACCACGTCATATCCGACTGCGACGGCCCGCATGGCGACTGGTAACCCCACGTAGCCCTGTCCAACGACTATCACTTTCTGCACGGTCAGTTCTTCACCTCGAACGGGAGCGGGATTTGCGATGGTGCTGCAGGATGACGCAATGATGGCGGTCGCTCCGGCCCGCGCCTCCAACTCTATGACCTCACAATTGGTCCACACCACGACTCGCGCCATCGCGCGATGACCCGATGGGCGCGCCTGATTCCATCTCCGGCGCGGAGCCGGTCCTGCCGAGGTCCAGGCTTGCGCGCAGGCTCGCGGGAGGACTTCGTGGGACTCGGTTCGCTCGGGCTAATTTGATGCCACCAGCGAGGGCGCGAGTCCGCATGGAGATGAGCACCCAAGCGCACAGCGCGAACGCCGGACGTGTTCGAACTGACTGGCTGTCGGCGGCGCCCGAACCCTGAACGTTCCGGGGCGGTGGTTCCAGTGACGGTCGCAAGAAGGACCTGCCGAAAGGGTTCTTGAATGTCGTCTCGTCGTGTTCCGAAGCGCCCGGGTCGAAGGCCGAAGTCACTAGCTCGGAAGCGGTTCATCCAACTGCTCGCCGAGACTGGTCGATGTCCGCTGCCGCACGCGAGGTCGGTGTGACCGGTCCAGGGCGAATAGCTGGAAGAACGGCACCAAAGTGAGGCGCAAGGGTGGCACGGTCAAGGTCGTGCCACCCCTTGGGCCGCTGTCTATCGGTGTCATCTCGCGCCAGTTCCTCTCGGCTTCGATAACCTCTAGCGCCTCGCGCCCGAACCGCCCATACCGACGATAACGAGCTCCCGCGCTGTCACGCATTCCCGCCGAACTTCGACGTCGTGGCCTGTCCCTCGAGGTTGATGCCTTCTCGACGGAAGACTGAGCGGGCCGTCGCCATCAGGATGCGCAAGTCCAGTCGGAGGCTCCGGCGCTCGACGTACATCACGTCGTACTTGAACTTTGTTCCCCAGCTCAATGAGTTTCTGCCGCGAACTTGCGCCAGTCCGGTGATTCCCGGACGCACCTCGTGACGACGAGCCTGTTCGGGTGAGTAGAGCGGCAGGTATTCGACGAGCAGCGGCCGCGGACCAACAAGGCTCATGTCCCCGCGCAGCACATTCCATAGAGTCGGAAGCTCATCGAGGCTGAGGGACCGCAGCTGTCGGCCGAACGGCGTGAGCCTGTCAGCATCCGTCACCCAGCCCTTGGCCTTATTGACAGGAAGCATCGTGCGGAATTTCAGCAACGTGAACACCTCACCGTCCTTGCCCGGCCGTGGCTGACGGAAGATCACGGGACGGCCGAGGTTCTTGGCGACGAGCCCTGCGAGCACCAACTGCAGCGGTGCTGTCAACACGAGCAGAACCGATGCCGCGCCGATGTCGATTGCGCGTTTCACCACCTCGTAGGAGAGTCTGCTCGCGCCTGTTGGCCGGGTCACGAGACGAACCTCGTAATTGCCGCGAACACACGCCCGCGCTCCTCGTCGCTCGAAGCCGAACCACTCGGAAGGGTGAGCCCGGCATTGAACAAGTGGTCCCCAGCCCCAGAAAGCTCCGCACGCGCCCCCTCGAACACGGGCTGCAAATGCATCGGCTTCCAGATCGGGCGGGCCTCGATGCGATCGGCGGCGAGGGCTGCGGTCAGATCGCCCGGCGTCCAGCCGGTCACTGATGAGTCGATGAGTATCGAAGTGAGCCAGGCGTTGTCGTGCTCGTCGTCGACGGTTCCAAAAACCTCGACGCCCTCGACGTCGGCGAAGAGCGACTTGTAGGAATCGCGCAGGCCGCGTCGCCGGGCGATCATCTCGTCGAGTCGGCTCAGCTGCGCTCGGCCGAGAGCTGCGAGCAGGTTGCTCATGCGGTAGTTGTAGCCGATGTCGGTGTGCTCGTAGTGGAGGACCGGCTGGCGTGCCTGCGTCGCAAGGTACCGCACGCGCTCCGCGAAGTCGCCGTCGTCGGTCAGCAGCATGCCGCCGCCGGACGTCGTCATGATCTTGTTGCCGTTGAACGAGACGATTGACGCGCGGCCGAAACTGCCCGCCGCGCGGCCTCGGTGCGTCGCGCCGAGGGATTCGGCGGCGTCGGCGAGCACCGGCACCTCGAACTCGTCGGCGATCGCGAGGATCGAGGTGTAGTCCGCGGCCTTGCCCAGGAGGTCGACGGGGATGATCGCGGCGACGCGCTCGCCGGCATCCCGAAGCCGCTCGAGCGCGATGCGCAGCAGCGAGGGGTCCATGTTTCCCGTGTGGGGGAGGACGTCGACGAAGTACGGCTCGGCCCCCGTGTAGACGATCGCGTTGGCGGTCGCGGCGAAGGTCAGCGTCGAGGTGATCACGACATCGCCGGGGCCGACGCCCAGCGTCAGCAAGCCGAGGTGCAGTGCCGCCGTGCCCGAGCTGAGAGCGACTCCGTGGGCGACGCCGACGCGCTCGGCGAGCTCCCGCTCGAAGGCATCGACATCGGGACCGAGCGGCGCGACCCAGCCGGAGCGGAGCGCCGCCACGACGGCATCCTCTTCCAGCTGGCCGACGTCCGGGGGAGACAGGTAGATCCGGTCGCTCACGATGTCGTTCGAGCCTCCGGCGTGAGCGGACGGATGACCCCGGTCTCGTTGTTGCGCGGACGCGACAGCATCCGCTTCCTCCAGTCCGCGCTGTCGAGCTGATGAGGCGCGATGCTCTCGACCTTCGCGTGCGAGATCTTGGGGTGAAAGGGGCGCTCGGTGGTCTCGCTGGTACCCACGAGCTCCTCGTGGAGCTTCTCGCCTTCGCGCAGTCCGGTGAAGACGATCTCGATGTCCTTGCCCGACATCGCGATCATGCGCTGCGCGACGTCGAGGATCTTGACCGGCTGGCCCATGTCGAGGATGAGCACTTCGCCCCCGCGGCCGATGCCCCCGGCCTGCACGACGAGCTGACACGCCTCGGGGATCGTCATGAAGTAGCGGGTCACCTCGGGATCTGTCACGGTGACAGGACGGCCCGCCTCGATGAGGGACTGGAAGGTCGGAAGCATCGAGCCTCGGCTGCCGATGACGTTCCCGAACCGCACGGACAGGTAGCGCAGGTTCGTCTCTTCGGCCGCCCAGGCGGTCAGCTTCTCGGCGACGCGTTTGGAGTGACCGAGGACGCTCGTCGGATTCGCGGCCTTGTCGGTCGAGATGTTGACGAACGTCGTAACACCGGCCGAGCGCGCCGCCTCGATGACGTTGAGCGTGCCGGTGACGTTCGTCTTCCACGCTTCATCGGGGTACTGCTCGAGCATGGGTAGGTGCTTCAGTGCGGCCGCGTGGAACACGACCTCAGGCAGTCGGCTGTTGAAGATCTGCTGGAGCGTCTCGGCATCGCGGATGTCGGCGAGCACGACGTCCTTCGTGTGGAGCAGGCCGTGGCCGGCGGTCGCGAGCTGAGCGGCCTGCAGACCTGTCTCGTCGCGGTCGAGCATGATCAGCTCCGCGGGGCCGAATTGCACGATCTGCCGGCAGAGCTCCGAGCCGATGGAGCCCCCCGCGCCGGTGACGAGGACGCGCCGCCCGTTCAGATAACTGGCGATGGACGCAACGTTCGTGTCGACCGGCTGGCGCCCGATGAGGTCTTCGATCGAGATGTCGCGGATGTCGGCGGCTCGCTCGTGATCGTCATGGATCTCTGCGAACGGGGGGACGACCATGACTTTGATCTCGTGCGGCGTGGCCGTGTCTTGCACGCGTCGGAGCAGCTCGGCATTCGCCCGGCCGACCGCGACGACGACGATCTTCGCCCCCGTCCGCTCGGCGACGCGGGGCAGATCGTCGAGGGTCCCGAGGACGGGCACGCCTCGCAGCCACAGGTTCCGCTTCTCCGGATCGTCGTCGAGAAAGCCCACGGACCGGAAATCGGAATCGGCATCTCGATTGGTCGCGAGCAGCACACGCTGGCCCACTTCACCGGCGCCGAAGATGAGGACAGGCGCGGCGTCGTCGCGCGGCTTCAGCCGTCGGTCGTTGAACAGCCTGCGGGCGTAGCGCATCGCGAGCATCAGCACGAGTGCGATGGGCGCCGCGATGAAGGCCGTGCTCCGCGGCACACGGGTCGGGCCGATGAGGATGAATGACAGCACGGCGATCACTGCCATCGTGATGAGGACGGTGAAGGTGAGTGCGCGGACCTCCTCGAAGCTCCCGTACGCGAAGCGCCCCCGATACAGGTGGAAGTACATCCCGGCGAAGTACTGGACCGAGGCGGCGGTGAGGGCCGCCCCGAGCAGGCTGAGCCACACGATCGGCGCGACGTCGAACTCGTAGCGGAAGACCGCGGCGCTCGCGAGCGCCACCGCCCAGGCAATCGCGTCGAGCACGAATTGCGTCGTCCCGCGACGCTGAAGCGCGAGGCTCGCGCGCGCATTCGCAGAGGGACCATCGGATGCTGTCACACGTTCACCGCCTCGACATTTCCCCCAGCGAGGCGCCCGCTCTCATGTGGCCGCGTCGCTCATTCTCACGTATCTGTACATTGCCACGAATCCGCCTCGGTGAACGGAAGAAATCCGATCCTTCGCCGACCTGTATTCGTCGGGAAGGCCTCGAGTGCGCGCTCGGAGCGGTCGCTTAACATTGCAGAATGTCGTCCGACGTCCTACCTCGGCCCGCTCGCCGGGCGGGAAAGGCGTTCGCGTGGGCGCTTGCGGCCTTGGCACTCGCAGCGGTCGCCTTCGTCGTCTGGATCGGCATCCGAGGGCTCCTCGCGTATCAGCATCTTGAGGCGGCGCGCGGGGGCATCGAGCGGGCCTCGGCGAACATCACGGAGCCTGATGCGGCCGCTGCCGACATCCGCACCGCCAGTGAGGAGGCACGCGCCGCAGCATCCCTCACGAGCGATCCCGTCTGGAAGGCGGCGGAGGGCCTCCCCTGGGTGGGCCCTCAGCTGGCCGCCGTCGGAACCGTGAGCGCTGCCGTCGCCGGCGTCGCAGACTCCGTCCTGGAGCCGCTGAGCGAGGTCGCATCGGGATTCTCGATCGACTCGCTTCGCCTCGTCGACGGGGCGCTCGACCTGTCGGTGTTCGAGGCGCTCCGCGAGCCCGCGACCGAGGCGTCCCGAGGGCTGGACACCGCGGCCGAGAAGCTGGCAGGCATCGATCGTGCCCCGCTCCTTCGGTCCGTGCGTCAGGGGCTCGACGAGGCGACAGGGAAGCTGTCGACAGCCGTTGCTGCGGCCGGCGCACTCGAGCGGGTCACGACGCTTCTCCCCGCGATGCTGGGCGGCTCTGAGCCGCGCACCTGGCTGCTGCTGTTCCAGAATCCGGCCGAGCTGCGTTCGCTGGGCGGGATGCCGGGTGCCACGGCGGTGATCGCGGCGGACGGCGGACGCGTGCAGCTGGTCGGCCAGGGCACGGCCGCCATCCCTCGGTTCCCGGAACCCGTGCTGCCGCTCGACCCTGAAGTGCAGGGCGTGTTCGGGGAGCGGCCCGCCGTGTGGTTCTCGGGCACGACGATCCTCCCCGACTTCGCGACGGCGGCGCCGCTCGCACGGGAGATGTGGAACCGGGCGCACGGCACACTCGCCGACGGCGTCATCTCGGTGGACCCGATCGCGCTGTCCTACCTGCTCAAGGCCACCGGGCCGGTGCAGTTGCCGACAGGCGAGACGCTTACGTCTGACAATGCGGTCAGCTTCCTGCTGAACCAGGTGTACATCGACTATCCCGATCCGGTGGCACAGAACGCCGTCTTCGCCTCGGCCGCCGCCACCGTTTTCGACGCCCTCGCGTCCGGACGGGCCGAGCCGGCCGCGCTGGTCTCGGCACTGACCCAGGCAGGGGAAGAGCGCAGGCTTCTTCTTTGGAGCAGCGACCCCGATGAAGAGCGGATGCTGTCCGAGACGACCCTCTCGGGTCCGCTGCCGACCACCGATGCCGATACCGCCAGGTTCGGGGTTTACCTCAATGACGGGACCGGCTCGAAGCTCGGGTACTACCTCCAGGTCGACCCGACCTTGGAGTGGGGGAACTGCGCTGAACCGGGCGATGCCGCACGACGGGTGACACTCACGGTCACGATGCACAACAAGGCGCCCCTGGATGCGGCGACGAGCCTGCCGGATGACATCGTCGGAGGCAACTACGGTGTGCCCGCGGGAGTCCTCCGGGTTGTCGGATACATCTATCTGCCGCTGGGGTCGACACTTGTGGACGCCGAGGCGACGCTCGCCCCGGGATTCGGGGGCGGAATGCAGGGCGGGTATCGGGTGCTCAGCTTCCCCGCCGACATCGCTCCCGGCGAGACGTCGACGGTCACCGTGACGGTGGATCTCGGTGACCCCCTGCCCGACGAGGTCACAGCGCTCATCACGCCCGCGTTCGGCGCCACGAGCGTCACAGCGGCCTGCGCGGACGCCGAACGCTAGACTCCGAGCCGAGCCATCCTCAACCGCCCACGCTCACGAGGCTGCCGCCGGACCATACGAGCACCGAACCACCGGCGACGGCCATCGCAGCGGAGGACGCGGCATCCGCCCCCTCGGCGCAGCCGACCGGCGTTCCCGGGTCGCCCTCTCCGCCGGCGGCGGCGAAGCGGGTCACCGTCAGCCCCGCGCAGCCGTCAGCCGGATACGCCGCGATCACTGCCCCGTCGGAAGCCGCGAGGGCGACGACGCCTTCGGGTGAGAGCGGCGACCAGTCTGAACCCGTCCAGACCCACGCGCGCCCCTCGCACACCAGCGCCACGACATCGCCAGACGCGCGCAGACCCCTGGCCTCGGCGCACGGTGCCTGACTGGCTGCGCCGCGGCCGAGGTGGATCAGCGAGGAGTCGACGAGATCGATGTATCGCGACACGGCGAGCACATCGGGGTACGGCGCCCAGAACTGGCCGTTGGTGAAGGTGCGCAACGCCTGGGCGTCGCAGTTGCCGGCGGCAGCCACCATCTCGGCATCCTGTGCGCTGAAAGCGTCGAGCGATGCAACTTGTGTGAGGCCCAGGTAGCGTGCCGTGACGTCGGACCACGTCTGCCCTCCGTCGCCAGAGCGCTCGACGAGCGGCTCGACGGACCCGCACAGCCCGGCGGTCGCGCGCCACATCGCCTGCGAGCCGACGGACAGGAATCGCTCGGCCTCACGAGGTGGTGCGGGCTCTGGCGTGGGCGTCGCAGTCGGAGACGGGGTGGGTGTCTCGGTCTCGACTCCGAGGTCGAAGGTCGGCACGGGCCCGGCGGTCGCGGGCTCGGCAGGCGGGTTCGCACGCTGGTATGCCACGAGCGACAGGATGCCGATCACGACGGCGAGCAGGGCGACGGCGCTGATGGCGACCCACCTCGAGGGCCGGCGCCTGGGGGCCATGTCAGATGAGCGGCTCGGGACGCTGCGATGAACCGCCGGCCGGGTGGATGATCTCGTCGAGCGACGCGGGCTGAGTGGGGGTGGGTGGCGCGGGGAGCGGTGGAGCAGGCGGAGCCGGAGAAGAGGCGGACGTCGGTGCGGGCGTTTCGTCTCGCTTCGCTCGCTCAACGAACGGAGGGTTGGTTCGCTCAACGACCGAGGGGGAGGGGGTGGGAGCGGGAGTGGGCGCGTCCTCCGGCGTCGGCGGCTTCTTGCCCCGCCTGCCGGAGGCCTGCTGTCCGTAGCCGTATCCGTACGAGTAGCCGTATCCATAGGCGTACGAGTCGGGGCCGCGCGTTGGCACCTTGGTCAGGACGACGCCCGCGACGTTGGCGTCGACGGTCTGCAGAGCGTCGAGCGCCCCCTCGAGCTGGTGGCGCGTCGTGTGACCGGCCGACGCGATCACGATCGCGCCGCTCGTGGATTTGGCGAGGATCGCGGCATCCGTCACGGGAAGGAGCGGGGGAGCGTCGCAGAGCACGACGTCGAAGTCGCGTTCGAGCACCTCGAGCAGCGTGTGCATGTTCTTCGAGCCGAGGAGCTCGCTCGGGTTGGGCGGGACCTTGCCGGCGGGCAGGACGTACATCGAGCGCTTGCCCCACGGCAGCATGACGTCGCCGACACGTGCGCGCCCGATCAGCACGTCGGTGAGGCCCACGCCGCCTTCAATGCCGAGGTAATCGGCGACCTTGGGCTTGCGCAGGTCGGTGTCCAGGAGCGCGACGCGGCGGCCGCTGTCGGCAAGCGCGATCGCGAGGTTGATGGCGGTCGTCGACTTGCCTTCGCCCGGGATGCTCGAGGTCACGACGAAGCTCGAGCGGCCGCCGACGTCGAGGAACTGAAGGTTCGTCCGCAGCGCCCGGAACGACTCGGCGAGCGGTGACAGCGGGTCGGCGTGGACGATGAGCGGGCGGTCCTTCGCCTTAGGGTCGAAGGCGATCGAGCCGATGAGCGGGCGCGAGGTTATCTGCTCCACGTCGTGGGGCGTGCGGACCCTGTTGTCCAGCACGTGCCGCAGCACGGCGACGCCGATGCCGATCGCCAGGCCGACGAGGGCCCCGAGCGCGAGGTTGAGCGGCACATTGGGGCTGGAGGGCTTCAGTGCCGGCACAGCATCCTTCACCCGCGTCAGGAGCACGGGACTCGTGTCGGCGCCTTTCGGTGTCTCGATCTTCTCGACCACCGCCTTGAGGCTCTCGCCCAGGGCGTTGGCGATGTCAGCAGCCACGATGGGGTCGGGATTCTCGACCGTGATCCCGATGAGCGTCGTGTTGAGCGGCGACGCGGCACTCACGGACTTTGAGAGTTCGATGGACGTCGTGCCGAGGTCGAGCTCTGCGATGACGGGATTCATCACGATCGGCGTCGTCACCAGATTCGTATACGTCTGGACACGCGACTGCGTGAAGTTGTTGCCCTGCTGGATCTCGGCGATCGTCGCACCCGCCTGGGACGAAACGAAGACGGTGCTCTGCGCCTCATAGAGAGGTGTTCTAGTGAGCGAGTACGCGGCCGCAACGCCGATGCCGAGGATCGTGGCGAGCACGATCGTCAGCCAGTTCTTGCGCAGGATGCGTATGTAGTCCGTCAGCTCCATGCTCGCCCTTCGATGGTCGCGCGCTCGGGCTCATCATTCCACAGGGGCCCGCAACGGCAGGGGAGCGAGTGGACGGCGTCAGGCGCGGCGCCGATCGCGGCGCAGCGGCAAGCTGTCCGGGGCGGCCGTGACCGCCACCTCGGTCTCGTCGGCCGCGCTCGCCCCCTCGAGAGCAATCACGAGTGCCCGCACGACCTCGTCGACGGCGGGAGCGAGCTGCGCCGCGCTGCGCTGATATGTCTCCCACGAGCGCCCGTAGGGGTCGACCACGTCATCGTCGGCGAGGTTGGTCGGCGGTTCAACGGTGCCGCGCTGACCCGAGACAGCGGCCACCACGGCCCCAACGCGGGATTCGGCATCCGTCCCGCCCTCGTCGGCGGCGGTGCGCAGCTCGTCGTCCGACAGGCTCGCGGCCAGGCGCGCGAACTCGCGGATCGTGAAGGTGCTGCGCACGCGCGCGGGGGCGAGCTCGACGACGGCGCGCCGATGGTCGCGCGTCATGGCGAGCACGAGATCGGGTGCCGACAGGAGCGCTTCGGTCAGGTAGCGAGACCGATGGGATGCCGCATCCTCGTGGCGGACGCCGGCTGCGACGGCGAGCGCGAGGGCCTTGGACGTCATCGGTGCCGACGGGAGCCCATGCGTTCCGGCGCTCGCCACGGTCGGCGCGAAGTCCGCCAGGCGCGCCCGCAGCATCAGTTCCGCAAGCGGGGAACGGCAGATGTTGCCGGTGCACACCGTGAGGATCTCGATCACGGCAGAGCCTCCTGGCGCGGGGTAACGTGGGCGCGTGTCCGACCAGCCTACCGACGCGCCCGGTGCGGGGGCTCGGGCGGACTCGAGGGCGCAGCGATCATGGGACACACCCACCGCGGCAGCAGAGACCGCGCCGCCTGGCGAATCGGCACCCACGGATTGGCGCGTCGCGGAACGCCCAGCGAAGGGCTGGAGCGAGTGGCTCCTGGCGGGAGCGCTCGTCTCACTGGGTCTCGCGATCCTCGCGGGGGCGGTCATCACGGGACTCTGGCGATCTGCGTGGGCCCAAGCATCCGCGTCTCTCGTGCTGTGGATAGGGATGCTGCTCCCTACTGTGGTCGCCTTCTCCCGCGCCCGCCCCGGCGGCCTGCTCCGGTTCCGGCCGATCGATCTGCTCTACGGCGCGGTGCTGGGCGCGGGTCTGCGCATCGTGCAGGGGTGGCTGGCAGCAGTCCTCGGCGAGGGCAAGGAACTGCCGTCATACCCGCTCGTCGATGGCGCGCTTCCTACCGGGTGGTGGCTCACAGATGGCTTCGGCGCCGCTGTCGTGTCCCCGGTCGTCGAGGAGTTCTTCTTCCGAGCCGTTGTGCTCGTCTCGCTCTATCTGGTCCTTCGAGGAGCCGTCGGGAAGCTCGTCGCCGCAATCGTCGCCCTGCTTGTGAGTTCGGGTCTCTTCGTCGTCGTGCACGGACTGGCGCTCTCGCTTCCCCTCGGAACCGTGCTGTCCCTGGCGCTTCTGGCGTCGGTATGCGGGTCACTCGTGCTTCTGACTGGTCGCATCTGGGGGGCCGTCCTCGTCCACATCGTCTTCAATGCGAGCTACGTCGCCCTCGCGCTCGCCGGGACATTTCTGGCCTGAACAGCCTGTATTCGTTTTCGACCCATCTGGTGCGCGCCGGATGGGCGCGCTAGCATGACCGGGTGTGCGGCTCTCAGCCGTTTCACAGGCAGTAGCTTCATCTGGCTCCAATCGTTCGGGGATGATCGCAATGCTCAGGAAGACTCTTTCTGCCCTCGTCGTCGCAGGTGCACTGGCGTTGAGCGGCGCGGCCGCCGCCTCCGCCGAGGAGTACCCCGCTGAAGTCGTCATTTCAGCCGCTGACGTCACGCCAGCCCCCGGCGTGCCCACGCTGCTCACCGTGGGTGGACTCGAAGGCCTCACAGAGGTGCAGTTCGACATCACGGGCTGCACCGGCGCGACATTCCAGGAGAGCGGCACCGCCAGGGTCGTCCGGACGGTGGTCGACGCCTCCGCGACAGCGACGTTCGTCGGTACGACCCCCGGCGCCTGCACCGTGTCCGTTTCGAGCGATGAGGGCGTGCTCGGCTCGACCGTCCTCACTGTGACCGGCACGACCAGCGGCGGCGGACTGCCCCCGACCGGTGGCACGGTTCCTGCCGCTGCTATCTGGCTGGGCGTCGGCGCGGTCGGCATCGGCGGCATCGCCGTGGCTGCGGCTGTCGCGCGGCGTCGCGCGACCAGCAACCGCTGACACTCACGCGTCGCGAAGGCCTCGGGACGTCCCCGGGGCCTTCGTTGCGCCCCGGAGCCACGTGTCGCCGGTACTCTGAGGCGGTTTGGACCCAGCATCCGGATGCCGTAAGCTTGATCTTTGGTGTCCGGCTCTTGCTGATCCGGCGCCCGAACGTGAGCCCTCCACTGGCGTCCCACCTCCCGCACTGCGCGTGAGGAAGCACCCCGGAGCGGGATTCACGAACCTCTCCGTTCGATCAAGAAAGCAGCACTACTGTGACGCGCACTTACACCCCCAAGGCTGGTGAGACCCAGCGCGAGTGGCTGGTCATCGACGCATCCGACGTCGTCCTCGGCCGCCTCGCCTCGCACGCCGCCGCGCTCCTCCGCGGCAAGCACAAGCCCACCTTCGCGAACCACATCGACACTGGTGACTTCGTCATCATCGTGAACGCCGAGAAGGTCGCGCTGACGGGCCAGAAGCTCGAGCAGAAGAAGGCCTACCGTCACTCGGGCTACCCGGGCGGTCTGAAGGCGGTCACCTACTCCGAGCTCCTCGAGAAGAACCCCGTCCGCGCGGTCGAGAAGGCCGTCCGCGGCATGCTCCCCAAGAACAGCCTGGGCCGCCAGCAGCTGTCGAAGCTGAAGGTCTACGCCGGTGCCGAGCACCCGCACGCCGCTCAGCAGCCCAAGACGTACACGTTCGACCAGGTCGCCCAGTAAGCGCCGCCCAGAATAAGGACACACTCGTGGCGAACATCGAAGAAGAAACCACCAACTACTCGACCGAGACCCCGGTCGACCAGACCGCCGTCGCCGCCGAGCGCCCCGTGCTCTCGGTCTCGGGCTCGGCTGTCGGTCGTCGCAAGCAGGCCATCGCCCGCGTGCGCGTGATCCCCGGCTCGGGCACCATCACGGTCAACGGCCGCGCGTTCGAGGACTACTTCCCGAACAAGCTCCACCAGCAGCTCATCACCGACCCCTTCACGGTCCTCAACCTCACGGGTGCCTACGACGTCATCGTCCGCATCTCGGGTGGCGGCCCCTCGGGTCAGGCCGGCGCGCTGCGCCTCGGCATCGCCCGCGCCCTCAACGAGATCGACGCGGAGAACAACCGCCCGACGCTCAAGAAGGCGGGCTTCCTCTCGCGCGACGCTCGCGTCATCGAGCGCAAGAAGGCCGGTCTCAAGAAGGCCCGCAAGGCCCCGCAGTACTCGAAGCGCTGATCGGCTCGCGCTCCGCATGCCGCTCTTCGGCACGGACGGGGTGAGGGGGCTGGCCAACGGCCCCCTCACCGCCGATCTCGCTCTGTCCCTGGCCCAGGCGACCGCTGTCGTCCTGGGCCAGGGCCGTTCCGCGGAAGCGCGGAAGGCCGCCGGAAGGCGGCTCACTGCTGTCGTCGCGCGCGATCCGCGCATCTCGGGACACTTCCTGAGCGCCGCCGTCGAGGCGGGCCTGGCGTCCTCGGGCGTCGACGTGCTGGACGCGGGCACGCTGCCGACCCCGGCCGCAGCCTTCCTGATCGCCGACATCGACGCCGACTTCGGCGTCATGATCTCGGCATCCCACAACCCGGCGCCCGACAACGGCATCAAGATCTTCGCCCGCGGCGGAGTGAAGCTCCCCGACATCGTCGAGGAGCGCATCGAGGCCGCCATGGCGGGCCCGAAGCTCCAGCCGACCGGTGGCGACGTCGGGCGCATCAGCCGCTTCGCCGACGCCGAGGATCGCTACGTCGTGCACCTCCTGTCGTCGATCCCGAATCGCCTGGACGGCATCCACGTCGTGCTCGACTGCGCGCATGGCGCAGCATCCGGAGTCTCGCCCGAGACCTTCCGTGACGCGGGAGCCCGCGTCACGGTCATCGGCGCCGACCCCGACGGCATGAACATCAACGACGGCGTCGGATCGACCCACCTCGACAAGCTCGCGGCGGCCGTCGTCGCGGCGGGCGCCGACGTCGGGATCGCGCACGACGGCGACGCCGACCGCTGCCTCGCTGTGGACGCGGCAGGCAACATCGTCGACGGCGACCAGATCATGGCGATCCTCGCCGTCTCGATGAAGGAGCGCGGCCGGCTCAAGGACGACACGCTCGTCGCGACCGTCATGAGCAACCTCGGGCTGCACCGCGCGATGGCCGCGAACGGCATCCGCGTCGAGCAGACCGCCGTGGGCGACCGGTACGTGCTCGAGCGCATGAACGAGGCGGGCTACTCCCTCGGCGGCGAGCAGTCCGGCCACGTCATCATGAGCGAGTACGCGACGACGGGCGACGGGCTGCTGACAGGCCTGCACCTCCTCGCCGAGATGGCGCGGCAGGGCAAGACCCTCGCCGAGCTCGCGTCGATCATGACGGTGTACCCGCAGGTGCTCGTCAACGTGAGGGGCGTCGACCGCTCGCGCGTGCAGACGGACGAGCCGCTGGCGGATGCTGTCGCCGCCGTCGCAGCCGAGCTCGGTGACTCCGGGCGCGTCCTGCTGCGTGCCAGCGGCACCGAGCCGCTCGTGCGCGTCATGGTCGAGGCATCCGATGCCGCCGTCGCGCAGGATACGGCCGACCGCCTCGCGGAGGTCGTGCGGGATCGGCTGGCGCTGCAGAGCGCGTAGCCGGCCTTTCGGCGGATGCCCCGGACCTCCTGGAGGGTCCGGGGCATCGCTGTATCTGGGGGTTGGCTGCTCGGGCGTCCTCTTCGGGCGGAGTTGTGGCCGTGCGGAGGCGCCGGGCGCAGCATCCGTCCTCCGAAGGGGGACAACACCTCGCGAAACCCGCGCGGGTCTGCCGCCGGGCGGCGTCCTGTTCGGGAGGGGTTTTGGCCGTGCGGAGGGGCTGGATGCGGCATCCGTCCTCCGAAGGGGGACAACACCTCGCGAAGCCCGCCGGCTACACCCGAGAGGGGATGATGCCGCGGCACGGCGCGAGCGCCTCGCGAAACCCGCCGGCTACACCCGGGAGGGGACGGATGCCGCGGCACGGCGCGTGAGCGCCTCGCAGCGCAGCGTGAACACGGCGTAGAGCACGAGGGCTCCCGCGATCAGCACGACGAACACGGGCGTCATCGGCCGGTCCCACAGGAGCGCGTCCCGGCCGCCGACGAGTGACACGGCGATCGCGAGCAAGCTGAGCAGCTGCGCCTGGAACAGGATGCGGAAGGCGCTCCACCGCGAATCCCAGACCAGGCCCGCGTTCACGACGCCCGTGAGGCTCAGCACCGCCCCGGTCACGCGGGCCGTGAGCGGCGTGAGCTCCCAGGCCCACAGCTCGACGCCGAGCGCCGGCACGACGAACAGCACGGCGCCGACTGTCAGCGCAGCCGCGCCGATCGCCACGAGGGCGACCCGCCAGCGGGCCGGGATGACGACGTCGACGGGGTCGGGCGTCCGCGGGTCGTGTGGGCGCTGGATGATCGCGACGACCGCGACGAGGAACGGCGTCGTCACGTAGAGCACCATCCACACCGCGAACGAGAGGTTCTGCGAGAACCGGTCGAGGTGCAGGAGCGTCGCGACCAGGAGCGCGCCCGCGAAGACGACGACGGCCGGGAAGCCGTGCTTCACGCGATGCCAGCGCCGCGCGAGCGCGACGCGGATGAAGAACCAGATGCCGCCGACGTACGCCGAGGCGAGGAGGAACGCAGACAGCGGCGGCGCGATGGGCCAGGCGAAGAGCTCGCCCGTGCGCTCGGGGAACGCGAAGAGCAGGAACGCCGCTACGGCCAGGAACGGCACGATCGCGATCGCGACCCAGCGCGTGAGCGGCAGCACGCGGTCGTCGCCGCGCGGCTCAGTCACGCACGTGCTCCAGCGCCTGGTCGACAGTGAGTCCCGCGCCCTCCGCGATGCACCGGTCGAGCTCTTCGCCGAGGCTCCCGTCGCGCAGCGCTGTGAGCGGGATCATGTAGAACTCGAAGGCGCCGGGGTTGAGGAAGCCCTTGCGTCGCCGCACCGTCTGCGCGGCACCCAGGAGGAGCCCGGCCTTGCGCGCGTCGCCCTCGGCCGCCGCGAGCCCCACGAAGGCCTCGAGCCCGTACGCGAGGCTCTCGTCGTGCCCGAGCGCGAGCGAGATGTCCATGCCGTGCGAGAAGTCGTCGCGCGCCCCGGCCAGGTCGCCGGAGAGGAACCGCGTCCACCCGCGATGGTTCATCGCGATGACGATGCCGAGGCGCTCGCCCTGCGCCGAGGCGAGCGCGAGACTCTCGTCGAAGTGCGCCTGCGCGGCCACGAGGTCGTTGCGGAGCATGTCCACGCGCCCGAGCATGACGTGCGCCATCGCCTGCCCCCACGCGTCGTCCGCGCTCCGGAACTCGGCGAGGCTCGTCTCGAGCTCCGTGGTCGCGGTCGCGTAGTCCGCGCCGCTCGCCTCGGTCAGCAGCGCGAGGCCCAGCGACACGCGGGAGAGCGCCGTGCCGAAGAGGTCGTGCGCCTCGATGAAGAGGTCGCGGCTGCGCACCATGCCGGGCGCCGTGTCGAAGGCCGGGTCCTGCCAGAAGCGGATCGCGTTGGCGTAGTACTCCGCGACGGCGCGCGTGCGCACGGCGATCGGCACGCCGTCGCGCTCGGCCATCTGGAGGATCTCCTCGGCCCAGCCCTGCACGACGCCGAGGTAGCCGCCGATCCAGAGGTACAGGTACAGCGACCACAGGTACACGGCCGCGTCGTCCAGCTCTCGCCGATCGAACATCGCCCGCGTCACGCCCGCGAGGTTCTCGATCTCGAGGTCCAGCCGTGCGAGCCAGTCCAGCTGATCCTTCCCGCGGACGCCGGTGGCAGCATCCGTCGCGAGCGCCCGATAGTGGTCGATCCACGCGCGCGTCGCCCGCTCGGCGTGCTCGGGGGCGGCCTCCTGCGCGTACGCCCGCACGAGCGAGAGCAGGCGGAAGGCCGTCTCGCCTTCGTGATCGATGGAGGCGATGAGGCTCGCGTCCAGGAGGGCCTCGAGCGCGCCGAACGGATCCGGCGTGCCGGTCGCCGCGAGGACGGCCTCGGCCGACGCGAGACTGAAGGTTCCGGAGAACGCCGCGAGCGTCTTCAAGGCCGAGCGCGCGTCGTCGTCGAGCAGATCGACGCTCCACTCGATCGTGCTCCGCAGCGCGCGCTGGCGCTCGGGGAGGTCCCGGGCCCCGCCGACGAGGAGGGTCAGTGCCGAGTCGAGCCGGTCGAGGATCTGCTCGACCGTGAGCGAGCGCACGCGGGCCGCGGCGAGCTCGATCGCCAGCGGCACGCCGTCCAGCGCGCGGCAGATCGCGATGACGGATGCCGTGTTCTCTGGCGTCACCCGGAACCCCGGGCGCACAGCGGCCGCCCGCCGCTCGAAGAGCGTGACGGCGGATGCCCCGGTGTCGGGTGCGTCGTCGGCCGGGACGGCGAGCGGCCCGACCTCGTACATGCGCTCCGCACGCACGCGCAGCGGCGAGCGGCTCGTGACGAGGATCTGCAGTCGCGGGACGTCCGTGATGAGCCGCACGAGCAGGCGCGATGCGGCCAGGACGTGCTCCATGTTGTCGACGACCAGCAGCGCGTCGCGATCGGCGAGGGCCGTCACGACGCGGTCCTCGAGCGATCCCTCACCGCCGGCATCCCGGACTCCGAGGGCGCGCGCGATCGGCACGATGACGCGGTCGGCGGACGCGACCGACTCGAGGAGCGCGAAGGCCACGTCGCGGCCCTGCGCGGCGACGGCGCCGGCGATCTCGATCGCGAGGCGCGACTTGCCGATCCCGCCGGGGCCGACGAGGGTCACGATCCGCACGTCGCGGTCGTCGAGGAGCTCGAGGACCTCGCGCTGCTCCTCCTCGCGCCCCACGATCGCCGTGTACGGGGCGGGGATCCCGGATGCCGGCGGCCCGGCTGCGGCGGCGGCCACCGCTTCGGGGCGTCCGGCGTCGAAGCGCTCGGCGAGGAGCGTCGCAAGGTCGTCCTCCACGAGGCGGGCGAGCTCATCCGGGGTGCTGAACGACTTGTACGAGCTGCGGTCGTCGTCTCTGATCCGATCGAGCAGCGTCTCGAGGCGCTCCTCGCGCTCGGGTGCGGGGGCCTTGACGTAGATGAGGTGGGGGAGCGACCCCGACAGCAGGTACTCGTCCTCGAGCCCCGACACGGTCTCGTCGGGGGCGACCCAGCCGTACCGCTCGCCGTAGATGCCGACGAAGACGTCGCTCTGCGCGAGGTACGAGCGGTAGAGGTCGCGCGGCGGGTGGGGACGCGCGCCCAGCTCGAACATGACGGGTGCGAGCTTCATCGACTCGATCGCGGCGCGCACCGCATGGCGCTCCGGCTCGAGCTCTTTCAGAGTGGAGCTGACGAAGATCCGGAGACGCTGATCGGGAGTGCGGATCACCGCGGGCCCTGCGGCCATGAGGGAAATGATGGAGCACGGCGCCCGGTCGCGTCTAGGTCGCGCGGGGGCTTTGCGCGCGCAGCGCCGCGCCCGGCGCAGGCGCCGGGCGCGGCATCCCCCAGACTCAGGCGACGGGGTAGCGGTCCTTCTCCGGGTCGCACGCCGTGTAGGGCGGGTTGCCCGGATAGTGCAGGCTGATCTCCTCCGCGCGGAACTTGTCGATGTACGGGGCGATCTCGAGCACGAAGTCCCCCGCCTTCAGCGGTACGGCGACCGTGTTGTCGAACGACTCGTCGGGCCCGCGGAAGGTCACGAGCACCTGGCCCGTCACGCCCTGCCCCGTGCCGACCGTCACGACGCGCCCACGCAGCGACTGCTTGCCCGCGATCTCGACGTACTCGAACTTCGTCGCCCAGCCCGTGTCGGTCCGCACCTGCACGCCACCCAGGATGATGGGGTGGTTGGGCGCCTCGGGCGGGATGCCGTAGCCCACGAGCGAGAGGTTCGCCGGCGTCCGCACGAGCTTCTCCATCATCCGCTGCAGCTCCTTCTCACGCGGATCGCCGAAGAGCGACTCGACCATGACCTCGACCCGGCGGGTCTCGTCGGGGTCGAGCACGACCGACTGGTGCGCGAGGTAGACGCGGTAGTACGGGGCCATCGGGCCGGTCAGCTGCGGCATGACGTACATCAGTGCGCGCTCGGGGAACGGGTTGTGGAGGGCGACCGTGCTGCGCACGCGACGGGCGGGCGAGGACGCGGCGGAGATGTAGCGCGAGTAGTTCGACTGCGCCGTGTTGTTCGCGTCGCTCACCTCGACGATCGTCGGCGTGACCGACGTGTCGAGATACAGGGGCGTCTTGGCGATGATGCACCGGTGGCCCTGGTTGCCCGGCAGCCACTGCGTCGTGAACTCGACGGACGCCGTGCTCGTGTCGGGCGGGACGTCCTTCGTGTCGCGTCCGAGCCAGACCTCCGGAGCGCCGCCGACCGTGAAGTCCTTGATGTAGAAGTCCACGGTGACGTTGCGGGCTGTGACGGGCCCGCGGTTGCGGTACGTCGCGACCACGTCGTTGACGTGACCCTCCCACGGCACGTTCCGCCACGCGGGGTCGGCGAGCGACCGCGCATTGCGCACCTCGATGTCGGGGCTCTGCCAGTTGTCGCCACCCGGCCAGGGACGGATGACGAGATCTGGGCGGCCGTTCGTGCCGTACTCGATGCGCACCTGCGCGGTGTTGCCGCTCGCGGAGAGCACCGTCATCTTGAAGTCCGCGACCGCCATCGAGGAGGTGTCGGTCTCCTTGTAGTCGTCGCCGGTGGCGAAGAAGGATGCCTCGCCCTCGACGTCGGGGCGGAGCCGGATGATCTGCGGCCGGTTGATGGGGAACGTGAAGTTCTGCGAGCCGACGTCTGTGCCGACGACGACGCCGTTTCCGGTCGAGGCGTCGCTGCCGAGCTGCTGGTCGGAGATGTCGCCCGCCTGCGTGCGCCGGTACTCGAAGTAGTAGTTCCACCCGTCCGCGATGCGGATCTCGACGCCCGTCAGCTCGCCCGCGGGCGGCGCGCCGTCCTCGATGGCGTGGAGCGTCACGGTCTGGTCGAGCGGGATCGTCGAGCGTGAGAAGTCGAACGTCTGCACCCACTCGGGCCGCACCCAGCCGGTCTCCATGCGCTGCGCGATCGTCGGCGCGGGCAGCTGCTGCTCGCTGCTCATGAGGTCGAGGTTCGTGACGTCACGGCTCTGCACATCGGCGGAGTAGCCCCACGAGGCCACGTTCGTGTACAGGTCGGGGTAGCCGAGGTTGTGGCCGAGCTCGTGCGACAGCGTCTCGGTCCGGGTGCGCGAGTCGCGCGTGCCCTCCCAGTCGTCGGGCATGCCGAGCACGTTGAGGTTCACCGACCCGCCGGGGATCGTGAAGTTGCCGCCCCAGGCCTGCGGCCAGAAGAAGTTGTCCGTCCCGGCAGGTCCCTGCGACCGGACGACGAGGATGAGGCTCCGCACGGTCGAGAAGTCGATGATCGGGTTGCCTCCGCCGTCCACCTGGGCGGCCGCGTTCGAGACGCACGCCTGAGCGAACGCCTGCCCATTCGCCGGGGCGAAGGAGTTGTTCGGCCATGGCGTGGGCATCATGCTGAACTGGCTCGCCCAGTTGCCGGCGAGGCTCACGAGCGGCGGTGTGCCGCCGGCGAGGGCCAGAGTGAAACCGCCGTAGGACACCTCTTCGAAGTACAGGCGGGCGCTGTCGGTGGAGCCGACGGCGCTCTCCTCCCAGGCGTCGCGGACCGTGTCGAATCCCGTGCCGGTGGGATACCGCGAGTCGGAGACATCCACCATCAGGATCGCGATGTTGCGCGTGCCGGACTGCGGGATGACGTCGACGTTCTGCGGCGTCGTGCCCCCGCCGCCCCACGTGTAGCCGGTCTGGAACGTCCCGACGGGGCCGGCGAGCCAGTGCGCCGGGCTGGCGGCCGGATCGGCCCACTCGTCCGTGATGTGGAACTCGAGCACGGCCACCTCGGTGGCAGTGGGCCGGTGGGTGACGACGAGCTTGTGGTCGCCGGGCTGGTACCCGACGAGCAGCATGATCTCGCCCGCGACCGAGAGGTCGTCGTGTGAGAGCGACACACGACCGCCGGCATCCCCGTCCGGGATCGTGAACTCGAGGTCGTCCATGAGGTGGCCCGTCGTGCCCATGTCCACGACGACGCGCTCGTACGAGCCGATGAAGGGCTTCGGGTTGCCGATCGTGAGCGTGACGGGGCGCGAGACGACAGGCGGACGGACGTCCCACCACGTGATGCCGTGTCGGTCGATCGCGATGAGCCGCTCGGAGGCGAGCTGCCACACGGCGAACGGCTGCTCGCCGGCGCCCAGGTCGTAGACCTCCTTCGCCCGGCCCCGCGCGAGCACGAGCGAGCTCACGATGCCGTGCGTGCCGTCGGCGTCTTCTCGCGCGCCCGCGAGCAGGAGCGTGCCGGACCGTGACGAAGGCGTGAGATACCCGGCACCCTTGAGCCCGTCGGCGATCTCGGTGAAGGCTGCGTCCCCGGGCGTGATCGACAGCCATCGGCCGCTCTCGGTCTCGACGACGTGCAGCTGCGCGCCGTCGTCCGAGAACGCGACTCCGCCCGTGGGCAGGAGGTCCGCGCCGATCGTCTCGGCGAGTCCCGTCGTGACGTCGACCGTGCGCAGCTCGCCGGTCGCGTTCTCGACGAACGCGAGGGTCGTGCCGTGCAGCGCGAGCTGTCCGGGTCGGCCCACGCCCGTCGCGACGACGCGCCGGCGGCCGAGCACGGAGGCCGCGACCACGCTGATGACGTACCGCCGGCCCACCTGATCGGCGACGTAGAAGACCCGTCCGTCCGCGCCTGCGACGAGCCCGACCGGGTCCGAGAACCCGCTCGCGAGGACCGTCGTGTCGCCGGTCTCGATGTCGACCGAGAGCACCTCTCCCGCGCTCGCGACGAGCAGCGAGTGCGTCCGCGTCAGCCGCCGGATGATCGGCAGGCGACCCGAGAACAGCTTGCTGGGCGGCGCCGCTCCGGCGGCTGCGGTGATGTCGAGGCTGATGCGCTTCGTCGCGGTGGCCATGGCAGGGCTCCCTGAACTCGCCGCCACACAGGGCGGATGTCAATGGAGAGGAGGTTCGGGGCTCAGTGATACATGCGGGCGTGGATGCGGCCGCCACGAGCCGGTCGGGGGCGGGCGGTCGCTCGCGGGTCACGCGAGCGCGGTCGCCGGACGGCGGGCGGCCTCACCCGCGCACGTCGTCGAGCGCCTCGGCGACCGTCAACGCCAGCCCTTCCTGCGTCGCGCGGTCGAGCTCGTCGCCGAGGCCCGCCAGTCGGAGCGCCTGCAGGGGAACCATGTAGAACTCGAAGGCGCGCGGATTGGAGATGCCCTTGCGGCGGCGCAGCGCCTGCGCCGCCCCGAGAAGCCGCCCCGCGGCCACCGGGTCGTCCTGGCCCGCCCGCACCCCGACGAACGCCTCGAGTCCGTACGCGATCCCCTCGTGATGCCCGAGGCCCACGGAGAGGTCGAGCGACTCCGCGAAGTCGCGGCGACTGCCTTCGGCGTCCCCACCGAAGAACTTGGCCCATCCGCGGTGATGCTGCGCGATGACGATGCCGAGGCGCTCGCCCGCGGTCGTGGCCAGAGCGAGGCTCTGCTCGAAGCGGTCCAGCGCGGCCGGGATGTCCCGCGCCAGCAGATCGATCCGCCCCAGGACGACCAGTGCGACCGCCTGGCCCCAGGCGTCGTCGACGTCGCGGAAGCCGGCGAGGCTCTCTGCCAGCTCCCCCCGCGCGAGCTCGAAGTCCGGAGCGGGCGCGGACCTCGCCAGGCACGCCAGACCCAGCGAGACTCCGGCGAGCGACGCCCCGAAGCGGTCCGAGGCCCGCCGGAAGAGATCGCGGCTCTGCTCCAGCCCCCCGACGGCGTCGAAGCCGGGTTCCTGCCAGAACCGCACGGTGTGGATGTAGTACAGCGCGATCGCGCGTGTGCGGTCGCGGAGGCCGAGCCCCTCTCGATCGGCGGTCTCGAGCAGCTCGGTCGTCCACGCCTGGACGATGCCGAGATAGCCGCCGATCCGCAGGAACAGGTACAGCGACCAGATGAAGGACGCCGCCTCATCGAAGCGGCGGAGGTCCAGGAGCGTCCGCATGACGTTGCCGAGGTTCTCGATCTCGAGATCCAGCCGCGCGAGCTGTGCGAGCTGCTGAGCACCGCGCAGACCGACCTCCGCCTCGGCCGCGACATCCCGGTAATGGGCGATCCAGACGTCGGCGACCCGCATCCGCCCCCATTCGTCGAGGAGTCCGGCCGCGTAGGCGCGGACGACGGACAGCAGCCGGAACGCCGCGAACGGGCCGCGGTCGGTTCGCCCCAGGAGACTCGCGTCGACGAGCGCCTCGAGGCAGGTGAGCGGGTCTCGAGCGCCCGAGGCGCTGAGCACGGCCTCTGCCGACTCGAAGGTGAAGGACCCGACGAAGACCGACAGCGCCGCGAGCGCCGACCGCGTGTCGGTGTCGAGGAGCTCGACGCTCCAGCGGATCGTCTCACTGAGCGCCCGCTGCCGGGCCGGCAGGTCGCGTGACCCCGCCACGAGGAGAGTGAGGGCGGAGTCGAGGCGCGCGAGGATCTCGCGCGGACTGAGCAGCCGGACGCGGGCAGCGGCGAGCTCGATCGCGAGAGGGACGCCGTCGAGCGCACGGCAGATCGCCACGACGTCGTCGAGGTTGTCCGGGCCCAGGCGGAACTCCGGGCGCACCGCCGCCGCCCGCTGTGTGAACAGAGCGACGGATGCCGAGGCCTCGGCCGCGCCCTCTGTCACGTCCTCGGCAGGAAGCGACAGCGGCCCGATGTCGACGACGCGCTCCGCGCGCACGTGCAGCGGCGAGCGGCTCGTGACGAGCAGCGTCAGGCGCGACGTACCCGCGACGAGGCGCACGAGGACGTCGGCGGCGTCGAGGAGGTGCTCCATGTTGTCGACGACCAGCAGGAGGTCGCGGTCGCGCACGGCCGCGATCACCTTGTCCTCGAGGGATCCCTGAGCGGCGGCATCCCTGACCCCCAGGGCTCGCGCGATCCCGGTGATGGCTCGCTCGGGCGACGAGATGGCCTCGAGCAGCGCGAAGGCGACATCGCGCCCGGCGGCGGCGGCATCCGTCGCGATCTCGATCGCCAGGCGCGACTTGCCGATGCCGCCCGGCCCGACCAGCGTGACGATACGCACATCGCGGCGCTCGAGGAGGGCGGCGATCGCTCTCCGCTCCGCGTCGCGCCCGACGATGGGCGCGTACGGCGCCGGGATGCCGGGCGAACTGAGCGCCTCGACGGGCGGCGGCTCGATGGTCTCGAACCGCTCGGCGAGCAGCGTCGCGAGATCGTCCGCGACGAGCCGTTCGAGCTCCTGCGCGTCGGCGAACGACTTGTACGACGTGCGGTCGTCGGCGCGGATCCGATCCAGGAGGGCCTCGAGGCGGTCCTGACGCGCCGGCGCGGGATCCTTGATGTAGATGAGCCGGGGAAGTGCCCCCGACAGCCGGTACTCGTCCTCGAGCCCCGAGACCTCTTCGTCGGGTGCCGTCCAGCCGTAGCTCTCCCAGTAGATCCCGACGAAGACGTCGCTCTGCGCGAGGTAGGAGCGGTACAGCTCGCGCGGCGGATGGGGCCTCGCGCCGAGCTCGAACATGACGGGTGCGAAGTGCATCGCCTCGAGCGCGGCGCGCACGGCTCGCCGCTCCGGCTCGAGCTCTTTCAGAGTGGAGCTCACGAAGACGCGGAGTCGCTGATCGGGAGTGCGTATCGCCGCCGGCCCGCGGGCCATGAGGGAATCATGGACCTCCCGCGGCGCCGCGTCCAGAGGTCGGGAGCCGCCGAGCCGCCGGGGCGTCGGGCGCCGCCGAGAGGTCGGTGCTCAGCCCCGGTGGAACTCGGCGATCAGCCCTGGGAGACCCGGGCCTCAGCCCCAGCGGAAGCGGGCGCTCAGCCCCAGGAGAGCGACTCGATGTAGCGCAGCAGCACGCCCTCGCGCAGGGCCCACGGGCTGACCTCGAGCTCGTCGACCTTGAGCGCCTGCATGGCCGCGTGCAGCACGACGGCGCCCGCGACGATCTGGAACGTCCGGTCCGGCGTGATCCCCGGAAGCTCCTGCCGCGCGGACGCGGGGATGCGCGCCAGCCGCGGGATCCACGAGCCGAGCGAGGCGCGGGGGAGCAGCATCCGCTCGATCCCCGACCATCCGGGAACGGGGTAGCCCGCGAGCTTCGCGAGGGAGCGGATCGCCTTCGACGATCCGACGACATGGTCCGGCCGCGGCAGGGCCAGGAACTGCTCGGCGACGGGCGCGAGCACTTCGCGCGCGTGGTCGCGCAGCACCTCGACGGCGTCCTCGCCCGGCGGATCCTGCGACAGGAACTGCACCGTCATGCGACCCGCGCCGAGGGGGACGGATGCTGCCACCTCGGGCAGCTCGTCGGCTCCGGCGGCGATCTCGAGCGAGCCGCCGCCGATGTCGAAGAGCGTGATCTGGCCCGCCGACCAGCCGAACCAGCGACGGACGGCGAGGAATGTGAAGCGCGCCTCGGACTCGCCGCCGAGCACCTGCAGCTCCTGCCCGAGCGCATGCTCGATGCGGGCGATGACGTCGGCGCCGTTGGTCGC
Source organism: Microbacterium sp. NPDC019599 (assembly GCF_040632175.1). Classification (NCBI taxonomy): domain Bacteria; kingdom Bacillati; phylum Actinomycetota; class Actinomycetes; order Micrococcales; family Microbacteriaceae; genus Microbacterium; species Microbacterium sp. NPDC019599. Next base: position 26,010 of record NZ_JBEYBL010000005.1, read on the forward strand.
CTCGCGCACCGCGGAGGTCGCGGTCGCGAGCAGCTCGTCGACCTTCTCCTTCGCGGCGACCTCGCGGGCGCGGGACACGGCGTTGACGAGCGCCGTGACGCCCTCCTCCGTGATCGAGCCGTCCGGCGCGAGGTAGCGCATGAGGCGCAGCACCGTGCGCTCGCTCGTCGTGGCGTGCGGCCGCCCTCCGGGACGGACGTCTGCGACGAGCAGGTGGACGGTGTTCGATCCGATGTCGAGGACTCCCAGGCGCACGCGTTCAGGCTAGCGGGCGGCGCCGGGCTGCGGTGGCCCGTGTCGGACACGAAACCCGAGCCGCGGGGGCCGGCCCTGGCGTCCCATTCAGGAGGTGTTGTCCCCGCCGGGAGGTCGGATGCCGCGGCTCGCTCCTCCGGTACGGCACAACGCCTCGCGACCGCGGCGCCGGGCGGCGGCATCCTGCCCACCCGTTACGATGATCGGGATGTCCGCCGACGACGCAGCGACCCTGACCAACGTGCTCTCGCTGTACCGCGAGATCCCGCGCGGCGAGTGGGCGCGATTGGCGGCGGGGCTCGCCCAGCCCCTCACCGAGACCGAGATCGTGCAGCTGCGGGGCCTCGGCGACCGGCTCGACATGGCCGAGGTCGCGCAGGTCTACGTGCCGCTGTCGCGCCTCCTGTCGCTCTACGCCGAGTCGACGAAGCGGCTCGGGGTCGACACGGCGGACTTCCTCGGCGAGCACGATACGACGACCCCCTTCATCGTCGGCGTCGCAGGATCGGTCGCCGTCGGCAAGTCCACGATCGCGCGCCTGCTGCGCGAGCTCACGAGCCGCTGGCCGGGAACCCCGCGCGTCGAGCTCGTGACGACCGACGGGTTCCTCTACCCGAACGCCGAGCTGGAGCGTCGCGGGCTCATGGAGCGCAAGGGCTTCCCCGAGTCGTACGACCGCCGCGCGCTCGTCGCGTTCCTCACGGAGGTCAAGAGCGGCGCGGCCGAGGTGCGCGCGCCGTACTACTCCCACATGCGGTACGACATCGTGCCGGATGCTGTCGTGACGGTGCGCCGCCCCGACATCGTCATCGTCGAGGGCCTCAATGTGCTGCAGCCGCCGCCGACGCCCAACGACGTCGCGGTGGGCGACCTCTTCGACTTCTCGATCTACGTCGACGCGGATGCCGGGCACATCGCGCAGTGGTACGTGGACCGCTTCCTCGCGCTGCGCCGAGGCACCTTCAGCAATCCGAACTCGTTCTTCAACGTCTTCGCCGAGCTGAGCGACGAGCAGGCCGTCGAGCGGGCCATGCACTACTGGAACACGATCAACCTCCCCAACCTCGAGGAGAACGTGCTGCCGACGCGCCACCGCGCCTCGCTCGTGCTGCAGAAGGCCGCCGACCACACCGTCGAGACGGTCTGGCTCCGCAAGCTCTGATCCGAGCCGGCCCCGAGGCATCCCTTCTCGTCCCCTCAGCCACCCTTCTCGTCCCCTCATCCACAGGTCAACCACGGATCCGCAGGATCGATCCACGCCGATACGCCTGCAAACGCGTGGTTGACCTGTCGGTCGGGGCGGGGTGGCGTTGGTCGCCGGGCGGACAGCATCCGTTTGTTCGGGCTCCTGACCAAACCCCCCGCCTACCATTGAGGGCATGTGCGGAATCGTCGGATACGTGGGCCCGCGGCCGAGCCAGGCCATCCTCCTGTCGGGGCTGGCGCGGCTCGAGTACCGCGGATACGACTCGGCAGGCATCGCCGTCATCGACGGCGAAGGGGATCTCGGGATGCGCAAGCGGGCCGGAAAGCTCCAGGTCCTGCGCGACGACCTGACCTCCGAGCCGCTGCCCGACGGCACGACCGGCATCGGCCACACGCGCTGGGCGACGCACGGCGGGCCTACCGACGCCAACGCGCACCCCCACCTCGCGGACGACGACAAGCTCGCCCTCATCCACAACGGCATCATCGAGAACTTCTCCGAGATCAAGGCCGACCTGGTCGCCGAGGGCTATGACTTCCGCAGCGAGACCGACACCGAGGCGGCCGCGATCCTCCTCGGCCACGAGTACCGCAGGAACGGCGGCGACCTCGTCGACGCCTTCCGCGCGACGGTGGCCCGGCTCGACGGCGCCTTCACGCTGCTCGCGATGCACGAGGACCACCCCGGGCTGGTCGTCGGCGCCCGCCGCAACTCTCCGCTCGTGATCGGGCTCGGCGACGGCGAGAACTTCCTCGCCTCGGACGTCGCCGCGTTCGTCGAGCACACCCGCCACGCCCTCGCGATCGGGCAGGACGAGATCGTCGCGATCACGCCCGCCGGCGTCACGGTGACGGACTTCTCCGGCGGCCCGGTCGAGGTCGAGCCCTTCGAAGTGCTGTGGGATGCCGCAGCCGCCGACAAGGGCGGCTGGTCGTCGTTCATGGCCAAGGAGGTCTCGGAAGAGCCCGAGGCCGTCGCCAACACGCTGCGCGGCCGCATCCGGGACGGCGCCGTCGCGATCCCCGAGCTCGACGGCCTCGACGAGCTGTTCGCCGACATCAACCGCATCATCGTCATCGCGTGCGGCACGGCCGCCTACGCCGGCGCGGTCGGCAAGTACGCGCTCGAGCAGTGGACGCGCATTCCGGTCGATGTCGAGCTCGCGCACGAGTTCCGCTACCGCGACCCGGTGATCGGCCCCGACACCCTCGTCGTCTCGATCAGCCAGTCCGGCGAGACGATGGACACGCTCATGGCCGTCAAGTACGCGCGCGAGCACGGCGCCCGCACGCTCTCTATCTGCAACACGCAGGGGGCGACGATCCCGCGCGAGTCCGACGCCATCGTCTACACGCACGCCGGCCCCGAGGTCGCCGTCGCCTCGACGAAGGCGTTCGTCGCCCAGATCACGGCGCTGTACCTGCTCGCCCTACACATCGGCCAGGTGCGCGGAACGCTCTCCGCGACCGAGGTGGCCCAGCAGGTGCTCGAGCTCGAGGCGGTCCCCGGCAAGATCCAGCTCGTGCTCGAGCGCGAGCAGGAGCGCATCGAGCAGTTCGCCGGCTGGATGGCCGACACGCGCTCCGTGCTCTTCCTCGGCCGCCACGTGGGCTACCCGATCGCGCTCGAGGGCGCGCTCAAGCTCAAGGAGATCTCCTACATCCACGCCGAGGGCTTCGCGGCGGGCGAGCTCAAGCACGGGCCCATCGCGCTCATCGAGCCGGGCCAGCCCGTCTTCGTCATCGTGCCGTCGCCGCGCGAGTCGCCCGTGCTGCACTCCAAGGTCGTCTCGAACATCCAGGAGATCCGCGCCCGCGGCGCCCGCGTCATCGTCGTGGCGGAGGAGGGCGACGCCGCCGTCCTGCCGTACGCCGACGAGGTGCTGCGCATCCCGCTCGCCGAGCCGCTCTTCGAGCCGATCCTCGCGGTCGTCCCGCTGCACATCTTCGCGATGGGCCTCGCGACGGCGAAGGGCCTCGACGTCGACCAGCCGCGCAACCTCGCGAAGTCCGTCACGGTCGAGTGACCGTTTCCGGTCGTTGAGCGAGGAGCGAAGCGACGAGACGAAACGCGTGAGCCGCGCGCAGGCGTTTCATCTCGCTTCGCTCGCTCAACGACCGATCTCCGAAGCGCGCGATAGGGTGACGGATGCCGCGGGAGCGGCATCCGGGAGGCTGAATGATCGTCGGGATCGGCGTCGACCTCGTCGACATCGGCCGCTTCGAGCGCACCATCGAGCGCACTCCGCGGCTGCTCGACCGCCTCTTCTCGGCGGCCGAGCGCACCCGCGCGCCGCGGTCGCTCGCCGCGCGCTATGCGGCGAAGGAGGCGCTCATCAAGGCGCTCGGCGGCTCTGACGGCCTGCACTGGAGCGAGGTCGAAGTCGCATCCGAGGCATCCGGTCGTCCTCATTTCGTGCTGTCGGGCTCGACCGCCGCCGTCGTCGCCGACCGCGGGATCACCGCCCTGCACCTGTCGATGTCGCACGACGGGTTGTACGCGACGGCGTATGTCGTCGCCGAGGCCCGCGAGTCGCCGGAAGATCTGGCGACTCGACGCTCGGTGGCCCGAACTTCTGGCTTCTCGCCGAGCGAAGAAGGCGGGATGCTGTGAGCCGCCTGCCGGCCGGGATCCTCCGCGAGGCGACGATCGACGTGGGCGCGATCGCCGCCAACGTGCGGCATCTGCGGCGTCTGACCGAGTCCGAGGTCATCGCGGTCGTCAAGGCCGACGGCTACGGCCACGGAGCAGTGCGCAGCGCCGCCGCGGCGCTCGAGGGCGGCGCGAGCCGGCTCGGCGTCGCCGACATCGGCGAGGCGCTCGCCCTGCGACGCGGCGGAATCTCGGCCCCCATCCTCGCGTGGCTGCACGCGCCGGGCGCGAACTTCCACGAGGCGGCGGGCGCGGGCATCGAGCTCGGCATCTCGAGCTTCGACCAACTCCTGCAGGCGGGGGCCGCGGCATCCGTCGACCGACCGGTCGGTGTGCACCTCAAGCTCGAGACGGGCCTCGGGCGCAACGGCATCGCGCCGGAGGACTGGCGCGTCGTGGCCGCCGAAGCCGCCCGGCTGGAGCGCATCGGCAAGCTCCGCGTGATCGGGCTCTTCAGCCACGTCTCGAACACCTCGGCCGACGACGATCGGGCCGCGCTGCAGCGGTTCGAAGAGGGGGTCGCGGTCGCGGCATCCGTCGGCCTCGCGCCGCAGCTGCGGCACATCGCGGCGTCGAACGCCGCGATCGACCTCCCCGAGGCGCGGCTCGGCTGCGTGCGCCTCGGCGTCTCGATCTACGGCCTCTCGCCCTTCGACGACCGCGACTCGGGCGATCTCGGACTTCGGCCTGCGATGACCCTGCGGGCCCCCGTCGCGGCCGTGCGGCGCGTGCCCGCCGATCACGGGGTGTCGTACGGCTACACGTACCGAACGGAGGGTGAGACGACCCTGGCGCTCATCCCGCTCGGCTACGCGGACGGTGTGCCGCGCCATGCCTCGGGTGGCGGGCCGGTGTGGATCGGCGGCACGCTGTTCCGCGTGGCGGGCCGCATCGCGATGGACCAGTTCGTCGTCGACGTCGGCGATCAGCCCGTCTCGGTCGGCGATGAGGCCGTCCTCTTCGGGGATCCGACCCTCGGTGTGCCGTCCGCGAAGGACTGGGCGGATGCCGCCGGCACGATCAACTACGAGATCGTGACGCGCATCGGACCCCGCGTGCCGCGCCGGCAGGTCTCGGCATGACCCGGTTCGGCGACTCGCGCGTGCAGAACGTCTCCAAGCCGGGCTGTGCCGCCGCCGGAACGCGGACTCGGGATGCCGGGTGGCCCAGATTGGCGACGTTGTGCACAGGAGGCCCGGCATGACGGGCCTGGAGACCCTCGAGGGCCGGCGCGAGATCACCTCGCCGGAGGACATGGAGGAGTTCGGCGAGCGACTGGGACGGATGCTGCGCCCCGGCGACATCGTCGTGCTGACCGGTCCGCTCGGCGCGGGCAAGACGACGCTCACGCGAGGCATCGGGCGCGGGCTCGGCGTACGCGGCCCCGTCCAGAGCCCGACGTTCGTCCTCGCCCGGACGCATCCCTCGCTCGTCGGCGGAGCCCCGCTCGTGCACGTCGACGCGTATCGCCTCGGCTCGGCCGCCGAGCTCGACGACCTCGACATCGACTTCGAGGGCTCGGTCGTGATCGTGGAGTGGGGCCGCGGCCTCATCGACGCCGTCGCGGACGCCTGGTGGGAGATCGAGCTCGAGCGCGAGTGGGGCGGCACGGGCGTGGACTCCGCCTGCGGCACGAGCGGTCCCGCCGCCGCCGAGCTCGACGCCAACGCCCCGCGCCTCGTGACTGTCTCCCACCGCCCGTAGCCCCCTCGCCCTCGGTCGTTGAGCGAGCGGAGCGAGACGAAACGCGCCGAGCCCGGCGTGGAGGCCGAGTCCGGGGCGTTTCGTCTCGGTCGCTTCGCTCCCTCGCTCAACGACCGAGAAGGCGGTAGCAAGCCGTGTTCGTCCTGCCCGACTAGCCTGGATGGGTGATCCTCGGCATCGACACGTCGCTCGGCACGGCCGTAGCCGTCGTCGAGGAGGACGGCGTCGTCCGGTCGCAGATCGAGAGCGCCGACCCCCGCGGGCACGCCGAGGTCATCGGCGGGCTCATCCGGCGGGCGCTCGCCGAGGCATCCGTCCGCCCAGGTGACGTCTCATATGTCGCAGGAGGCATGGGGCCTGGCCCGTTCACGGGACTCCGCGTCGGGATCGCAGCCGCGCACGCGTTCGCGCTGGGCCGCGGCATCCCGTTCGTCCCGGTCGTGAGCCACGACGCCGTCGCGCTCGAGCTCCTGCTGCATTCGGCGCTGACGGGCGGGCGCGACAACACCGACGACGATCCCTTCGCCGTCGTTACCGACGCGCGCAGGCGCGAGTTCGCCTACACGGTGTACCGCGGGATCGACGACGACGGCCTGCCGATCCGCGCCGTCGACTCGGCGCTCGCGCCGCGGGACGAGCTCGACGGAGTGCTCGAACGCGAGGGAGTGCTGCGCCGCGACGCCGACCGGATCCCGGCGGCGATGCTCGCCCTGACGGCCGCGCGCGCGATCGCCGCGGGCCGCACGATCGGTCCCGCCGACGCGCTCTACCTCCGCTCGCCGGACGTGACGCTCCCCACCGGACCCAAGCGCGTGACAGGGGGTGCGGCGTGAGCATCCGCCCCGCGACTCCCGAGGATCTCGCCGCCATCATGGCGATCGAGCGCGCCTCGTTCCCGACCGACGCGTGGTCGGAGCCCATGATGCGCGAAGAGCTCTCCTCGCCGCACGGCCGCTACTTCGTGTCGGAGGAGGCGGGCCGGCTCGTCGGATACGGGGGCCTGCGCGCTCCGCAGGGATCGCGGGATGCCGACATCCAGACGATCGCGATCGCCGAGTCCGCCCGCGGCCGGGGTCGCGGACGTGTGCTGCTCGAGGCGCTGCTGACCGAGGCATCCGCCCGCCGCGTGCACGAGGTGTTCCTCGAGGTGCGGGCCGACAACCCCGTCGCGCAGTCGCTGTACGCGTCGGAGGGCTTCGCCGAGGTCGGCCGGCGCCCCCGCTACTACCAGCCCGACGACGTCGACGCCGTCGTGATGCGCCTCGACCTGACCGCCTGGGACGCCCGCCGTCAGCCCGACCCCGAGGACGCGGGAGTGTGCACGTGAGCCCCGAACCGCTGGTCCTCGGGATCGAGACGAGCTGCGACGAGACGGGCATCGGGATCGTCCGCGGCCGCACGCTCCTGAGCAACACCATCGCGAGCAGCATGGACGAGCACGCGCGCTACGGCGGGGTCGTCCCCGAGGTCGCCGCCCGCGCGCACCTCGAGGCGCTGCAGCCGTCGATCGAGGCCGCGCTCGCCGAGTCGGGCGTTGCGCTCACCGACATCGACGCGGTCGCCGTGACGTCGGGACCCGGCCTCGCGGGAGCCCTCATGGTCGGCGTCGGCGCTGCGAAGGCGCTCGCGGTTTCGCTCGAGCGGCCGCTGTACGCCGTCAACCACCTCGTGGGGCACATCGCCGCAGACATCCTCGACGCCGACGCCCCGCCACTCGAGTACCCCACCGTCGCGCTCCTCGTGAGCGGCGGACACACGTCGCTCCTCCTCGTCCGCGACCTCACGACCGACGTCGAGCTCCTCGGCGAGACGATGGACGACGCCGCCGGCGAGGCCTTCGACAAGGTCGCTCGCCTGCTCGGCCTGCCGTACCCCGGAGGTCCGCAGATCGACCGCGCGGCGCTCACGGGCGACCCCAAGGCGATCCCGTTCCCGCGGGGCCTCTCGCGCGCGTCCGACATGGCCTCCCACCGCTACGACTTCTCGTTCTCGGGGCTCAAGACCGCCGTCGCGCGGTGGGTCGAGCAGCGCGAGGCGGCCGGCGAGGACGTGCCCGTCGCCGACATCGCGGCGTCCTTCCGCGAAGCCGTCGTGGACGTGCTCGTGACGAAGGCGCTCGCCGCCTGCAAGGACCACGGTGTGCCGCGCCTGCTCCTCGGCGGAGGCGTCATCGCGAACAAGCGCCTGCGCGACGTGGCCCTCGAGCGGGCGGATGCTGTCGGCGTCACCGTCCGCATCCCTCCGCTGTCGCTCTGCACCGACAACGGCGCCATGATCGCGGCGCTCGCATCGGAGCTCATCATGTCGGGCCGCCGCCCCTCGACGCTCGAGTTCGGCGCCGACTCGACGCTCCCTGTGACCGAGATCCAGGTGGCGGAGGGGGTCGCGGCGTGAGCGACCGCGAGCCGGAGCCTGGCACGGGCGAGGCCGCGCGGCCCGAGCCCGCCGTCGAGCCGGTCGAGCCGGTCGAGCCGGTCGAGCCGGTCGAGCCTTCCTCCCCGCCTGCCTCGCCTGCCGCGGCGATCCGCCCCGAGCCCGCGAGCACGATGCAGCCGACGGAGGACGTCGCGCCGGTCGGTGCCGAGTCGACGCTCCCGGGCGCCCACCGAGGCGGCTTCCAGCGGCTGCCGACGGCTCCCGTCGCGATCACGGCCGAGTCCGCACCGCACGATCCCGATGGCGATCAGCCCGAGCCCGTCCTGATGTGGGCGATGCCTCAGCCCGCGCCCCCGGCGCGCGGCATCGCCGGGTGGGCGCTCGCGTTCGCCATCGTCGCGCTCATCGCCTCGCTGTTCGTGGGGTGGGGCTTCCCGGTGGCCGTCGCGGCGATCGTCGCTGCGATCATCGCCCTCCGCCGTCCGCTGGAGAGCCGCGCCGTCGCGATCTGGGCCCTCGCCATCGCCGCGGTCTCGATGCTCTACAGCGCCGGCTGGCTGCTCTTCGCCGCGACGAGCGCGGGTCTCATCGGCTGAGCCCGAAGCGTTCGCCGGGCTGAGGCGTTTCGTCTCGCTTCGCTCGCTCAACGACCGAACCCATTCCGGGCGGCGACAAGCTCGTGGGTCGGGCGTTCGCCGGGCCGAGGCGTTTCGTCTCGCTTCGCTCGCTCAACGACCGAACCCATTCCGGTCGTTGAGCGAGGGAGCGAAGCGACCGAGACGAAACGCCACGCATTCCGACGAGAACGGCCGGGTTCAGACGCGGTCGGCCAGGAGCGCGACGCGCTTCTGGCCGATGCGGGTCACGATGAGCGTCGCCGACTCGTCGCCGCGCAGCGCGAGCGACTTCCGCAGGGCGGCGGGGTCGATGTCCACTCCGCGCTTCTTGATCTCGAGGCGCCCGATGCCGCGCTCGCGCAGGGCCTTCGCGAGCTTCTTCGTGTCGGCGGGAAGCTCCTCCCGCACACGGAACGACGCCACGAACGGCGAGGTCAGCGGCGCATCCGAGGTGAGGTACGCGATGTGCTCGTCGATCATCCCGGCCTCGAGCGACCGGGCGACATCGCCGATGAGCCGGGCGCGGATCACGGCGCCGTCCGGCTCGTGGATGAACGCGCCGAGCGCGCGCACCGGCTCGTCCTCGGCATCCGTCCCGCCCGTGAGCTCCCACGCCGACTCCCCCCGGACGACCAGGGCGGCCCGGCGCACGCCGTCGCGTGCCAGCATCCCCGTCCAGACGACCAGCTCGATCGTCGAGCCCTCCGCGCTCACCCACTGCGCCTCGGCGTCGGGGGGCAGCAGTGCGCGGTCGAGCGCGGGGCCGAGCTTGACGCCGGTGGGATGCCGCGACGCCAGGTCGAAGACCCAGTCCAGCGAGGGCGACCAGTCCTCAGGTCGCGTGCGCGACGTCTCGCTGTGTCCCGCCGTGCGCCGCGCCGGGTCGAGCCAGTACGCTTCGACGTCGAGCCCCTCGACGGCGTCCTCCGCGCGCGCGTGCCGCACGGAGACGTCGTCCCCGAACGGGGCGAGGTTGTAGGCCGCGATCGCCGCCGTGACCTCGTCGGCGTCCACGGCCACGACCTTCAGCCCGAGCGCCGCGAGCCCGAGCGCGTCTCCGCCGATGCCGCAGCCGAGGTCGGCGACCGAGGTCGCTCCGGCGGCGCGGAACCGGGCCGCGTGCCTCGCGGAGATCCCGAGGCGGGTGGCCTGTTCGAGACCTGCGCGGGTGAACAGCATCCGTTCCGCGAACTCGCCGAACTTGGCGTGCGCGCGCGTCCTCAGCCGCGCCTGACCCACGACAGCCGACACCAGCCCGGGAGAGTGCCCGGCCGCACGCAGCCGCGAAACGGTGCGCGCGACGTCATCGGTGGAGTCGATCGCGGGGAGCGTGTCGAGCAGTCGCAGACCCTCGGGGGTCAGCAGCGCGGTGAGCTCTGCGAGATCCATCCGGCAAGCGTACGGGCGCGCGTGGCGTTGTGTGACGACACTTGGCACTCACGTTGCAAGAGTGCCAGCCGAATGCCTAGACTGGATCAGCACTCGCCCTATGTGAGTGCTAACGAGTCTTGTTTCTCAAGGAAAGCAGAGGTAGACCCGTGTCGGTTTCCATCAAGCCGCTCGAGGACCGCATCGTCATCAAGCAGGTCGAGGCCGAGCAGACCACCTCCAGCGGTCTGGTCATCCCCGACACCGCCAAGGAGAAGCCCCAGGAGGGCGAGGTCGTGGCTGTGGGCCCGGGCCGCATCGACGACAACGGCAACCGCATCCCGCTCGACGTCGCCGTCGGCGACCGCGTGATCTACAGCAAGTACGGCGGCACCGAGGTCAAGTTCGGCGGTGACGAGTTCCTCGTCCTGTCGGCTCGCGACGTGCTCGCGGTCGTCGTCCGCTGACGACAGCTTCCTGAGGGGGCCCGGATGCTTCGGCATCCGGGCCCCTTCTTCATGCCCTGGCAGTAATCGGTCGGAGGTCGGCAGAGCGGATGCCGCACCCCGGCCTCGGGCCGTGCGAGGCGTCCTACGCTGGGTGAGTGAGCCCCGAACCTTCCTCCCCGCCGGCCGCGACGACGGGCCGCGCGGGCGGAGGACGCGGGGACGCGGCATCCGGAGCCGACCTGTCCAGGCAGCACGCACTCGGCGGTGTCTACGCCTTCATCGCGTACCTGCTGTGGGGCTTCCTGCCGCTCTACTTCCTCGCGCTCGCGCCGACGGGACCGTTCGAGGTCGTCGCGTGGCGCATCATCCTCTCGCTCGCCTTCTGCGCGATCCTCCTGACGGTCACGCGCACGTGGCCCAAGCTCGTCGCAATCCTGCGCAACCGGCGGCTCGTGGGCTGGACGATGGCCGCGGGCGCGCTCATCTACGTCAACTGGCAGGTCTACCTCATCGGCACGCTGACGGGGCACGTCGTCGAGACGAGCCTCGGCTACTTCATCAACCCGATCGTGACGGTGCTTCTCGGGGTCATCGTGCTGCGGGAGCGGCTGCGGGTCGTGCAGTGGATCGCGATCGGCATCGCCGCGGCGGCCGTCGCGGTCATCGTGTTCGGGTACGGCGCGTTCCCGTGGATCGCGCTCACGCTCGCCTTCACGTTCGGCTTCTACGGCCTCGTGAAGAAGCAGATCGGGCCTTCCGTCGACGCCGTGAGCGGCCTGACGCTCGAGTCGCTGTGGCTCACGCCCGTCGCGATCCTCCAGCTCGTCGTCGTGGGACTCACGACGGGTCTCACGATGGGCCAGGGCTCCACCCTGCACACCGCGCTGCTGCTCGTGGCAGGCGTCGCCACCGCCACGCCGCTGCTGTTCTTCGCCGCCGGTGCCCGCCGCGCGCCCCTGACGCTCATGGGCATCCTGCAGTTCGTCGCGCCGATCCTGCAGTTCATCATCGGCGTGTGGGTGCTCGACGAGCCCATGTCGGTCGAGCGCTGGATCGGCTTCGGACTCGTGTGGGTCGCGCTGACGCTGCTCACGATCGACTCGCTCGTCGCCGCGCGCCGCGCGCGGCTCGGCCAGCGCGACGACGCCGCCTCGGACGTCGCCGACCTCACCTGACCCGGCCACTGCGTCCCTAACTCCGGCTGGTCGGGCTTCGGAGGGCGCCGGAAGCGCTTCTGAGGTCACTTTGGCACCAGCCAGCCGGGGTACGGGACGCCGGAGCCGGGCGTGCCCGAACTCGTCTGACCGCGACCCGCGCGTCCCCGACTCCGGCCGGTCGGGCTTCGGAGCGCGCCGGAAGCGCTTCCGAGGTCACTTCGGCACCAGCCAGCCGGGGTACGGGACGCCGGAGCCGGGCGTGCCCGAACTCGTCTGACCGCGACCCGCGCGTCCCGAACTCCGGCCGGTCGGGCTTCGGAGCGCGCCGGAAGCGCTTCCGAGGTCACTTCGGCACCAGCCAGCCGGGGTACGGGACGCCGGAGTCAGCGCACGAGGCGCGCGATCGCCTGGCTCGCCTCGGTGATCTTGGCCTCCGCGTCGGCTCCGCCGAGCTTCGCGGCATCCACGACGCAGTGCCGGAGGTGGTCGTCGAGCAGCCCCAGCGCGACGGCCTCGAGGGCCGAGGTCAGCGCGCTGATCTGCGTCAGGATGTCGATGCAGTACTTCTCGTCCTCGACCATCTTGTGGATGCCGCGGGCCTGACCCTCGATCCGCTTGAGGCGGTTGAGGTACTTGTCCTTGTCGGTGATGTAGCCGTGGTGCGCGTGCGCGTGCGATCCGGATGCCGCGCTCGGCGTGGATGCGAGGGTCATCGCGTCTCCTTCACGAGGTGGTGCTGGTGGTGGTCGGCTTCGGGCGCCCGCGCGGCCGCTGCAGCCTCCGAAGCATGGCTGCGGAAGCGCCGCAGGCGCAGGCTGTTGCCGACGACGAACGCGCTCGAGAACGCCATCGCGGCGCCCGCGATCATGGGGTTGAGCAGTCCGAGCGCCGCGAGCGGGATCGCCGCGACGTTGTAGGCGAACGCCCAGAAGAGATTGACCCTGATCGTGCCGAGAGTGGCGCGCGAGAGGCGGATCGCGTCGGCCGCGCTGCGCAGGTCGCCGCGCACGAGGGTCAGATCGGATGCCTCGATCGCAGCATCCGTACCCGTGCCCATCGCGAGTCCCAGGTCGGCCTGCGCGAGAGCGGCGGCATCGTTCACGCCGTCGCCGACCATCGCGACGACCCGGCCCTCGGCCTGGAGGCCGGAGACGACGCTGAGCTTCTCGGCCGGGAGAACCTCGGCGATCACGCGGTCGATGCCGACCTCGGCGGCGATGCGGCGCGCGACCGTCTCGTTGTCGCCGGTCAGCAGGATGGGCTCGAGCCCCAGTCCGCGCAGCTGTGCGACGGCTTCCGCGCTCGTCGGCTTGACGCTGTCTGCGACGGTCAGGATGCCGCGCACGGCGCCGTCCCATCCCACGACGACGACCGTCATGCCCTCGGCCTCGAAGTCAGCGACTCTGTCGGCGAGCTCGCCCTCCACGGTGAGGCCCCACTGAGCCAGCTGCGACGCGCGTCCCGCGACCACAGCGCGGCCCTCCACGATGCCCTGGACGCCCGCGCCGGGGGTGCTCCGGAACCCCTCGACCTCCGGGAGCACACCGACCTCCGCGGCGGCCCCGCGCGCGACCGCCTGGGCGACCGGGTGCTCCGACGGGTGCTCCAGCGCACCGGCGAGCCGCAGCAGCTCGGCACGGTCGGTGCCGGGCGCCGGCACGGCGCCTGTGAGCGACATCCGTCCCGTGGTCACGGTGCCCGTCTTGTCCAGGACGATCGTGGCGACCTTCCGCGTCGACTCGAGCACCTCGGGACCGCGGATCAGGATGCCGAGCTGCGCGCCGCGGCCCGTTCCGACGAGCAGCGCGATGGGGGTGGCAAGACCCAGGGCGCACGGGCAGGCGATGATGAGCACGGCGACCGCGGCGCCGAACGCGGCGGCGGGGTCGAAGCCCAGCAGGAGCCACACGACGAGCGTCGCGAGCGCGATGCCGATGACGATCGGCACGAAGACGGCCGAGATCCGGTCGGCGAGCCGCTGGGCCGCGGCCTTGCCGGACTGCGCCTCCTCGACGAGCCGGGCCATCTGCGCGAGCTGCGTGTCCGTGCCGACGCGCCTCGCCCGCACGATGAGGCGACCGCCCACGTTGACGGTCGCGCCGACGACGGCGTCGCCCACGGCGACCTCGACCGGCATGGACTCGCCTGTCACGGTCGAGGCATCCACGGCTGAAGTGCCTGAGACGACGACTCCGTCGGTCGCGATCTTCTCGCCGGGGCGCACGACGAACTCGTCACCCACGCGCAGGTCCTCGATGGGCATGCGCACCTCGATGCGCGACCCCGACACGAGGTCGTGGCGCAGGACCGCGACCTCCTTGGCTCCGACGTCCATGAGCGCCCGCAGGGCGGCTCCGGCCTCGCGCTTGGACCGCACCTCGAAGTACCGGCCTGCGAGCACGAACATCGTGACGCCCGAGGCGACCTCGAGATAGAGGTTGCCCGCCGCGTCGCTCGGCGAGATCGTCCACGTGAAGCCGTGGGTCATGCCGATCATCCCGGCATCCCCGAAGAACAGGGCGTACAGCGACCAGACGTAGGCGGCCGTCACGCCGACCGAGATGAGCGTGTCCATCGTGACGGCGCCGTGGCGGAGATTGACGAGCGTCGCCTGGTGGAACGGCCACGCCGCCCACGTGACGACGGGCGTCGCGAGAGCCAGCGAGACCCACTGCCAGCCCGGGAACTGCAGGGCAGGGATCATCGCGAGAAGGATCACCGGCACCGACAGCGCGATCGCCGCGATCAGCCGGCGGCGCAGGGAGGCGAGCTCGGGCTCGGCATGGTGCGAGTGCTCGACGGGCTGGGGGAGCGCGGCGCCGTAGCCCGTCTTCTCGACCTCGGCGACCAGCAGCTGCGGGTCCATGCCTGCAGGCGCGCTCACGTGCGCCTTCTCGGTCGCGAAGTTGACGGATGCCTCGACCCCGTCGAGCCGATTGAGCTTCTTCTCGATGCGCGCGGCGCACGACGCGCACGTCATGCCCGTGATCTCGAGGTCGACGCGCTGCGGAGCGCTCGCGGCGGCGTGGGGAGCGTGAGCGCTCATGAGACCCGCATCGCCTCGTAGCCCGCCTCGTCGACGGCGGCGATGACGTCGTCGTCTGCGATGCCGGCGCTCGTCGTCACGACGAGGCGGCCGCTCGCGGCGCTGACGTCGACGGCCTCGACGCCTGGCAGCTGCGCCACCTCTCGCCGCACACTCGCCTCGCAGTGGCCGCAGCTCATACCCGTCACCTGGAACTCGTTGATCGTCATCTCACTCGGCTTTCGTCGGAAGGATACCCCCAAGGGGTACCGACTCCAACCATATACCCGTCGGGGGTATTCCGAGGCCGTCCGCGGGAGCGATCCCGCCGTTACACATCGTTAACGAAAGGCAATACACAAGAGACCCGCCCGCGATTAGGTTTGATCCACTGGGCCGGACCCCGAGCCGTGCCCGCGTTCATTCACAGCAAGGAGCAACATGAGCGTCTTCACCCGCTCGCGTAAGGCCTCAGTCCTGGGCGCGATCGCGCTCGCTGGCGCCAGTGCCCTCGTCCTCGCCGGCTGCGCCGGCGGCGGATCGGGCAGCAGCGAGACCAGCGCGCCCGCCACCGAGGAGCGCGACCTCACCCTCAAGATCGGCACGATCCTTCCGCAGACCGGATCGCTCTCGTTCCTCGGCCCGCCCGAGGAAGCAGGCGTCGGCCTCGCCGCCGAGGACATCAACGCCGTCGCCGAAGAGACCGGCCTGACGATGGACGACGTCGTCTGGGGTGACTCGGGCGACACCGACAACAAGGCGTACGCCACGACCATCCAGAAGCTCATCTCCGAGGGTGTGACCGCCGCCATCGGCGCCGCCTCGTCGGCCGTGACGAAGCTCTTCCTCGACGACGCCGTCGCCTCGGGCATCATCACGTTCTCGCCGGCGAACACCTCGGTCGACTTCATCGACTGGGACGACAACGGCCTCTACTGGCGCACGGCTCCCGCCGACACGCTCCAGGGCGAGGTGCTCGGCAACCTGGTCGCAGAGGACGGGCACAAGAACGTCGCGATCCTCTACCAGAACGACTCCTACGGCACGGGCCTCTCGGGCGTCTTCAAGGAGGTCTTCGAGGGCTCGGGCGGCACGATCGTCGAGGAGCAGTCGTACAACACGGGTGACACGAGCTTCGACGCGCAGATCAGCGCGCTGCTCGCCTCGAACCCCGACGCGATCCTCCTCGTGACGTTCGACGAGATCTTCACGATCGGTCCCGCGCTGCTTCAGGCCGGCTACCCCGCCGAGGACCTGTACCTCGTCGACGGCAACCTGAAGAACTTCGGCACCGACGACAAGTGGCCCGCCGGCCTCAGCATGGAGGGTGCCAAGGGCACGACTCCTGCCGGCCCCGCTCCCGACACCGAGTTCCAGGGTCGCCTGAACGACTGGTGGACCGGCGAGGGCAACACCGAGCTGACCGACTTCTCGTACGCGAACGAGTCGTACGACGCCGTCGTGCTCCTCGCGCTCGCATCGCTCGCGGCGAACTCGACCGAGGCGACCGACGTGGCCGGCAAGCTGCAGGAGGTCTCGGGCGGCTCGGGCGACGGTGAGAAGTGCACCAGCTACAAGGAGTGCGCCGACATCATCCTGGGCGGCGGCGTCGCGGACTACGACGGGTTCTCGGGCCCGATCACGTTCGCTGACAACGGCGACCCGACAGAGGCGACGATCGGCATCTTCCAGTACGGCGCCGACAACAACAACACGCGCATCGACATCTGAGTCGACTCGCACAGGAAGGGCCGCGGAGCGATCCGCGGCCCTTCCGCTTGCCCGGCGCCGGCCAGGCAGGTCGCCGCGCTCGCGAGAAGGCGGCACTCGAGAGAAGAGGAGAGCGGATGCTGACAGCATCCGCTCTCCCCTTCTCAGAGCCTGTGTCGGGTCAGTGCCCGTCGGCCCCCAGTGTTCCGAGGTAGAGGCCGATGACCTTGGGGTCGTTGAGGAGCTCGCGCCCCGTGCCCTCGTATGCGTCGCGGCCCTGGTCCAGGACGTAGCCGCGGTCGCAGATCTGCAGGCAGCGGCGTGCGTTCTGCTCGACCATGATCGTGGTGACGCCCGCCTTGTTGATGTCGGAGACGCGGATGAAGGCGTCGTCCTGACGGACGGGGGAGAGGCCCGCCGACGGCTCGTCCAGGAGGAGCACGGACGGGTTCATCATGAGCGCGCGCGACATCGCGACCATCTGGCGCTCGCCGCCGGAGAGCGAGCCGGCGCGCTGCTTGAGGCGCTTGCCGAGCTCGGCGAAGATCCCGGTGACGAACTCCAGGCGCTCGGCGTAGTTCTTCGGCGCCTGGTACAGCCCCATCTGCAGGTTCTCCTCGATGGTGAGCGAGGGGAACACGTTGTTGGTCTGCGGCACGAATCCGACGCCGCGTGCGACGAGCCGGTCGGACTTGAGCCCGACGACGCTCTCGCCGTCGACCGTGATCTCGCCGTCGCGCACCTTGACCATGCCGAAGATGGCCTTGAGCAGCGTCGACTTGCCCGCGCCGTTCGGCCCGATGATGCCGATCAGCTCGCCCTTGCGGGCGACGAGATTGGCGCCGTTGATGATGTTGATGCCGGGCAGGTAGCCGGCGTACAGGTCGGTGACCTGGACGACCACGTCGCTGCTGGCGACGGCCGTGCCGGACGCGGGTGCGGTCGAAGGACTGGTCACTTGTTCTCCTCCTCGGCCTCAGCGATCGACGCGGCCTCTTCGTCCTTGATCTCCTCGAGCAGCTCGAGGGCGGACGTGTCGAGCTCGCCGGCGATCCGGCCGGTCACGACGCCGAGGTCGACGTCCTGGTGGCTTCCGAGGTAGGCGTCGATGACGGCCTGGTCCTGCATGACGGTGTCGGGCGGTCCCTCCGCGACGACGCGTCCCTCGGCCATGACGACGACCCAGTCGGCGATGTGGCGGACCATGTGCATGTCGTGCTCGACGAAGAGCACGGTCATCCCGAGGTCCTTGAGGTCGAGGATGTGGTCGAGGAGCGACTCCGTGAGCGCGGGGTTCACGCCTGCCATCGGCTCGTCGAGCATGACGAGCGTCGGATCGTTCATGAGGGCGCGCGCCATCTCGAGGAGCTTGCGCTGGCCGCCCGAGAGCGACGCGGCGTAGTCGTCGGCCTTCGCGTCCAGCTTGAACCGCTGGAGCAGCACCATCGCCTTGTCCTCGATCTCGTCATCCTGCTTGCGCCAGATGGCGGGGATGATGCTCGCCCACAGGCTCTCGCCCTTCTGGTTGCCCGAGCCCAGCTTCATGTTCTCGAGGACCGTCAGCAGCGACAGCGCCTTCGTGAGTTGGAACGTGCGGACCTGGCCCATGCGGGCGACCTTGAAGGACGGGATGCCGGCCAGCTGCGTGCCGTCGAACGACCAGCTGCCCGAGTTCGGCTTGTCGAAGCCGCACAGCAGGTTGAAGAGGGTCGTCTTGCCCGCCCCGTTGGGGCCGATGAGCGCCGTGATCGCGTTGCGGGGGATCTCGAGGTGCTCGACGTCGACCGCCGTGAGGCCGCCGAAGCGGCGGGTCACGTTGTCGATGACGACGATGGGGTCGTTCTTGGCGACGCCGGGTACGGCATCCCCCTTCGCGAGTCCCGTCGTCTTGGGGCGGCGGATGCTGCCGGTCGCGGTGGGAACCGCGCCCGTGGTCGCCGGGGTGCCCGGTGCGACCGGTTCCTGAGGCGTGCTGTTACTTGACAAAGGTCAGCTCCCTCTTGTTTCCGAGGATGCCCTGCGGGCGGAAGATGACGATCAGCATGAGCGCGACGCCGACGAGGATGAACCGGAGCGTTCCAGCCTGCTGCGTGGACATGCCCAGGATCCCCGCCTGCGCGAGCGCCGGCAGCACGTTGTCGAGGAAGCCCATGATGACCCAGAAGATGACGGCGCCCAGGGCCGGCCCGAACACGGTGGCTGCGCCGCCGAGGAGCAGGATCGTCCACAGGAAGAACGTGAGCGACGTCGTGTAGGTCGCCGGGATGACGGCCGACGGCAGGGCGAAGACGACACCGCCGAGGGCGCCGAAGACGCCGCCGATGATGAGCGCCTGCATCTTGTACGAGAAGACGTTCTTGCCGAGCGAGCGGACGGCATCCTCGTCCTCGCGGATGCCCTTCAGGACGCGGCCCCACGGGCTGCGCATGAGCGCCCACACGAGGTAGACCGCGATCGCGAGGAGGATGATCCCGAAGACGCGCACCCAGAGCTGGTTCTCGGTCCAGGTCCACGGGCCGAACCCGTACGTGCCCTCCGGGAACGGGTTCGCCCCGCGGAAGCCCGCGTGGTAGTTGCCCAGGCCGTCGGCTGAGTTGGTCCACTCGTCGAAGAGCAGCGTCGTCAGCAGCAGTCGGACGATCTCGGCCGCGGCGATCGTCACGATGGCGAGGTAGTCCGCTCGCAATCGCAGCGTCGGGATGCCGAGGATGATCGCGAAGATGCCCGCCGCGATGCAGCCCACGATGATGCCGACCCACCAGGGCCATCCGAAGCTGAGGATCGAGATGGCGTAGCCGTAGGCGCCGAGCGCCATGAACCCCGCCATGCCGAAGTTGAGCAGGCCCGCATAGCCGAAGTGCACCGCGAGTCCTGTGGCCGCCAGCGCATAGGCGATGGTCTCCGGACTGATGATCCAGTAGGCCGTGTTGTTGAGAATCTGTCCCCAATCCATGGCGCTAGCCCAGCCTCTCCTTGCGACCCAGGATGCCCTGCGGTCGCACCAGCAGAATGATGATCAGAACGGCGAGCGCGCCGACGTACTTCATGTCGGGTGGAATCCACAGTGTCGACACTTCGACGAGGATGCCCACGATGAGCGAGCCGATGAGGGCGCCGAACGCCGTCCCGAGGCCGCCGAGCGTGACCGCGGCGAAGATCAGGAGCAGCACCTGGCCGCCCATGTCCCACTTGACGCCGGGGCGGAAGTACGCCCACAGGACGCCGGCGATCGCCGCGAGCGCCGCGGCCAGGATCCATACGATCCGGATGACCCGGTCGACGTTGATTCCGGATGCCGCGGCCAGGCCCGGGTTGTCGCTGATGGCGCGCGTCGCCTTGCCGACCCGCGTCCGCAGCAGCCAGTACGCGACCGCGACGAGCAGGACGACGCTCGTCGCCATCGACGCGACGTCGATCCAGGAGAGCGCGATCGGGCCGATGCGGACGTCGCGCGGGGCGCCGGCGCCGGGCAGCTGGTAGGTGCCGCCGCCGATGAAGTAGAGGTACACGTAACGGATGGCGAGCGAGAGGCCGATGCTCACGATCATGAGCTGGACCAGGCCCAGGCCTCTTCGTCGCAAGGGTTTCCACAGACCGGCGTCGAGCGACCAGCCCAGGGCGCCGCCGAGGAGGATGACGACCGGGAGCACGATCCACATGGGCCAGGCGAGCCACGATCCGAACACGAGCGCCACGATGGCGCCGAAGGTCAGCATCTCGCCGTGTGCGAAGTTGCTCAGGCCCGTCGTGCCGAAGATGAGCGAGACGCCGACCGACGCGAGGGCCAGGAGCAGGCCGAAGTTGAGGCCGTTCATGAGCCGGTCGAGCAGCTGCGCCCACAGGGGGACGGTCTCTCGCACGCCTTCACCGAGGAACAGGTTGACGATCTTCGTGTTGGTGAGCCCGAACTCGACGTCCTGCGAGGCGGAGTCGCCTTCCACGATGACGCCGTCTGGCAGCGTGGACTCGTCGACCGTCAGGGTGTACTCGCCCTTCTCAGGGACGTAGAGGCGCCACCTCCCGTCGGCGTCCGTCTCGGTCTCGGCGTTGAAGCCGTTGCCCTCGATGGCGACGCCCACGCCCTCGAGAGGCTCGTCCTCGAAGGTGATGACGCCGCCGAAGTAGAAGTCGGTCGGCTCCTGGTCGTCGCCCGGGGCGGCTTGGGCGGCCGCGCCACCCATGAAGACCATCGCTGCGGCGAGGAGCACGCCGAGCAGAGCGGCGAGCCACGGCGCGGCGCGCCGCGCGGCGGTAGTCGTAGAACCCACAGAACCTCCTGACAGGCACGACGCACCGAGGTTCGGGTCGCATCGGCCGTGATGAACGACGGTACGAGCGTAATGTGTCGTCCGTATTTCGGGGGACACCGGTCTGAGTCGTTGTGGAATCTCCACCCCTGGGCCGGCCCCGGGAATGTTTCCAGGTTCCGCTCGCTTAGAATTCTGTACGGCGCGTTCCGCGCACCGGCCGTCGTCGTCCCACCCCGAGCAACGCGCCGCGCGCGCAGGAGAACCCATGGAGCAAAACGACCCCTTCGGCTTCGTCGGACTCACGTACGACGACGTCCTGCTGCTGCCCGGCCACACGGACGTCATCCCGAGCGAAGCCGACACCTCGTCCCGCGTGACGCGACGCATCACGGTCGCGACGCCGCTCATCTCGAGCGCCATGGACACGGTGACCGAGGCGCGCATGGCGATCGCCGTCGCGCGCGAGGGGGGCCTGGGCATCATCCATCGCAACCTCTCCATCGAGGAGCAGGCGGCGATGGTGGACCGCGTCAAGCGCAGCGAGTCCGGAATGATCACGGACCCCATCACGACGACGCCCGACACGACGATCGAAGAGGTCGACGGGTTGTGCGCGAAGTACCGCATCTCGGGCCTGCCCGTCGTCGACGACGACGGCCGCCTCGTCGGCATCGTCACCAACCGCGACATGCGCTTCGTCTCGGGGTTCGAGCGCCAGACGACGAAGGTCCGCGACGTCATGACCACGAAGGGCCTCGTCACGGGCCGCGTCGGCATCAGCGCCGGTGAGGTCATCTCGCTGTTCGCGCAGCACCGCGTCGAGAAGCTCCCCCTCATCGACGAAGACGGAAAGCTCGCCGGCCTCATCACGATCAAGGACTTCGACAAGAGCGAGAAGTACCCGCTCGCGACGAAGGACGAGCAGGGCCGGCTCCGCGTCGGCGGCGCGATCGGCTTCTTCGGCGACGCGTGGCAGCGCGCCGAGGCCCTCCGCGACGCGGGCGTCGACGTCATCGTGGTCGACACGGCGAACGGCCAGTCGGCCGGCGTCATCGACATCGTCCGCCGCCTCAAGGCCGACCCCACATTCGCGCACATCGACGTCATCGGCGGCAACGTCGCGACGCGCGAGGGCGCCCAGGCGCTCATCGATGCGGGAGTGGATGCTGTCAAGGTCGGCGTCGGGCCGGGCTCGATCTGCACGACCCGCGTCGTCGCCGGCGTGGGCGTTCCCCAGGTCACCGCGATCTACGAAGCGTTCCTCGCGGCGCGCGAGGCGGGCGTCCCGGTCATCGCCGACGGCGGCCTGCAGTACTCCGGCGACATCGCGAAGGCGCTCGTCGCCGGTGCCGACACCGTCATGATCGGCTCGCTCTTCGCCGGCACGGACGAGAGCCCGGGCGAGGTCGTCTTCGTCGGCGGCAAGCAGTTCAAGCAGTACCGCGGCATGGGCTCGCTCGGCGCGATGCAGACGCGCGGCAAGAAGACGTCCTACTCGAAGGACCGCTACTTCCAGGCCGACGTCCCCAGCGACGACAAGCTCATCCCCGAGGGCATCGAGGGTCAGGTGGCCTACCGCGGCCCCGTCTCGGCCGTCGCGTACCAGCTCGTCGGCGGGCTCCGGCAGTCGATGTTCTACGTCGGCGCGCGCACGATCGAGGAGCTCAAGGCCAAGGGCCGCTTCGTCCGCATCACGGCCGCCGGCCTCAAGGAGTCTCACCCGCACGACGTTCAGATCGTCGTCGAGGCGCCCAACTACAAGCGCTGATCCAGACGTTCGGAAGGGCGGGAGCGCATCGCGCTCCCGCCCTTCTCGTCTGCCAGGCCGGGCCCCGCCCGACCGCGAGACTTCACAGATGTCACGCGAAACGGCGTGAAATCGTACATTCGTGAAGTCTCGCGGGGGGGCAGCTCACACCCGGGTGAGTTCGGGGGAACGGGATGCCGCGGGAGCAGCATCCGGACCCTCCGGCGTCGCGCGCACGGCGCGGCCCGCGGGAAGCCACAGAGCCGCGACGGCCGCGGCGAAGAGGACGACCGCGCCCGTGAGGACCGCGGGGCGCGCGGCGTCGACGTGGAGGTCGGGCTGCAGCTTGGCAGTTCTTCCGCGACGAGGCAGGGTTCGAGGCCGACGAGGCGCGCGCGTTCCTCGCGGAGGGCATGCTCATCAACGTCATGATCGGCATGCGGCTCGTCGACGACTACGGCTCGGATCCGCGGATCACCGAGCTCTTCCGCTCGTGCTTCCCCAACGAGCTTCCGCACATCCTCGACATCGCGCCCCGCAGCGACGAGCCCTGGTGACCTGACCCCACCCGCCGCCCGCGAGACTTCACGAATGGGGGTCCGCCACGGCGTGTCGCGCCCCGTTCGTGAAGTCTCGCGGCGGGCGGGCAGGGAGACGGATGCTGGGCGCCCGGCGTATCGTCGGGGCTATGTGCCGCAGCATCCACACTCTCCACAACTTCGAGCCGGCTGCCAGCAGCGAAGAGGTGCACGCCGCCGCGCTCCAGTACGTCCGCAAGATCGCGGGCACGACGAAGCCGTCGAAGGCCAACCAGGAGGCCTTCGACCACGCCGTGCACGAGATCGCGCACATCACGCAGCACCTCCTCGAGGACCTCGTCGCGAGCGTGCCGCCGAAGAACCGTGAGGTCGAGGCCGAGAAGGCCCGCGCCCGCGCGATCAAGTCCGGAAGGTACGCCGCTCCCGCGGCCTGACCCGCGGTCGCCCGTTCGAAAACGAGGAGATGCGCGAAACAGAGGATGCCGCGCGCCGATCGGATCCTCCTTTCTGCCCATATCCTCTGTTCTGCGCATCGGTTAGGCTGGTCGGCTCCGCGCTCGCAGGAGCGGATGGAGTAACACGGTGGGTCACATCGACGTCAACGGCGTCTCGTTCGCGCTGCCCGACGGGCGACAGCTGCTCGACGACGTCTCGTTCCGAGTCGGCGAGGGCTCGGCGACGGCCCTCATCGGCGCGAACGGCGCGGGCAAGACGACGCTCCTGCGGATGATCCGCGGCGAGGTCGCCCCCGACTCCGGCTCGATCTCGATCGGCGGCGGGCTCGGCGTCATGGACCAGTTCATCGGCCACGGCGGCGCCGACCAGACCGTCGCCGACCTCCTCGTGGCGGTCGCGCCCGCGCGCGTGGCCCGGGCGGCCCGCGAGCTCGAGGCGGCCGAGAACGCCATGATCGAGCACGACGACCTCGACACCCAGATGCGGTACGCGACGGCGCTCGCCGAGTACGCCGAGGCCGGCGGCTACGAGCACGAGACCGTCTGGGACACGTGCACGATCGCGGCGCTCGGCATCCCGTATTCGCGGGCGCGGTTCCGCGACCTGTCGACGCTCTCGGGCGGCGAGCAGAAGCGGCTCGCGCTCGAGGCCCTGCTGCGCGGCCCGGATGAGGTGCTGCTGCTCGACGAGCCCGACAACTACCTCGACGTCCCCGGCAAGCGCTGGCTCGAGGAGCGGCTGCGCGAGACGCCCAAGACGGTCCTGCTCGTGTCGCACGACCGTGAGCTCCTCGCGCGCGGTGCCGACCGGATCGTGACGCTCGAGGCGAGCCCCGCCGGGAGCTCCGCCTGGGTCCACGGCGGCGGTTTCGCGTCCTACCACCAGGCGCGCGAGGACCGGATGCTGCGCCTCGACGAGCTGCGCCGGCGCTGGGACGAGCAGCACGCCAAGCTCAAGGCCCTCGTCGCCGACATGAAGGTCAAGGCCGCCGCCAACGACGGCTTCGCCTCGCGGTATCGCGCGGCGCAGACGCGGCTTCGGCGCTTCGAAGAGGCCGGCCCGCCCGAGGAGCGCCCGCCCGAGCAGGACCTCGCGCTGCGCCTGCGCGGAGCCCGCACGGGCAAGCGGGCCGTCGTGGCGGAGCGGCTCGAGCTGACGGGGCTCATGCAGCCCTTCGACCTCGAGGTGTGGTTCGGCGACCGCGTCGCGGTGCTCGGCTCCAACGGGTCGGGCAAGTCGCACTTCCTGCGGCTGCTCGCCCGCGGCGGCACCGACCCCGACTCCCGCCTCGGCCACGTCACGCCGGTCGGCTCGGCCCTCGACCCCGTCCCGCACACGGGCCGGGCGATCCTGGGCGCGCGCGTCTGCCCGGGGTGGTTCGCCCAGACCCACCGCCACCCCGAGTTCATCGGCCGGACGCTCCTGGACATCCTGCACCGCGGGGACGACGTGCGATCGGGTATGCCGAGGGATGCCGCCAGCTCCGCGCTGGATCGCTACGGGCTCGTGCGCCAGGCCGAGCAGGCGTTCGACACGCTGTCCGGCGGCCAGCAGGCGCGCTTCCAGATCCTGCTGCTCGAGCTCTCGGGCGCGACGCTCCTGCTCCTCGACGAGCCGACCGACAACCTCGACCTCGTCTCCGCCGAGGCGCTCGAGGACGCGCTCGACCGGTTCGAGGGGACGGTGCTGGCCGTGACGCACGACCGGTGGTTCGCGAAGTCCTTCGACCGGTTCCTCGTGTTCGGCGAGGACGGCCGGGTCCGCGAGGCCGACCAGCCCGTGTGGGACGAGCGCCGGGTGGCCCGCGCGCGGTGAGCGACAGCATCCGTCCCTCGCCCTGCGCGCGGCGTTTCGTCTCGCTTCGCTCGCTCAACGACCGGCTGTCCTCGGTCGTTGAGCGAGGAGCGGAGCGACGAGACGAAACGCCTCGGACCGGCGCCGAGGCCCGAAGGGGTCGTCCGGGCCCGCGGACTAGGCTGGGTGCGTGAGCATGGACATCGAGCTCGGCCGCGCCAAGCGCGCCCGCCGGGCCTTCGCGTTCGACGACATCGCGGTGGTGCCCTCGCGGCGCACGCGCAACCCCGAGGACGTCTCGACCGCGTGGTCGATCGACGCGTTCCAGTTCGCGATCCCGGTGATCGGGGCGCCCATGGACTCCGTCATGAGCCCGCGCACGGCCATCATGCTGGGCCAGCTCGGCGGCCTCGGCGTCCTCGACCTCGAGGGCCTGTGGACGCGCTACGACGACCCCGAGCGCCTCCTCGCCGAGATCGCGTCGCTGCCCGACTCCGAGGCGACGGCCCGCATGCAGGAGCTCTACTCCGAGCCCATCAAGGCCGAGCTCGTCCGCGACCGCCTCGCCGAGATCCGCGCCGCGGGCGTCACGGTCGCCGGCGCCCTCACGCCGCAGCGCACGGCCGAGCTGTACGAGACCGTCGTCGCCGCCGGCGTCGACCTCTTCGTCATCCGCGGCACGACCGTCTCGGCCGAGCACGTGTCGTCCGTGGCCGAGCCGCTCAACCTCAAGAAGTTCATCTACGACCTCGACGTCCCGGTCATCGTGGGCGGCGCCGCGACCTACACGGCGGCACTGCACCTCATGCGCACGGGAGCCGCCGGCGTGCTCGTCGGCTTCGGCGGCGGAGCGGCGTCCACGACGCGCGCCACCCTCGGCCTCCACGCACCGATGGCGACGGCCGTCGCGGATGTCGCCGGCGCGCGCCGCGACTACCTCGACGAGTCGGGCGGACGGTACGTGCACGTCATCGCCGACGGCGGCGTGGGCACCTCCGGCGACATCGTGAAGGCGCTCGCGATGGGGGCGGATGCTGTCATGCTCGGCGTCGCCCTCGCCCGCGCGACGGATGCCCCGGGCCGCGGCTTCCACTGGGGCCCCGAGGCGCACCACGCCAAGCTGCCGCGCGGCCGACGGATGAAGGTCGAGCAGCTCGTCGACCTCGAGTCGGTCCTGTACGGCCCGGCGCCCGTCGCCGACGGCACGGCGAACCTCATCGGCGCCCTCCGCAAGTCCATGGCGACGACGGGCTACTCCGACCTCAAGGAGTTCCAGCGCGTGGAGGTCGTCGTCGCGCCGTACAACGGCGGATGAGCGATCCGGACGACACCACCCGGTCGTTGAGCGAGCGAAGCGAGACGGAACGCGCCGAGCCCGCGGCCGACGCCGGGTCCGAGGCGCTTCGTCTCGGGGCTTCGCCCCGCGCTCAACGACCGGATGAGCCCGAGGTCTTCCCGCCCACGCTGCGCGAGGTCATGCTGCGCCCCCGGTGGCTCGGGATGCTGCTCCTGTGCCTCGTCGTCGCGGGTGTCTTCGCGTGGCTCGGGCAATGGCAGCTGAGCCGCGCGATCACCACCAACCCCGTCCCGCCCGGAGCGACCGAGGAGATCCGGCCGATCGCCGACGTCGTCGGACCGGGCGAGTACGTGCCGGAACCGCTCGTCGGCCAGCGAGTCGAGGTCACGGGTCACTGGATCCCCGGCGACTTCCTCATCGTCTCGTCGCGCTTCAACGACGGCGAGGAGGGGTACTGGGTCACGGGCCAGCTGCGCATCGACGGCACGGAGGCTCCGGCATCCGTCGCCGTCGCGATCGGCTGGGCCCCGACCCTCGACGAGGCGCGGGCCGGCGTCGACGCCTTCGAAGCAGCATCCGGTGGGGACTCCGTGACGGTCGTGGGCCGCCTCATCTCCGACGAGGGACCCGTGACGCCGCCGCGCGGCGCCGACCCCCAGACGATGACCCGCATGTCGCCCGCCGCGCACCTCAGCCAGTGGCACGACATCGAGGGACTCGACGTCTACCGTCCCTACGTGGCGTCCGAGGCCTCGCCGGAGCCCCTCGCCGACATCCACTCACCGCCGCCCGAGGAGGGCTCGGGCGTGAACTGGCTCAACATCTTCTACGCGATCGAGTGGGCCGTCTTCGCCGGCTTCGCCTTCTACCTCTGGTACCGCCTCGCGCGCGACGCGTGGGAGAAGGAGGTCGAGGACATCCAGGATGCCGCGGCATCAGCATCCGGATCCGGATCGGCCTGAGAACCGGTCGAGATTGCGCGAACGACCGCCGTTCCCGCGCCCACCCGCAGTTCGTGCAATCTCGGCGGCCCCTGCCCCGGGCGGAGGCCCGAGAAGCCCTGGGTAGACTGGAGTGCATGCCCGCCGCTCCGAAGCTCGCCTCTTTCCCTGCCATCCGGGGCGCGCTGAGGTTCTACCAGATCTGCTCGATCATCACGGGCACGATGCTGCTCCTGCTGTGCGCCGAGATGGTCGTCAAGTACGGCCTCGGGTACGAGCTGTTCCTCGGCGGTTCGGGCGGGTTCCTGTGGTTCGCGCCGCTCGACGCGTTCGGCGAGTCGACCGGAGACGGGCTGAACCTCTCGCTCGGCATCCTCGTGGCGCACGGCTGGTTCTACGTCGTGTACCTCTTCTCGTGCTTCCGCGTGTGGAGCCTCATGCGCTGGCCGTTCTGGCGCTTCCTCCTCCTCGCGTCGGGCGGCATCATCCCGTTCCTGTCGTTCTTCCTCGAGGCGCGCGTCGCCCGCGACGTCAAGGTCTACCTGGCCGACCGCGAGGCCGCCGAGGCCGCGGGCGAGGGGCAGACCCATCACCTCGCAGCGCACTCGACGCTGACGCAGAACATCCCGACCGAGAGCACGACCAAGCGTCCGCTCCTCTGACAGAAAGCAGCCGGTGACAGAGCAGACCGAGACCTCTTCCCAGCCGTCGGCAGACACGACGCAGCGGCCTGTCCTCGTCGTCGACTTCGGCGCGCAGTACGCGCAGTTGATCGCGCGCCGCGTGCGCGAGGCGGGCGTGTACAGCGAGATCGTGCCGCACACGGCATCGGCCTCCGACATCGCGGCGAAGAACCCCGTCGGCATCATCCTCTCGGGCGGACCGTCGTCCGTGTACGAGGAGGGCGCCCCCGCGCTCGACGCGGGCGTCTTCGACCTCGGCGTCCCGACGCTGGGCATCTGCTACGGCTTCCAGGTGATGGCCCAGTCGCTCGGCGGCGAGGTCGCCAACACGGGCCTCCGCGAGTACGGCGCGACGGATGCCGCCCTCACGGGTGACGGCGGCGTGCTGCTGGGCGGCCAGCCCGGCGAGCAGAACGTCTGGATGAGCCACGGCGACCAGGTCTCGCGCGCACCGGAGGGCTTCGAGGTCCTCGCCTCGACGCCGGCCACTCCCGTCGCGGCGTTCGGCGACGACGAGCGCCGCTTCTACGGCGTGCAGTGGCATCCCGAGGTCAAGCACTCCGACCACGGCCAGGAGGTCATCGAGAACTTCCTGCACAAGGCGGCGGGCCTGGCGGCCGACTGGAACAGCGGGAACGTCATCGCCGAGCAGGTCGAGCGCATCCGCGAGCAGGTCGGCACGGGCCGCGTGCTGTCGGCGCTCTCCGGCGGCGTCGACTCCGCCGTCTCGACGGCGCTCGTGCACAAGGCGGTCGGCGACCAGCTCGTCGCCGTGTTCGTCGACCACGGCCTCCTCCGCAAGGGTGAGCGCGAGCAGGTCGAGAACGACTACGTCGCCTCCACCGGCGTGCGGCTCGTGACGATCGACGCCCGCGAGCAGTTCCTCACGGCGCTCGCCGGGGTCTCGGACCCCGAGGAGAAGCGCAAGATCATCGGCCGCGAGTTCATCCGCACGTTCGAGGCGGCCGAGCGCGAGCTCATCGCCGAGGCGGCCGCGGACGGCGAGCCCATCCGCTTCCTCGTGCAGGGCACGCTGTACCCCGACGTCGTCGAGTCCGGCGGCGGCACAGGCACCGCGAACATCAAGTCGCACCACAACGTCGGCGGCCTCCCCGAGGACCTGCAGTTCGAGCTCGTCGAGCCGCTGCGGACCCTGTTCAAGGACGAGGTCCGCGCGATCGGCCGCGAGCTCGGGCTCCCTGAGGTGATCGTCTCGCGCCAGCCCTTTCCGGGCCCCGGCCTCGGCATCCGGATCGTGGGTGAGGTCACCGCTGACCGCCTCGAGATTCTGCAGGATGCCGACGCCATCGCCCGCGAAGAGCTGACGAAGGCCGGATTGGACGGCGAGATCTGGCAGTGCCCCGTCGTGCTGCTCGCCGACGTCCGCTCGGTCGGAGTCCAGGGCGACGGCCGCACGTACGGGCACCCGATCGTGCTGCGGCCCGTGTCGTCCGAGGACGCGATGACCGCGGACTGGACGCGCCTGCCCTACGACGTGCTGTCGAAGATCTCCAACCGCATCACGAACGAGGTCCGCGAGGTCAACCGGGTCGTGCTCGACGTGACGTCGAAGCCCCCGGGGACCATCGAATGGGAGTGATTCCTTCTCCCTGATCCCCGATCGGGTTATCGCCTTCCCGCGCGCGAGGCGACGTCGCGTCGACTCCCATGGATCGGTGATGATTCTTCGGGGGCCTGTGTCGCGCCACCACGCCGCGCGCTCCCGCGGGCCCGGTCTCCGCCGGGCGACGCAAGGGCCCGCGGGCCCAGCCTCTGCCGGGCGGCGCAAGGGCCCGCGGGAGCGCGCGAGGACGCCGCGCGAGGCGGGTACGAATCGAACCGACCCTCCGCCGATCGCAAGACGACCGCCGATCGCAACACGACCGCCACCGCCAATCGCAACACGACCGCGATCCGCTCGCGGCAGAGCCGCCTCCAGCAGAACCCGACCCGCAGTCGACTCGGTCAACGCAAAGTAGGCACATGGCTGAAGAAGGCAAGATCCCGCTGTTCGGGGCCGAGGCGCGGCGCGAGCTGTTCCACCAGCGCGTGCTCGTGCTCGACGGTCCGCTCGACGACGACAACGGCACCCTCCTCGCGACGCAGCTCCTGGCGCTCGCGGCGGAGGACGAGGCATCCGACATCGCCCTCTGGATCCACTCGCCCGGCGGATCCGTGCCGTCGATGCTCGCGATCCGCGACGTCATGCGGCTCGTCCCCAACGACGTCGCGACGCTCGCGCTGGGCCTCGCCTGCAGCGCCGGCCAATTCCTCCTGTCGGCGGGCGCGCGGGGAAAGCGGCGCGCGCTGCCGCACGCGCGCATCCTGATGCATCAGGGATCCGCAGGCATCGGCGGCTCGGCCGTCGAGGTCGAAGTGCAGGCCGACGACCTGCGGCACATGCGCGACACCGTCCTCGGGATCATCGCCGACGACACGGGCCAGCCCGTGGCCCGGATCTTCGAGGACTCCCTCCACGACCGCTGGTACACGGCGCCGGAGGCGCTCGACTACGGCTTCATCGATGGCATCGTCTCCGACTTCGCGCAGGTCGTCCCCCGTCGCAGGCGCCCCGCCGGCTTGAGCGTCGAGGCGGTGGCGGCATGACCTCGTACACGATTCCCAACGTCGTGGCCCAGCATCCGCGCGGCGATCGCATCATGGACGTCTACTCGCACCTGCTCGCGGAGCGGGTCGTGTACCTCGGCACGGGCATCGACGCGGGCGTCGCGAACGCGCTCATCGCGCAGCTGCTCCACCTCGACGCCGACAACCACGACCGCGACATCCAGCTCTACATCAACTGCGAGGGCGGCGATCCCGCGGCGATGCTCGCGGTGTACGACACGATGCAGCACGTGCGACCCGACGTCGCGACGACCGTCGTCGGGCAGGCGATCGGCGTCGGGGCGGTGATGCTGGCCGGGGGCGCCGCGGGCAAGCGCGCGGTGCTCCCGCACGCCCGTGTGGTGCTCCACCAGCCCGCCGGCCAGGGCCGCGGCGCGATCCCCGACCTCATCCTGCAGGCGGACGAGCTCGTCCGCGTGCGGGGAGACGTCGAGCAGATCCTCGCCCGCCACACGGGGAAGGATGCCGCGAAGCTGCGCGCCGACACCGACCGCGATCGGGTGTTCACCGCGGCGGATGCCGTCGCCTACGGACTCGCCGACCGCGTGCTGGAGCGCGGGGTCGTGGTGGTTGTCTGACCGCGGGGTGCAGAACTCAGCAAGAATCGGCGTTGTCGCCGGCGGCACCCGCGGAATTCCGGGGATCCACCGCCCCGCGGATTCCGATCTTGCTGACTTCTGCCGCGCTTCGGGTCAGGCCGCCAGGACGTAGCCCGCGCGGCAGCCGACGACGGAGCGCTCGGCCGTGCGCGAGCGGAGGTCGTCGGCGACGGCGGCCGTCAGCTCGACGAGCGTGACCTCGAGGGCGCCCGCGACGGCGGCGATCATCTCGCTCGACGGCTCCTTGAGCCCGCGCTCGATCTCGGACAGGTACTGGGGTGAGACGCCGGCGCGGTCGGCCGTGTCGGCGAGGCGCTCGCCGCGCTCGTGGCGGAGGCGCCGGAGGAGGTCGCCGAGCGCATCGCGCCACAGCGGCTCAGGGGTGCGCGGGGCTCGCTTCGTCGGGAGCGGGATGGTCTCGGCCATGGGGTCACGATAGATCCGGGATGCTGCCCCCGCCGAGCGCTTCCGCTCTGAGCAGAACGCCCCCGAGGTTTCCCGTCGGCTCGGCGCGTTTCGTCTCGCTCGCTCGCTCAACGACCGAGACCCCGGGATCGGTCGTTGAGCGAGCGAAGCGAGACGAAACGTGCTGAGCCCGCACACAACCATTGGTCTGGCCCGGGTAGGGGAGGATGGACGGGTGACCGACCTGCTGCCGGACGCCCGCTACCTCGTGCTCGCGAGCCGGCTCATCCCCGATCGCGACGGCGGGTTCACGATCTCGGTGCTGCGGCGGGCGCTCGACATGGCCGAGGCCGGTGCCGACCCTCTCCTTCTGACGATCGACCCGGGCGAGACGGACGACCACGACGCCGATCGCGCCGAGTGGGTGCGGCGCGGCCTCCTCGCCGACCCGACCCGGCTGCGCAACCTCTTCGACGACGCGCGCGCCGACGCGGGCTGGCTGCGGGCCGCCGCCCTGCCGTCGCCGATCCCCGAGGCCGAGTGGCCGTACCGTCCGATCGTCGACGGCTCTGGGCGGACGGTGCTCGAACTTCCCGTCATCAGCGGCGATCCTGCGTGGCACCTCGCCGGTGCCCCGGTGCGGATCTGGGACGAGACCGGACCGATGGGCTGGCTCCCCGGATTCGCGGCGCTCTATCGCGCGTGGGTCAACAGCCTCGCGGCGGACTCGGAGCAGCCTGTCGTGCTCGTCTGCGAGGCCCGCCAGGTCGGCGAGGCGCTCGTCGCAGAGGGCGCGCCGGCGCTGGATGACAGCATCCGGATCCTCCACACGACCCACGCGTGCCACGTGGTCGCGCCCTTCGCGTGGGATTCGCCCATGGATGCCGCGTGGGACCGCTGGTTCGCCGTCGCCGACCGGTTCGACGGGGTTTTGTGGCTCACGCCGAGTCAGCAGCGGGATGTCGAGCGACGGGTGGGGGCCGGCATCCGCTCATACGTCGTCCCGCACCCGGCGACTCTTCCGTCCGGCCTCGCGGCCGCCCCCGTGCCGGGGCGGATCCTCGTGCTCAACTCGCTCATCCCGCGAAAGCGCGTCGACCATGCGATCCGCGCGCTCGCCGTGCTGCGCAGGCAACGGCCTGAAGCGCACCTGCACGTCTACGGCGACGGAGCCCAGCGGCCCCAGCTCGAGGCGCTCGCCGCCGAGCTCGGCGTCGCCGGGGCCGTCGCCTTCCAGGGGCACGCCTCCGACACGGCGCAGGCGTGGTCCGAGGCCGACGCCTTCGTCCTCGCGAGCACGAACGAGGGCCAGCCGCTCGTCGTCCTGGAGGCGCTCGCCGCCGGCGTGCCCGTCGTGAGCTACGACATGCCTTACGGCCCCCGCGACACGCTCGCGCTCGGAGGCGGGATGCTGGTCCCCGACGGTGACGTCGAGGCCCTGGCGGCCGCGCTCGGCGAGGTCATCGGCGACCGCGCGCTGCGCTCCCGGCTGTCGGCCGAGGGCCTTGCGGCGGCGGAGCGGATGGATGCCGCGTCCTCGATGCGTGCCTTGGGCGTTGCCGTGCAGGCCGCGCTGGAGGAGCCGGTGGTCCGCCTCGGTCGTTGAGCGAGGAGCCCTTCGATACGGCGGCTTCGCCGCCTACTCAGGAACCACGAAGCGACGAGACGAAACGCGTGCCGCGCGCGGGCGTTTCGTCTCGCTTCGCTCGCTCAACGACCGTGGCCGGGAACCGAGCCGCGCTCAGGACTCCCGCCCCGGCCAGACCTTCCCGGCCCAGGGGTCGTAGTCGGCCACGAGCGGGCCCTGCTCGGGGCGCTCGGCCTCGGGGACGTGCTGCAGGTTGACGCGCACGCGGTACCAGAGCGAGCTCGAGCCGCGCATGCCGTCGATCATGATGTCGGCGGGATGCAGCATCCCGACCAGCGCCGCGTTGTCGCCCTTCCAGCGCTCGAGCGCGTCGAGGGCCTCGGGCTTCGTCTTCGTGCGCGCGACCTCGATGAGGGGCATCGTCGAGACCCGCCGACCCGACCCGTCGCCCGCGCGCGGAGGCTTCTCGGCCGGCCCGAGCTCCTTCGCCAGCGCGAGGAGGCCGTCGAGCGTCCCGACGGCGTCGTCGATGCCGACGTGCGGATCGCCCAGCTCCGCGAACCGCGCGGGCACCGAGTGCACCGTGAACTCCTCGGGCCGGCGCGTCCGCACCTCGTCCCAGTCGAGCGGCGTCGACACGCGCGCGTCGCGGAGGGGACGGACGGAGTAGGCGGATGCGACGGTCCGGTCCTTCGCGTTCTGGTTGAAGTCGACGAACACGCTCTCGCCGCGCTCCTCTTTCCACCAGCGCGCCGTCGCAAGGCCGGGTGCGCGATTCTCGACCTCGCGTGCGAGGGTCTCGGCCGCCAGCCGCACCTGGCGGAAGTCCCACTGCGGCGCGATCCGCACGAGGATGTGGAGGCCCCGTGAGCCGCTCGTTTTGGGCCAGCCGACGAGCGCGCAGTCGTCGAGCACTTCACGGGCGACCATCGCGACATCGACGATCTGGCTCCAGTCGACGCCCGGCATGGGGTCGAGATCGATCCGCAGCTCGTCCGGATGCTCGAGGTCCTCGGCGCGCACCGGATGCGGGTTGAGGTCGAGGCATCCCAGGTTCACGACCCACGCGAGGCCGGCAGCATCTCGGATCACGGCCTCTTCCGCGGACCGCCCGGACGCGTAGTGCAGCGTCGCGGTGTCGATGTAGTCCGGATGGTTCTCGTCGACGCGCTTCTGGAAGAACGGCTCGGCGTCGATGCCCTTCACGAAGCGCTTGAGCACCATGGGCCGTCCGCCCGCACCGCGCAGCGCGCCCTCGGCGACGGCGAGGTAGTACTCGACGAGCTCGAGCTTTGTGATGCCCGCCTCGGGGAAGACCACCTTGTCGGGGCTCGAGACCCGCACGTCGCGCCCCTCGATCTCGAGGAAGGTCTCCTTGCGCGCTGGGCTCATGCGCCCCACGCTACGGGGGCGAAGGATGCCGCGGCCAGGGGTTGTCCCGGGCGCGGCGTGCACAACGTCGCTAATCCGGGCCGCCTACGCCGGAACTGATTGCATAAAGGCTGCGTGTCGCGCTCGATTAGCGACGTTGTGCACGGCATGCGGACGAGCCGTCCCGGTGCACCCGGCACACGCGAAGGGCCGCCCCCTGTGGGGACGGCCCTTGCGCGAGGTCGCGGCGTCAGTTGTTGCCGCGGAGGATCGCGAGGATCCGGAGGATCTCGATGTAGAGCCAGACGACCGTCACCATGATGCCGAAGCCGCCGAGCCAGCCGAACTGGCGCGGAGCGCCGTTGCGGACGCCCTGCTGGATCGAGTCGAAGTCGAGCACGAGCGAGTAGGCCGCCATGATGACGACGAGCACGCCGATGATGAGGCCGAGCGGGATGCCGGCGATCTTCTGGCTGTAGAGGCCGAAGGCGCCGCCTGCGATCGGGACGTTGAAGAGCATCAGGAAGACGTTGATCAGCGAGAAGACCAGGTAGCCGATCATCGCGATCATGAAGACCTTCGTCGCCCGCTTCGACGCACGCACCTTGCCGCTCGCGAACAGCGCGAGCGTCACGCCGACGACCGCGAGGGTCGCGAGCGACGCCTGCACGACGATGCCGGGCCAGATGTACTCGAAGTACGCCGAGATCGCGCCGACGAAGAGACCCTCGAAGGCCGCGTAGCCGAAGATCAGGCCGGGGCGGATCTTCTTGCGCGATCCGAACGCGACGATCATCGCGAACACGAAGCCGCCCAGCGCGCCGATGATCCACGGCATCATCGTCGGCACCGGGTTGGCGACCGTGACGGGAGCCATGGTCCACACCCAGCCGCCGACGGCGGTGACGAGGAGGACGGCGAACAGGGCGAGGGTCTTGAGGACGGTGTCCTCGACCGTCATACGGCCCGTGTCGATCGCGCCGGCGGAGGGTGCGGCGAGCGCGCCCTCGAACTGCGCCTGGGATGCGGCATCCATTCCCGCGTGGGAGGTGCTCGCGTACTGCGTGGGTCCGCCGATGTTCGCCGCCTGCGGACCGCCCGGGTACGTCTTCACGGCGCGCGGGTCCTGGAAGGCGGGGTTGTTGAAGGCGGGGTTGGACGAGGCCATGCCCGATCACACTCCATAAGTAGGTTGCAGCAAGGTGCTGTGGCTCCACGATAACCGATAGGGGGTGCTGTGCCTCCGGCCGGTTCTGTGAGGTCGCCCGGAGCATCGCCTGTGCCGGGCGAGGCGTGAGACGCCGCGGATAGCCTGGGGCGCATGCCGCGTCCACGTCCGCTCGTCGTCGGGCATCGCGGTGCGCCGGGGTATCGGCCCGAGCACAGCCGCTCCTCGTACGATCTCGCGCTCGCGATGGGCGTCGACGCCGTGGAGCCCGACGTCGTCGTCTCGCGCGACGGCGTGCTCGTGGTGCGGCATGAGAACGAGATCGGCTCCACGACGGATGTCGCGGATCGGCTCGAGTTCGCCCGGCGCCGCACGACCAAGACTGTCGACGGCGCCGAGCTCACCGGCTGGTTCACCGAGGACTTCACGTGGGACGAGTTGTCGACGTTGCGGTGCCGCGAGCGGCTGCCGAAGGTGCGGCCGACGAGTGCCTCGTTCGACGACCAGCAGCCCGTGCTCCGGCTGCGGGACGTGCTCGACCTCGTCCGTGCCGCGTCGCTCGAGCAGGGCCGCGAGATCGGCGTCGTGCTCGAGATCAAGCACGCCACGTACTTCTCCGGCCTCGGGTGGGACATGGCGGCGCTCATCGACGACGAGCTGCAGGCCGCCGGGTGGGCGCGGGGCGAGCTGCCCCTCGTCATCGAGTCGTTCGAGTCGACGGTCCTCGCGCGGCTGCGGGAACGAGGCATCCGGGGCACGTACATCTATCTGCTCGAGGCAGCGGGGCGCCCGTTCGACCTCGTGGCGGCGCACGGCAGGACGGCGCCGACGTACAAGCAGACCGCGGCGCCCGATGGCCTCGACCGGCTCGTCGGGAGCGTCGACGGCATCAGCGTCGACAAGCGCATGATCCTCGCGCCGGATCGGCTCGGGCGGATGACCGGCCCCACGACCGTCGTCTCCGATGCCCACGCGCGAGGGCTGCAGGTCTTCACCTGGACGTGCCGGCCCGAGAACGCGTTCCTCGTCGGCCAGTTCCGCGGCAAGGGCGGGCCGTCGGCCTTCGGCGACTGGGAGTCGGAGTGGGCCGTGATCCGGGATGCCGGAGTCGACGGCGTCTTCGTCGACCACGCCGATCTCGGCGTCGGCTTCTTCCGCCCCTGAGCGCGGCGCGTGCGGTGGGATGAGACGGCGCCCGGCCTGACTGCCGTCGTCAGGCCGTGCCCCGCAACCAGGTCCGCACGTCCATCGCCTCCGGGAGGATCCGCCTCGTCTCGGCGGGGTCGGCATCCAGCGGATGGTCGTGCAGCCACCGCCACATCGTGAGGAGGTCGTCACCCACGAACCGGCGGAAGAGGAACAGCGGCATCGGCAATCGCGGCGGCTTCCGGCCCCGGACCTCTCGATAGATCTCGCGGCACTCGGCGATCGATCTGACGTCGGCCACGAGGTTCAGGTCGCGCCCGGCGAATCGCTCCGGATGCGCGAAGGCCTTCGCCGCGATGGCGCCGAGGTCCTGCACGCTGAGCCAGGCGACGGGGTAGTCCTCGCCCAGGAGCTTCGGCATCGTGTACCAGGTCGAACTCTGCGGGAAGTAGGCCGGATCGGTCATGAGCTCCATGAACGCCATGGGGCGCAGGACCGTCAGCGGAAGGCCGCGCTCCCGGAACGCCTGCGCGATCTCGATCTTGGCGTCCCACTGCTCGATGCCGCGCTTCTCGGCGTCCAGACCCGCCGAGCCGTAGACGACATGCTCGACGCCGGCACGCGCCGCCGCGCTCGCGGCATTCCGGCCCTGGCGGATCTCGATGTCGATGGATCCCGAGTGCGGCAGCAGCACGCTGTAGAGGCCGTGGGTGTCGGCGAACGCCGTATCGAGCGACGCTTCGTCGTCGAGGTCGGCGCGGATCACCTGCGCTCCGAGTCGCTTCAGCTCGGTCGCCTTCGCGCCGTCGGGGGTGCGGGTCAGCGCGCGGACGCTCCATCCGTCCGCAAGCAGGTGCCGCACGACCTGGCCGCCCTGCCGACCGGTCGCGCCGAGAACTGCGATGGTCCGATCCGTCGGAGACATCATCGACCCTCCCCAGATGGGGCCAATCGGCGCGTCGTCGCGCCTGTGCTGATTTTACGGCGCGAGGTCCGGCGGGACGAGGGCGGTGCTGGCCGATCAACGCCGGCTGAGGCCCGGTAGCGTGAGCACGGTGACGGGGCCCGAGCGCATCGATGCGTCGCAGATCGATGCCGTGCTCGTGCGGAGGCTCGTCGCCGAGCAGTTCCCGCAGTGGGCCGACCTGCCGATCCGTCCGGCCGTCCCGGGCGGCAACGACCATCGCACCTTCCGCCTCGGCGACGAGCTGAGCGTGCGGCTGCCGAGCGCCCCGGGCTATGTGCCGCAGGTCGCGAAGGAGCAGAACTGGCTCCCACGGCTCGCGTCAGCCGTTCCGCTGCCGATCCCGTCCGTGCGGGGGATCGGCCGGGCGTCGGACGCGTTCCCCGCGCCGTGGTCGGTGTACGGGTGGCTCACGGGGGAGCCGGCGGGGACAGCATCCATCCCCGACCCGGTCGCTTTCGCCGTCGACCTCGCACGGTTCCTCGTCGCGCTGCGAGGCGCCGACACGGCGGGTGCTCCGGCGCCCGGCCTGCACAGCGCGTTCCGCGGCGGCCCGCTCGAGCACTGGGGCGACGAGATGCGCGACCTCCTGCTCCGCGTCGAGGGCCGAGAGCGCGACGTCGCGGCCGGGATCTGGCGCGACGCCCTGGCGGATCCGTTCGAGGGGCCGCCCGTCTGGTTCCACGGCGATGTCGCGGTCGGGAACCTCCTCGTCCGGACGGGGCGGCTCGGCGGGGTGATCGACTTCGGATGCTCGGGGATCGGTGATCCGTCGTGCGACGTCGTGATCGCCTGGACCTTCTTCGACGGGACGGCGCGTGAAGCGTTCCGTGGCGAATACGCCGCCGACGAGGCGACCTGGGCGCGGGGTCGGGGGTGGGCGCTGTGGAAGGGCCTCATCATGCTGACGAACGAGCCGCCGGAGCAGCGACGGCTCGCGCGACGCGTGCTCGATCTGCTGTTCGACGGCGCGTAGGCGGCGGAGCCCCGGTCAGGGCGAGGGCACGGCGTCGCGGTCGGCGACGTCATCGACCTCGGCGCCCGGCTCATCGTCCGACCGCCGACGGCGCACCACCGCGAGCAGCAGCGAACCCGCGACGCCCACCACGACTGCGACGATGATCGACGGCACGGTGAGCTCCGGCATCGTGAGGGCCATGAAGAACACCTGGATGCCGTACTCCGCCATCTCGGCCGGGTACGGCGCGAGCACACGCGTCCCCGCCGCGGAGGACACGGCCGTGAAGAACGCCGGTCCGATCCAGAGTGCGGCGAGGCTCACGATGACCGCGGCGACGCGGCCCGCCGACCGGAAGCCGCACCACGCGATGGCGCAGCCCGCCAGCACCGGGGGCAACCAGCGGAGGATGAAGGAGAGCACCTGCACGACGTCGTTCGAGCCGAACAGCATGATGTCGCGGAGCGCTGCGCCGATCCAGCTCGCCGACACCAGCGCCGCGAGCGACAGGCCGATCGTCGCGCCCGGAACGGGGGCGCGCGCGATGAGCAGCAGCACGAGGATGCTGACCGCGAGCGACACGACGATGACGGCGACGACCGCACCGGCGTAGATGAGGGTGCGGGTCGACCTTTCGAGCAGCTGGACCGTGACGACGCTCGCCTGGACCGTCGCGGCGAGCTGGACCACCAGCATCCCGGTGACCAGCAAGGTGTTTCCGAAGCGTGGGCGCCGGCCGGCCAGCGCGCGGGCGGCGATGCCTGCCGCCGCGGCGCCGACGACCAGCAGCGCCACGATCGTGACGAGGAAGTACTGGCTGAACGGCAGCAGGGCGATCGGCGTGTCGGTCGTCGACTGGTCGGCCGCGAGGTTCTGCAGGGGAAGGCGAGCGCCGGTCACGAGCCAGGGGAGGAGACCTGCGACAGCGCCTGCCGCACCGATGAGGAACCACGTGAAGGCGGGGAGGGGGCGACGGTCGACGGTGCTCATCCGCGCAAGACTACCGACGGGTCGGGCGGATGCGGACGCGCGACTCCGAGCGGCGTCCGTTCGCGGTTCGGATGCGCAGGCGACCGGCATGTATCAGGCGAGCCGCTCATGCGCTCTCCACTGCGAGGGTGCATCCGGCCCGCCCGGGCGCATTGATCGGCATCAGTGAAAGGAACTGCCATGCCTGAAGTCAGTGCGCCGTTCATCCGGCTGGGCGACGACGGCGACGATGCGCCGCGACTGAGCTATTCGATCCCCGAGTCCACGAATCACGTGGGCCTCAGCGTCATCTGCATCGACGTGGATCAAGGCGATCTCAACGCCGAGACGCTCGAGCTGCTTCGCGAGAATGTGGAGGCGAAGCATCCGGAACGCCCTCGCCCCGTACCTCCGGACCTCGACATCACGGGTCTCACGATCGTGCCCAAGGGTCCGCGCATGGCGACGGTGGACAGCGTGGCGGCGGTCGCCGAGGTGTATCAGGAGAACGCGTCGAGCTTCATCTACGCACCGGCCGAGGGGATGCTGGGCTTCACCGGCGACTTCGACATCATCGTGCCGACCCCCCACCCGCCGGACCGCGTGTTCCCGAAGATCCTGTTCTTCGAGAAGCTGCAGATCTCGACGTTCCTGGGCGACTACGGCGCGGGGAGGGTCATCAAGACGTTCTCACTGTTCCCCGGCGAGAAGACGAAGATCTCGCTGAAGACCTATCAGAAGACCAAGCAGACCGAGGAGGCGACCGTCAACGTCGGGTCGTCCATCCTCGACTCCGTGACGGAGGAGGCGGCGGTCGACTTCGAGAACTCGATCCAGTCGGAGAGCTCGAACAAGTTCACCGACAGCGAAGCCGACATCCTCAGCAGCCAGAAGAACCACTCCAGCAAGGAGGGGTCGGGCGGCGCCAAGGTGCTGTGGGGTCTCGTGGAGGCCAATGGCAGCGGAGCGTCGTCGAGCTCGAGCGAGGAGACCGGCGAGTGGGGCACGCGCTCGGCGCGCGAGAACTTCGCCAAGACCGTCTCGAATGCTCTGTTCAAGCATTCCGCGCGAGCGTCTTCGAAGCGGGATGTCGAGATCAACACGTCATCCGAGCACACCAGCACGTCGTCCGCGGAGCAGGGCTCGGAGCAGACCATCGAACGGCAGATCGAGAACGTCAACGTCAGCCGCACGCTGAATCTGGTCTTCCGTCAGATGGTGCAGGAGTACATCTCGGTGCTGCACCTGACGGACGTCAAGATCGCGCTCTACGACGAGTCGCCGGGACCGTATCCGCAGTACTCGATGTACGAGCTCGACCGCTTCCTCGACGCGTACTTCGCGGACGATGAAGAGGTCCGCACCCGCATCCTGGAAGGGATCATCCGCGAGCTGTTCTTCATCTTCGACTACCAGGACGAGCCGCAGCCCTTCCTGGAGCAGGTGGACCTGACCTTCCCGCTGCGCTCCATCGCCGTCGCCGGACACGTGATCGCGCTGCCTGGACGCGTCGGCTACCTGCGCGTCAACAAGTCCCTCCGCACGCGTCTCGCCGACCACGAGTTCATCGAGGTGCCCGGCGTCGTGCTGCAGGAGAACGTCATCACGATGCGCACGGACGGTGTCGTCGTCGACGGCTTCCTCGGCAGCGGCGGCGATCCGGAAGCCGGTCTGCTGGACAGCTACTCGGCCTCTCTGCAGGTGCAGACGATCCGCGGCATGGAGCTGAAGAACGCCCTGACGCAGGAAGAGATCGACCGCAGCGCGCTCGGCCGGGCCGTCGTCGAGGCGGCAGACGCCGGGCAGGGCGCCATCTACCGCGACGTCTTCGGCGTCGACTCGGACGACGACGATCCACCGGACGGGGATGACGGAGATGACGACGCTTGACCTCATCCTGTCGCGGGTCGCACTGACGACGGAGGCGATCCGCGACCGGGTGACCGGCGGTGCTGAGCAGGTGCTCGGAAAGCGGAAGCCGATCCAGGCCAAGACCGTCTGGGCGGTGGGGGACTTCCCGTACCCGTGGCCCTCCGAGGCCGCCGAAGCCGAGGCCATCAGGGACGGGGAGTGGTTTCCCAGCGAAGTCGATTTCGCGGCCGCGATGAAGAACAGCGGGTTCTCCGGGAGCTCCTGGCTGACGGTCGGCTCAACAGCGGCCTTCATCGCGCTGGTCGTCCGCCAGCCGAAGGGCAGCATCCGGAGACTGAACTTCGTCACGCACGGCGCGAGCGACGAGATCGGGCTGAGCGGGACGGTCGAGCCGGGAGCCGTCTTCTTCACCGATGGTCTCGACGAGGCCGAGCTCGACGGATTCCGCGTGAACGGCATCCTGAACGACGACGGCACGGTGACCCCGTGGTCCGACGTCCGGGCTCGGTTCGCGCCGGACGCCGAGATCGTCATCTACGCATGCAAGGCCGCCCTCGACGCCGGATTCCTTCAGGTCCTCGCCGACACCTTTGGCGTGACGGTGAAGGCGTTCTCGACCGAGCTGCACTACAGCTACCCGATGGCCGATCTGGAGCTGGGGATCGTGCCGCGGTCGAAGCTCACCGTCGACGGAGGGAGCAACCTCACCGTCTTGAAGCCCGACGTCACCGTGAAGGCCCGGGCGACGGCGCCGGAAGAGTGAGTGCGGCCGGCTCGCAGGTCAGGCGGTCAGGACGACTTTCCCGAT
Organism: Microbacterium sp. NPDC019599; assembly: GCF_040632175.1. Taxonomy (NCBI): domain Bacteria; kingdom Bacillati; phylum Actinomycetota; class Actinomycetes; order Micrococcales; family Microbacteriaceae; genus Microbacterium; species Microbacterium sp. NPDC019599. The sequence continues at coordinate 68,713 of NZ_JBEYBL010000005.1, forward strand.
GTTGCGGCGCTCTTCGAGGTAGGAATGGGCCTCACCGGCGGCCGGGAGCGGGAAGGTCCTGTCCACGTGCGGACGGACCCAGCCTTCCGTGACGCCGTCGAGGAGGAGCCGCATCCATTCGGCGATCATGTCGGGTTCGTGCCACATGTGTCCGAGGTTCACGCCGAACACCGATCGGTTTGCGCTCATCAGCGGCACGGGATGGAACACCGGCATGCCCAGCGCCGTCTTCCCGAGCCGGAGGACGCCCGGGAGCCTGGAGGCGCTCGAGCTGGAGATGCCGAACATGCCGAGCCGGCCGGTCGCCCGCAGAGCCTGGTAGCTCTTCTTCCAGTGCCTGCCGCCGAGCGGATCGATGATGAGCGAGACGCCCTTCCCTCCCGTGAGCTGGTCGATCCCGGCCGCCCAGTCGGTGGTCCGGTAATCGATGAGCTCGTGCGCGCCGCGTTCGAAGAGGAAAGGATGCTTGGCGCTGCTGGCCGTGCCGTAGATGCGGGCGCCGATATGCCTGGCGATGTCGATGGCCGCCAGGCCCACGCCGCCTCCGGCATTGTGGATCAGGACGGACTCGCCGGCTTTGAGCGAACCCATGACGACGAGCAGCTGCCACGCCGTGAGGTAGACCACGGGAAGCCCGGCGGCTTCCGCGTGCGTGAGAGCATCCGGCTTCTCGAAGACCTGTCGAGCGGGCACGCAGACGACGTCCGAGTACCCGCCGAAGCGGGTCATGGCCATGACGTCCTTGCCGATCAGAGCGGGGTCGGCATCGGCCCCCACCGCATCGACGGTCCCGGAGACTTCGTAGCCGACCACGACCGGCGGGCGAGGCGCGTCGGGGTACAGACCCTGGCGAGCCAGGATGTCGGCGAAGTTGATGCCGCTCGCGACCACGCGGATCCGCACCTCACCACGGCTCGGGCGAGGATCCGGGGTCTCCCTGAGTTCGAGCTTCTCCGGGCCGCCGTGGCCCACGATCACAACCTGGCGCATCGACCCTCCGAGCCGCTGTCGGGACGTGGGTGCTGAGGCGAGCGCTACGCGAGGGCCTTCGCCTTGAGGGCGTCGAACTCGGACTGAGTGATGGCGCCTGAATCCAGCAAAGACTTGGCCGACGCGATCTGATCGGTCGCTGACGTCGAGGAGGACTTGGCGACCGACTGGATGTACTCGGCCTGGGCTGCGTGCATCGCCCTCGCCTGCTCCAGCTGGCGTTGCTGCATCCCCCCGCCCCGCGCGATCAGGTAGACGAGGACGCCCAGCCAGGGAACGAGGATGACGAAGATCACCCAGCCCGTCTTCCCGCCGCCGCCCAGGTCGCTGCTGCGGAAGATATCGCCGAAGACCCAGAACAGGCACATGAACCAGGCGAAGAAGAGGAAGAACTCGAACAGGGCGAGAAGGAACGACCCGTTGTCATTGAACATGATGATCTCCATTCGGTTGCGCTCAGCATGCCACCGCGGAGCGGCCGCGCACGGCGATTTCCGCGGGCGCGCCGACGACTGCGTCAGCCGGTTCGGACCGCCGTGCGCCGCACCGTGATCGAGAGCGCCGCGGCGACCGCGCACAGGGCCGCGCCGCCCCACCACGCGTAGGTGTACTCCCCGAAGGTGTCCCGGATGACACCGGCGCCGAGCGCGGCTGCCGCGGCGCCGACCTGGTGCGCGGCGAAGACCCAGCCGAAGACGATGGTTCCGCGCTCGCCGAAGATCTCGCGGCAGAGCGCGGAGGTCGGCGGCACGGTCGCCACCCAGTCCAGCCCGTAGATGACGACGAACAGCACCATGCTCGGGTGCACGACGTCGGACAGCAGCCACGGCAGCAGCACGAGGCCGACGCCGCGGAAGGCGTAGTACACGACGAGCAGGATGCGCGGATCGAACTTGTCGGTCAGCCATCCGGACGCGATCGTGCCGGCGATGTCGAAGACCCCCACGACGGCGAGCAGCCCGGCGGCGGTCGTCGTCGCCATCCCATGATCGTGCGCGGAGGGGATGAAGTGGATGCCGATGAGCCCGTTCGTCGTCGCTCCGCAGATCGCGAACGCGATCACGAGCGCCCAGAACGACGGCTTCCGGGACGCGAAGCCGAGTCCTTCGATCGCCCGTCGCGCCGCGTTCCCCGTTGCGCGGGTGGGTGCCGTGTGGGTCGCCGGGTCGGCGCCGAAGGGCTGGACGCCGCGATCCTCCGGGTAGTCCCGGAGCACGAGCCACACGACGGGCACTGCCGCCAGTGCGACGGCGGCCACGAGCAGCGATGCCGCGCGCCAGCCGGCTGTCTCGGCGAGGTCGGCGACGATCGGCAGGAAGATCAGCTGCCCCGTCGCCGAACCGGCGGTGAGGATGCCCATCACGAGGCCGCGCCGCCGCACGAACCAGCGGTTGGCGATCGTCGCGGCGAACACGAGCGCCATCGAGCCGGTGCCCAGGCCGATCAGGACGCCCCAGAAGACCAGCAGCTGCCAGGACGCGGTCACCAGGACGCTGCCGCCCGCACCCAGTGCGACGAGCGTGAGCGCCGCGGCGACGACCTGCCGGACCCCGAACCGGTCCATCAGGGCTGCTGCGAACGGAGCGGTCAGCCCGTACAGCAGGAGGTTGATGCTGACGGCGAGCGACATGACGGTCGTCGACCAGCCGAACTCCTCGTGCAGCGGCACCATGAGTGCGCCCGGGGCCGCGCGGAAGCCCGCCGCGGCAAGGAGCGCGAGGAAGGCGACGGCCGCGACCCACCACGCCGGGTGGATCCGGCGCAGCCGGGTCCCGCCCGCGCCCCCGATCGTGGCCGGCCGCGGCATCCCGCCGTCCTTCGATCGACTCATGCCCGGTCCCCGCGGTCGTCGGCGTCTCGGTATGCGACGGCGTCGATCTCGATGTCGAACTCGCCGGACCAGCTCGCCACGGGCACGAAGACGCGAGTGGGCGCGTCGGCGGGGAAGTGCCGGGCGTAAACCTCGTTGATCGTCCGGTAGTGGCCGGCGTTGGCGGCATACACGCGGACATTCACGACGTCGTCGAGCGAGGCGCCGGCCGCCGCCAGGCACGCCGTGAGCGCGCGCAGGCAGGCGTCCGTCTGGGTCGCGATGTCCCCGTGGACGAGCTCGCCCGTCTCGGGATCGTAGGGCGGCAGGCCCGCGACGTAGACCGTGGGCCCCGCCGTGTTGACGAGCGTCAGGGGCACCCCGAGGCGCGCGAAGGCGTCGGAGAGGACGGGAACAGTGACGATGCGGCGCATGGTGGGTCCTCGACATCCGGAGTAGACTTTCTTGAAGAAAGTTACACGAGGCGCCGCGTCGCGCGCCACTGCGAGAGGGGCCGGGTATGCCGCTGCGATCCGATTGGTCTGCGGAGTACTGCCCCATCCGCCGCTCTCTCGACGTGCTCGGCGACCCCTGGGTGCTCCTGATCGTCCGCGACGTGCTCCACGGCCGAGGCCGGTTCGACACCCTGCGCGACAACCTCGGGATCGCGGACGCCGTCCTGAGCCGGCGGCTGGCGGCCATGGTCGAGGCCGGATTGCTCACTCGCGTCGACTACCGCGACGGCGCCCGCACGCGCCAGGGCTATGCCGCGACGGATGCCGCGGCCGAGCTTCTGCCGGTGCTCCAGCAGCTCGCGGTGTGGGGCGAGAGGCACACGACGATGCCCGAAGGCGGCGGGCACATGGCCATGATCCATGAGACGTGCGGTGAGGAGACCTCGCAGGGTCAGGTCTGCAGCGCGTGCGGCGCCGTGCTCACCCTGGAGGAGATGACCTGGGTGAAGCCGTGGAAGCACGCCCGCGATCGACTGCAGCCCGCCGGGTCGGTGCTTTGAAGCGACAGCTCGGCACTCCGCATCCGACTGCGCGTGCTCACGGAGACGTCGGCGGGACGATCTGGAAGAGTCCCGCCATGTCTCCGCGCGTGAAGCCGATGGATTCGTAGAGGGCGGCACCGGCTGCCGTCGAGAACAGCCCGACGAACGCCGGACTCGGAGCTAGCTCGCCGATCAGGACGAGCGTCCGCTCCAGCAGCGCTCGCCCGACTCCGCGCCCCTGATGCTGAGGGTCCACCGCGACATCCTGGATGTAGAAGTACTTCACTCCGTCACCCACGACCCGCGCCATCCCGATCACACGCGACTCCCACACGGCGACGACGCCGAAGGTCGACCCGGCCAGCGAGGCCGGCAGCGTGTCCCAGTCGAAGGAGTCGTACCACCCCACGGCTTCGGCCAGTTCGCGGTGTTCCGCCGCCGTGGGGATGCGGTCCTCGATCGACCAGGTCAACGTCACGTCTCGAGTCAATCACCTGGGCCGGCGATGACGGCGCCCTCGTGTGACATCCGATCGGGGCAGTGCGATGGATGCTGTCCCACCCGCGACCCTCGCACCGACGGCGACGCTCACCGATCCGTTCGCGGGTCGCCTTCCGGCTTCGCCCTGCGTCGCGCTCTCAGGGCGGCGAAAGCCCACACGAGTCCGAAGAGCACGGACCCCACGCCCCAGGCGACTTCCCCGGTGACCAGCCCCCACACGCCGAGAACGGCGAAGCCGGCCGCGAACACGAGCATGCCGACCCAGCCCACCTGGCTCCTCGGCCTGTCCTGCTCATCCATGTGGCTCTCCCCGTCGATCAGCCGTCTGCCGTGCCCGCAGACTGTGCCGTGATCCGACTGTACGGCCCGTCCGCTCCCGTCGCGCCGAACCAGCGAATCCAGCCTTGCCCGGTAGGCCATCTCCCCGCGCGCCAGTACGGCCGCCCGGCGGACTGTGTTCGCTTGAGGCGCCGGCGTCGATGGGCCGCCGCCGCGGCATCCGCTCGCTACGATCGGCGCGTGGGATTCGAAGGACTCGATCGCGATGCCGTCTCGTTCTACGCCGAGCTCCGCGCCGACAACACGAAGACGTGGTGGACGGCCAACAAGGCCCGCTACGACGCGGCCGTGCGTGGACCGTTCGAGGCGCTCGGCGCCGAACTCGAGCCCGAGTTCGGAGCGGTGAAGATCTTCCGCCCGTATCGCGACGTCCGCTTCAGCGCAGACAAGACGCCCTACAAGCTTCACATCGGCATGGTCTCGCAGGCGACCGTCGCCCATTATCTGCAGCTGAGCGAGGAGGGGCTGATGCTGGGTGGCGGTGTGTATGACGTGCCGCCCGCAGCGCTGGCACGCTTCCGCGAGGCCGTGGCCGATCCGCGCACCGCGGAAGACCTCGACGCGCTGCTCGCAGAACTGCGTGACGCCGGCTTCGAACTCATGCGCGACGACGCCCTCAAGACCGCGCCGCGCGGCTACCCCGCCGACCACCCGCGCATTGAGCTGCTTCAACTCAGACGACTCGCGGTCGGCAGACGAGAGCCCCCCGCCGACTGGATGTGGACGCCCGACGCGTACGACATCATCGCCGACGACTGGCGCACCGTCTCGACCTGGTGCGCCTGGCTCAGCGAGACGCTGGGCGCGGAACTTCTCGAGGCCGCCCAGTCATCGAGGCGCGGCCGCAGCGACCGGATGTGACGTCTCCTCTCGGCGCTGCTCCGAGGGTTCAGTCGTCGCCATAGCCGGTCGGCCGGGGGTGACGAGCTGTCCTCAGCGGTCCACGAGTCCGTGGCGGACGAACGCGTTCCACACGCCGTCCTCCGTGACGCTCGTCGTGACCTCGTCGGCGAGGGCCTGGAGAGCGGCATCCGCATTCCCCATCGCGATCCCGACGCCGCACACTTCGAACATCTCGACGTCGTTCCAGCTGTCGCCGACGCCGATCGCGGCGTCCTTCGTCAAGCCGAGGTGCGCGAGCACGTCGAGGATCGCAGAGCCCTTGGTGGTGCCGAGCATCCCGATCTCGCCGTTCGAGCCGCCGGGCAGCGGCATGCTTCCCGGCACGACGTGGAACGCGTCGCCGAGGTCGGACTGCGCGCGGGTGACGGCATCCGCGTCGTCGCTCAGGAACACGGCCTTCGCGACATCCGCGCGGTCCAGCGTGGCGATGTCGTGGAGCCGGGGCGCCGAATCGGGCTCGTGCGACGCGAAGAGACGGCGGTGCAGATCGTCGAAGATCGCCTGCACCTCGGCGTCGGCGTAGGCGCCGTCGTCGGTCTGCAGGAGGTACCGGATGCCGGCAGCTTCGAAGTAGTCGGTGAGCTTGTGCACCGCGGCGACGGGCATGGGCCGGGCGACGACGGTCTCGTCGCCGACGGTCGCGTACGCGCCGCCGTTGGACACGACCCCGTCGAATCCGATCGCGCGGACGACAGGCGGCACGTCGGCGGACGACCTGCCCGTGCTCAACAGCACGAGGTGCCCGGCGGCCCGGGCCGAGCGGATCGCGTCCACCGTGGACACAGCGACCGTTCCACGGTGGTCGAGGATCGTGCCGTCGACGTCGAGGAAGGCGATACGGCGAGGGCTCACAGCATCCATTCTCTCCTAGCGCGAGGATCCATCGGCGAGCGGTGAAGGCGGCCCACCCGAGCCTCGATCAGGCGAGCGATCGCCGATATCGTCGGGGCATGGGACCGAACGCCGTGGTTCAGGCGCGGGTGGAGGCTTCTGCAGAGCGCGGGCCCTTCTTCCACGGCACCCGCGCGAGTCTCCGTGTCGGCGATCGACTCACCGCCGGGCGCCCGTCGAACTACAAGCCCGAGGTCATCATGAACCACATCTACTTCACCGCCCTGCGCGACGGAGCAGGATTGGCGGCCGAGATCGCCGTCATGCTCGGGCCGGAAGGCGCGGAGCCGCACGTCTACGTCGTCGAGCCCACCGGAGACTTCGAAGACGACCCGAACGTCACCGACAAGAAGTTCCCCGGCAATCCCACGCGCTCCTATCGGACACGTGCGCCGATGGTGGTGGTCGAGGAGATCACGGACTGGACGCGATTGAGTCCCGAGGCCGTCGAATCGTGGCGCGGGCGACTCGCGACCCTCCTCGACAGCGACGCCGAGATCGTCAACTGAAGATCGCCCCTCCACAGGGGAGTGCGCTCCGAGCGTGGGTTCTGGAGCGCGCAGGGGTTCCGCGGGTGGTAGATGCGTCGTGCGAGTTCGCGGTGTTGGCGTAGCCGATGTCGCCGAAGAACTCAAGACGAAGACGTACTAATCAGCACATCCGCGCCCTCCTATGTGGTGAGATTCGCTGCCGAAGCGCTGGGAATCGTGTGATCCGCACCTGAGCCTGGGAGGGAGTCCGACAATGGTCATCGATCCGAACAACGCGGCCACCTGGACACTCGCGAGTCAGACCACGCGAATGGAACGCCGGTTGCTCACGGTCCTCGCGTGGCTGACCAATATCGGCCGTCGACGCCGGCCCTGAGCCTGGTGACCCCGCAGCACGCTCGCGAGCGATCCTCATCCGCGTACCGATCGGATGCTGCCCGCGGCCGTGAGCAGCGATCCCGGTGCGAGCGCTGACCGGGCGAGAGACTCTCGCTCACGACTTCATCCGGACGGCCGGCCCGTGCAGTGCGTAGACAGTCCTCGGGTGTGGGGCCACGATGGTCCCATGTCCGGGGTGCCGGTGACGCGGGTCTGGCGTGAGTAAGCCGCATGTGGTCCGGGTGACGGGCTCCTGCCCGCAAGGGGCCCGAAGCGGAGTGCCTGGCCTGTCGCGTGGATCCTGGCTCGTCGTCCCGGTCGCGCTGGCGATGGCCCTATCCGCGTGCACGCCGGACCCGCTGGATGAGAAGCGGGCGGTGAGCACCGAGCTCTTCGAGGCGGTGGTCCCGGACGACGCACCCGGATGTTCCGCGGCTGTCGCGATCGACGGGGACGTCGTGTGGGCGCAAGCGCGAGGCGTGGCGAACCTCGAGACCGGCGCGGACTGGGAGACTTCGACGCCCATCCATATCGGCTCGGTCGGGAAGCAGTTCACCGCGATGGCCGTGCTGATGCTCGCCGAGCAGGGGGCGTTGTCGCTGGAGCATTCGCCCGCCGATCACCTGGACGGGTTGCCGGCGTGGGCGGAGGATCTGACGCTGAACGACCTCATGCACCACACGTCGGGGATCGCGAACTTCCTGGCCCTGCCGGTGAGCGTCTTCGGGGAACCTCCACTGAACAACGAAGACATCCTGGAGTTCGTGCGAACGAGCCCGCACGCACACCGGGGCACGCCGGGCAGGTGGTCCTACTCGAACACGAACTACACGCTGCTCGCCGACATCGTCGCCGAGGTCACGGGGGTCCACTTCGAGGAGTGGATGCAGGAGAACGTGTTCGCCCCTCTGGAGCTGGAGGCGAGGATCGGGCCGCCGGTGCCGTCGGACCCGGTCGGCTATGACGCCCTGGGCGGCGACTTCAAGGTCGCCGAGCCGTTCGTCTGGGATGTCGTCGGACCGGGTTTCGTCACCATGACACCGTCCGAGCTCGCACGCTGGGGCGACCAGCTGCGGGTGCCGGCACTTGTGAGCGCCGAAACGCTCGACGACGCGCTGAGTGACGGCGCTCCCATCGAGGATGGGTGGAGCTATGGTCCCGGCCTCTGGGTCGCCGACGACGGGACGCTGGGGCACGAGGGCGTCGGAGCCGGCCACTACACGAACTTCGGCGTCAGCGCCGACCGGCACACCACTGCCGTCATCGCCTGCAATCAAGACGGAGTGAATCTCAGGACTCTCATGGACGAACTCGCGCCAGTGTGGATCGGCTAGCACGAACCGGCCCACGTCGGGTGGTCAATGGGCAGCCCGAATCAACTACGGCAGCGGTCGGGGACGTGCCATCGGCATGACGGCCGACATGAGCCACCGCGGCATCCGGAACATGGGCCTGTCCATCCCGAGCCCGTCGATGCCGGCCATCTCGGCCGGGGTGAGTTCGAAGTCGAACACGTCGATGTTCGCGGCGATGTGCGCGGGGTTGGTCGACTTCGGGATCGCAACGAATCCGCGCTGGACGTGCCAGCGCAGGATCACCTGCACAGCGGACTTGCCGTGAGCGGATGCCGCGGCCGCCACCGGCGGCTCGCTCAGGAGCTTCGTGGACCCGTGGCCGAGGGGGTACCAGGCCTCGGCGACGATCCCGTGCCGGCCGAGGTAGGGCAGCAGTTCGGGCTGCTGCCAATGCGGATGCAGTTCGACCTGATCCACGACAGGGGCGATCCGGGCTTTCGGGAGCAGCTTCTCGAGATCGGCCACTGTGAAGTTGCTCACGCCGATGGCACGGACCGTGCCGCCGTCGACAGCCTCCTCCATCGCCCGCCACGCGCCCGGCACGTCGCCGACGGGCTGGTGCTGCAGCAGCAGGTCGATGTGCCCGCAGTCGAGCCTGGCGAGCGACCCCGCGATGGCGGCCTTGGCCTTCTCGTAGCCGTAGTCGGAGGGCCACAGCTTCGTGGTGAGGAACACCTCGTCGCGCGGCACGCCGGACGCGCGGATGCCGCGTCCCACCGCCCGCTCGTTGCGGTACGCGAACGCCGTGTCGACGAGCCGATACCCCGCCCCAAGCGCCGACTTCACGCTCGACTCGCACACGGCGGGATCCGACACGAGGTATACACCGAGGCCGATCTGAGGCATCCGGTGTCCATTCGAGAGCGCGACATTCGTCGTCATCTCATCGTCCTTCCGCGCGGTGACGGGGCGCTGATTGGAACTCTAGATTCTGCGCGCGGCCAGCGGCACAGGCATCTCCCTTCGGCCTGGAGGGCGCTGGCGTAGCCGTGGCGGGCCCTCGTGGATACCGTGGAACGGGCGTCCAGTTTCGACGCAAGCCGCCGGCCGATGGCGCCACCACCCAGAGGGATCCGGGACTGACCGCATCCGGGGAAGGAAGTGCGCGATGGCCGACGAGAAGAAGCTGGACGAGAAGGGACTGCAGCTCCTCGGCGCAGTCGCGGCATTCGCCTCCGGCGGTCCACCAGGGATCACGGTCGGGTCGGTCATCGCGGCGGCCGCGTTCGTCGTGGAGATGGTCGATTTCATGTCGAACGACACGACGGTCCCGGACGCGCTGCGCAGACTGAAGGAATCGATCGAGAAGATCGCGGTCGTGATCGTCTCGATCGACCAGCGACTCAACGAACTTACGCACGAGCTCGCGATCGAGTCGAACCGGCAGACGCTCGCGCGGCTCAACACCGAGCTCGACAACATCAGGCTTCAGACCAATCGCATGCAGGACCAGCCCGGCAGCATCGATGTCGCCGTCGACGTCGCCAACGAGCTCGGCGTCGTGCTGGACCGCTTCCTGCGGGCCGACTTCGAACTCTGGCGCTGGGTGGATGTGGTCGAGAAGAACGGTCAGCCGGATGCCGAGATCGGCCGCTTCAAGAACGTCCCGACGCTGCCGGTCTATCTGCTGGGCGTGATGTCATGGCTCGCGGCCCGTCAGCGGGTGGTGAGGGCGGATCAGGCCCATCGGCTCGACGACGACAGACCGCGCATCCTCCGCCATCTGGTCGCGGTCTCGGTTCGGCCGGAGTTCGACAAGTACCGCGATGGCGACGCCGGCCGGCCGACCACCATCGCCGAGAACATCAAGTGGCGCATCCGCGGCACGCCGATCGCGAGCAACAAGTTCGCCGAGAACCGCAGCTGCCGCTTCTTCTACGAGTTCCGCAACTGGATGAACGGTGATCTCGCGCGCGGCGACAACTTCGACATCGTGACCGACGAAGACGGCGTCCTCTGCACCGTCGATCCCTTCTCACTGGGCATGCCCAATACCGAGATCGACTGGGAGATCCAAGCCGGCGTGGAAGTCCTGCATGAACTTGCCGAGGTTCTCCGCCGGGTCGAGGCGACCGGCTCCGTCAGCCGGCAATTCATCGGCACCTTCAGCACCGGCCAGGCCTTCCCTCCCGGAACTCTGTATGTCACCGCGCAGAACGGCGACCTGCACTGGTATCGCAACGACCAGGCGAGCCGGCCGGGCGGGTCCACGAGCTGGTCGGGCCCGAACGTGATCGGCACAGGCTTCCACGGCTTCACCACCTTCTTCAATGGTGGTGGACCCGCGATGTACGGCATCCAGCGCGACGGGACGCTGATCTGGCTGGGCTATGAGGGGCGGCATAGCGGGCTGCGCGACGCGTGGCTCGACAACGCCCAGCCGAAGCAGGTGGGCACCGGATGGGACAGCTTCAAGCTCGTCTTCTCGACGGGAGAGTTCGTCATCTACGGCATCACGCCTGACGGCAGGCTGCTGTGGTTCCGCCACCACGGAGCGAGGGTCGGCGGGGGCGACGCCGGTGACTGGTCCGGGCCGAACGAGGTGGGAACGGGCTGGGGACACTTCGTGAAGGTCTTCTCCCCGGGTGAGGGCGTCATCTACGCGATCGATGGGGACGGCACGCTGTTCCGCGCAGTGCACAAGGGCTACCTCGTCGGGACCGTGGAGTGGGAACAGGATGTGGCCCAGCAGATCGCGGTCGGCTGGAACGGGTTCTTCGACGTCGCCCCCGGCCCGGACGGCGTAATCTACGGCTTCGGCCGCGACGGGCGCCTGTTCCATACGCGGTTCGGCCCGCCGAGGCCCGATCCGTCGAGCGCGCCGCTTCCCGGCTCACTCGGGTCGCTGCTGAACCCGGGCCCAACGACGGTTTTCGGAGCCCCACCGGCCGTCGTCTGGGAGGGCCCACCCGTCGAAATAGCGCACAACATGCCCGGGTTCATTTCGGTCTGCGCCCAGCTCGACGAGACGTCCGGCGGGCCGATCGTGCACTAGAGACCGGCGCAATCAGCCCATTCGCGATCCGCTCGCGCGGACTTCAAGCTGAGCCGGCAGACACGAAGCCCGCGACAGCAGCCAGCCGTCACAAGCTGAAGGTGGCTCGACTTGTGAGACCCATCCGGGGGCGACGCTGTCGTGCCCGTGGCATGGTCGTTCAGTCGTGAAACCGAGCAACCAGCTGCCGATACACATCGGCGCTGGGCTTCTCGGTGCGCTCGAACGTCTCGCGATCGACCTCGTACAGCCCGAGCTTCGGCTCATAGCCGAAGATCCACTCGAAGTTGTCCATGAGCGTCCAGTGGCAATAGCCGATCACCGGGATGCCGTCGGCGATCGCGTGCGCGAGCCCTTCGAGCGACGGCTCGATGAAAGCGGCCCGGATGCTGTCATCCGGCGTGCTCACGCCGTGCTCCGTGACGAAGACGGGCACGCCGCTCACGGCGTGCGCGTACTCGACTGCGCCACGGAGTGACTCCGGATCGACCGGCGTGCCCATGCCGTTGAGCACCGCACCGTCGGCCGGAGGGAGAAGGCCGTCGGGACCGTAGTGGAGCCGCTCATAGTTCTGCACGCCGACGAAGTCGTCGTCGGCAGCGAGTCGAAGCCAGTAGTCGTAGACCTCGGCGCGCTTGCGGTCACGGATCCCCTCGCCGCCGGGTGCGGCGACGTCGTCGCACATCGCGAGCGACAGGCCGACCGGCAGCTCGGGGCGACGCTGCTTGACAGCATCCTTCGCCGCCCGGTGCGCTGCTGTCATGCCGGCGCGCATGCCTGCGAAGTCCTCTCGCGTCATGACGTTCCCGGCGCGGTAGCGCTCGACTCCGGCGGCCTGGGAAGCCGCGACGAGGGTCGCGCGCTCGAGCTCCGCGACGAAGGGAGGAAGGTCGGCCCACGTCAGCATCTCGGGGAGGTCGGGCTCGTTGAACGTCACGGCGTACGCGATGCGGTCGCCGAAGCGGTCCATGACGGCGCCCACGAACCGGGCGAACAGGGCGGGTGCCTCGGGGTCGAGCCATGCGCCCCGGCCGGCGAACCAATGCGGCGACGTGAAGTGACTGAACGTCACGATCGGGGCGAGGCCGCGGGCGAGGCATCCGTCCACGAGGGCCTCGTAGTGGTCCAGCGCGGCCTCGTCGAATGAGCCCTCCGCCGGCTCGATGCGGGCCCATTCCACCGAGAAGCGGTAGGCATTCAGACCGAGTCCGGCGACGATGTCGAGGTCGGACTCCCACAGCTGCCAGCCGTTCGTCGCCTTGCCGGAGCGCTCCTTGAACACCGTCGGCGTGACGTTCTCGAGGAACCACGTGTCGCTCGTGATGTTGTCGCCCTCGTTCTGGTGGCCGGCGGTGGCGACACCCCAGAGGAAGCCGTCGGGGAAGGTGGCCATGATCGTCCTTTCGTCGGCACCAGTATGCATCACTTGTTCATTGTACGAAAGCATGTTTCACTAGGAACAAGTGAAGCTCGAACGTCTCATTAGGGTGCGCCTAACGTCACCCTGAAGAGATCCGAATGGCCAAACCGCTCGGCCCGCTTCACGCTGATTGGAGGATCGGCCGCCCGTTCGCCGATTCCGTGACACCGAAGTCCGTCCATTGCACCGATCACAGGAGATCAGGATGACTCGCAGATCCCACACCCACCGCGCTGCGGCGCTCGCGGCGCTCGCGGCGCTCGCCGTCACCGCCGTCGCGCTGACCGCCTGCTCCGGCGGCGGCAGCGCAAGCCCCAGCGGCCAGGCCGACACGTCGAAGCTCGTCATCGGCCTCGACTCCGACCAGGCCGCGCTCGGCTACGACCCCGTCCGCTACAGCGCGGGCCAGCGCATGTTCTTCGAGGGCGTCTACGACTCCCTGTTCGTCATCGATCAGAACGGCCAGGTGGCCCCCGACCTCGTGACGTCGTTCGAATACAACGAGGACATGACGCAGCTGACCCTCGACCTGGACACGAGCGTCACCTTCGACGACGGCACGGCCCTGAGCGCCGACCTCGTCAAGCAGAACCTCGACTCGCGCGGCGACCCCGACCTGTCCGCGTACAACGGGTTCGCCGAAGGCGGCCAGCAGGAGATCACGGATGTCGCGGTCGTCGACGACGACACCGTCACGCTCATCTTCGCCGCGCCTCAGCCCGGCTTCGAGTCGAACCTGACTTTCCCCGCCGGCGCCATCGTCGGCCCCGCCGGCGTCGCCGACCGCGACAGCCTCGACGCGACCGCCGACGGCTCCGGACCGCTCACGATCGACTACGACGCGACCGTCAAGGGCAACTCCTACCTCCTCACGAAGAAGGAGGACCACGCCGGCGTCGACGACTTCGCGTTCGACTCGTACGAGTTCCGGCCGATCCTCGACGCTCAGGCGCGCGTCAACGCCGTCATATCGGGCGAGGTCGACCTCGCGTATGTCACGGCCGAGACGCAGGAGCAGGTCGAGTCCGCCGGCGTCGGGCTCGTCGCCAACGGCGGGGTGGTGCAGAACCTGATCCCGTTCGACAAGAACGGCTCGCTTGCGCCGCAGTGGGGAGACCCGAACGTGTGGAAGGCGCTCTCGATCGCGATCGATCGTGAGACGTTCGTCAACGCCATCCACCCCGGAGAGATCCCCACTGCCAACGCACTGCCCGCCGACAGCCCGGGCTACAGCGAGGCGCTGGAAGAGGAGTACGCGTACGATCCCGAGGCGGCCAAGGAGCTGCTCGCGGAGGCGGGCTACCCCGACGGGTTCGCGTTCGACTTCATCATCACCGCCGGCAGCCAGCGCGACCTCGAAGCGATCCAGCCCTACTGGGAGGCGATCGGCGTCGACGTGACGCTCAAGAACGCCGCGACGACGGAAGAGGCGTTCGCCGCCGTGCAGACGACGCCGATGGGCGGGCCCATCCCGCTGACCTGGACGAACCCGGCAGGGAACGTCTTCGGCGTGCTGTTCGGCTTCGCGAACTTCCACGGCGCCGAGAACCCCGACATCCAGGCGGCCGCCGGCGCGTACGGCGCCGCAGCAGGCGACCCCGACGCACAGGCCACGGCTCTCACCGACCTCAATACGGCGATCGTCCAGGACGGCTGGCTCCTGCCCCTGTTCGAGCAGCTCTCGCCCTGGGGCTACAACGAGAGCAAGGTCCAAGAGCCGACGTTCCCGGGTGCGGACTCGTTCCCGCTCCTCGCCTCGCTCCAGCCTGCGTCCTGATCCGAGCTGCGCGGTGCCGACCCCCGGGTCGGCACCGCGCACAGGAGGTGAGAGATGGTCCTCTTCATCGTCAAGCGCGTCGCATTCGCGCTGCTGACACTCGTCGTGGCGACGGCGGTCGCGTTCATCCTCGTGCATCTGTCCGGCTCGACCCCCGGCGGCGTCGCGCTGGGCAATTCGGCGACGCCCGAGCAGGTCGCGGCGTACAACGAGGAGATCGGCTGGTACGACCCGTGGATCGTCCAGTATGTGAACTGGGTCGGCCAGGTGCTCCAGGGCAACCTCGGCGTCTCGCTCATCGACGGACGTCCCATCGGCCCCGACATCGCCAAGCGGCTGCCCGTCACTGCGGCGCTCGCCGTGTTCGGCACGCTCGTGAGCGCCGTCGTCGGCATCGTGATGGGCGTCGTCGCGGCAGTGCGCCGCGGGGTGGCCGACCGCATCATCACCGCAACCTCCGGCGTCCTGCTTTCCGTCCCGGCCTTCTGGGTCGGCGTCCTGCTCGTCTACGTGTTCGCGGTGCAGCTGCGGATGCTGCCCGCGACAGGCTTCGTGCCGTTCGCGACCGACCCGCAGGCGTGGGCCCGGTCGCTCGTGCTGCCCGTCCTCACCATCGCCATCACGTCGGCGGCCGGCATCGCTCGGCAGACGCGCGCGTCGATGTCGGAGTCGCTCGCGCAGGAGCACATCCGCACCCTGCGCGCCGTGGGGACGCCGACCAACCGGATCGTCTACGTCCACGCCCTGCGCGGCGCGAGCCTGCCGATCCTCGCGAGCGTCGGCATCCAGTTCATCGTCCTGTTCAGCGGCTCCGTCGTCATCGAAGTCCTCTTCGCCCTCCCCGGCATCGGCCAGGCGATGCAGGGCGCCGTCGGCTCGGCCGACCTCCCGTTCGTGCAGGCGCTCGTCCTCGTCGCGACCGTCGTCGTCGTGCTCGTCAACATCGCCCTCGAGCTGCTCAACCGGACCCTTGACCCGAAGCTGCGTGCCTCATGACCGTCTCCACCACCTCGATCGTCCAGCCGCGCCGCGCCCCGCGGAAGCTGCGCCTGCGCGTGCTCCGGTCGCCGGCCGCCGTCGTCTCCATCGTGTGGCTCGTCGGCCTCGTCCTGGCCTCGCTGACGTCGCCGCTGTGGCTGCGCTACGGCCCACTCGAGCAGGATTTGACTGCGGTGCTGCAGGGCCCGTCGCTCGCCCACATCCTCGGCACCGACGAGGTCGGCCGCGACATCCTCTCCCGCCTCGTGACGGCCGCCGCACCGACGATCTTCATCGGGCTCATCGTGCCGATCGTCGCCGTTCTCGTGACGATCCCGATCACGCTGTGGGCCTCGCGCAGCCGCCGCGGCGAAGGCGCCATGAACCAGGTCGCCGAGATCGTGCTGTCCCTCCCCGGAACCGTCATCATCCTGGCCTTCATCGCGGCGGTCGGCACGAACATGCCGCTCGTCATGGCGGCGTTCGGCCTGCTGCTGTTCGGTGCGATGTACAAGATATTCTTCGGCCAGTCCAAGTCGCTGCACACGCAGCTCTACGTCGAGGCGGCGGCGATCGACGGAGTGCGACCCATGCGCGCCAGCATCCGTCACGTCCTTCCGAACATGTCGACGACCGTCATCGTGCAGTTCGTCCTGCTCTTCGGCGTCGGTATCGGCATGCAGGCCGCCCTCGCCTTCATCGGCCTGGGCCCGCAGCCGCCCGAGCCGACCTGGGGCGGCATGATCCAGACGGCATCGCGCTTCATCTTCCAGCAGCCCTGGATGATGATTCCGACCGGCGGCATCCTCGCGTTGACCCTCATCGCAGCGAACACCCTCGCCGACGTCCTGGCCGGTGGTAACGCCGTTCCGCCGCCGCTCGTCGCCCTGCGTCGACGCAAGCGGCGCGAGCCTGCCACAGCGGTCGCGGCAGCCGCGGTCGCCGACGACCTCCCCATCGCGGGTGGCATCGACGAGCCGTCGCCGGAGTCCATGACGATGATCGGGGATGCCTCGTACCCCGGCTCCAACATCGACCCCCTGCGTGCCGCCGAGGCGTCCGTCGACGTCGTCGCCGTGGCCGGGCTGAAGGACGACGGCGTCGCGGAGCCGACGTCGGGCGCCGCCCTCGCCGGCGCGTCGACGAGCCGTGAACGGCTCACCGACGACGGCCGCGGACTCGTCGTGGAGGACCTCGTGATCGGCGTCGACGGCGGGCCCGCCCTCGTGACCGGCGTCTCTATGCGGGTCCGGCCCGGGCGCGTCATGGGGCTGGTCGGCGAGTCGGGCTGCGGCAAGAGCGTCACGTCGTACTCACTGCTCGGACTGCTCGCGCCGGGCCTCTCGGTGCGCTCCGGCCGGATCGCGTGGCACGGCGTCGACCTCGCCCGCGCCGACGAAAAGACGCTGCAGAAGGTCCGCGGCCACGAGATCGCGTTCATCTCGCAGGAGCCCACACGAGCCCTCGACCCGATGTTCACGATCGGGTGGCAGCTCACGGCCGCGATCAAGCGGCTGCGTCACGTCGGCGGCGCCGAGGCCAAGCGGATCGCGACTCAGCTGCTGACCGACGTCGGCATCGTCGACCCGCCGCGCGTCCTCAAGAGCTACCCGCACCAGGTCTCCGGCGGCATGGCCCAGCGCGTCGCGATCGCGCTCGCGCTGAGCGGCACGCCGAGTCTGCTCGTCGCCGATGAGCCGACGACCGCGCTCGACGTCACCATCCAGGCCGAGATCCTCGCACTGCTGCGCGGGCTCGTCGCCGAGCGCGACATGGCGATCATCATCGTGACGCACGACCTCGGCGTCGTGGCGGACATCTGCGACGACGTGTCGGTCATGTACGCGGGCGAGATCGTCGAGACCGGTTCGGTCCGCGACGTGCTGCTGCGCCCCGAGCACCCCTATACGATGGCGCTCCTGTCCGCCGACCCGCACGCGATCCTCGACCTCGAGGGCACGACTCGCCTCGCGTCGATCCCCGGCCAGGTGCCCCTGCCCGGTTCCTGGACGACGGGATGCCGGTTCGCCCAGCGCTGCCGCTTCGCCCGCGACCAATGCCTCGTCACGGTGCCGCTCGAGCCCCGCGCCGAGGGTGACGGGGGAGTGCGCTGCGTGCGCCGCGACGAGGTGCGCGGCCGTCAAGAGGAGTGGCGCCTGCCCGCCACAGTGGGAGGAGAACGATGAGCGGTCTGCAGGCGGTCGAGACGCCGCTGCTCGAAGTGCGCGATCTCGTCATCCGGTACGGCAAGAATTCGGCGCCGGCCGTCGAGGACGTGTCCTTCACGATCGGCCGCGGCGAGACCCTCGGCCTGGTCGGCGAGTCGGGGTCGGGCAAGACCACGATCGGCCGCGCGATTCTCGGACTCGTGCCCGTGACGAGCGGGCAGATCCTCTTCCAGGGTCACGACATCACGCGCGCGAGCATCGCCGAGCGTCGCCGATTGCAGGGGGACCTGCGCGCCGTCTTCCAGGACCCGTTCTCATCGCTCAATCCGCGTCGCGTCATCGGAGATGCTCTCACCGAGCCTCTCCGGGTCGCCGGCGTGGCACGGCACGAGCAGGTGCGTCGTGCGAACGACGCGCTCGCCGCGGTGGGACTGCCCGCGGGTTCGTTCGACCGCTACCCCCGTCAGTTCTCCGGCGGCCAGCGCCAACGCATCGCGATCGCGCGGGCGCTCGTAACCGACCCGCGGCTCGTCGTGTGCGACGAGGCCGTGAGCGCGCTCGATCTGTCGACCCAGGCACAGGTGCTCAATCTGCTCGCCGAGCTTCGCGCCGGCACCGACCTCGGATACCTCTTCATCGCGCACGACATGGCAGTCGTGGAGTTCCTCGCGCAGCGAGTCGTCGTGCTCTACCGCGGTCGCGTCATGGAGCAGGGGCCGACGGCTGACATCATCCGAAATCCGCAGAGCGCCTACACGCGGGTGCTCATGGCGGCCTCGCCGGTGCCCGACCCCGACGAGCAGGCCCGTCGTCGTGAGGCGTGGCGCGTCCTGCGCGCGGAGGCGAAGGCCCCCGTCGGCTGAGCCCGGGGACTCAGTGCAGTGTCGCGCCGATGAGCGGCGACAGCTCCTGCGCCGTCTCCCGGAATGTTCTGACCATGGGGTTGGGCGAGTCGCTCAGGCTGCACAGCACGATGGTCGCGGGTTCGATGTCGGTGATCGGCACGAAGGCCAGCTCATCCCGCCGATACTGACGCGATGCCGACTGCCCCGCGATGTTGACCCCCGCTCCCGCCGCGACGAGCTCGAAGAGGCCGTCGACACTGTCAGCCGTCGGGCCGCGGCGAGGTCGTGTGCCATCTGGGCGAGGGTCGACGATCCACCAGTTCACCACCTCGGGAACGCCGCCCGCCACCGCGACGAAGACCTCGCTGTTCGTCTCGACGATGGTGACGGACTCGCGTTGCGCGAGCGCGTGGTCGCCCGGCACGACGAGCACGCGCGGTTCGCGCCACAGCGGCTCGACGCGGATGCGCGGCGGGAGCACCATGGGCGAGGGTGCGAACACGACATCGACCCGACCCGCCTCCAGCTCGGCGGCGACATCGAAGAAGCCCAGCCGGCGCATCTCGATCCGCGCCTGCGGGATCGCCTGCATCGTCGCGGCGATGGCGGCGGTCGTGAGCGCTCCGGCACCGGCGGCGACGACCCCGACGCGGAGCAGGGGAGTGCGCTGATCGCGGCGCACGGCACGCGCCCACGCGAGGATCTGCTCGTGGTCGTCCTGTACGCGCCGGGCAAGCGGCAGCAGATCGCGGCCATGGCCGGTGAGCTCGACCTTGCGCGGGCTGCGATCGAACAGCTTGACACCCAGCTGCTGCTCGAGGCGGCTGATCTGCTGGCTCAGGGACGGCGGCGTGATGCTCAGGCGCTCGGCCGCTCTGCCGAAGTGGAGCTCCTCGGCGAGCACGCAGAAATACCGGATGACGTGGATCGGGACATCCATGCGGCCGATCTTAGCCTGCGACTAACGAAGAGTAGGGATCTCGAACTTCATTTCCCCGCGGCCGACCCGAAGACTGGTGCAAGCGGAATCACCCCGGAATGAGCCGACGATTCCCTCTGCCTAACGGCAGGAGTGTCCACATGGAGGTAGACATGACCGTTTTCCCCGCTGACGATCCCGACAAGGTCCCTTTCGCCGGCATCCTTCCCGCCGCGCCTAAGCCCTTCATCCTCGGCAACGGCGAGGGTGAGAAGTCCCTCGTCTTCGACCAGCTGTTCGAGATCCTGCTGACCGGCGACGAGACGGACGACCAGTACGGAGCCTGGACCATGAAGGCGCCGCGCGGGCAGCGGATCCCCGCCCACATCCACCTCAGGACGCACGAGATCTTCTACGTCGTCGACGGCGAGATCAGCGTGTGGATGGACGACCGGGCCGATTACCACTCGAAGACGACGCTGACGACGGGCGACTTCGCGTACGTGCCGGCCGGCATCGTGCACGCGTTCCAGATCGAGAACACCACCACCGTCTTCGGGGCGGGCACCGCAGGCTTCGAGCGGTTCTTCCACGCGATCGGCCAGAAGACCGAGGCGACCGAACCCCAGGGTGTGTATGTGCCGGACTTCTCGGTGCTGCGCGCGGCGGGCGAGAAGTACGCGACGGTCTTCATGCCCGAGTTCCAGTTCCGCGACTGACCGATGGCTTCGATCCTCGAGATCGACTTCGCCCAGCCCGAAGGCTTCCGGCCGCTGTCGCTCGACCTGCGGACGCCGGACGCCGAAGCGGCCCCCCTCGTCGTGTTCCTGCACGGCGGGGGATGGCTGCGCGGCAGCCGCAGGACCTTCACGCCGGGGATCAGCGCGGCGCAGTCGTTCGACCGCATCGTCGCGGCCGGCTTCGCCGTCGCGTCGTGCGAGTACCGCCTGAGCGGTGAGGCGCGCTTCCCCGCGCAGCTCGACGACGTCGACGCAGCGCTCGCGTGGCTGCGCACCCATGCGTCCGACTACGGGGTGGATGCTGTCCGCCCCGTGCTGTGGGGAGTCTCGGCGGGCGCGACCCTCGCCGCCCTTACGGGCCTGCGGCGCGACGACATCGCGGGGGTCGTCGACTGGTTCGGCCCCGCCGATCTCTTCACGCTCGCCGAACTGGACACGGGTGAGCGGCCGGAGGACACCCGCGAAGCGCGGTGGATCGGCGGGCCGGCGGCCTCATTCCCGGATGCGGCCCGCGCCGCCAGTCCCGCACTTCAAGCGCACCCGGGCGCACCACCGTTTCACATAGCGCACGGCACTGCCGACGAGCTCGTGCCCTTCGTGCAGAGCGAGGCGCTCGCCGCCGCTCTGACCACGGTCGGCGCGGACGTCGAGTTCGACGCCGTCCCGGGCGGCGGTCACTTCTGGCAGGACGTCGAGGACACAGCGCTGCTCTTCGACCGCGCGATCGCGTTCTGCCGGCGCGCGACCGCTTGACTTCACACATCCGACCCACAGGAGCACGCAATGGGCCAGACGCCTGCCCTCGCACAGTTCATCGCCCCCGAGCAGCCGACCGAGGCCGCGCCGCTGCTGCGTCGAGAGTTCGCCCTCGAACTCGGACACGGTGACGTCCAGAGCGCCACGCTGCGCGTCAGCGCGCTGGGAGTCGTCGAGGCGTGGATCAACGGCATCCCCTCGTCCGACGAGCTCCTCGCCCCTGGCTGGACGAGCTACGAGTGGCGCCTGCGTCTCATCGAGCACGATGTCACCGCCGCGATCGCGACCCGCAACGCCATCGGCCTGAGGCTGGGCAACGGCTGGTACCGCGGGTTCCTCGGGTTCACCGGGCAGCGCGCCGTATACGGCGACGAGCGCGCTGCCTACGCCGAGCTCGAGATCCGCTTCGCCGATGGGCACGTCCAGCGGGTCGTGACCGACGACGGCTGGCGAGCCGGCACGAGCGACGTCCGGGCCGACGATCTCTACAACGGCGAGACGATAGATGCGCGACTCCGCGACGACCGATGGCTCCTCTCGGGATTCGACGAGAGCGGCTGGGATTCCGTCCGCATCGTCCAATACAACGGAACCCTGGTTTCGCGTACGTCTCCGCCCGTCCGCAGGCTCTCCGAGCGCGTAGTCGAGCGCGTCTGGACGTCCCCATCCGGGAAGACGCTCGTCGACTTCGGCCAGAACCTCGTGGGATTCGTCCGCGTCGCCGTCACAGGCCCCCGCGGAACAGAGATCGTGCTCAAGCACGCCGAGGTGCTCGAAGACGGCGAGCTCGGCATCCGTCCCCTCCGGCGGGCCGAGGCGACCGACCGCTTCATCCTGGGCGGGGGCGACGACGTGCTCGAGCCGACCCTGACGTTCCACGGGTTCCGCTATGTCGAGGTCACCGGGTGGCCCGGCCAGCTCGACCCCGCTGCGCTCACCGCCGTCGTCGTGGGCACCGACATCCGCCCGACCGGCACCTTCGCGTGCTCCGACGAGCTGCTCGATCAGCTGCACCGCAACGTCGTGTGGGGCATGCGCGGCAACTTCCTCAGCGTGCCGACCGACTGCCCGCAGCGCGACGAGCGGCTCGGCTGGACGGGCGACCTCGCCGTCTTCATCGAGACCGCCGCGTACCTGGGCGATGTCGAGTCGTTCCTCGCGGACTGGCTCGTGGATGCCGAGCTCGAACGCCAGGGAACACCCAAGGCAACCGTCCCTGTGGTCGTGCCGAACGTCATGAAGCACCTCGACACCGGCTTCCCCGAGCCGGGAGCGACCGCGGTCTGGGGCGATGCCGCCGTCTGGGTGCCGTGGGCGCTCTGGCGCGCGTACGGCCACAAGCAGACGCTTCGCGACGCCTACGCCCTGATGACCGCGCACATGCGCAGCGTCGCCGGCGACCTCGCCGCGGACGGCGTCTGGGACTCCGGGTTCCAGTTCGGCGACTGGCTCGATCCGGATGCCCCCGTCCACGACCCCGGCAAGTCCAAGGCGCCCGCGCCCATCGTTGCGACAGCAGCTGCATTCCGATCCGCCACGTTCATGACCGAGGCCGCAGTGGCGCTCGGGGAAGCGGCGGATGCGGCAGAGTTCGGCGCACTGCGCGACCGCATCGGTGCAGGATTCCGCGCGCGCTATGTGCGCGACGGCCGGGTCGAGAGCGACAGCGCCACCGCCTACGCCCTTGCGATCGTATTCGGACTCCTCGAGCCGGGCGACGTGCAGCGGGCGGGGGATCGGCTCGCGGAGCTCGTGCGGGGCGCGGGCCACCGCATCAGCACGGGCTTCGCCGGCACGCCGTTCGTCTGCGACGCCCTCACCGCGACCGGTCACCTCGACGATGCCTACGCCCTTCTCCTGCAGAAGGAGGCTCCGTCGTGGCTCTACGCCGTCACGATGGGTGCCACGACGATCTGGGAGCGCTGGGATTCGATGCTTCCCGACGGCAGCATCAACCCGGGCGAGATGACGAGCTTCAACCACTACGCCTTCGGCGCCGTCGCGGACTGGATGCACCGCACGGTCGCCGGCATCGCCGCCTTCGAGCCCGGCTACCGGCGCATTCTCTTCGCGCCGCAGCCGGGCGGCGGCATCACGTGGGCCGACGCCTCGCTCGAGACTCCGTACGGCCGCGCGGCGATCGCATGGCGCCAGGATGGCGATGTGCTGACCGTCGAGATCGTGGTGCCGCACGGAGCGGAGGCCGTGCTCCGACTGCCTGGCGCGTCCGAGGAGACGCTCGGCCACGGGACCCACCTCCGGGCGGTGGAGACGGCGGCGGTGTGATGCTGTCGCGAACCGGGCGTCAGGCCGAGCGCAGCCTCACGGAGATGTCCTCCGCGGTGGCGCGGAGGCGGTCCAGCAGCGGTCCGCGGAGCGAGTCGAGATCGTGACGCTGTGTCGCCACGGCGATGTTGACGGCCGCGGCAGGCTTGGCCTCGCGCCCGAACACCGGCACCGAGACCGATCGGAGGCCGGCGGCGACCTCCTCGTCCTGCAGCGCATAGCCCTGCTCGCGGATCGGGGCGAGCCGCTTCTCGAGGTCTTCGATCGAGCGAGCGGCGTTGGGGCCGGCATCCGTCCGGAACACGTGGTTGGCAAGCGCCGCGCGCAACTCGTCGGGCGACAGGTAGGCCAGCAGCAGCTTGCCCATCGACGTGTAGGGGGCGGGCAGGGTCGAGCCGACCTGGATGTTCGCGGTCACGAGGTCCTGGTTGCGCACCCGCGCGAGATAGAGCACCTCGTCGCCGCGCAGGACGCCCAGGTTGACGGTCTCACCCGTCGCCTCGGCGAGGTGCCGCAGCGGCTGCTCGCTGAGCTGGACGAGGCTCGAGCCACGCAGCGCGGCGGAGCCGAGGGTCAGGACCGCGACGCCGGGTTGGATGCCGCCGTCGGCCTGCCGCTCGAGGAAGCCCTCCTCCTCGAGCGTCGCGACGACCCGGAACGCCGTCGGCATCGGGATGCCCGTGCGGTCGCAGATCTCGCGGAGCTTGAGGCTCGTCGTCGTCTCGTCGAAGAGCCGCAGGACGTCCAGCCCCTTCGCGAGCGCCTCGATGCGGTAACGGTTGCCCGACTTGCCGTCGTCGGGCGCAGCATCCGCTGTGGCTTTCATGGTGCGAAACCGTATCCCTCTCGGCGGTCGCCCGCAAACCTAGACACGGAATACCCGCAGCTGCAGCGCGAGCGTGGAGTAGTACCCGACGAGCGCCGTGAGCTCGAAGACGCCGGCTTCGCCGAGGACGGATGCCGCAGCCTCCCACTGCGGGTCATCGAGGTCGCCGTCCAGCAGTGCGATCACTGTGCGCGCGACGAGGGCCTCTTCGCCGTCGAGCGCGGAGGCATCCTCGTCCCGCAATGCGCAGAGCACCCCGTCGTCGAGCCCGGCAGCCCCCGCGACAGCCTCGTGCGCCTCGCGCTCGAACGCAGAGTCCCAGCGCGCCGCCACGAGCAGGATCGCGATCTCGCGCGCGCGATCGGTCAGCGCGGTGCGGTAGCGGATCGCCGAGCCGAGTTCCTGCAGCGCGGCGCCGACCGCCGGGGCAAGCAGGAACGCGTCGAAGGGGCCGCGGAGCGATCCGTCGGGCGCGGTCAGCGCGAAGTGCTGCGGGCCACGAGCCCGCGGACCTCCCGTGATCGCGTCGTAGAGGGCGCGCTCCTGGTCGCCGAGCAGCGCGGGCGGGCGCGGGGTGAGGCGGTGGTCGTCGGCCATCAACGGCTCCTCGGATTGACATCGTCGTGAGCCCAGTCTACATTCATTAAACGAAAGTGTGTTTCACTGAATGAACACGACATCCGAACGAGACAAGCCCTGGAGCAGCCGATGACGACTCTCACCGACGTCACTCCCGACACCACCTGGCTGGGGCTGGACGGCTCGCGCGTGCTCGTGGCGGGCGCGGGCGGGATCGGCGGTGCGTGCGCGCTCGCGTATGCGGATGCCGGGGCGTCCGTCGTCGTCGTCGATCGCGACCAGCGGGCCCTCGACGCGCTGGGAGCCGAGCTGTCGGCGGCGGGCGCGAGCTATGAGCTCATCCAGGCCGACCTCACCGAGCACGGTGCGGGCGCGCAGGTCGTGGCGGACGTCGTGGCGCGTCTCGGTGGACTCGACGTCCTGCTGCACGCCGTCGGGATCAACGACCGCCGCCCGATCCTCGAGTTCACCGAAGACGAGTGGGACCACATCCTGCGCGTCAACCTCTCGTCCGTATTCGCGCTCGCGCAGGCCGCGGGTCGCCACATGGTCGAGCAGGGCTACGGCCGCATCCTCGCCCTCTCCAGCGTCTCGGGGCTGCTCGCCCACCACTCCCACGGGCCGTACGCCGCGTCCAAGGGCGGCATCAATCAGCTGCTGCGCGTCATGGCGCGGGAGTGGGCCGTGTCGGGCGTCACGGTCAACGCCCTCGCGCCCGGCTACGTCGAGACGACGCTGACGGCGCACCACCTCGCCAAGCCGGGCAAGCGCGAAGAGCTCGAGGCGCTGGTCCCGGCGGGCAGGCTCGGCACGCCCGACGAGCTGACCGGCCCCGCACTGTTCCTGTCGTCCCGTCACGCCGGCTTCATCACGGGCCACGTGCTGTACATCGACGGCGGACGCACACTCGTCTGAGGAGGACACCCATGTCACAGATCTATCCCCGATTCGCGGGCAAGACCGTGCTCGTCACGGGCGCCGGCACGGGCTTCGGCGCCGAGATCGCGGTGCGCGCCGCGCAGGAGGGCGCGAAGATCGCGGTGCACTACCGCTCGTCGAAGGCGGGGGCCGAGCAGACGCTCCAGCGCATCCGCGAAGCCGGCAGCGACGGCATCCTCGTCCAGGGCGACATCGGCTCGTGGGCCGAGATCAAGCGCATGGCCGACGAGGTGTTCGCCGCGTTCGGCATCCTCGACGTCCTCGTCAACAACGTCGGCGACGTCTCGAGCGAGCAGATGTCGTGGCGCGACCTCACGCAGGAGGCCCTCGACGCCGTCGTCGACGTCGACGTCAAGGGCACGCTCCTCATGACGCACGAGTTCGGCGAACGGATGCTGGAGCAGGGCCACGGCAACATCATCAACGTCGGCTCGACCGTCATCGTCCGCGGGTCGCCCCGTGCCCCGCAGTACGCCGCCGCGAAGTACGCGATCCTCGGCATCACGAAGTCGTACGCGAAGGTGCTGGCCCCCGCGGTCCGCGTCAACACGTTCGCGCCGGGCTTCATGGAGACCGAGCGGCTGCTGCAGCGCGAGGACTGGAAGAGCGGCCGCCGGGAGGTGCTCATCTCGCAGACGCCGATGGGCGTCATCCCGCCCCCCGAGTTCGTCGCCGGCACGTGCCTGTGGCTCGCGACCGACGAGTCCGCACACCTCACCGGCGGCTACCTGCTCGCCGACGGCGGCTTCAATATGGTCGGCGCGTGAGCGCGGACGAATGAGTTGCGTTTCGTCTCGTCGCTTCGCTCCTCGCTCAACGACCGGCAGGCCAATTCCCGGTCGTTGAGCGAGCGAAGCGAGACGAAACGCCCCGAACGAACAAATCACAAGGAGAACCCATGAAGCTCATCACCTTCGACGACGGCCGCGTCGGCCGCCTCGAGCTCGAAGAAGGCGTCGTCATCGAACTCGACGTGCCCTCGACGCGCGAGTACTTCGAGCGCGGCGGCGACGTCCGCGAGACCGGCGAGCGGCTGAACTACGCCGATGTGCGGCTGCGTGCGCCGATCGTGCCGAAGAAGTTCTTCCACACGGCGGGCAACTTCGCGGCGCACCACGAAGAGCTCGAGAAGGTCAACTGGTCGCACCCGGTGCACAAGGGCATCGTGTTCTTCCAGAACGTCGACGCCATCATCGGGCCGGACGACGACATCGTCTACCCGGAGCACCTCACGCGGGAGATGGACTACGAGCTCGAGATGCTCGCCGTCATCGGCAAGCCGGGCAAGTTCTTCAGCCCCGAGGAAGCCGTGGAACACATCGCGGGATTCACGATCTTCAACGACATCTCCGCGCGCGACATCCAGCGCAAGGAGATGGAGTCGGGCGTCTTCTCCTTCAGCAAGGCGATCGACACGTTCTGCCCCATCGGCCCCTACATCGTCACGGTCGACGAGGTGCCGGACTACCAGAACCTCGCGATGGAGCTGCGGGTCAACGGCGACGTGCGGCAGAAGGGCAACACCAGCGAGATGCTCGTCACGATCCCGCACCTGATCTCGTACCACTCGCCGCAGATCTTCAGCGCGGGCGACCTGATCTCGACCGGCACGATCCGGGGTGTCGCGGCGATCCAGGAGAACCCGTTCGACTACTACCTCAAGCCCGGTGACGTCGTCGAGGCGGAGATCCAGGGGCTCGGCGTGCTGCGCAACCGCGTCATCTCGTGGGAGGACCGCTACGGCGAGCCGGCGCCCGAGCGGGTCGACTGGTGAGGATCGCGAACCTCGCCGGCCGGCTCGTCCTACTCCCCTCGACAGGCTCGGGGACTGGCGCGGAAGAGACGGCGGTGGATGTCGCCACCGCCTCGGACGGACGCTTCGGACCCGACCCCATGTCGGCGTTCGACGACTGGGACGCGTTCCGCGAGTGGGCCGCAGACGTCTCCGACCCCGGCGTGACGCTGCTCACGTCGGAGCTCGGCCCGCCCGTCCCGCGCCCGCCGCAGGTCTTCGCCATCGGCGTGAACTACCGCGAGCACGCCGACGAGGCCGGCTACCCGCCCGACAGCCTCCCCGTGACGTTCACGAAGTTCCCGTCGAGCCTCACCGGCCCGGACGCGACGGTGACGCTGCCGGACGGGAACGTCGACTGGGAGGTCGAGCTCGTCGTGGCCATCAGTCGCGGGGGGCACAGCATCCCGCGTGAAGAGGCCTGGAACCACATCGCCGGGCTCACCGTCGGCCAGGATCTCTCGGAGCGCCTCGCGCAGCTCGAGGGCACGCGCCCGCAGTTCAGCCTCGCGAAGTCCCACCCCGGCTTCTCGCCGACGGGCCCGTGGCTCGTGTCGGTCGACGAGTTCGCCGACCCCGCCGATCTCGCCATCTCATGCTCGCTCGACGGCGAGGTCCTGCAGGACTCCCGGACGTCGCGGATGATCTACGACGTCCCCGAACTCGTCGCCCGGCTCTCGGCCGTCGTCTCGCTCCTGCCGGGAGACCTCATCTTCACGGGCACGCCCTCCGGCATCGGCAACGCGCGCACGCCCAAGCGCTTCCTCCAGCCCGGCGAGGTCCTCACGAGCACGATCGAGGGCGTCGGCGAGATCATCACCCGGTTCGCCTGACATGGCGGCGAGCCTGCGCATCCGTCCCGCGTGCCGGGTCGTGATCGACAACGACTGGGCCGGTGACCCCGACGGGCTCGTGGCGCTCGCGCACCACCTGCTCTCGCCGTCGAACGACGTCCGGGTCGTGACGTCCTCGTCGCTCAACCCCGTCTTCGGCCCACCCGAAGGCACCGCAGCCCGCGGTGCCGCGCTCGCGAGCGAGCTCATCGGACTTCTCGATGCGAGCGTCGAGGGCGGCGTGCACGCCGGCCCTGACACGACGTTCACGGGCGAAGCGCGGACCAACCCGGCAGCCGACGCGATCATCGCCGAAGCGCTGCGCGACGACCCCCTGCAGCTCTACCTCGTCTGTGCCGGCCCGCTCACGAACGTCGCGGACGCCCTTCTCGCCCGACCCGACCTGGTCGACGCGCTCGTCATCGTGTGGGTCGGCGGCACCCGGGACGCCGGCGGCTGGGAGTACAACCGGGCGACGGACGAGGATGCCGCGGCCTACGTCCTCGGAACCACAGCCCGCATCATCCAGTACCCGCTCGAGTCCTACCGCGTCGCCCGGATCGGGGTCGCGGAGCTCGAGCAGGAGCTGGCCGGCTCCGGTGCAGTCGGCGGCTGGCTGTGGGAGCGCTTCGTCACGCTTCCGCTGCCCGACGAGGTCGCCCTCGGCGAGGTGTGGGCGCTCGGCGACAGCCTCCCCCTGCTCGTCACAGCCCTGGGCCGGGCGAGCTTCGAGGAGTCCGACCTCACTGCGGGCGTTCGCGAGGTCGGCCCCGACGACGTGCGGCTCCTCATCGGCGACCTGCTCGCCAAGCTGCGTCTCGCGGAACGTCGGCGGGACGTCTGAGAGCCTGACATGACGGATGCTGCGCCCGCCATCGCGTGGACCGCCGCGTGGGTCGAACCGGCCCAGGAACCCACCGACATCGAGCGGTGGACGCTGCTCGATTGGATCAGGGGAGCGCGCCCCGACACGCCTCCCGAGGAGCGGCTGCGTCCTTTGCAGCTCCTCCGGCAGTCGTTCGACGTGGAGCGGGGGCTCGTTCGCGCGACCCTCCACGCGTCGGCGCGCGGCGCCTACTCGGGGTGGGCGAACGGGGCGCGCATCGGCGACGAGGTGCTCGCACCCGGCTTCGACAGCTACCTCCACCGCCTCTCGTTCCAGACGTACGACGTCACGGACGCCCTCGTCGCCGGTGCGAACGTGCTCGCCTTCGCGCTGGCAGACGGCTGGTGGGCCGGCCGCATCGGCATCACGGGGTCCAGCGCGCAGTTCGGCGACCGCACCGCGATGATCTGGCAGCTCGAGCTCGAATACTCAGGCGGCCGCGCCGCGACCGTCGTGTCGGGCGACGGAGCCGTGAGCCGCCCCGGCCCCTGGACCTACGCCGACCTCTTCATCGGCGAGCGGTACGACCGTCGCGCGGAACCGGCCGGCTGGACAGATGCTCCCTTCGACGACGCCGACTGGACTCCTGTGCTCGAGCGCGGCCACGACACCTCGACTCTCGTGCGCTTCACCGGTGAGCCGATCCGCCGCGTCCTCGAACTCGATCCCGACTCGCTCCGCGAGACGGACGAGGGCCTTCTCGTCGACTTCGGCCAGGTCATCGTGGGCCGCGTCCGCATCGCGCTCGCCGCGACAAGCGCCGGTCAGGAGATCACGATCGAGCACACCGAAGTGCTCGCGGCCGACGGCTCGTGGTTCCAGAACGTCACGGGGATGAACAAGGAGCAGACCGACGTGTTCGTCGCGACGGGCGGCGACGACGAGTGGGAGCCCGAGTTCACGTTCCACGGCTTCCGCTATGCGCGTGTCCGGGGTCTTCGCGACCGCGCCCAGCTCACCGGGATCCGCGCCGTCGTCATCGCCAGCGACCTCGCGCAGACGGGATCCTTCGCGTGCTCCGATCCGCGCCTGACGAAACTGCACGAGAACGTCGTGTGGAGCCAGCGCGGCAACTTCATCTCGATCCCGACTGACTGCCCGCAGCGCGAGCGCGTCGGCTGGACCGGCGACATCCAGGTCTTCGCCGCTGCGGCGACGAACAACGCCGATGTGCGCGCATTCCTCACCCGCTGGCTCGAGAACCTCCGAGCCGACCAGCTTCCCGATGGCGGCATCCCGATCACGTCGCCGCGCTCGCCCTTCGACATCGAGGCGGCCGCCTCGGCGACGGGCCTCGGCGCGATCGTGACGAGTGCAGGGTGGAGCGACGCGATCGCTTTCGTCCCCTGGACGCTGTGGGAGCGCTACGGCGACCGCGCCGCGCTCGAGGACAACTACCCCTCGATCCTCCGCTGGATCGACTATCAGCGCACCGCGGCCGCCGCGGAGCTGCCCGCCGCCCTCGCCGGGGTCGACCTCGGCTCCGAGCGTCGTGCCCGCCAGGCCCTGCTGTGGAACACAGGCGACCACTTCGGCGACTGGCTCACGCCGTCGACCCTCGAAGGCGGTCCCCCGCACGAGGCGATCCTGAGGGCTCCGCGACTGACGTCCGAGCTCATCGCGCCCATGTTCCAGGCCCAGACCCTCACGATCGCCGCGCACATCGCCGGCGTGCTCGGCCGGGCCGAGGCATCCGATCTCGCGTCTCGTGCGGCGGCCGTCCGAGCGGCCTTCGCGGCGGAGTACGTCGATGCCGACGGCGAGCTCCCCGTCCGCCTGCAGGGCGTCTACGTCCTGGCCCTCGCGTTCGACATGGTGCCCGCCGGGATCCGCGACAAGACCGCTGCCCGCCTCGCCGAGCTCGTGCGCGAGCGTGGCGACCGGCTCGACACGGGCTTCCTCTCCGTCCCCTACCTCCTCGACGTCCTGTGGGACACGGGCTACCGCGACCTCGCGCGGCAGGTCCTGCACCAAACCGAGCAGCCATCGTGGCTCTACGAGGTCGACCACGGTGCGACGACCATCTGGGAGTCATGGGATGCTGTCGCCCCCGACGGCACCCCGCGCCCCGTCTCGTTCAACCACTACGCGTTCGGCTGCGTCGACGACTGGCTCTACCGCCGGGTCGCGGGCCTGCAGCCAACCTCACCTGGCTGGCGCACGGTGACGATCGAGCCGGACCTCGACAGCGGCATCGAGTGGGTTCAGGCCCACGTCGGCACACCGTTCGGCCGCCTCGCCGTGGCGTGGACCCGCGCTGGGGACGGGATTTCGGTATCCGCAACCGTGCCCGAGGGCGTCCGGGCGACACTCGTGGCCGGCGGCGAAGAGATCTCCCTGCTTTCGGGCGCCTCGCGACACATCGTCGGCGCGCAGCGGTCGCCTTGATGCGGGCGTATGCCCGCGCCGATCAGACGACCGCCGCCCGCTCTGGATCCCGATGGGGTCTTTGAACCGATCAGGGACGATTGCGTGCCGGCCTCAACGCAAGGATGCGCGTGATGTATCAAGCGCGTCCACCAGGTCTCCTTCCGTGTGAACATCCAACGCTCTGTCTGGGAGGAGCAGATCATGGCTCGGTTGATCTCCGCTGGACGGGCATGGGCGCAGCTGGAGGCGAGCGTCGACGCCCTGGTTGAGAGCCTGTTCGAAGACAAGATCGTGGTGGGCCTGACTGTCGCAGTCACGAAGCAGGGGCGACTGATCCTGTCGAAGGGGTACGGCTTCGCGATGTCCGACGGCACGCGAACCCGCCCGATGACCCCTTCCATGCGGAGCAAGATCGGCAGCACGACGAAGGCCCTCATCACCGGCCCCGCCGCCGTTCAGCTCATGCGGGGCAAGGACATCGATCCTTCCACTGTGACGCTGTTCGGACCGCGCGGGTTCTTCGACGGCGAGTTCGATGACGACATCGACGTCGGCATCCAAGCGGCCGCTCCCGACTCCGCGGACTGGAAGCAGTGGTACGAGAAGATCACCCTGCAGCATCTGCTCGACCACAAGGCCGGATTCCAGAAGAGCGGCCCGGACCGAGCCGACGTCGCTCAGATGTTCGAGGTCGCCGAAGACGAAGTCACACTCGAACAGGAGCTGCGCTACTTCCTGCGGACCCGGAGGCTCCGCTACGAGCCGGGAAACCCGCCCGAGGGTCTGGAGCCGTCGTCCTACTCGAACTACGGGTTCGGCATCTGGGCCCTGCTGATCGAGCGGATGTCCGGAAAGCCGTACCCCAACTACGTGCGGGGCCACTACCTGCGCCCGATGAACCTGCACAACGCCGTCCGGTGGCAGCGCGCCGCCCCCGACTCGTGCGATGCGCACGGGCACTTCGCGAGCAGCGCCCAGCCACCGCAACCGCAGCCCTTCGAGCAGTCCGCGCTGGGAACGGGACTGGCCGCAGGCGGATTCATGGCATCGGCGCAGAGCATGACGCGGATCATGGCCGAGCTGGCGAACACGCACACGACCGCCGAGCTCGACCGCATGGGCTGGGGTCGCGGGACGAACTCGAATGGCCACGTCAACCTGAGCCACAACGGATCCATCACGGGTGGGCTGGCCAGCGCCGTGATGTTCACCGCCGGGTACCGGTCGGCGACCGAGAACGCCGACTTGAGTGACGTGCACGTGGCCGTTGCCGCCAACGTCCGGGGCCCGGAGGTCGAGGACGAACCGAAGTCGCTCACGTCCGACTCGCTCCGCAGCCTGGCGAACCAGATCGCCCTCGCGGTGCCGGCCTCCGGTGCTCCGGCTTCGTTCGATCTCTGGGGCGACCCCGCGCTGTCGCCGGACTCCGAGTATGTGCGGCACGGGGTGCCCGCGGCCGAGTATCAGGCGGTGTTCGATGACGCGGACCGATCCGGCTACCGGCTCGAGTGGATCGACGGGTACACCGACGGCGGGAAGCTCCATTTCAACGTGATCTTCCGAAACAACCTCTCCGGCGTCGACTGGTCGAGCCGGCACGCGATGACAGGACCGGAGTATCAGGCGGCGTACGACGAGCACAAGGCTGCGGGCTTCGCCCTGGAACACGTCGACTCGCACCTCGTCCGCGGCGATGTCCGGTACGCGGCGATCTGGGTGAAGTCCACGCGCCGCGTGCGGGCCTATCACGACAAGAGCCTCGCCGACCACCAGGCGACGTTCGACGACTGGACGGCGAGCGGCTGGCGACCGAAAGCGATCTCGGTGGTCTCGGTCGACGGCGCCCTGCGTTACACGGCCCTCTACATCCAGGAGCCAGCGGATGACACCCAGTCGAAGTCCTTCCTGACCAGCCAGGAATATCAGCAGCGGTACGAGGCGAACAAGGCGGCAGGCCGACACCTCCGGTACCTCGGCACTTACGTGCACGACGGAACAGTGCGGTTCTCGGGGATCTGGGCGCCCACACCCGCCGTGTCGTCCAGTACTGCGCGGCACGCGATGACTGACACCGAGTTCATCACCGAATGGGAGGACGCGGTCGGCAGAGGATTCCGAACCCGGGGCGTCACCGCGTGGGAGTCGCGGGGCAGGATTCGGTACGCCGCGTTCTGGAACAAGTGAGCGCAACCTGAACACCTGCAATCGAGAGGACCTGCCACACCACTCGGGCTGGACCTCTTCGGCGTGGCGCCGCGCCGGACCTGGGTCGCGGCATCCTGATTCCACACGGCATCCTGGGTCGCATGGCCCGCTTCCTGCTCTCGGCGATGCCGTTCACGGGGCACATCAACCCCATTCGCGCGGTGGCGACTGCGCTCGTCTCCCGTGGGCACGAGGTGCGCGTCTATTCGGGCGCGGCATTCCGCGCGGCCGTGGAGTCGACGGGCGCGCGGCTGGTCCCGTGGCATCACGCCCCCGACTTCGATGAGAACGACCTCGCCGCGACGTTCCCGCGGCTGCTGGGAAAGAAGGGGCTCAGCCAGCTCCTCATCAACGTCGAAGACGTCTTCATCAACACCGCCGGCGCGCAGGTGCAGGATCTGCGAGACGAGTGGGTCAGGCAACCCTGGGATGCGATCGCCGGCGACGACGTCTCGATCGGCGCAGCCCTGTACGCCGCGCAGAACGGCGGTGCCTGGGCGACGATCTCGATCATCCCGCTCAATCTCGCCGGAACCCAGGGTCCTCCTGCCGGGCTGGGACTGTGGCCGGGCACGAACCCGTTCACCAAGGCGAGGGATGCCGCCCTCCGCGCGACTGCGCCGCTGATCGCCCGGTCGCTCGTGAAGGCGATCGCGCGATCCGAGGAATCCATCGGCCTACGGCCGCGAGGGCTGACGATGGAGCAGATCACCTTCTCACGACAGCTCATCGTCGCCAGCGGATCCCCACTGCTCGACTTCGAGCGCACCGACCGGCCCGACTTCCTGCACTTCGTCGGCGAGCTCCGGATGTCTCCGCAGGCGTCGCGCACGCTGCCGGCATGGTGGGGCGAACTCGAGGGCCGACGCGTCGTGCACGTCACGCAGGGGACGCAGAACATCGATCCCGCCGACCTCATCGCGCCCACGCTCGAAGCCCTGGCCGACCGCGACGATCTGCTCGTGGTGGTCACGACGGGTGTTCCGGGAGGCGATGAGCTGCCCTTCCCCGTCCCCGCCAACACACGGGTCGCAGGATTCCTGCCGTATGCCGAGCTCCTTCCGCGAGTGGACGTCGGCCTCACGAACGGAGGATGGGCGGGACGCTCGCGATGCTCGCCCACGACATCCCGCTCGTGATCGCGGGAGGCGACCTCGACAAACCCGAGATCGCCTCCCGCGTCGCGTGGACGGGAGCAGCCGTCAACCTCAAGACCGGCACTCCGACACCAGCTCAGGTCGCAGCCGGGTTCCACTCAGTCACGATCGAACCGTCGTACCGGGATGCCGCGGCCCGCGTCGGTGCGCAACTGCGCTCGCTCGGCGGGGCCGCCCGAGCAGCCGAACTACTCGAACAGCTCGCCCAACCTGCGAACCAGCCGACGCCTCGATCCGGCAACTGACACCGCACCACGCACACTGCCTACTCCCGACCATCGCAGACATCGATGGCCCAGGGGATCCTCCAGTGCGCACCGTTGTTCTGCCGGCGGATCGCGAGGTTGATGGCGCCGCGCACTTCTGCGGGCAGGGCGAGGCACGGAGAAGCGCACGAAGCCCGGTCCTTCCCCCGGCTGCGCGCGGATGGCGACAACAGCGCCGCGCTTCGCTTGCGTGTCAGTGCGGCGCGGGTTCTTCGCGCCAGCGCTCGTTGAACCAGAAACGGATCTGCCAGTCGTCGTCGGTGCGGGTGAGTGCGCGCACATTCCGGAACCGGGAAGCGACGCCATCTGCATCGGTCGTCGTCACCATCACGACCACGAGAGCGGCGTTCCCGAGGACATCGACCGACAGGACGTCGGACGTGCGGTCCGCGAATGGGCTGGGACCGCTGAGGCTCGCCATGAAGGCGGTCTTGTCGACGACCTCCCCGTTCGCCCGGCGGAACAGCAGGTCGCCGCTGAGGATCTCATCCAGACGCCCGACGGCAGTCTCATCGCGGCGCTGCTCCCACTCGGCGACCAAGGCGTTGAGCGACCGCAGGACTTCGACATCGGACATCCCGTACTCCTTCGTTCTCGAGCCGGCTCGCGCCCATTCTCCTCGCGGCTCGGGGCCTGGGCGTCTCGAGGATTGCATCCGCGCGCTGACCACCGTCTGTCAGCGGCTCGCATGCTGCCATCGGGGTGGACAACCGCGGATGCTGATCGCTCATCGGTGCCCGTTTGCGTCGCCCGCAGATCCCGGGTGGCGGGGCGATCGGATGCCCGGGTGGACGGCACGATGATCCGCCCGATGGTGGTGCCGTCGACGCGCACCGGCGCGGCGAGTTCGAGCGGTTCGGAAGTGGACGCGACGGCGGGAGTCGAACCCGCAACGCAGCCGGATATGAGCCGGTGCCCGGGACCGCCCGGATCGCCGCGATGACCCCACGCTAGCCGGGATCGGCGACAGAGTGATTCAGCGTTAACTGCAGTTTCGCTGTGAGTCGGACTGTGTCGCGGCATCCGCGTCCCCAATTCCGGCGTTTCGTTCCGACACGCCGCAGCGACGACCCGAAGGCTCGGCGTGTCGCATCAGACTGCCGGAGCCCGGCACGCCATGGAGGGCCACAGCGCCCGGGCGCACGCGAAACCGCCCCGCCACCCAAGGAGGATGACGGGGCGGTGTTGCCCTCGGCCGACGCCCCGAGGAGCCAGAAGTTCTGGCTTCTCGTGCTCGAGACGCCATTAGTTCTGGCATCTCGACGACGGGACTCGACGACGGGACTCGACGACGGGACTCGAGGGCGGCGGCGCCAGGGCTCGCGGCCGAGCCGAGAGACGTCAGCCGGCCACAGGCACGAGCTCCTCAGTCCGCGCCGCCGTGTACCGGTTGTCGGGCACCTGCAGCCCGAGGTTCCCGCGCAGCGTGTCGGACTCGTACTCCGACCGGAAGAGGCCGCGCTCGACGAGGATCGGCACGACCTCCTCGATGAAGCGGTCGAGCTGGGCGGGGTGGCCGGCGTGGATGTTGTAGCCGTCGAGGCCGTAGCCCTCGAACCACTCCTGCAGGCGGTCCGCAACGGTCTCGGCCGAGCCGACGAAGGGGCCGGGGGCGCGGTGCAGGCTGTTCTGGACGGTCTGGCGCAGGGTCCAGCCGTTGTCGGCCGCGAGGTCGGCGATCCGCTGCGCGCCCGTGCGGAAGCTGTGCTCGGCGAACACGAGGGTGTGCTGGGGGAACGGCTCGTCCAGGTCGTACTGGCGGAAGTCGTGCCAGCCGAACGAGCGACCGAACTCGGCGAGAGCCTGGTCGAACGAGTGGTCGGTCTCGCGGAAGTGCCGCTCGAGGTCGCGGGCCTCGGCATCCGTATCCCCGACGACGATGCCGACACCCGGGAGGATGACGATGTCCTCGGGGCGGCGGCCGAAGCCGCGGGCGCGCGTCTTGATGTCGTCGTAGAAGGTCTTCGCCTGCTGGAGCGTCGCGGCGTGCGTGAAGATGCCCTCGCCGACCTCGGCGCCGAGGTCCCGCCCCTGCGTGGAGTCGCCGGCCTGGAAGATGACGGGCTGACCCTGCGGCGGGCGCTCGAGGTTCAAGGGGCCGGTCACCTTGAAGTGCTCGCCCACGTGGTCCACGGAGTGCAGCTTGGACGGGTCGAGGAACCGGCCCGTGCCGCGGTCGCGGGGGAGCGCGTCGGCCTCGTACGAGTCCCACAGCGCCTGGACGAGCTTCACGTGCTCGCTCGCCCGTCCGTACCGCGTGTCGTAGTCGTAGTGCTCGTCGAGCCCGTAGTTGCCGGCGGTGCCGGCATCCCCGCTCGTCACGACATTCCAGCCTGCGCGGCCCCCGCTGATGTGGTCGAGCGACGCGAAGCGCCGGGCGACGTTGTACGGGGCGTTGTACGAGGTGGTCAGCGTGCCGACGAGGCCGATGTTGCTCGTGCGCGTCGCGACGCCCGACAGGAGGGTGAGCGGCTCGAGCCGGCTCAGGTAGTGGGGCGGCGAGTCCGGCGTGATGAACTGGCTGTCCACGATGAAGACGAGGTCGAACTTCGCCGCCTCGGCCTTCTGTGCGTTGGCGATGTACCACTCGATGTCGACGCTCGCGTTCGCCGGGATGGCGGGGTCCTGCCACAGCTTGTGGTTGCCGGGGCCCCCGGCTCCCGTGAGCACGAGGCCGAGCTTGATCTGGCGCTTGTTCGTCATGGTTGTTCCTTCGGGGTCTGAGGTCAGGCCACCGCGCCCGCGAGCTCGCGCTCGACGGTGTGGCGGTTCTCGGGCAGCTTGAGGCCGAGGTTGCCGCGCAGCGTCTCGGCCTCGTACTCGGTGCGGAAGACTCCGCGCTCCTGCAGGATCGGCACGACTTCGCCCGCGAACCGGTCGATGTCGTCGGGCGTGCGCAGGCGCAGGTTGAGGCCGTCTGCGGCGCGGCCGCGGAACCAGCGCTCGATCGTGTCGGCGACCGTCGTGGGCGTGCCGATGAAGGGGGACGGCGTGTACTGCGTGAACTCCTCCACCGTCTCGCGCAGCGAAAGTCCGCCCTCGCGGGCGCGCTCGATGATCCTCGCCGCGCGCGTGCGTCCGCCCCGCTCCGCCTGCGCCGTCAGGTCCGGGAACGGGGCGTCGAGATCGAGAGAAGAGAAGTCGTACGCGCCGAAGGCGCGGCCGAACGCCGCGAGCTTGCGGTCGAAGTCGTTGTCGGCCTCGTGGATTTCGCGCGCGAGACGGTGGGCCTCGGCATCCGTCGACGCGATGACGGGAGTCGCGCCCACGAGGATCACGAGATCATCCCACTCGCGGCCGACCGAGGCGAGACGGCCCTTGACGTCGGAGTAGTACTCGACGGCCGACTCGAAGTCCTCGCCGGGGGCGTAGATGCCCTCCGCGACCTGCGCCGCGAGGTTGCGGCCCTCCTCCGAGACGCCGGCCTGGAAGATGACGGGCTGGCCCTGCTTGGAGCGCGAGAGGTTGAGCGGCCCGTCGACGCGGAAGTGCTCGCCGCGGTGGTTCAGGGCGTGCAGCTTCTCGGGGTCGAGGAAGACGCCCCGTTCGAGGTCGGCCACGAACGCGTCGTCTTCGTACGAGTCCCAGAGCCCCCGCACGACCTCGACGGCCTCGAGCGCGCGCCCGTAGCGCGTCGCGTAGTCGAGGTGCTCCTCGAGCCCGTAGTTGCGCGACGTGCCGGTGTCGAAGCTCGTCACGACGTTCCACCCGGCGCGGCCGCCGCTGATGAGGTCGAGCGAGCCGAAGCGCCGTGCGAGGTTGAACGGCGAGTTGTAGGTCGAGCTCGCTGTTCCGACGAGACCCAGGTGGGTCGTGTGCGTCGCGACGGCCGAGAGCAGCGTGAGCGGCTCGAGCCGGTTCAGGTAGTGCGCGGGGTAGGTCGCGTTGATGAACTGGCTGTCGACGATGAAGAGCGCGTCGAACTTCGCCGCCTCGGCCTGCTGGGCCCGCGCAATGTACCACCGGATGTCGATGCTCGCGTCCTTCGGGATGCGCGGGTCCTTCCAGAGGCTGTGCTGGCCGGGACCGCCCACGCCGTAGACGCTGAGGGCGAGCTTGAGCTTTCGTTCTGTCATGGTGTGCTCCTGTCGAATGCTTGGTGGTCAGGGTGTTTCGAGGAGCCGCCGCAGCTCGGCGCGGCGCTCGCGGTCGATCGCGCCGGACGAGAGGGTCGGCGCCGAGCCGACGAGCAGCCGCGTGTACGGATGCTGCGGGCGGTTGACGATGTCGTCGGTGGATGCCGTCTCCACGAGCTCGCCGCGGTACAGGACGGCGGCGCGATCCGTGATGCCCGCGACCGAGCCGAGGTCGTGCGAGATGAAGACGAGCGACGTCCCGTTCTCGCGGAGGGAGTTCAGGATGCCGAGCACCGCCACGCGGTTGGCTGCATCGAGCGCGCTCACGGGCTCGTCGAGGATGAGGACGCGCGGCTCGGTCACGAGCGCCCGCGCGACGAGGACGCGCTGACGCTGGCCTCCCGACAGCTCGCCCGGGAAGCGGCCGAGGAGGACAGCATCCAGTCGCACCTGCTCGAGGCGGTACGCGATGCGGTCGCGGATCTGCTGCCGCGAGAGACGGCGCTGCAGCTGCAGCGGCTCGGACAGCGACTGCTCGATCGTCAGGTCGGGGTCGAGGGCGCGCAGCGGGTCCTGGAAGACGTACTGCACGACGCCGCGGCGGCGGAAGTCGCGCCATTGGCCGGTGCGGAACGCCGTGACGTCCTCGCCCGCGATGCGGACGCGTCCGGCGTCGGGCCGGACGAGGCCGACGATCGCGCGCGCGAGGGTCGACTTGCCCGACCCCGTCTCGCCGATGAGCCCGACGGACTCGCCGGGCGCGACCTGCAGCGACGCGTCGCGGATCACCTGGGTGCGGTCGCGACGTGAGCCGTATGAGACGTCGAGGTGCAGGGCTTCGAGCACGGGGGCGTCAAGCGACATCGCGCTCTCCCTCCTCGCGTGACGCGTCGGTGCGGAACCGGTCGAGCCCGTAGTGGTTGTGCTCGTCGATGAGGAGGCGCGTGTACTCGTGCGTGGGTCGGAAGAGGATGTCCTCCGTCGCGCCGTGCTCGACGACCACCCCTTCGCGGAGGACCAGGACCTCGTCGCACGTCTGGGCGACGACGGCGAGGTCGTGCGACACGACGATGAGCGAGAGACCGTGCAGCGTCTTGAGCTCGAGCAGCAGGTCGAGCACCTCGGCCTGGACGGTCACGTCGAGGGCGGTCGTGACCTCGTCCGCGATGAGGATCTGCGGATCGAGCGCGATCGCCGTCGCGATGAGGACGCGC
Organism: Microbacterium sp. NPDC019599; assembly: GCF_040632175.1. Taxonomy (NCBI): domain Bacteria; kingdom Bacillati; phylum Actinomycetota; class Actinomycetes; order Micrococcales; family Microbacteriaceae; genus Microbacterium; species Microbacterium sp. NPDC019599. Next base: position 109,395 of record NZ_JBEYBL010000005.1, read on the forward strand.
TGCAGCATGCCGCCGGACAGCTCGTGCGGGTACTGCCGGTACACCGTCTCGGCGTTGCGCAGCCGCACGTCGGTCAGCAGAGCGAGGGCGCGCTCCTTCGCCTCGCGGCGCCGCACGCCCTTCTTGACGCGGATCGCCTCGGCGATCTGGGTGCCGACGCGGATCGACGGGTTGAGGTACGAGCCCGGGTCCTGGAACACCGCCGTGATGCTCGTGCCGCGCAGGCGCGTCCAGTCGCGCGGCGTGAGGGTCGCGGCATCCTGTCCGAGCAGCTCGATGCGGCCGCCCGTCACCTCGAAGAGCGCGGGGAGGATGCCGAGCACGGCCCGGCACGTGAGCGTCTTGCCGCTGCCCGATTCGCCGACGATGCCGACGACGTGGCCGCGACGCAGCGTGAACGAGACGCCGTGCACGACGTCGGCGCCCGTGTGGAGGTTGCGGATGCGGACGTCCTCGAGGCGCAGCACGGCGTCCTCGCGGACATCGCTGCGCGCGGCATCCGTCTGGACGGCCTCGACAGCATCCGACTGCACGACCTGCGTCGGCGCCGTGCGTACTCGCGTGAGGGTGTTCGACATGCTGACTCCTCCTATGCCTGCGCGACGACGGGGGTCCGCGTCGCGTCGTCCTTCTTGCGCCGGCCGGTCGCCTTCTCGGCGAGGAGCACGCGACCGGACTCGCCCGCGACGTCGCGGATGACGTCGGCGAGCAGGTTGAACGCCCACACCGTGAGCATGATGAGCACCGTCGTGAACAGCGGCGCGTAGGGGCGGTAGTTCAGGTAGCCGAGGTCCGAGGCCAGGACGCCGCCCCACGTCGGCGCGGGGGGCGCGACGCCGATGCCGAGGAACGTGAGGCTCGAGACGACCACGAAGCCGATGCCCATTGTGTTGGCCAGGGCGATCGCGATGGGCGGGAGCACCTTCGACCACACGTGCGTGCGGACGATCCAGCCCGTCGAGGCACCGGCCAGGACCGCGGCCTCGACGTACTGCGACCGGGCGACCGAGAGGGTCGCGGCGCGTGCGACGCGGTAGAAGAGCGGCGACACGAGGATGCCGACCACGAGCATCGCCTGGGGGATGCCGTTGCCGAGGAGCGCAGTGACGGCGACCGCGAAGACGAGGAACGGCAGCGCGATGAGCGTGTCGACGAAGCGCAGCGTCAGCCACTCGAACGTGCGGCCGAGATACACCGACAGGATGCCGGGAATCGCCCCGACGACGAGCGCGATGAGCGCGACCTGCACGGCGCCCAGGACGCTGATCGTCGCGCCGACGAGGATGCGGCTCAGGACGTCGCGGCCCAGGTAGTCGGTGCCGAGCCAGTGCGCCGCGGAGGGGTGGCCGAGCACCTCGTCGGTGCCGAGGAGCGGGTCGTACGGCGCGAGCGTGGGCCCGAACACCGCGAGGAACGTGATGAAGAGCAGGAACGCGACGGCGAACCGGCCGGCGGGCAGGCGCAGGATGCGGCGGACCACGTCAGACTCCTCTCGCCGAGGCGGGGTTGAGGCGCACGAGCAGCACGTTGACGACGAGGTTGAAGACCACGACGAGGACGATGGCGACGACGAGCACGCCCTGCACGGCGGGGACGTCGCCGCGCGAGGCCGAGTCGGCGGCGAACTTGCCGAAGCCCGCGAGCCCGAAGATCGCCTCGGTGACGACGGCGCCGCCGAGGATGTTGGGGAACTTCATGCCGAGGACCGTGAGGGCGGGGCCGCTGCCGTTGCGCAGGACGTGGACGAAGAAGATGCGCCGCGGGCCGAGGCCGCGCACGATCGCGCCCGTCACGTAGTTCTCGCGGTACGCCTGCACGAGGCCGGCGCGCATCTGGCGCGCGACGTCCGCGATCGTGTCGAAGCTGATGGCCAGGGCCGGCAGCCACAGGTGCTGCAGCCAGAGCCCGACACCCAGCTCGATCGGCACGTAGCCGGCCGAGGGCAGCCAGCCGAGGCCCACGGCGAAGATCGCGACGAGCGCGATCCCGACGACGAAGGACGGCATGACCGAGATGAAGGTCGTGACGGCCGTGATGGAGCGGTCGGCCCACGTGGTCTGGAAGACGGCGGCGAGGACGCCGAGGCCGAAGCCGAACACGACGCCCATCAGTAGGGCCAGGCCCGCCACCGAGAGGCTGATGATCGCGCGGGAGGCGAGGAGCTCCGAGATGCTCGCGCCGTTGTACCAGCTCGTGCCGAGGTCGCCTTGGAGGATGCCGAGCAGCCAGTTCCCGTACTGCTCGAGGATCGGCAGGTCCAGGCCCCATTCGTGCTCGAGGGCCGCGATCTGCTCCGGCGTGGCGGATTCGGAGAGCTGCAGGTGGGCGGGGCTCAGGCCGCTGAAGCCCTGGAGCGCGAAGGTGATGAGCGTCGCGAGGAAGAACACCGTCGCGAACACGACGAGGGAGTGGCCGAGGAAGCGGAGGGGTGCGGGCACCGCGGCCCGTCGCCGCCGGGCCGAGGGGGCCCTGGGCGGAGGGTCGGTCGCGGCGGGGCGCGTGTCGAGCGTGGCGACGGCCATGGGGCGCAGCCTTCCTTGAGACGAGAGGGGGGCGGGCGGTGCCCGGCGCGAGCCGGGCACCGCCCTGGTGTCACTGCGAGATCGTGACGCCGGTGAGGGAGATCTGGCCGGGGATCTGCGGGAGATCCGAGACCTTGGGCGATTTGACGATGAGCGTGGGGGTGCCGACCGTGAAGATCAGGGCCCCGCTCTGCAGGCCCGCGCGAGTGGCGAGCTGCAGGTTCTTCGCGTAGTCCGGGCTGTCCAGGGGGGTCTCGCGGGCGACCTTGACGGCCTCCTCGAAGCCGTCCGGCTCGTACGGAGCCGACAAGTTGAGGGGACCGGCCGGGCCGAAGTGCGCCGTCAGCGTCTGGACGGGGGATTCGCGCCCTGTCGTGCCGTAGGTCGACAGCGTCAGGTCCTTCGCGAAGAAGGGCGTGGCCCAGTCGGGCGAGACCTGGATGTTCGCGGTGATGCCGATCGCGGCGAGCTGCGACTGGACGATCTCGTTCGAGACGGACTCGGCGCTCACGACGAAGTCCACGACGATGTCACCCGGCTCGTAGCCGGCGTCGGCGAGGATCTGCTTCGCCTTCTCGGGGTCGTACGGCCAAAGGTCTGCCGACTCCTCGTCGTAGGCGATGTAGCCCTCGGGGAACGGCTGCGTCGTGGTGTAGCCCTTTCCGAACGTGACCTTGTCGAGGAACTCGTCGCGGTTGATCGCGTAGCGGACCGCATCGACGACCGCAGGGTCGTCGAACGGCGCCTTGTTGATGTTGAGGCTGATGTTCGAGGCCGAGTACACGGGGTGCTCGGCGACATCCAGGCCCGCGTCGATCGCGGCGTCGTACTGCGCCGGCGCGAGGCCGTAGGCGAAGTCGTAGACGCCGGTCTGGATCGAGGCCACGAGGGTCGACGGCTCGGGAGCGGCCGACAGCTCGACGCGGTCGATGTGGATGTTGTCGGCATCCCAGTAGTCCGGGTTCTTCTCGAAGTAGATGTGCGACTCGGGCACGTACTCCACGACGGTGAAGGGGCCCGCGCCGACGGGCCACTGGTCGAGCTTCTCGGGGTCCTCGGCGGCCTTGGGGCTCGTGATCTGCGCGACGCGCTTGCCCAGCAGCAGCGGGATCTGGTGGTCGACCTGCGTGAGATGGACCGTCACGTCGAGGTCGCTGTCGGCCGTGACGCTGTCGATCGAGGTCAGGTCGCCGTGCAGCGCCGAGTTCTCCTGCGTCTTGGCGCGTTCGATGTAGAGCTTGACCGCCTCGGCGTCGACGGGCTCGCCGTCCTGGAACTCGAGGCCCTCGCGGAGGTGGAAGGTGACAGCATCCCCCGCCTCGTTGTAGTCCCAGCTCTCGGCGAGACCGGGGGCGGCATTGCCGTCCTCGTCGATCTCGGTGAGCGAGGCGTAGGCGAGCGCCGTGAGGTTGAACGAGAAGCCGCTGCCCTGCACCACGGGGTCCCAGTGGGCGGGGAGCGTCGCGGCCCAGCGCAGGACCGCGGGCTCGGTGCTCTCGGCTGCGTCGTCCGCGTCGCCGGCGGCGGTCGCGCAGCCCGTCAGCGCGAGGGCGCCGACGAGAGTCGCGGCGACCGCGGCTCGGAGTCTTGTGATTCTGATGTTCATTGCATATCCGTTCGATCGGGTGGCTTTGCAAAAGCATGGGAATAGGTCGCGGTACGGTGCGATCCGCCCGGAAACATGCGGTAATCCCCGCCGGTCACAATTCACTGGATTGCGCCGGATTGCGTTTTGTGTCGCGTGTGCTGGACGCGATCGGAATGTCGAAAAGCGACGAAATGTGACAATTCGACCGCATGCCGGATTGGAGTGGCCTCTAGCGTCGTCCCGATACCCAGAGGAGATGACCATGACTGACGGCACCGCGTTCCGGCTCGGCTTCCTGACCCACGTGGAGGGCGGCCGCGACCTCGCCGAGACCTACCGCAACGCCCTCGAGCTGTTCGTCGCGGCCGACGAGCTCGGGTTCGACTCCGGCTGGGTCGCACAGCACCACTTCGGCGGCGGCGAGGCGGATGGCCTGGCATCCCCGTGGATCTTCCTCGCCAATGCGGCCGCCCGCACGCAGCGGATCCACATCGGCACCGCCGTGACGCTCATCCCGCTGCACCACCCCGTGCAGCTCGCTCAGGACGTCGGGGTGCTCGACGCCATCACGGGCGGCCGCGTCGAGCTCGGCGTCGGCACGGGCTTCGATCGCGTCGCGTACGGCGTGTACGGAGAGGACTTCGAGCGCCGACGCGAGCTCACGACCGAGCGCTTCACCGCCGTGCGCGCGGCGCTGCGGGGAGAGCCGCTCGACGCCGACGGGAACGTCTTGAAGGCGGCATCCCCCGACCTCGCCGACAACCGCTCGTGGCACGCCGTCTTCAGCGCCGCCGGCGCGGCGCACGTCGCGAGCGAGGGCGCGAACCTGCTCCTCAACCGCGCCGCCTACGGTTACGACGAGCCGACCGACGTCGTCCAGCGTCCGTGGGCGGAGAGCTACCTCGAGGCGTGGAAGGAGCCGCGCGCTGCGCGCATCGGGCTCTCGCGCCTCATCTTCGCCGCCGAGGACAAGCGCACGGCGCTGAACCACATCGGCGACGCGCTCATCGACAACGTCCGCCGCGCGAACGCCGGCGGCCAGTCGTGGGGCGCCGAGACGCTCGAGAACGCGCTGTTCCGCTACCACGCGCACTACGGCCACCCCGATGAGGTCGTCGCGCAGCTCCAGGCCGAGAAGGTGCTCCCGCTTGCGACCGACCTGCTCGCGCAGTTCAACCCCGCGCGGCCGGGCCTGGACGCCTCGATCCGCGCCCTCGAGCTGCTCGCCACCGAGGTCGCCCCCGCGCTCGGCTGGCGTCCCGCGAACCGGCGACAGGACGCCGCGGCGGCCTGAGGCACGCCGCCGGGCTGCCCGCGCTGCACCGCCCGGCGCCGGGTCGCACCGCGGGCCCGGCCCCGCTCGACAACCCTAGACAGGAGACGGACATGACGATCACCGACATCACGACGGATGCCGAGGCCGAGGCCTACGCGCGCGACTGGAAGCAGTGGCACGACGAGCTGGAGGACGCGCGACGCGCGCCGCACGGCTTCCTCGCGTACACGAGCTTCAACTTCCTCGACGAGACGCCCCGCCGGTTCGACGGCATCCCGGGCACGTGGTCGACGGGCGAGCGCGGACCCGTCGTCGAGCTCGCCGAGGGTGAGGCGCTCGTCTTCGACGGCACCCCCGTGACGGGCCGGCATGAGTACGGCGAGATCGGCGAGCGCACCTTCCATCGTGCCGCCTTCGGCGAGGCCGTCATCGAGCTGTCCCGTCGCGGCGGCCGCGACATCGTCCGCCCGCTCTACCCCGACCACGCGCTGCGCACCGGCTACCGCGGAACCCCGGCGTACGCCCCCGACCTGCGCTGGGTCGTCGAGGCCGTGTTCGAGCCGGAGCAGCCGCGCGACATCCCGATCGCGGCCGCGATCCCGGCGATCACGCACACGCACTCGACTCCCGGTCGCGCGCGGTTCTCGATCGACGGCCGCGAGTACGCGGTCACGCTCATCTCGCGCGGAGCCGAGCACGCGACGCTGCTCTTCCGCGACGCGACGAGCGGCGTGACGACCTACGCCGCGAGCCGCACGCTCGCCGTCGAGCTGCCGACCGACGGCACGGACCGCATCGTCCTCGACTTCAACCGGGCGACGAACCTGCAGTGCGCGTACACGGACTACTCGCCGTGCCCGCTCGCGCCCGCCGAGAACCACCTGCCGTTCGCCGTCGAGGCCGGGGAGAAGATCCCCCTCGACCGCACGTCGTGACGGAGAGGTCGGGAACAGCATGTCGAACCCGCCCCTGCACACCGCTGAGGCGCCGTCGGGCGGCATCCTCCGACTCGGATACTGGACGCCCGTCTACGGCGGCTTCCTCCGCAACGTCGGGGACGAGGGGATGCCGGCCACGTGGGAGTACATCCGCTCGCTGTCGCAGCAGGCCGACCGGCTCGGATACGACACGACGCTCGTGCCGGAGCTCTATCTCAACGACCGGAAAGGCCTGAGCGCGCCGAGCCTCGAGGCCTGGTCGCTGTCGAGCGCGATCCTCGCGACGACGGAGCGCCTGAAGGTGCTCACGGCCGTGCGCCCCGGGTTCCACCTGCCGGCCGTGACAGCCAAGGAGTCGGTGACGCTGGCCGACATCGGCTCGGACCGGTTCGCGCTCAACGTCGTGGCGGCGTGGTGGGAGGAGGAGGCCAAGCAGTACGGCGGCCGCTTCACGCAGCACGACGACCGGTACGAGCAGGCGCGCGAGTTCGTCAGGATCCTGCGCGGGACGTGGGACGCGACGCCCTTCTCGTACACGGGCGACTACTTCACGGTTGCCGAGACGATCCTCGAGCCGAAGCCGCGCGTCGCGCCGCCGATCTACGCGGGAGGCGAGAGCGAGCACGGCCGGGAGTCGATCGCGCGCTTCGCGGACTCGTACGCGCTGCACGGTGGGACGCTCGACGAGGTGCGCGGCAAGGTCGACGACATGAACGCTCGGCGGATCCGGCTGCAGGGCCGCCCGTTCGACGACTTCGCGATGTCGGCGTACGTCATCGTGCGCGACACCGAGGCCGAGGCCCGCCGCGAGCTCGACCGCATCACGACGGTGGATCCGGCATCCCCCGGCTATGCCTCGTTCGAGGAGTTCACGCGCAATTCGCAGCTCGACGTCGAGGTGTCGCGACGGGAATACTCGGTCGGCACGCGCGGCCTGCGCCCCGACCTCGTCGGCACGCCCGAGCAGGTCGCCGAGCGCATCCGGGCCTACGCCGAGGCGGGGGTCACGCTGCTGCTGATCCAGTCCTCGCCCGCGCACGACGAGCTCGAGCGCATCGCGACGCAGGTGGGCCCGCTGCTGCGCTGACCCACGGTCCCCGAGCTTGTCGAGGGGTCGTTCCCCGGCCGCCCGGGCTGCTCGGGTTCGACGCCTCGACAGGCTCGGGTGGCCTGAGCGCGTGCACAACGTCGCTGATCGGGGGCGATCCGCCGACGGGAGGGGCTTATCCGTGGCGTGTCGTGGTGGATCGGCGACGTTGTGCACGCCGGGCCACGGGACCGTAGGGGAGGCCCGGCTCAGCCGAGCTCGGCCTGGAGCTTGCGGAGGTGCTCGACGACGAACGCGTGGTCGTCGGCCTGGGGCAGGCCCGAGACGCCGACCGTGCCGACCATGCCGACGCCGGCGATCGTGATGGGGAAGACGCCGCCGTGCGCGGCGTAGAGCGTCGTGTCGAGCCTGCCGTCGGAATCGAAGTCCCGGCCGTTCGCCTTGAACGCCTGTCCGACGCCGTACGACGAGCGCCCGTAGCGCCGGGCGACGCGCGTCTTGCGCTCGAGCCAGCCGTCGTTGTCGGCGCTCGAGCCGGCGAGGGCCGTGTGGAACACGCGCGCCTCGCCCAGCGTGATGCCGATGACGATCGGCAACTCCCGCTCGAGGGCCGTCGCGCGCATCGCCGACCCGAGGCGCCAGGCGTCTTCCAGGTCGAAGCGCGGGAGCACGAGCTCGCGCTCCTCCGCCTCGATGAGGGTCAGGGTCTCGCGGGCGTCATCCGTCATGAACCCGAGCGTACCGAGGCGCGTGAGGACGCGGCATCCGTCCCCGGCGCCGCGGGCGGTGCGGCCTCGAGCGCGCGCAGCATCCGTTCCAGCGTCTCGCGCAGGTCGCCGCGCTCGGGCTCGGCGAGGTCGGTCGTGTACTCGACGCCCGCGGGGATCCAGCTGAGCCCGTACATCGTCTCGCGGAAGTCCGCGCCGCCGACGGGCCAGCGCGTGCGGTCGGGGCCCTCCGGCTCGGCACCCTGACCCCATTGCCCGAACTGCTCGCGCATGCGGTCGATCGGCAGGTCCATGACCGCCACGGCCTCCACGGGCTGCCGTGCCCACGACCGCGCGACGAGGATGAACTCCTCGATCTGCCCGGGAGTGAGCGGATGCGGCGAGAACAGCACGCGCGTGTGCTCGACATCCGACAGGCGGTCGACCCGGAAGGTGCGCCAGTCGTCCTTCTCGAGGTCCCAGCACAGGAGGTACCAGTGCCGGTCGGCGGGGGCGAGCGCATGCGGCTCGACGCGCCGCCGCGTGACCTCGCCGGAGGCCGCGGTGTAGGTGAAGCGCACGCGTTCGCTGTCGCGGCACGCGAGGGCGAGCTCGCCGAGGACCTCCGTCGACACGGGCGCACCCGCGCCGATGCCGGCGGGCTGGACCGTCTCGGCGAGCGCGTTGACCCGTCGGCGCAACGCCGCGGGCAGCACCTGCTCGAGCTTCGCGAGTGCCGTCAGCGTCGTCTCGGGGCCGCCGATGAGTCGTTGGGATGCTGCCACCCGAAGCCCGATCGCCATGGCGACCGCCTCTTCGTCGGTGAGGAGCAGGGGAGGCACCGCGCTGCCCGCTTCGAGCCGATAGCCCCCGGCTGCGCCCGGCGTCGACTCGATGCGGTACCCCAGTTCGCGCAGCCGCTCGACGTCGCGCCGTACGGTGCGCTCCGTCACGCCGAGACGCTCGGCGAGCTCTGAGCCGGGCCAGTGCCGGTGCGTCTGCAGGAGGTTCAGGAGCGAGAGCGCCCGGGTCGTCGTGTCGGACATGACCCCATTGTGGCGCGCATCGCGGACGGTTCCGGTCCGCAATGTGCCGGCCAGCGACGGGCGACCGCCCGCTCGCCGCTACGACTCGGCGCCGTCGATGAGCGGCTCGAGCAGATCCGCGATGCCCGAGCGCGCAGCATCCGCGTCCCCCGCGACGATCGCGTCGACGAGTCGAGCGTGCTCCCCTGCGTGCGGATCGCGCTTGTGCGCCACATCCTCGCGGAGCACTTCGGCGAACAGGCCGACGAGCCCGTCGTACAGCTCGACGAACAGCTCGTTGTGCGTCGCCTCGATGATCGCGCGGTGGAGGGCGAGGTCGGCGGTCGCGCGCGCGTCGAGGTCTGCGCCCCGCCACGACGCCGAGCGGAGCTCGAGGAGCTCGCGCAGGCGTGCAGCATCGGCATCCGTCCTCCGCCTGGCTGCGAGCGCCGACGCCGCGCCGTCGATCGCGGCGCGCAGCTCGAGGCCATCGCGCCGCGTCGCGCGCGACGCCCGCCGTGCGACCACGTGCGACAGGTCGTGCCGCGCGATCACGAACGTCCCCCGGCCCTGCTCGCGCCGCACGAGTCCCGCAGCGACGAGCGACTGGATCGCCTCGCGCACGGTGTTGCGCCCCGACTCGGTCCAGGCCACGAGCTCGGGCTCGGTGGGGATGCGCTCGCCCACGGGCCATCGGCCGGACGCGATCTCGTCGTGGAACCGTGCCGTCACGCGCTCCGTCGTGGTCGGCGTCCGGCGGCCGGGCGGGTCCGCGCTAGACTCCGAAGGATTCATCCCATCATCCTATCTATCGAGGTGGATACGTGACCATAGTCCGGCGCGGAACGCTCATGCCCCTGGCCGCGATCGTCCTCACGGCCCTCAACCTGCGCACCGCCGTCACCGGCTTCCCGCCGCTCCTGGACATGATCGGCGACGAGCTCGGATTCGGTCCTTCGCTCTACGGACTCCTGGGAACCCTCGTGACGGCGTGCTTCGCCGTCTTCGGCCTCCTCTCGGCGGCGGTCGCGCGGCGCATCGGCCTCGACGTCGCGATCGCGATCGCGGTCGCGCTCACGACGACGGGACTCGTGCTGCGGTCGTTCTCGTCCGATCCCGGAGCGCTCGTCGTCTCGACGATCGTCGCGCTCGTGGGCGTCGGGTCGTCCAACGTGCTCGTCGTCCCGCTCGTGAAGAAGTACTTCAGCGACCACCTCAAGGCGATGAGCTCGCTGTACCTCGCTCTGCTCCAGGTCGGTCAGTTCGTGGCGCCGCTCATCGCGGTGCCGGTCGCCCTCGCGAGCGGGTGGCGCTGGGCGCTCGGGATGTGGGCGATCCCGACGGGGGTCGCCGCGGCGCTGTGGATCGTCCTCGCCGTCCGGGCGCTGCGCATGCAGCCCGGCGCAGCCGAGCCGACCGGGACCGCGGACCGGATCCGCGGTGCGTGGCGGACCCCACTCCTGTGGGCCATGGTGCTCATGCTCGGGATGACGGCGCTCAACGTCTACGCCCTCATCACGTGGCTGCCGACGATCCTCGTCGACGCCGGCGCCGATCCCGCCTCGGGCGGAGCGCTCCTGTCGCTGTTCTCGATGTTCGGGCTGCTCGCGGCATTCGTCGTCCCGCCGCTCACGGTACGGCTGCGCAACCCGTTCCCGATCGTCGTCGTGTGCACGGTGCTCATGGCGCTCGGCTACGTCGGCCTGCTCCTGGCGCCCGGCGAGGGTGCGGTGGCGTGGGTGACCCTCCTGGGCCTCGGCGTCAGCACGTTCCCCATGTGCCTCACGCTCGTCAACGTCCGCACGCGGACGACCGGCGGCTCGACCGCCCTCTCCGGCGCGATGCAGGGCCTCGGCTACGGCATCGCGTGCGTCGGACCGCTCGGCATCGGCCTGCTCTACGAGATCTCGGGCGGCTGGGGCTCGTCCTACGCCGTGCTCTTCGCGAGCCTCGTCGTGCTGCTCGTCAGCGGTGCGGTCGCGTGCCGTCCCGTCATGCTCGAGGACCAGGTCGCAGACCTCGCCGAGCGGCGCGGAGAGAGCGCGCCCGTGTCCTGACCGCGAGGTCGAATCCGCTCACCATCGAGGACCGGATCTGACCGCAATGGCTCCTAGCTTGGATCCATGGCGAACGAACCGATCATCGAAGCCGATGGACTGACGAAGAGATTCACCGTCAAGAAGAAGACCGTCGAGGCGGTCACCGATCTCACCTTCCAGGTCGCGCGCGGCGAGCTGGTCGCCTTCCTCGGGCCGAACGGCGCGGGCAAGTCGACGAGCCTGCGCATGCTCACGACCCTCATCCCGCCGACCTCGGGCACCGCGCGCGTCGTCGGATTCGACATCCTGAAGCAGCCCGCCTCGGTGCGGGCCCGCATCGGGTACGTCGGCCAGCTGACGAGCGGCAGCTTCGCGCAGCGGGCGCGCGACGAGCTGCTGAGCCAAGGCGCCTTCTACGGGATGCCGAAGGCCGCCGCCGTCACCCGTGCGGACGAGCTCATCGAGTCGCTCGACCTCGGCTCGTTCGCGACGCGCGCCGTGCAGCAGCTGAGCGGCGGGCAGAAGCGGAGGCTCGACGTCGCGCTCGGCCTCATGCATGCGCCGCCGCTGCTGTTCCTCGACGAGCCGTCGACGGGCCTCGATCCGCAGAGCCGCGCCAACCTGTGGCAGCACATCCTCGATCTGCGCGCCGAGCACGGCACGACGGTCTTCCTCACGACGCACTACCTCGAGGAGGCCGACCGGTACGCGGAGCGCGTCATGGTCATGGACAAGGGCCGCGTCATCGCCGACGACACGGCGGCCGCCCTCAAGGCGAACCTCGCGGGCGACGTCCTGACGTTCGGCTTCGCCGGAGCCGACGAGGCGGATCGAGCGGCCGCCGTCGTGCAGGGCCTCACCGAGAGGGGGGTGCGGCGCGAGGGGACGGCATCCGTCGTCCTCACCGCCCCGGACGGCGACGCGCTGCTGCCCGCCGCCGTGCGGGCGCTGGATGCCGCGGGCATCGCGGTGCGCACCGCGACGGGTGTGCCGCCCACCCTCGACGACGTCTTCCTCGCCCTCACGGGTCGCACCCTCCGCGAGGCGGGCGAGGGCGAGGCGCCGGACGAAGAAGTGGATGCCGCGCACGCGGCGAACGAGAAGGCAGGAGCGAGCCGATGACCACCGTGACCAAGCCCGACACCGCCGTGCGGCAGAACCCCGCGCGCGACACGTGGAACGTCCTGACGCGCGAGCTCAAGCCCGTCGTCCGCGACCCGTTCACCCTCATCTTCAGCCTCGTGCAGCCGCTCGTCTTCCTCGGCCTGTTCGCGCCTCTGCTGATCGGCTCGTCGGGAGTGCCCGCGGCCGAGACGCTGCAGTGGTTCGTCCCGGGCGTGCTCGTCATGATCGTGCTGTTCGGCACCGGTGCGACGGGCTCGAACCTGCAGTACGAGATGATGACGGGCTCGCACGAGCGGACCCTCGTGGCACCGCTCGCGCGCTCGTCGCTGCTCGTGGGCCGCGCCCTCAAGGAGATCGCGCCGATCGTCGTGCAGTCGCTCATCATCGTCCTGATCGCGTGGCCGTTCGGCTTCTCGATCAACGTGCCCGGCCTCGTCATCGGGCTCGCGCTGCTCGCGGTCTTCGGGGTCGGCCTCGGGTCGCTCTCGTACACGCTCGCCCTCAAGACGAAGGACCGCGAGTGGCTCTTCTGGGGAGTGCAGCAGACGCTGATCTTCCCGCTGCTGATCCTGTCCGGGATGCTGCTCCCGCTCGACGACGGACCCGCCTGGATGAAGGCCGTCTCGGCCGTCAACCCGGTCAACTGGGTCGTGCAGGCCGAGCGCGCCCTCTTCGCGGGTGATCTCGGCGACATCACGGTCCTGTGGGGCTGGCTCGCCGCGCTCGTCCTTGCGGCGCTCGGCCTGTGGGCGGGCGTGCGCGCGATCCGCACCTCGAGCTGACGTCCCTCTTCCTCGGTCGTTGAGCGAGCGAAGCGAGACGAAACGCCCCGCGCTGTTCCGGGGCGGTTGTCGAGTAGGGCGCTCCGCGCCCGTATCGAGACACGTCTCGGTCGCTTCGCTCCCTCGCTCAACGACCGGGGGATCAGGCGCGAGCAAGGGCACGGGATCGTAACGATTCCCGCGGGACGCTGGAAACGGCCCTTGAGCGGGGCGGATCCCCAGGTCAGCCCCGCTTAGGCTTCTCCCCATGTCTACGGCGCGACGACGGGGGATCCTCGCTGTCGTCACCGCCACCGTCCTCCTCGCGCTCGGCCTCGGGGTAGGGGTCGTGGTCGGTGACGCGCTCGGAATCCGGACCGAGCCCTCCACTCAGATGACCCCGGACGAACCCGTCGTCCCCGAGGTGACAGCATCCGTCCCCGCCCCGCGGTTCACGATGGTCGACGCACCCGACTCCCCGCGCGTCGAGCTCGCGCTGCGGGATCTCAGCGGTGCCGGGGATGCTGCGGAGACCGAAGGAGAGGCATCTCTGACCGTCGCGGCCGGCGACGGCGACGCGTCGGACGACTCGTACACGCTGAGCGGCGATGCCGCCTCCCTGCACATCGAGGCGGAGTCCGAGGCCGGCGCCGCGCGGGGCGTGTACGACCTCGCGGATGCTGTCCGCACGGGCACCGACGTGACGTCGCTCGTGGGCGATCACCCCGCGGCGCAGCTGCCGTTCCGCATGGTCGACCTCGGCGCCGTGGGCGTCGATCCCGACCCCTCGCAGTGGGTCGACGGCACGGACTACTCGCACGTCTCGCGCGCGTTCGAGGACGTCTACCTCTCGGAGCCGCCGTACATCGACGAGGACGCGCTCGCCGAGGCGTACGAGGACTGGGGGACCTTCCTCGCGCACTCGGTCGCGAACGGCTACAACGCCGTGTCGTGGCCCGGCTTCATCGAGTTCGCGACGTTCGACGAGGTCCCCGGCGGCCCCGTCTACCCCGACGGCGATCCGCACGTCGCCCGCGCGCTCGCACTGCGCGACGCGTTCGGGCCCTTCTGGGACCGCGCAGCCGAGCTCGGCGTCAAGATCTTCCTGCGCACCGACATGCCGACGCTCACCCCCGAGCTCGCCGCCTTCTTCGACGAGCAGTTCGGCGGGCTCGACACCGAGAACCCCGAGCTCTGGGCCACCTACACGGCGGCCCTCGACGAGCTGTATGCGGCGGAGCCGGCGCTGTCCGGCATCCTGATCCGCATCGGCGAGGGCGGCAACGTCTACCAGGAGCCCGGCTGGGACTACTACTCCGAGATCGCCGTGCGCACGGTCGACGCCGTGCGGGCGATGCTCGAGACCTACTCGGCGCAGGCCGAGGAGACCGACCGCGAAGTCATCTTCCGCACGTGGAGCGTCGGGATCGGCGACGTCGGCGACATGCACACCGACGCCGAGTCGTACCACCAGGTGCTCGACGGCATCGACTCGCCGGCGCTGATCGTCTCGACGAAGTACACGCTCGGCGACTTCTACAGCTGGCTCCCGCTCAACGACACGCTCGCCGAGGGCGACCAGCGCCGCATCGTCGAGTTCCAGAGCCGGCGGGAGTTCGAGGCCTTCGGCTCGTTCCCCAACGACCTCGGCCGCGAGTACCAGTGGGCGCTGCAGACGCTCCTCGCCGAGAACCCGAACATCGAGGGCGTCTGGACGTGGACGCAGGACGGCGGGCCGTGGCGGGCCGGACCCATGTCGCTGTACCTCAAGACGGGGTTCTGGCAGCTCTACGAGCTCAACACGCAGGCGGCCGCCGCGCTCGCGCGCGACCCCGGCGCCGACATCGGCCAGGTCACCGTCGACTGGGCGAAGGAGTGGTTCTCGGACGACCCCGCGACCGTCGAGGCCATCGCCGACGCGATGGCGCAGTCGCGCGACGCCATCACGCAGGGCCTCTACATCGAGCCGTTCGCCGAGGTTCGCACGTTCGCGCTGGGCCTCGAGCCGCCGCCTCAGATGTGGATCTTCGAGTGGGACATCCTGACCGGCGACTCGGCGACCCTCGGCGTGATCTACGAGATCACCGGCGACCGCGTCGATGAGACGATCGCGGCGGGCCACGAGGCGGTCGCGACCGCCGAGCGCATGCGCGACACGGTCGCGGAGACGGATGCTGCCACCTGGCGCGACCCCGCGCTGCGCGACGCCCTGCTCGGGACCCTGGACTACCAGGCCGACGTGCTGCGGCTGCTCGGCGCGTACCGCGCGATGTTCCTCCACGACATGCAGTGGCACGACACGCTCGACCCCGCGGCGCACGCCGCGTGGGCGCAGGCGCGCGACGAGTACGTCGCGCTGGCCGACGCCCACCTCGAGGCTTACACGGGCGACCTCGACCACCCGGCCTGGAACCTCGAGGCGGCGCAGCATGCCGTCGACCGCATGGACCGCGACGAAGCCATGGCCTGGACGGCGCGCGGGCTGCTCGTCCTCGCGCTCGCGTGGCTGCTGATCGGCATGATCGCGACCCGGACGCGGCTCGTCCGGCGACCCGGCGCGGCCGCGGCCCGCAGCACATGGCTCGCCTCGACGCGACCCTGGCGTGCGCGCGAGTCGACCCTCGGACTCCTGCCCCTCGACCGCTGGCTGCTCATCATCGTGCCGGGCGCGCTGCTCGTCGCGACGCGTGCGGTGCAGACGTCGTTCCTCTCCTGGACGCACCTCGCGGTGGTCCTCGGCGCGTGGGTCGTGTTCGTCCTCGTGATCGACCTCTTCCTGCGCCGGCGCTCGCCATGGCCCGTCATCGCGGCCGTCGGGGGAGTCGTCGTGCTCCGCTGCGTCGTCACGCTCGCGGCGCTGTCGTTCACGGGCCCGGGCGGCTACTGGTTCGCGTTCTGGACCGACCCCACGCGTCGTGCCGTCTACATCTCGGTCGCGTTCGCGCTCTTCCTGTGGGTGTTCGTCGCGGCCGGCTGGGCGCTGTCGGCGCAGCTCGGTCGCCGGCGGGCGACGGGAGCCGTACTCACGGCGGCCGGCGCGGGGCTCGCGATCCCGGCGATCGTCGTCGCGATCATCGGCCTCGAGCCGGCGCTGTCCGCGTGGAACGACCAGATGGGTCTGCTGCCCTGGGGCCTCGCGCGCATCCTCGGGCTCACGACCTATCTCGAGATCCCGGCCGCCACCGCATGGTGGGCCGCGGCGTTCGGAGCGGTCGTGCTCGGGATCGGCATCCTGCTCGCTCTCCCGTGGGGTCGACGCGCCGAGGCCGCCCAGGCGGGCTGATCCGGGCGCACGGCTCCCGCTCGGGGCTAGGCTGACGCCACGCGCGCTCGCCCGCGCGCCCCGAGCAGCAGGAGACGCGGATGTCGAAGAAGAAGTCCAAGGACGGCGACGGCCTGAGCGACAAGAAGTACGCCAAGGAGCTCAAGAAGCTCCACATCGAGCTCGTGAAGCTGCAGGAGTGGGTCAAGCACTCCGGGGCCAAGGTCTGCGTCGTCTTCGAGGGCCGTGACGGGGCGGGCAAGGGCGGGGTCATCAAGGCGATCACGGAGCGCGTGAGCCCCCGTGTGTTCCGCGTCGTGGCCCTCCCGGCACCGACCGAGCGCGAGCAGAGCCAGATGTACGTGCAGCGGTATATGAAGCATTTCCCCGCCGCGGGCGAGGTCGTCATCTTCGACCGCAGCTGGTACAACCGGGCCGGCGTCGAGCGGGTCATGGGCTTCACCGACGACGCGACGGCGCGGAAGTTCCTCGAGCAGGTGCCGTTCGTCGAGCAGGCGATGGTCGATTCGGGCATCATCCTCCTCAAGTACTGGCTCGAGGTGAGCCCCGAGGAGCAGACGCGGCGCCTGGAGGACCGCATCCACGACGGCCGCAAGACGTGGAAGCTCTCGCCGATGGACTTGAAGTCCTACAACCGCTGGTACGACTACTCGCGGGTCCGCGACGAGATGTTCGCCGCGACGGACACGCCTACGGCGCCGTGGCACGTCGCGATCTCGGACGAAAAGGAGAAGGCGCGGCTCAACATCATCTCGCACCTGCTCTCGCAGATCCCGTACGAGGAGGTGCCGCACGAGGAGCCCGTGCTCCCCGCGCGTCAGCTGCCCGGCGACTACGTCGAGCCGAACTACCCGTACCGGTACGTCCCGGCGCTCTTCTGAGGCACCTGATGCTGTCGCGGGTCGTCGTCCTCGGGGCCGGCTTCGGCGGGCTCGAGGTCACGAGCACGCTTCTGGACGAGCTCGACGGCGAGGTCGAGATCACGCTGATCGACAAGACGGCGGGGTTCGTCTTCGGGTTCTCGAAGCTCGACGTCATGTTCGGCAGGGCGACCGCCGAGGCCGTGTTCCACCCGTACGCGGACGTCGTGCGGCCCGGCGTCCGCTTCGTCCAGGCCGAGATCACCGCGATCGACGCGGCCGCCAAGCGCGTCTCGACGACGGCGGGTGACTTCGAGGCCGACCACCTGGTGATCGCCCTCGGCGCAGACTACGACGTCGCGCGGACGCAGGGCCTCGCCGAGGCCGGGCACGAGTTCTACAGCGAGGCCGGAGCGTTCGCCCTCCGCGACGAGCTCGCCGCGTTCGAGGGCGGCGACGTCGTGATCGGCATCACGGCCGGGCCGTTCAAGTGCCCGCCCGCACCGAGCGAGACGGCGCTGCTGATGGACGAGCTGCTGCGGGGACGCGGCATCCGGGATCGCTCCTCGATCTCGCTCGTCATGCCCTTCCCGCGGCCCATCCCTCCGTCACGCGATGCCTCGGCCGCACTCCTCGAGACGTTCGCCGAGCGCGGCATCGCGTGGCACCCCGAGACGGGCGTGCGCTCGCTCGACGCCGACGCCCGGGTCGCGCGGCTCGGCGACGGGTCGACGCTGCCCTTCGACCTCTACCTCGGGGTGCCCGTGCACCGCGCGCCCGCCGTGCTCGTCGACTGCGGGCTCACGGTCGAGGGCTGGGTGCCGGTCGACCCGGCGACGCTCGAGACGCCGTGGCCCGGGGTCTTCGCCGTGGGCGACTGCGCCTCGGTGGGCACGCCGCGCGCGGGCGTCTTCGCCGAGCGGCAGGGGGCGACGGCGGCACGCCGCATCGCATCCCGCGTCCGCGGCGGGGCGACGGATGCCGCGTACGACGGCCGGGGCATCTGCTACATAGAGTTCGGCGGCGACGAGATAGGGATCGTCGAGGTCTCGTTCTTCGAAGGGCGACCGAACGGGACGCTGCAGGGACCCTCGCGCGAGCTCGCGGCGCACAAGCGCGAGTTCGGGGCATCCCGCATCAGGCGCTGGTTCGGGCGCGACTGGACTCCCTAGGCCCGGTTCTGGAGACGGGGACGCGTCGAGATTGCGCGAACTGCGGGTTCGACGCCGGGCGACCGTCGTCTGCGCCATCTCGACGCGATCTCGGCGGCCTCAGACGCCGCGCTGGGCCATCGCCTGGTCGAACGCGCCGCGCGTCGAGACGATCTCCTTGCCGAGCGGCATGAGCGAGACCGGGACGAGCTTGAAGCTCGCGATGCCGAGCGGGATGCCGATGATCGTGATGCACAGCGCGACGCCCGTGAGGATGTGCCCGATCGCAAGCCACCAGCCCGCAAGGATGACCCACACGACGTTGCCGAGGAACGAGCCCACGCCGGCCGTGGGCTTCGCGACGATCGTGCGGCCGAAGGGCCACAGCGCGTAGACGCCGATGCGGAACGACGCGATGCCCCACGGGATCGTGAGGATCAGGATGCACAGCACGATGCCGGCGAAGAGGTAGCCGAGGAACATCCAGAACCCAGACAGGACGAGCCAGATGATGTTCAGCAGTGTGCGCACCGGACCATTCTGGCAATGAACAGCGCGTCAGGCTGAGGCTGCGCTGTGAGGAATAGGCTCGGCCCCATGCCGGACTCGAAGACGTCGCCCACGACAGGCGAGGTCGTGGCCGCCGCTGTGCGGACGGCGTCCGCCGATGTCGTGCGCACCGAGCCCGCGGCCCTCGCAGACGAGCCCGACGGAGTGCACCAGCAGCGCGTGCGGGTGCGCCGGCTGCGCAGCGTCCTGGCCGGCTTCCGCGGCTCGCTCGACACGCGCAGCGCCGACGGTCTGCGCGTGCGCTTCGCGGAGTGGGGTCGCGAGCTCGGAGTCGTCCGCGACATCGAGGTCCGCGCCGCCGTCGCGGAGGAGGCGCTCGAGCGGGCCGGGATCGACGATCCCCGTGTGGTCGGACGGCTCGTCGACAGCGAGCGCGACGCGTACGCCGCCGCGCACGCGCGCCTCGTAGAGCTCGCCCAGTCGCCGCGGGCCGCGCAGCGCGCGCGCGTGCTGACCGAGTTCGCCGCGGCAGCCGTCGTCGTCGATGCGGAATCGGATGCTGCTCCCCTCGTGGCCGCCGTGCTCGCGAAGCAGGCGGGCCGGGTGCGCAAAGCCGCGCGGCGGATCGACGGCTCAGCGGAGGGATACCACGACCTGCGCAAGTCCGCCCGTCGGCTGCGGTACGTCGCGGAGGCGATCGCGGAGGCCGCGCCCGACCTGTATCCCGATGAGGTCGAGGCGCTCGCCGAGACGGGGGATGCCCTCCATGAAGCCCTCGGCGGGCATCGGGACGCCGTGCTCTTCGCGGAGCACGTCGCGCGCGAGGCAGCGCGGGCCGTCCGCGCCGGCGAGCCCACCGAGGCGTATGCGCGGATCGAGGCCGAAGCGCGGCTGGCGGCCGCCGATCATCTGACCGAGGTGCCGGAGGCGGTGCGACGCCTGAGGGACGCGGCATCCCATCTGCTCTGACGCGCTCCGGCGGGCGACGGTGTCGTGCGCCGCGCCTAGACTTGTCGGGCCATGACCGACGCCAGCACGCCCATCATCGTCGGCAGCGACAGCGGCCCGCAGGGATCCGGAACCCGCGCCGACCACGACCTGCTCGCAGGTCTCAACCCGCCCCAGCTCGAGGCCGTGACCTATCGCGGGCCCGCGCTGCTCATCGTCGCGGGCGCCGGCTCCGGCAAGACGAGCGTCCTCACGCGCCGCATCGCGTCGCTGCTGTGGAACCGGGAGGCGTGGCCCAGCCAGATCCTCGCGATCACGTTCACGAACAAGGCCGCGGGTGAGATGCGCGAGCGCGTCCAGCACCTCGTGGGCGACAACGCGGCGCAGGGCATGTGGATCTCGACGTTCCACTCCGCGTGCGTGCGCATCCTGCGGCGCGAGGCCGAGCAGTTCGGCTTCACGAAGGCGTTCACGATCTACGACTCCGGCGACTCGCGTGCGCTCATCAAGCGGCTCGTCAAGGAGCACGAGGCCGACGCCTTCGGACTCACGCCGGCGGCCGTCCAGGGCAAGATCTCCAAGCTCAAGAACGAGCTGTCGGATGCCGAGTCCTACGCCCGGTCGGCCAACATGAACGACCCGGCCGAGCGGATCTTCGTCGACCTCTTCGCCGACTACCAGCGCGCCCTGCAGCGGGCGAACGCGTTCGACTTCGACGACCTCATCGCGCAGACGGTCTACCTCTTCCGCGCCTTCCCGCGGGTCGCCGACGTGTACCGCCGGCGGTTCCGTCACGTCCTGGTCGATGAGTACCAGGACACCAACCACGCGCAGTACGCACTCATCCACGAATTGACCCAGCCGCTGTCCGCGCCCGAAGCGGAGTCGTACGGCGACAGCGGCATGATGATCTTCGATGCGCCCTCGACGGATGCTGTTCCGCCGGCATCGCTCACGGTCGTCGGCGACTCGGACCAGTCGATCTACGCCTTCCGCGGCGCCGACATCCGCAACATCACCGAGTTCGAGCGCGACTACCCCGGAGCCCGCGTCGTGCTGCTCGAGCAGAACTACCGCTCGACGCAGAACATCCTGACCGCCGCCAACGCCGTCATCAGCAACAACTTCGACCGCAAGGACAAGCGTCTGTGGACCGATGTCGGCGCGGGCGAGAAGATCGTCGGCTTCACGGGCTACTCGCAGCACGACGAGGCGCAGTTCGTCGCGGACGAGATCGAACGGCTCCGCCGCGCGGGCGTCGACTACTCGCAGATGGCCGTCTTCTACCGCACCAACTCGCAGTCGCGTGCGCTGGAGGAGATCTTCATCCGCTCCGCCCTGCCCTACAAGATCATGGGCGGCACGAAGTTCTACGAGCGCGCCGAGATCAAGGATGCGCTGGCCTATCTCGTCGCGGTCGCCAACCCCGCCGACGAGATGGCGGTGCGCCGCATCCTCAACAAGCCGCGGCGCGGCATCGGCGATGTGACCGAGACGGCGATCGCTCGGTACGCCGCGGAGGAGGGCATCACGTTCCGCGACGCGCTCGCCAACGCGTCGGCGCTCGGGGTCGGGCCCAAGATCCAGTCGGGCATCGCGCAGCTGGATGCCGTGCTGGCCGAGGCATCCGCTCACATGCTTCCCGCGTCGGGCGAGCTCGCGCCGCCGACGGCGGTCGCCGAGGGGCTGCAGATCCTGCTGCAGAAGAGCGGCTACCTCGACGCCCTGCGCGCGAGTCGCGACCCGCAGGACGAGGCGCGGCTCGAGAACCTCGACGAGCTCGTCGCCGTCGCCCGCGAGTTCGCACGGAACAACCCCGAGGGGACGGTCATCGACTTCCTGACGGAGGTCGCGCTCGTCTCGGATGCGGACGACCTCGAGGATGCCTCGGGCTCGGTGTCGCTCATGACGCTGCACACCGCCAAGGGCCTCGAGTACGACGCCGTGTTCATCACGGGCGTCGAGGAGGACCTCATCCCGCACCGCATCTCGGCGGGCGAGCCGGGCGGTCCGCAGGAGGAGCGGCGGCTGTTCTACGTCGGCGTGACGAGGGCCCGCAAGCGGCTCTACTTCACCCTCGCGATGACGCGCGCGCAGTTCGGCGAGGTGTCGGTCGCGATGCCGAGCCGATTCCTGCAGGAGATCCCGGCCGAGCTGCTCGACTGGCGCCAGTCTCCGGGCGACGTCAACTCGCGCGGCGGCACGCAGTCCCGCGCGCTCAATGCGCGTCGCCCCGGCGGCGGGTTCGGCACAGGCGGGGGCTCGCGGTACGGCGAGGACCTGAAGCCCAAGTCGACGTCGATCGAGCGCTTCGCGAACCGGATCCCCGCGAAGGTGCGCGACAACGGCGACATGGTGCTCGCACCGGGTGACCGCATCCGTCACGAGGACTTCGGCGAGGGCCGCGTCGACGCGATCACGGGCGAGGGCGCGAAGCGCGTCGCGCACGTCCGCTTCGACAAGGTCGGGGCCAAGAAGCTGCTCGTGAAGATCGCGCCCATCGAGAAGCTGTAGCCCGACTCTCGAGGAGCGGCCACGCTGCCGTGTACGGACGGAACAGTCCGGTATGCGATGATGCAGGATAACGTGGGGCGGCGTGGGGCCGGAGACCCCACGCCAATCTTGGGGATCTCATGGGGTTTTTCTGGAACAGCGCCGTTCCGCGCGCTTTCGGCGTCGTCTTCGCGGCGGCAAGTGTCCTGACCGTCGGCCTGATCGCATCGCCGGCAGTCGCCGAAGAGAGTGTCACCGGCTCGCTCGCCGGGACGGTCACGGACCAGTCGGGTGCGCCCGTCGAGAACGTCTTCGTCACCGCGATCGGCCAAGGTGCCTTCGAAGAGGAGCCGACGTGGGGCGCGATCACGGACGCGTCCGGCCGATATCGGTTCGACGGCATCCCCATCGGCGGGTACAAGGTGCTCTACGAGACCGGCGGGGCGCTGGCCGACGTGGCCGGCGAGTGGTGGGACGATGCGCGCACCCGGAACGCCGCTGCCGTCGTCTCCGTGAGCACGGGCGACCTCAGCGAGGCGGACGCGGAACTTGCTCCCGGAGCCGCGCTGGGCGGAACCGTGACCGACGGAAGCGGCGCCGCAGTCGGCGGCGCGCAGGTGGTCGCGTACCTGAAAGACCCCTCGGATCCGTCCGGATGGGTGGGGCAGGCCTGGGGAACGACGGCGGACGACGGGACCTACCTGTTCACCCGACTGCCGGCCGGTGCGTACAAGGTCACCTTCGGCAGCGGCTCGGACGGCATCATCCCCGAATCCTGGCTGGACGATCAGGGAGAAAACCCGACGGTCATCGCCCTCGAAGCCGGCCAGTGGCTGACGGGCATCAGTCCGACTGTCGTACGGGCCGGCGCGATAGCGGGCGTCGTCACCGACGACGCCGGGGCGCCCCTCGAGGGCGTGAGCGTGTCGGCTCGGGCAGTCGTCGTGCCGGGATACCCATCCGTCGAGTCCGTCGGCGTCGTCACGGACCCGGAGGGCAGGTTCGCGCTCGGAGGGCTCCCGGCAGGGGAGTACGCCGTGCGCTTCGCGCCGCAGGGATCGTCCGCCAATGTCGTCGCCGAGTGGTGGGACGACAGTCCCGGCGCGGATTCGGCGTCGCGCGTCATCGTCCGGGCGGGGTCCACCGTATCGGACGTGAACGCCTCCCTGGCTGCGGGTGCCACGATTGCCGGCACGGTCCGCGACGGCCACGGTTCGCCCATGGCCGACGCATCGGTGGCTGTCTACCGCGTCGACGGCACCTTCGTCACCAGTGTCGCGAGCACGGCGGATGGAGCGTTCTCGGTCCCGTACCTTCCGGCGGATTCGTACCAGCTCGAGTTCTCAGCGAGAAAGGATGGAGGCGTCCTGACGGAGTGGTGGGACGACGCGGCATCGCGCGGAGCGGCGTCCGTCATCTCGCTTGCGGCCGGTGAGACGGTCGAGAACATCGACGCGATCCTCGCCGAATCGGACGGGTCCGTCTTCGAAACGTACGACGCCGGACTGTCGGGCGTCGTGAAGGATGCCGAGGGCGATCCGATCGCGAACGTCATCGTCGAGATCAACAGCGTCGATCAGGTCTTCGGCGCCACCGTCATGACGAATGCCGAGGGCGAGTGGTCACTCGGCGGGATGACCGCCGGCAACTACGTCGTGGCCTTCATCGCCGTCATCGACGACGAACAGCTCATCACCTACTGGGGCGGAGCATCCGACTTCGCGACCGCAACGGTCATCCACCTCACCCGCGGCGAAAAGCGGATCGACATCTCGACGGCATTCAAGCCGAAGGACCCTCTGCCCCTCTCGTTCAGCACTCCGACCGTTGCCGGAGTCGCGCGAGTCGGTGGAGTCTTGGCGGCCGACCCGGGCGAGTGGACCGAGGACGCCCAGTTCTCCTATCAGTGGCTCGCCAACGGTGCCGCGATTCCGGGCGCGACGGACTCGTCGTTCGAGCTCACCTCGGCGCAGCGGGACAAGCAGATCTCGGTGCGCGTGAGCGGTCACCTGGCCGGATACCTGAACGCCGCTGCGACGTCCGCCAAGACCGCGAAGGTCGCGCTCGCCGGCACCCCCACGGTCTCCGGCAGCGCCCGGGTCGGTTCGACGCTGACGGCGGCGCCCGGGGCGTGGACAGCATCCACCGCCCTCTCGTACCAGTGGTACGCGGATGACGTCGCGATCTCGGGTGCCACGAAGTCCACGTTCGTCGTGACCTCGGCTCAGGATTCGAAGCGGATCACTGTGCGAGTGAAGGGCACCAAGAGCGGGTACGCGACCGTCTCGATGTCCTCGGCTCCGACGTCGCGCGTCATGCGGTTCAGCACGCCCTCGATCTCGGGAACCCTCACCCCGGGGGCGGTCCTGACGGCAAAGCCGAACTCGTGGTCCGCAGGCACGACGTTCTCGTACCAGTGGTACGCGAACGGCGCGGCCATCTCGGGCGCGACCGGGCAGGCGTACACCGTCACGTCGAGCCAGCGGGACAAGCAGTTCGCAGTGAAGGTCACGGGTCGACAGGCCGGCTTCACGTCCGTCGCGAAGACGTCGGCGGCGACGTCCCGGGTCACGACCGCTGCAACCCCGTCGATCTCGGGAACGCTCGCGGTCGGCTCGAAGCTCACGGCGAAGCCGAACACCTGGACCTCGGGCGTGGCCTTCTCATACCAGTGGTACGCGAACGGCGCCGCGATCTCGGGCGCCACGGGCCAGACGTTCGTTCCGGGCTCGGCGCAGCGCGGCACCCAGCTGACCGTGAAGGTCACGGGGCGCAAGTCGGGGTACGGCACCGTGGCGAAGGTGTCTGCGCCCTCGAAGCCCATCGCGACGGTCTCGACGCCCGGGATCGCCGGAAGCGCCGTGGTCGGTGCGACGCTCACCGCGAAACCCGGGACCTGGACGTCGGGGACGACCTTCACGTACCAGTGGTTCGTCAGCGGGACCTCGATCTCCGGAGCGACCGGCTCGACGTTCCGCGTGACAAGGGGGCACGTCAACAAGACCATCACCGTGAAGGTCACGGGAGCTCTGAGCGGCTACCAGACGATCGCCCGAACGTCTGCTGCGACGAGTGCCGTGCGCTCCGGCAAGGCCGCGCCGCTGACGAAGGACGACTGCCCGTCGAGCTACCCGATCAAGGGCAACCAGACGACGCAGCACACGACGGACTGGATCTACCACGTTCCCGGCGGTCGGTACTACGCCGTCACGGACCCTGAGGAGTGCTTCGCGACGGAGGGAGCCGCGGTCGCCTGGGGCTATCGCCGATCCATGCAATGACCTCCGCCGTGCACAGCGCACGGGCTCGGCACAGGGAGCGGGGTTAGGCTCGAACGATGGCCATCTTCTCGCGCGGCAAGCGCAATCGCGACACCTCGCTCGACGCAGACGTCGAGCGCTCCGCGGACCAGACCGACACCGTCGAGCCGACCCCCGCAGTGCCCACGCAGGCGCCGCAGGAGCCCACGCCCGCCGACCCGACTCCGGCGGAGTCCGCGGCAGCCGACACGACGGAGGAGACGGATGCCGAGCCCGCCGCGCCGGTCGGCATCTCGGTCTCCTCCTTCCGCGGCGTCGGCGCGCCGGCCCCGCAGCCGATCCGCCAGCAGCAGCGCGGTCGCGAGGTTGCGCCGCCCTCGACCGAGACGCTGCCGGGCCTGCGCGACAACGTGCTGCTCGCCGAATCGCTCGGGAAGCTCGGGCCCAAGCCCACTCCGCCCCAGCTCATCGACGTCGCCCGCCAGCTCATGCAGGGGCGACTCATCCTGCGCGTGAAGGGCGACGCCCAGTCGTACCTCGCCGAGGGCCAGGTGCCCCCGCTCGCCGTCGCCAGGATCGGCGAAGAGACCTTCGTCGTGGCGTACAGCGGTGGCGCGGCCGTCGCGGCCAGCGTGCGCGCGGACGGCGACACCGCCACGTCCGCCATGGGACAGGGGGCGGCGACCGTCATCCGCTCCGTGCTCGCGGGACCCCACGCCGGCATCGTGATCGACCCCGCATCGGCGCCAGCGAGCGCGGTGCTGCGCCGCGCGATGCTCGAGAAGATGCTCGAGGACATCGACCCGGCCTCCACGATCAAGGCGCTGCTCTCGTCCGAGCGCACACCGGCGACGGCGGCAGGCGTCGTCGAAGCGCTGACCCGCGTGCCCTTCTGGGTCGCAGTCAGCAAGGTCCCGGGTTCCGACCGCCTCGGGATCTCGGAGGTGCGCACGGCCGAGGGGGAGCGCTTCGTCGAGCTCTTCTCCCACCCGCTCGAGGCCGTCGTGCTCGGGCGCGGCGACCGCCCCGCACCCATGACGGCGGACCAGCTCGGCAAGGCGCTCCGATCGGATGCCGATCTCACGGGCGTGATCGTGGACCCGGCCGGCCCCTGGATCAGCCTCACGCGCGACGACCTCGCGACGATCATCCCGGCCTGAGATCGAGGGTTGACGCCCGGATCGCTTCGCCGTAGCCTGTAATCAACAAATATGTTGATAAAGACAGAGGTTGATCATGGTCGAGGCCGGGGCATCCGCTGACGAGGCCCTCGATCGCGCCTTCCTCGCCCTCGCCGACCCCGTGCGTCGCGCGATCGTCGCGCGTCTCAGCCGCGGCTCGGCCACCGTCAACGAGCTCGCCGAGCCGTTCGCCATCACGAAGCAGGCCGTCTCGCGTCACATCCAGGTGCTCGAGCAGGCGGGGCTCGTCACCCGCAGCCGCGACGCGCAGCGGCGGCCCGTGCACCTCGACGCCGCGTCGCTCGAGCGGCTGACCGCCTGGATCGATCGATACCGCCTCGCGGCGGAAGCGCAGTACCGCCGCCTCGACGCACTGCTCACAGCATCCCCTTCGTCGGGGGCCGGCCGGGCCGGCTCCATCACCCCCGCAACACCCGGCGCGGCAGGGAGCCGTGCCACTTCACGCAAGGAGAAGGAATCATGAACAATGCCGTCGTCATCGATGCTGCTCCCGGCCAGTCGTACGCCGACATCACGCGCGAGTTCGAGGCTCCGGCCGCCGCGGTCTTCCGCGCACACGCCGATGCCGAGCTCTACGCGCAGTGGATCGGCCCGCGCTCGCTCGAGACCGAGGTCACGCACTGGGACTTCCGCACGGGCGGGGGCTACGCGTTCGTCCAGACCGACGCCGACGGCAACTCCTACGAGTTCCGCGGTGTCTTCCACACCGTCCGCGAGAACCAGCTCATCATCCAGACGTTCGAGTACGTCGGCACACCCGACGAGGTGAGCCTCGACTGCATCCGATTCGAGGAGCTGCCCGGCGGCCGCTCGCGCATCGTCGACCACAGTGTCTTCCCGTCCGTCGAGGTGCTCGAGGGGATGATGGCCGAGGGCATGGAGTGGGGCATGAACGAGGGCTACGAGAAGCTCGACGAGCTTCTGGCGGAGGGCTGACGCACGGGCCGGGTCGTCGCCTCGGCCACGATGTCGCTCGACGGTTTCATCGCCTACCCCGACAACCGGCCGGGCGAGCTGTTCGACTGGTACGACAACGGCGAGGTCGAGGTTCCGCATTCGGGCGACTTCCCGGCCTTCCGCCTCACTCCGCAGAGCGCGGAGTACTGGCGGGCCTTCACGCAGTCGCTCGGCGCGCTCGTCGTCGGGCGGGTCCTCTTCGACCTCACCGACGGCTGGAAGGGACAGCATCCGCTCGATGTCCCCGTGGTCGTCGTGACGCATGAGCCGCCGGCCGACTGGTCGTACCCGGGGTCGGAGGACTTCCGTTTCATCACGACGGGCGTGCCGGACGCGATCGCGGCGGCAAAGCAGATCGCCGGCGAGCGCACGGTGGCTGTGGCCGCCGGCACGATCGCGAGCCAGGCGCTCGCAGCGGGCCTCATCGACGAAGTCGCGATGGACATCGTGCCCGTCATCCTCGGTCGGGGCGTGCCGTTCTTCGTCGGACTCCCGCCCGAGACGATCATGCTCGGCGACCCGAGCGAGGTCGTGCAGGGCCGACGGGTCACGCACTTCAGATTCCCCGTACAGCGCTGAGTCCGCGCGGTCGGCGGTTCGCCGTGCCGAACTCCGGGCGGCTGGTGCAGATGCGCCTCGATCATCCCGGTTCCGGGCGATCCGCGCGCGGTCAGCCGGAGTTCGGCACGCCGTGAGACGGTGACGGATGCCGGGGCTCAGGGCGGATCGACGGATCGGGCGACGGCTGTGCACAGTCCGGACTCACGCGTCCGGATACGCCTCCAGGATCGCCTAGGCTGACATCCTCGGGCGTGGGGCCCGAGGGTTCGTGGCGGCCGACGCCTGCCGCCTGCTTGGGAGATCCATTCGATGACCGTTGATCGTCGTGTCCGTTTTCGCGCCCTTCTGGCGGCGGTGCTCGCCGCGGGGCTGACCGCAGGGACGGTGCAGGGGGCGACCGCCGCGACCGCGCCGACTGAGCAGCCGTCGGCCGCTGAAGTCGCGGCAGCGCCGCGCGCGCAGTGGCCCGCCATCACCGCCCAGGCGCTCGGCGGCGACGTTTCGACCCTGAGCGCGCCGGATGCCCCGGCCGCGCGCAGCGCGGAGGCCGAGCCGACGGGTGTTCTTCACGGGTCCACGATCCTCGAGGGCGGCGTCGCTGCTGCGAACGTCGACGTGTACGCCTTCCATGCGACGGACGACCCGGAGTCGCCCTACGAGTACGTCACGACCGTCGTCACCGACGAGCAGGGCCAGTATCGTTTCGAGGCGCTTCCCACAGGCGGTTACGACCTGCTGTTCGTGCCGCGCGATCCCGCGTACGCCTGGCAGTGGTCCGACGGTGGGGCTACTGCTGCGCCCTTCCCGCCGGTCGGCGTCAGCGAGCGCGAGACCGGGCTCGGGCCGATCCAGCTGTCGACGCCCTTCCCGTTCGGAGGGAACGTCAAGAACGAGCTCACCGGCACGGCAGTCGCCGGGGCCGAAGTGACGCTGTGGGCGAGCCGCGGACCGGACTCGGATGAAGTCCTGTGGTTCGAACCGGTCGACACGCTCACCACGGACGCGGCGGGTCGCTACGACTTCGCGCAGGTTCCGCACGGCTACTACCTCGTCCAGTTCGCGTCGGCGGGCTACAAGGGGGAGTGGTTCCAGAACAAGCCCGACTTCGCCACCTCGAACATCGTCAGGACGTTCGGACGCACGTCGTACACCGCGAGCGCGGCGCTCACGCCGCGGGTGAGCCTCGGAACGGTCGCCGTGTCGGGATCGTCCGCTGTCGGATCGAAGCTGACGGCGACGCACACCGTCATCTCGGGCGCCGCCTACCGCTACACGTGGCTGGCCGACGGCGTCGCGATTCCGGGCGCAACGGCGAAGACCTTCGTCCCGACCGCAGCCCAGGAGCACAAGCTGGTCACGGTGCGCGTGAAGGGCATGAAGACCGGGATGATCTCGACCACGGCGACTTCCGCGCCGCGTGGGAAGGTCCTCATGACCTCCATGCCGAAGATCACAGGCAAGACGGCGATCGACGCTCGGGGGACCAGCCAGTTCTGGTGGAAGTATCCGACTCTCACCGCATGGAAGGGGACGTGGACCTCTGGCGCGACCATCCGCTACCAGTGGTACCGCGATGGCAAGGCCATCGAGAGCGAGACTGCGCCCACGTACACACTGAGCGCCGGCGACCGCGACAAGCGGATCTCGGTCAAGGTGACGGGATCGAAAGACGGCTACGGCACGTTCGCGCGAACCTCCGCCGCGACTCCGCGGATCGCACTCATCGGAATGGCATTCGTCGAGGAGAACCCCTCGGTGCCGAGGGGTCTGCAGAGCCAATTGATTCGATTCGGCATCTACACGAGCGGTGCGTTCACGGCCGGGTCTCAGTTCACGTACTACTTCTACGCCGACGGTGTCCTGGTCCAGTCGGGTCCCTCTGACTTCCTCCAGCGCTCGCTGACCGACTTCATCGGCAAGCGACTGCAGGGCAAAGTGGTGGTGTCCAACCCCGGCTACGCGACGCACACTCTCTACACGGCCACAACGAACCCTGTGGTCTGGGCACCGTAGCGGTTCCGTCGCATGCCCCGGCCCGCATAAGGTCGGGGCATGGCGTCGGAGCGCATCACCATGACTGTCGCGGGACCGGACGGCGACCGCGAAGTGGGCATCTCGAGCCCGAACCGGGTCATCTGGCCCGATCTCGGCATCACGAAGCACGAGCTCGCCGAGTACCTCGTGACCGTCGCCGAGCCGTTCCTCGCGGCCAACGGCCACCGGCCCGTGTCGCTCGAGCGATTCCCAGAGGGCGTCGACGGCGAGCGCTTCTACTCGAAGAACCCGCCCAAGGGCGCGCCCGCCTTCGTCGAGGCCCAGACCGTGACCTACAACAGCGGGCGGCGGCATCCGCAGATCGTCTTCACCGAGATCGCGGCGGCCGTCTGGGCGGCGCAGATGAACACGATCGTGTTCCACCCGTGGGCGTCGCTCACGTCGAACACCGACAATCCCGTCGAGCTGCGCATCGACCTCGACCCACAGCCGGGAACCGATTTCGCGGATGCCGCGGCCGTCGCGCCGGCGCTGCGTGAGGTGCTCTCCGAGGCCGGACTCACGGCGTTCCTCAAGACGAGCGGGAATCGCGGCATCCACGTCTTCTGTCCCATCGAGCCGACGCACGAGTTCCTCGACGTCCGCCATGCCGTCATCGCGGCCGGCCGCGAGCTCGAGCGGCGGCTGCCGGACAAGGTGACGATGAACTGGTGGAAGGAGGAGCGCGGCGAGCGCATCTTCATCGACTTCAACCAGGCCAACCGCGACCGCACGATGGCGGGCGCCTACAGCCCGCGCGCCCTGCCCGGCGCGACCGTCTCGACGCCGCTCACGTGGGACGAGCTCGACACAGGCGTCGACCCGACGGCCTTCACACTGCGATCCGTGCCGCAGCGCCTCGCGGATCAGGGCGATCCGTGGGCCTCGCTGCTCGAGGCGCCCGGCCGCATCGACACGCTCCTCGAGTGGTGGCAGCGCGATCTGGATGCCGGACTCGGGGAGCTGCCGTTCCCTCCGGACTTCCCCAAGATGCCGGGCGAGCCGCCGCGGGTC
Organism: Microbacterium sp. NPDC019599; assembly: GCF_040632175.1. Classification (NCBI taxonomy): domain Bacteria; kingdom Bacillati; phylum Actinomycetota; class Actinomycetes; order Micrococcales; family Microbacteriaceae; genus Microbacterium; species Microbacterium sp. NPDC019599. The sequence continues at coordinate 140,697 of NZ_JBEYBL010000005.1, forward strand.
CAGCCGAGCCGGATCAACCCCGAGAACTGGCCGAAGCCGGCCGACTGACCGATGGGGTGTCCCCATGCGAGAACTCATCATCAACACCTTGAACGGGACAGTGGGTCTTCCAGAGCGCTGGCTGCCGTTCGTGGCGCGGGAACTTCAGGATCCGGACGGATTCATAACGGTGTCGGACGGCCGGAAGAATTCCTACGCGCAGGCGTTCAACCTCGACGGGATGCTGCTCCTGGAGTACCGCGACCGGTCCCCGCGACGCCACTTCCAAGTGACCGGGGTGGGTGTTGCAGACGTCGCACACGCGCTCGAGCAGTGGTCGGCGGGGGAGCGCGCATTCATCGCGCGCCATGACTGGACGCGGGTCACCGACTGGGACGATCAGGCGTCGGGTTAGCAGACCCCGGACCGTTCGTCAGGTGCGGCCCCATTCGCGCTCGGTGAGGATGCGGGCGACGGTGAGCCCGATCGCGAGCGCGACGACGACCGAGACGGACTGGACGCCGTACTGGACGGCCGCGACGGTGTCGCCGTCGATCGTCGCGACGATCGCGCGGTAGGCCGCGGCCCCCGGCACCATGATGAGCACGGCCGGCACGGCGAGCGTGACGCGCGGCGCGTCGAGCCAGCGCGACGCCGCGAACGCACCCACCCCGACGGCGAGGCCCGCGAGGGCGGCGGCGACCGCCGGCATCGCGCCCGCGTCGACCAGCAGCAGGCGTCCGAGGTTTACGATCGCCCCGATCACCGCCGCGAGGAGCGCGATGCGCCACGGCGTGCAGAACAGCAGCGCGAAGCCGAGCACGCCGGTGAACCCCGCGATCATGCGCACGACCGAAAGCGCCGGCTCGTCGAACAGCGGAGGAAGCGTCAGGGTCGCACTCGACTGGAAGGCCGCCGCGATCGCCCACACGGCCGTCCCCGTCGCAAGCAGCACGAGGCACGCGTACGTGACCCGGGCGATGCCGGCGTGCAGATCCAGGCGCGCGAGGTCCATCGCGCCGGTCACGAGGGCGAAGCCGGGAACGAGGAACAGCACCGCGCTCGTCATGGCGGCGTCGTGCCCGCCGTCCGCGAGCCGCACGGCGTCGAGCAGTCCGATGATCCCGAAGTAGCCCAGCAGCGCGACGACCGCCGAGAGGAAGACGACGAAGAACTCGTTGATCCGGGCGTGCAGGAGCACCATGCGCAACCACTGCCCGACCGCGACGGCGAGCCCGACCGCGAGGGCCTCGGCCCACCCTCCGTTGTTCAGCAGCGCGAATGCCGCACAGGCGGCCGCGGCGGCGGCGACGCGCAGCGCAGTGGCGTAGCGAGGCGGGCTCGCCTCGATCTCCTCGAGCTCGGCTTGGAGATCGGATGCTGTCGCCCCGGTCTCCGCCCGATGCGAGAGGCGCTGCAGCCGCACGATCCGGTCGGCGTCGACGCCGGGCCGCACTTCGGCGACGCGCGTGCGGTAGAGCGATCCGCGCTGGGCCGTCACGACGATGTCCGTCATCCCGACGCGGGAGTGGAGTCCGTCGATCGCGAGCCCGTGGGCGACGCGCTTCATCGAGTCGCGCACGCGGGCCGAGGACGCGCCCGCGCCGAGCATGAGCCGGCCCAGGCGCAGGACCGCATCGACGCGGGCGATGAAGTGCAGCGGCTCGAGCCGCAGCTCGGCCGTCTCCGTCGGCTCGTCGTGCTCGCCAGGTCCCAGCGCGGACATGCTCCGATCATGGCACTGCGGTGCGGCCCGGCGCGCACCGCTTCCAGCGTGATTTTCCACGGCCATCCGCCCAGCGGCGCCGGTCGGGCCCGCGTAGCTTCGATGTCAGACGAAGGGAGTGGCGGGCGGCCGACGGCCGAGACCTCGCCCCCTCACTCCTTCGTCGCAAACCTGGAGAATCCGGCCCGCAGCCGCGCACACGGTCAGACGCCGCTGCAGATGGGCCGCGCGCGGCGCCCCACTCACGGCGCCGCTTCGAGATGGCCCGCAGCCGCGCTCACCCCCGACATGCCGCTGCGGGCCCTCGATCTCGTCTGGATCAATCCAGGACGTCGCCCAGGTCGTACGCCGACACGGTCTCCAGCTGCTCGTAGGTGCACGACTCGGGGTCGCGGTCCGGCCGCCACCGCTCGAACTGCACGGTGTGCCGGAAGCGCCAGCCCTCGAGTTGGTCGTAGCGAACCTCGAGCACGCGCTCGGGGCGCAGCCGCACGAACGACGAATCGACGCGCGCCGACTGGAAGCGGGACTTCTCCCCCTCGGCCCGGAGCACCTCGCCCGAGGCATCCCGCTCGACGAGCGGGTCGAGCTCGTCCACGAGCTCGAGCCGGCGCTTGTCGCTCCACGCGGCGACGCCGCCGACGGGGTAGAGCGTGCCGTCGTCGCTGTAGAGCCCGACGAGCAGCGACCCGACGCCCTGCCCCGACTTGTGGACGCGATAGCCCATCGCGACGACGTCGGCCGTCCGGGCGTGCTTGATCTTGAACATCGTGCGCTTGTTCGGGGAGTAGGGCTGTGCGAGCGGCTTGGCCACGACCCCGTCGAGCCCCGCGCCCTCGAACTCGGCCAGCCAGCGGCGCGCGAGGTCGGCGTCGTCTGTCGTGCGGGTCACGTGCACGGGATGCGGCAGGCCGCCCAGTAGATCGACGAGCTCGGCGCGACGCACCGAGAACGGCTCGGACTGCAGGTCGCGCTCACCGCGCGCGAGCAGGTCGAAGGCGATGAACATCGCCGGCGTCTTCTCGGAGAGCATCGCGACCCGGGAAGCCGCGGGGTGGATGCGCTGCGACAGCGACTCCCAGTCCAGGCGCTGCGCGCCCGGGTCGCCCTTCGGCACGACGACCTCGCCGTCGATGAGGCACGGCTCGGGCAGGAGCCGTGCGAAGGCCTCGACGAGCTCCGGGAAGTAGCGGGTGAGCGGCTTCGCGCCGCGCGACCCGATCTCGACATCCGTCCCGTCCCACGAGACGAGCGCGCGGAACCCGTCCCATTTGGGCTCGTAGCTCAGCCCGCCGGCCACCTTGTCCTGCGCGGGGACCTCGGGAACCGACTTGGCGAGCATGGGCGCGGGGATGTCGTACGGCATGGCGTCCATCCTGCCGCGCCCCGCCGACCTCGCACAGGCCCGCCCCGCGGCAGGTCGTCTCCGTGGAATGCGCAGAAGCGCGGCGCCAGACCCGACGTTCGACGGAGACGAACCCCGAGTGGACAGGGTCGTACCGCGCCGGCCTCCAACAGGCGAGACGGGGAAGACCCATGGCGGTCGAGGCCGCGGGCACGGCAGACTCGGGGGCGGGTGCTCACATCAGCCGACAGGAGGTGCGAGTGGACGTCGTCTTCGGGTTCCTCGCTGCGCAGCCGGTCATCGTCGTCTTCCTCCTCGTGGGGCTCGGCGCCGCGCTGGGACGCGTCCGCGTCGGAGGCGTCTCACTCGGCGCGGTGGCCGTCCTCTTCACCGCGATGGGGCTCGTGGCGTGGAGCGTCGCCGTCGGCGAGCCGATCGCCATCCCCTCCTACATCGGCGATGTCGGACTCGTCGTCTTCGCGTTCTGCACGGGCATCATCGCCGGCCCGGGCTTCTTCAACGCCATCAAGACCGCCTATCCCCTCATGATCGTCGTCGCGGTCATGATGGCGATCGCGGCGGGCGCGGCCGTGCTCCTCGGCAAGGCGGCGACACTGAATCCCGTCACGATCGCGGGCCTGTTCGCCGGTGCGGTGACCAACACCCCGGCGCTCGCGGCCACAGGCGGCAGCGCCGAGGCGACCGTCGGGTACGCCAGCGCGTACCCGTTCGCCGTCGTCGCCGCGATGGCCGCCGTGGCACTTGCCCTCCGCAACAGCAAGAACGACAAGGACACCCCGAGCCCCATCGTCGACAAGCCGGTCCGCATCGACACGACGTCGGTCCGCAAGGCCTCCGACATCGCGAAGGCGCACGGCAACCGCGTCACGTTCTCGCGCCGGAGCCCCGGCGGCGAGGGACCCGTCGAGCCGATCGGGCCCGAGACGACGCTCGAGGCGGGCGACGTCGTGAACGTCGTGGGCCCGAGCGACGAGGTCGACGCGATCGCGGCCGAGCTCGGGCACACCTCGGCCATCGACATCACGCGGGACCGCAGCCGCCTCGACTTCCGCCGCATCATCCTGTCCGACGCGAAGCGCTCGGGCCGCACGATCGCGAGCCTCGAGCTGCAGAAGCGCTTCGGCGCCAACATCGTCCGCGTCCGCCGCGGCGACGTCGAGTTCGTCGGCAGCCCCGATTTCGTCGTGCAGCTGGGCGACCGCCTCCGGGTCGTCGGCCCGACCGAGACGATGCCCGAGGTGACCTCGTTCCTCGGCGACTCCGAGCGCGGCATGGCCGACCTCAATCCCGCGGCCCTCGGCCTCGGGATCACGGTCGGCCTGCTCATCGGCTCGATCCAGATCCCCCTCCCGGGCGGCCAGCACTTCAGCCTGGGCTTCGCCGCGGGGGCCCTCATAATCGGCCTCGTCATGGGCCGGGCGGGGCGCATCGGGCCCATCGTGACGGCGCTCCCGAACACCGCGGCGACGGTCCTCGCCGAGCTCGGCCTGCTCATCTTCCTCGCCTACGCGGGCTCGAACGCGGGGTCGACCATCGTGCAGGCCTTCGTCTCGGGCGAGGTCTTCGTCCTCGCGGGTCTCGGAGCGATCGTGACCCTCATCGCGACGATCGGCACGTTCTTCGTCGTGAAGCTCGTCTTCAAGCCGGGCGGCACGCGGCTGTCGGGCGTCGTCGGCGGGTCGCAGACGAACCCCGCCATCCTCGGCTTCGCGAACCTCCGGACCGGCTACGACGTCCGGGTCGCGCTCGGCTACAGCCTCGTCTTCCCGATGGCGATGGTCGTGAAGATCCTGCTGGCCCAGCTGATCGTCGTCCTCTGACGGACGGGGGACGGATGCCGACAGCATCCGTCCCCGCAGGTCAGGAGTCGATCGCGTGCCGCGGGCGGGCCCAGCGCGCCGGCCGGTCGGGGCCGTCCCACACCTGGATGGCGCCCCACACGACGGCGGCGATGGGGACCGCGAGCACGGCGCCGAGGATGCCGCCGACCGCGGCGCCTCCGGCGAGCACGATGAGGATCGCGAACGAGTGCAGGCGCATCGAGCGCCCCATGAGGACGGGCTGGAGGAAGTTGCCCTCGAGCTGGTTCACGAGGACGACGACCCCGACGACGAGCAGGGCGTTGACCCAGCCGTTGGAGACGAGAGCGACCAGCGCCGCGATGATCCCGCCGATGACGGCGCCGACGATCGGGATGAACGACAGGAGGAAGGTCAGCACGGCCAGCGGGATCGCGAGCGGCACCTGGAGGATCAGCAGGCCGATGAGGATGCCGACCGCGTCGACGAGGGCGACGAGCGCCGTCCCGCGCACGTACGAGCCGAGCGTGCCGATCGTCTTGTCACCGATCCGGCGTGCCCGCGTGTACGCGGCACCGCGGAAGGGCCGGAGGACGAACTCCCACATCTGCGGGCCGTCCTTGAGGAAGAAGAACAGGATCGTGACGAGCAGGACGAGTCCGGTCACGAAGTTGGTGATCGCGTTGACGCCGCGCAGCGCGCTCGAGCCGAACTGGGAGCTCGTGAGGAAGTCCGTGAGCTGCCCCGCCCATTCGCGCAGCTGATCGGGCGTCGGGGCGAACGGCAGGGTCTCGACCCAGTCGATCAGGTGCGCGAACCCCTCCTGCGCCTGTCGCGAGAGGTCCTCCCACTGATCGGTGACGGCCCACACGATGAGCCAAGTGAACGCGCCGAGGATGACCAGGACCGCCAGGAGCGAGATGACGGTCGCGAGCGGTGCGGGCAGGCCGGCTCGCCGCATCCACGCCATGGCCGGAGCGAAGGCCGCCGCGAAGATGAGTGCCAGGACGAGCGGGATCGTCACGAGCGTCAGCTGCAGGTTCAGCCAGATGAGCCCGGTCGCCAGCACAGCCACGACGATGATCTGCAGCGAGCGGGTCGCGAGCCTGCCGAACGCGTCGGCCCACAGGCTCGCGGGGGGCCGGAGCGCCGGCTGCTCCGCCCCGGACTCGTCCAGCCGCACGATCAGCGGCTCACGACGGAAGAAGATGCCCATCCCGCAACGCTAGGGCCTGCGACCCTTCGACCCTGGGGGCTTGCGCCGTCCGGCGCGCCGCCATAGGGCGGATGCCGTCCGCCTGAGGCGGGTTCAGACGAAGGCGCTCATCCCCGTGATGTCGCGGCCGATGAGCAGCGCCTGGATCGACTCGGTGCCTTCGTACGTGTGGATCGCCTCGATGTCGGCCAGGTGCTGCATGACGCGGTTCTCGATGAGGATCCCGTTGCCGCCCAGGAGGTCGCGGGCCGTCGCCGCGATCCGCCGGGCGGCGCGGGTGTTGTGGTACTTCGCGAGCGACGCCTGCGTCGGGCGCAGGCCGCCGGAGAGCTCGAGGTCGGCGAGGTGGCGGCAGTAGAGCTGCATGCCGGTGAGCTCCTCGAGCATCTGCGCGAGGCGCTCCTGCACCATCTGGAACTTCGCGAGCGGCCGGCCGAACTGCGTCCGCTGCTGCGCGTAGTTCAGGGCCGCCTCGTAGCAGGCGGTCGCGTGCCCGAGCGCCGACCACGCGACGCCGGAGCGCGTCGAGTACAGGACGGTCGAGGCATCCTTGAACGACTTCGCGCCGGGCAGGACGGCGTCCAGGGGCACGCGCACGCCGTCGAGGGCGATGTGGGCCTGATGGATGCCGCGCAGCGACGCCTTGCCCGTGATGACGGTGCCGGTGTACCCGGGGCGATCCTGTTCGACGAGGAAGCAGCGCACAGCGCCGTGGTCGTCGTCGCCGGGGGAGTCCACGCGCGCCCACACGAACGTCACGCCGCCGGAGGCGCCGTTGCCGATCCACTTCTTCGCGCCGTCGAGCACCCAGCCCCCGGGCTCCGAGCCCGCCGCGGGGTCGCGGCGCGCCGTCGTCTCGAGCGAGACGGAGTCCGAGCCGTGGTCGGGCTCGGTGAGCGCGAATGCCGCGGGCACCTCCGCGCGGGCGATGGGACCCAGCCAGCGCGCCTGCTGCTCGGGACTGCCGAAGAGGGCGAGCGTGCGCAGCGCGAGTCCGCCCTGCACGGCGATCACGGTGCCGAGCGATCCGTCGCCGCGCGAGACCTCCATGTTGACCAGGCCCGCCGCGAGGGGTGAGAACGGCGTCAGGTCGGGATGCTCGATGCCGTCGTTGAGCAGGTCGAGCTCACCGAGGCGCCGTGCGATGTCGAGCGGGTACTCCGCCTTGTCCCAGGCGTCCAGCATCCGGTCGCCGACCTCGTCGACGAATGCCTGCGCGCGCTCCCAGACGGCGCGGTCGGCGTCGGGGATGTCGGCGAAGACGGCGTAGTAGTCGGTGCCGAGGCGCGACGTCACGTCGTAGCCCTCGACGCGCTCACCCGGGCGCTCGCGGAAGTCGGTCATGATCGGAACTCCAGTCGGCTCAGGATGCCTAGACAGTGCTGACACTGAGTTCCAGTGTATGTCGGACTGAGTCTCACCTCCATTCGCGAGAACGCCCTTGTGTCCTCCACACGCCGTGGGAAGAGGACATAAGGGCGTTCTCGCGAGAGCGGGCCATGGCGCGGGAGGCTCAGGCGCGCGCGGCGCGCTCCCGGCGGGCGATGCGCGCGCGGCGGATGAGCTTCTCGAGCTCGATCGCGACGGGCACGATGAGGGCGAGTCCGAGGCACTGCAGCCACTGGGATCCGCTCAGCGAGACCGTGCCCACGAGGTTCTGCATGAAGCCGATCTCGACGGCCGCGACGGTCAGTGCCAGCGGGATCGCGAGCCACTTGACTGCGACGAGGATGGGCGGCGTCAAGCCGGACTCGGGGTCCCGGCGCATGACGAGGCCGCCGAAGATCGAGCCGAGGGCTGCGACGACGAACGCCATCGTGACCGGGACGTTGGCGGCGGTGGAGCTCAGCTGGTCGGGGTAGAGGAGCAGCGGCAGGAGTGTCGTGATGAAGATGAGCCCGCCGTAGACGAACCACAGGACCACGGCCGCGGGATTCGCGATCGTCTTCTTCGGGTCACGCGGCGGCTTCTGCATGATGCCGTCCGGCACGGGGTCGAGGAGGATCACGATGACCGGGAAGATGACGATGAAGAAGTTCAGGAACAGGACCATGATCGGCGTGAGCGGCACGCCGTCGTTGATGCTGAAGATGCTCGCCACGAGGAAGAGCAGGACGAGCGAGAACAGCTGCGCCATCTGGAAGCGGACGTAGCTGACGATCTTGTCGTAGATCGCCCGGCCGAGGCGGACCGCGGTGACGAGGGTGCCGAAGTTGTCGTCGACGAGGATCATCTTCCCCGCCTGCTTCGTCACGTCGCTGCCCGAGCCCATCGCGACGCCGATGTCGGCCTGCTTGAGCGCCGCGGCGTCGTTTACGGCGTCGCCCGTCATGGCGACGACGGCCCCGTCCTCCTGCATGAGCCGGGCGAGGCGCAGCTTGTCCTCCGGAGTGACGCGACCGAAGACGTGCAGGTCCGGCAGGGCCGCCTTGAGCTCGTCGTCGCTCATCGCCTGGATCTCGGCACCGCTGGCAGCACCCGTGCCGAGGCCGAGCTTGGCGCCGATCGCGGCCGCGGTGATCGCGTGGTCGCCCGTGATCATGCGCACCTCGATGCCGGCCTCGCGTGCGATGCGGACGGCCTCCTTCGAGGACGGGCGGAGCGGGTCGATGATGCCGACGAGTCCCGCGAGTGTCAGGTCCTTCACCTCCGCGAACGGATCCGCGGGCACGGCCGCGCCCGGCTCGAAGCGGCGGAAGGCGAACGCGAGGACGCGCAGGCCCTGCTCCGAGAGGCTGCGGTTCGCGTCGAGCACGGCCTGGCGCTGCGCGTCGATCGGGGCCGGGCCCTCGGTGGTCAGGACCGTCGAGCACCGCTCGAGGACGACATCCGGCCCGCCCTTGACGAGCTCGACCAGGCGCGTCTTTCCGCCGTCGGGGATCTCGTGGAAGGTAGCCATGAACTTGTACGCCGAGTCGAAGGGCACCTCGGCCGCACGCGGGTACTGCGCGCGCGTGAGCTCGGCATCCGCCCCCATCTTGGCCGCGAGCACGACCAGCGCCGCCTCGGTCGGGTCGCCGACCACGACGCCGTCGTCCGAGACCGTCGCGTCGCTGCACAGCGTGAGCCCGAGCGCGAGCGTCGTGAAGTCGGGGTTGGGCGTCCCCGCGACCCGGCGGATCTCACCCGACTTCTCGTAGCCGCTGCCGGCGACCGAGAACCACTCGCCCGCGAGGTAGAGCGACTCGACCGTCATCTCGTTCATCGTGAGCGTGCCGGTCTTGTCCGAGTTGATGGCGCTCGTCGCGCCGAGCGTCTCGACGTCGGTGAGGTTCTTGACCACGGCCTTGTGCTCGGCGAGCTGCCGCGAGCCGTACGACAGCATCGCCTGCACGAACGAGGGCATGCCCGTCGGGATGGCCGAGATCGCCATCGAGATGCCGAGCAGGATGACGGACTGGATCGGCTGGCCGTTGATCACGCCCATCACGACGATGACGGCCACGGCGCCCCACGCGATCCAGCCGAGGACGCCCGTGAGGGAGTCGAGTTCGCGCTGCAGCGGCGACTTCGCGGGCTTGACGGCCGACAGCATCGAGGCGATGCGCCCCATCTGCGTGTCCATGCCGGTCTCGGTCACGACGATGCTCGCCGTCCCGCGCGTGACCTGCGTGTTCTGGAAGACCATGTTGGCGCGGTCGCCGAGCGTCGTCTCGGGGTCGGCGAGGGCCGCGGCATCCTTCGCGATCGGCGCGCTCTCGCCCGTGAGCGCCGCCTCCTGAGTCTCCAGCGTCGCCGAACGGAGGATGCGGCCGTCAGCGGGCACGATGTCGCCGGCCTCGAGAGCGACGATGTCGCCTCGCACGAGGGTCGTGGCATCCACCTGCGCGAGCGTCCCGTCGCGCACGACCTTCGCCTGCGGGATCTGCATCTTGGCGAGGGCGTCGACCGAGGCCTTGGCCTTCATCTCCTGACGCGTGCCCAGCACGACGTTCAGGATCACGAGGGCGCCCACGAGGATGCTGACGCTCACCTGATTGATGAAGAGGCTGATGACGGCGACCGCGACCAGCATGACGTTCATCGGGTCGATGAGCTGGCGGAAGGCCACCTGCCACACGCTCGGCGAGGGCTCGGCGGCGATCGCATTGGGGCCGTGGTCGGCGAGGCGTCGCGCGGCCTCGGTCTGCGACAGTCCTCGATCGCGGTCGGTCTCGAGCGTGGCGGTGACGGCCGCGGCGTCCTGAGTGAACCAGGGCGACGTCGGCGAGGTGTCCAGGGCGGTCATGGCATGAACCTACTCCCGGTTGAGGGCGCGGAGGCCGGTGCATCGACCGTTCCGGGCGAGGACGGCCGAGGACTCGCGGACGACCCGGGTGGTTCCGGTGCGGGGCGCCCAGGCGGGGCGTCAGCCGATCTGCTCGCCGAGCCTGCGCGCGACCTCGGCCTTCGGCATCCGCCGCGGGAACACGGCGACGACGAGATCGTCGGGGCCCGCGTCCTCGCCGTCGGGATGCACGCCGAACCGGTGCAGCACGTCGTCGAGCGCGCGGCGCAGCACCGACACCGGGACGCGCTTCGAGCTGCGCAGCAGCTGGCGCAGGACGTGATTGTGGACGGCCGTCACGACGGCCGCGAACCCGACGGCGTCGAGCGGATCGAGCCCCGGCAGCGCCTCGCGGAGGTACTCGTCGAAGAGCCGCTCGTACCGGAAGACCGTCACGATCTCGCGCTCGCGCAGGGCCGGCACGCCCCGCACGACGGCGTAGCGGCGGCGCGCGAGCTCGGGGTCCGCCGTGAACTGCTTGAAGACCCAGAGGGATGCCTCGCACACCGCGGCCCACGGATTCTCGTGCGGCTGCGCGAGGTAGCTGCGCAGGCCGTCCAGCAGCAGTTCGTGGTCCGCGAAGACGACGTCGTCCTTGCCGCCGAACTGGCGGAAGAAGGTGGATCTGGAGATGCCGGCCGCCTGGGCGATCTGCTCGACCGAGGTGGCCTCGAAGCCCTGGGTCGCGAAGAGGTCGAGGGCCGCGGCCACGACGGCATGGCGCGCGGAGGCCGGCGCGGCGGTGTCGCTCATGGGCAGAGCCTAGTGCGGCGCTGACGCGGGCCACGGCAGGCGCCGCCTATCATGACGACATGCCCGGGGCGGGGGTGGTTCCGCGGCGGCGTCGCCGGCGCATCATCGCGGCGGCCGTCGTCTGCGGCGTCGTCGCCATGGGGACGCTCGCGCTCACCTCGGCGACCGACGTCCGCCCGCCGGTCGTGGGCGGCACCGCGGCGGCCTTCCTGCCCGAGGACGGTGCTGTCGGATGGGCGCAGATGGCCGGAGGCGTCGCACAGTACGAGCAGCGGCGCGCGCCAGGGGTCGCGGCCCTCTTCGTGCTGCCGACGCAGGTCGCCGGCATCGCGGTGACGGCCTATCCGGATGCTGCGCGCGCCGTCCCGCACTGGGCGACGTACTGGGGGCCCGAGGCGGGGCGTGCGGGGGCGAACCCGCGGGACCTGTACAGCATCGGCGGCGCGGGCATCCGGATCGTCGCGAGCTCCGGCTTTCCGCTGGACTCCGTGTTCATGCCCGGGATGGTCGTGCTCGCCTCCGACGTGCGGCCCGGCGCCGAGTGGAAGAGCGAGGGCACGAGCCTGTGGGCCCAGCTGGGTCCGGACGGCGCACCGCAGTCGGCCGAGTTCGCGTACGAGGGCGACTTCGCGGCCCGCGAGCCCGAAGACCCGTCGCTCGCCGACCATGTCCGGGACGGATGCCTCGAGACGGTGTCCACCGTCACCCTGACACCGGGCGAGGGCGCCGCGCTCGTCTATCACCAGACCTCCCTGTGGTGTCCCGGCGCAGGCCAGGTCGCCTCGACGGGTGGGTTCGAGGGGGAGGAGCCCATCACGATCCCGCCCGCGGACGAGCCGCATGTCGCGGTGCAGCTCTCGGCGCGCGTGCCGTCGTGGCAGCATCCGGAGTTCTGGGATGCCGCGCTCGTCGCGGCGCGGTGGGTCGATCCGCTGTGGGGCGACAGCGTGTTCACGGTGTCGCCTGCGCTCCGCCCCGTCATGGTGGGCGAGAAGCTCGCGGTAGCCGACCTCAACACGGGCGACCTGACGCTGCTGCGCGAGGATGAGCAGGGGCTCGTCGTCGACCGGGTCCTGCGGCCGGGTGGCGATGTGATCGCGCTCGGCGCGGTCGGCGAGCTGCTCGTCGTGGCGACGTCCCAGCGCGACCTCGTCGCCTACACGGCGCGCGGCGACCGCGTGTGGACGCGGTCCACCCCCGACCTCGTGGTCGGCGCCCCTGCGGGGGATCGCGCCGGCGGTCTCGTGATCGGATGCCTCGACGGCACGGTCCGGTCGCTCGACGCCGGGACGGGGGAGGAGCGCTGGAGCGCGTATGTGTCGGCCGACGGCGTCGAGTCGGTCGTGGTCGTGGACGGCCTCGCGGTCACGGCGGACCGGGTCGGCGCGCTGGCGGCGGTCGATCTCGGCGACGGCTCGGCACTGTGGACCGACGACCCGGACGGCGAGGTCGCCGCGTTCGCGACGGACGGCGAGGCGCTGTTCGCCACGCGCGACGACGTCGTGGAGCGGCTCGACCCCGCCACGGGGTCGACGGTGTGGAGCACGAGCGCCTCGACCGGCATCGACGACCTCGCGCTCGTGGGCGACCGGGTCGTGGCGCAGACGTGGCGCGACCTCGCCGCCTTCGACGTCGAGGACGGCTCGATCACGTGGCGTGCTCCCCTCGCGACGGCGATCGCGTCGGACGGCACGGCGCTCGCCGCGACGAGCGGCTCCCGCATCCGACTCCTCGCGGCGGACGGATCGGATGCCGCGACCTGGGAAGTGCCGCCGGAGTCGCTGGGATCGTTCCGGTACCTGACGGCCGCACCGAACGCCGTCTGGATGACCGACGCGAAGGCGGGGATCGTGAGGGTCGGGCCGTGAGCGCCTCCGCCGAGCCGAGGCGCCCCGAGACTCCGCCCGACCGGTGGCGCGGCATCCGCCCTGTCGCCGGAGTCGTCCGGGACTTCGTGCTGCACGTCGTCGTCGAGCCCGTGCGGGACGGGCGCCTGCGCGCGCAGCGCTGGCCGCGCGGGCTGGCTCCCGTCGTCGCGATCGCGCTCGCGGGCTACGTCCTGGCGGCGATCGCCGTCGTCGCGGCCGGTGCGATCCGCGAGGCGAGCGAGCTCAGCGCGTCGGCCGGCACCTTCGCGATCTCGATGCCGGCGTGGACGGTGGGACCCCTGCTCGCGCTCGTCGTCCTGGCGCTCGCGCTCGCCCAGACGGCCGCGCTGCGGGTCCCGCTCTGGCTCGCCGTCATCGTGACGCTGCTGTCGACGCTCGTCATGGTCTCGGTCGGAGTGAACGACACGGCGCTCGACACGGCGATCACCCCGGGCCGCGTCGCGGCGGCGCTCGCCACCGTCGCGCTGTGGGTCCTGCTCTTCGTGCGGCGTCGCCGCCGCTACTCGTGGATCGAGTTCGCCGTCGTGTTCGGCATCATCACGATCGGGGTGGGGGTCGGCGCCTGGACGACGACCCGCGCGGCGGCGGAGTTCGGCCTGGAGGCGGGTCCTGTGACCCTCTCGTCGATCATGCAGAACATCGGCACGCTCGCCTTCCCCGCGGCGCTCGCCGCCGGCGCCGCCGTCGCCCAGCTGTCGTGCGCGATGGCGACGCAGTCCGTCGCGAGCGTCGAGCGGCGCCTGCCGGTCGTCGCCGGCGCCGTGCTCCTCGGAGCGCTCGTGCTGTGGCGAGGCTGGGCGATCGTCGCGGGGTTCGCCTCGGGCGAGAAGCTCGAGTTCCTCCCGTTCGTGGGAGCCGTCCTGCTGCTCGCGGCCGTCGCAGGAGCGTGGGCCTTCCTGTCGCGCATCCGCGGGCCGCTCCCGCCGCCGCCCGCTGCGGCGCTCGAGTCGCGTTTCGGCGAGATCGCGCAGGCCCTCGCGGCGCTGCTCGTGATCGGCATCCTCCCGACGACGCTCCTGTACATGCTGACGTCGATCCTCTTCTCGATCACCTTCGACGACGCGATCTCAGGACCGCCGTCCGCGGTCGCCGACGCCCTCAGCGAGGAGTGGATCGTGTGGGCGCTCCGCCTCGTCGTGGGGATCGGGCTCCTCGTGCTCGCACTCCGCGCCGCGCGGCGGGGGCGAGCGACGACTCCCGAGCTGTACTCGTCGATGGGCATCGTGTGCGTCGCGATGTCGGTGCTCGCGCTGACGGGGTTCGAGCAGATCGCCTGGACGGGCTTCGCGCTCACGGTCGTCGTGACGATCGCGGCCGTCGCGCTGCTGACCGCCTGGATCGTCCGGCGCCGCCTCACGCCGCCCCGAGCCGCCGCGATCGGGGTCGCGCTGCTCATCGCGGCGCTCTTCGACCAGCGGACGTTCGTCGAGGATCCGCTCAAGTGGGCGTTCGGCTTCACCGGCTCGGCGTTCGTCCTGTTCGGGTTCGTGTGGGCGCTCCTGACCGGCGGCGGCCGAGCCAACGCCACATCCCGCCGCTATCCGCGATCGAGCCGCGTCCTGCTGTTCCTCGCGAACGCGCTCTTCGGCGTGACGGTCCTCGCGTTCGCGGCCCTCGCGCGCGACCCCGACGCGACGGTGAACCTCGGCGCCCCGCTCCTCCTCGGCGACGAGCTGCTCGGGACGGGCCTGCTGACGGCCGCACTGCTGGCCGCCCTCGCGACGGCGCTCGGGCCGCGCACGTCGGTCGCGAGCGAAGCGGCGAGAGCGCCTGCCCCGCGCGCGGACGGCTGACGGAACCTGGCGACCCTCGATCCCGCCTGAGCGTTCGCCGAGGACACAAGTCCCGGCTTGACAATCGCGGCGAAGAGTGGAAACGTTTACGGTGTCCGTTGGAAACGTTTCCAACCCACACGCGGTGAAGAGGCCGTGGAGCATCCAAGGAGGGACAGTGGCGCGAGTCACGATCATCGACGTCGCCAAGCGCGCCGGTGTCTCGGTCGCCTCGGCATCGCGTGCCCTCAACGGGCTCGTCGCGAGCGCAGAGACGGTCCAGAAGGTCCGCGCGGCGGCCGCCGAGCTCGGCTACACGGCGGACGCGAGGGCTCGATCGCTCAAGCTCGGCCGCACGCAGCAGCTCGCGTACGCGGTCGCCGACATCGGCAACCCCGTCTACGTCGACATGATGAGCGCGATCGAACGCGTCGTCGCAGCATCCGACTACCGCCTCGTGATCTCGAGCACCGGTGACGCGGACGCGACCGTCGAACTCGTCGAGAGCCTGCGCCGAGGCTTCGTCGACGGCATGGTGATCTCGCCGCTGCGCGTCACGGACGAACTCGTCGCCGCGATCTCGGAGGCTCCGGTTCCCGTCGTCGTCCTGGGACGCATGCCCGACGACTCCGGCACCGACACCGTCATGGCCGACTCGACCCGAGGCATGGGGCTCGTCGTCGACCACCTGGTCTCCGAGGGTCGCCGCCGCCTTGCATTCATCAACGGACCCGAGGACACCACGCCCGGACGCTTCCGTCTGGACGGCTTCCGCCGGGCGGTGGCCGCCGCGCGGAACGTCTCCAGCATCGAGATCGCCGTCGACGACTTCACGATCGCTGAGGGCTATGGCGCGGCGGTCAGTCTTCTCCAGGAGCGCGCGGGTGAGATCGACGCCGTCGTCGCCGCCAACGACCTGATCGGCATCGGCACGCTGCACGCGGCCGACGATCTGGGGCTGCGCGTCCCGGCAGACCTCGCGATCACGGGCGTCGACGACACCGAGCTCGCGCAGGTGTCGCGTCCCGGACTCACGAGCGTCGGTCTCGGCGCAGCCGAGCGCGGCCGCCTCGCCGCCGAGCTGCTCCTCGCGCGGATCGCCGAGCCCGGCCGCCCCGAGCAGACCGTCACCGTCGCACCGACACTCCGCGTCCGCGGGTCCTCCGTCCTGCGCGCCCCGCACACGGTCACGGCTTTCCCCAGAGAGGCCTCCGCATGAGCACCGCCGTCCTCACCGAGACACCCCGCAAGCCCAAGGTGCGTCGCCTCGGCCCGCGCGCAAGGGCGGAGCGTCGCGAGGCGATCTTCCTGGTCCTGCCGGCCCTGCTGCCGATCCTGATCTTCTCGGTCGTCCCGCTCGTGAGCGGCGTGGTCCTCGGGTTCACCGACGCCACGCTCGCGCGCAACGCCGACATCAACTTCATCGGCTTCGGCAACTTCATCGCCCTTCTCAACGATTCCCGCTTCTGGGCGTCGTTCGGGATCGGACTGGTCTGGGCGGCCTCCGTCTCGCTGCTCACGCTCGTCTCGGCGATGGGTCTCGCGCTGCTGCTCAACTCCGACCTCCGGCTCAAGGGCTTCACACGCGTTCTCGCGCTCATCCCGTGGGCGATGCCGCCGGTCGTCATCGCGATCGTGTGGCGGATGATCTACAACACCAACTCCGGACCGCTCAACGCCGTGCTCGAGGCGATGGGCCTGCCCGCGGTCAACTGGCTCGGCGACTTCAACACGGCGCTGCCCGCCGTCATCGTGGTCGGCGTGTGGGCGGGGATGCCGCAGACGACCGTCCTGCTGCTCGCGGGCATGCAGTCCATCGCGCCCGAGTTGCACGAGGCAGCGGCCGTCGACGGCGCCGGCTCGTTCCGTCGCTTCTGGCACGTCACGCTCCCGGCCCTGCGCCCCGTGATCTTCGCGATCACCGCGCTCGACTTCATCTGGCAGTTCAACTCGTTCGGCCTCGTGTACGTCCTCACCGAGGGCGGCCCCGGCGGTCGCACGATGATCCCCCCGCTGTTCACCTACCTCGAGGCCTTCCGCAACCGTGAGATCGGCTACGCGTCCGCCATGGGCGACGTCCTGGTCGTCGCGATCATGATCATCCTGTCGTTCTACCTCGTCCATCAGTTCCGCCAGGCGAAGGAGGCCGGCCGATGACCGCCGAAACGACCCCCGTCATCGCGGCCGGCGACACCACCCGCGCGATCGTGACAGGCGGTGCGTCTTCCGAGCGCCCCCGCCGCCGGAAGAAGCTCACCGGCTCCAGGGTGATGCAGTACGTCGGCCTCGGCGTCTATCTCTTCTTCCTGGGCTTCCCGCTGGTGTGGCTGCTCTCGGCATCCTTCAAGTCGTCCCGAGAGCTGAACTCGCTGTCGGCGAACCTCATCCCGGCGGAGTGGGTCTTCACCAACTACGTGGACGCCCTCGAGCGACAGAACCTCATCCAGTCGGCCGGCAACTCGCTCATCGTCGCGATCTCCACCACGTTCATCACGCTGCTGCTGTCGATGCCCATGGCGTACGCGCTCGCGCGCCTGCGCGGCCGGCTCCGGGCGGGCGGGACGATCTGGATCCTCGCGAGCCAGGTCTTCCCCGCGATCCTCATCATCATCCCGCTGTTCCTCGTCATGCGGACCCTGCACCTCAACGACACCCTGTTCGGGCTGACCCTGGTGTACGTCACCTTCACGATGCCGTTCACGCTGTGGATGCTGCAGGGATACATCGCGGCGATCCCGATCGACCTCGAGGAGGCGGGCGAGATGGACGGCGCCGGTCGCTGGCGCGTGCTGCGCTCGATCGTCTTCCCGCTCCTCGCACCGGGAATCGCGGCGACGGCGATGTTCACGTTCGTCTCCGCCTGGAACGAGTTCTTCCTCGCACTCGTGCTCATCCAGAGCCCGGAGCTGTACACGCTGCCCATCACGCTGCGCTCATTCCTGGGCGCCGAGGGTCAGACGCAGCTCGGCCCGCTCGCAGCGGGCGCCGTACTCGCGACGATCCCGTCGCTCATCATCTTCAGCATCCTGCAGAAGAGACTCACCGGCGGAATGCTCGCCGGTGCCGTCAAGGGGTAATTCCTGCCCGTCACCATGAGAAAGGTATCCATCATGTGGAAGTCCAGAGGCATCGTCGCACTGGCCGTCGCGGGAACCGCGACACTCGCCCTCACGGGCTGCCAGCAGGGCAGCGCGACCGACAGCGGCGATGACGGCGAGGTCGTCACGCTCCAGTTCCAGTCGCTCTCCGACCAGCCGGCGACCCAGGAGGCCGTCGGCGCGATCGTGGACGCGTGGAACGCCGAGCACGAGGACGTGCAGGTCGAGATCGTCCAGGCAGGCTGGGACGGCATCTTCGACAAGCTCATCACCCAGTTCACCGGCGGGACCGCCCCCGACATCATCCACTTCGAGGCCGCGAGCATCGCGTCGTTCGCCCAGGACGGCTACCTCGCCGACCTCACCGACCTCATCGACCCCGCGATCAAGGACGACATCTCGCAGGGCATCTGGGACTCGGTCACGATCAACGACGAGATCATCGCCTACCCGTCGACGATGCAGTCCTACATGGTCTTCGCGAACACCGATCTGCTCGAGGCCGCCGGCGTCGAGGTCCCGAGCGGCGACACGATGACGTGGGATGAGCTGCGCGAGATCGCGCAGGCCACGACGACCGCCGACGCCTACGGGCTCGGCTGGGGTCTCGGGTCGCCGACGGCGGCCATGATGAGCCTCGCGCTCGGCACGGGCGGCGACTTCTTCGAAGGCGAGGGCGAGGACGTCACGATCGACGTCGGCCCCGACGAGACGGCTGTCCCCGAGCTCGTCCACGCCATGGCGTACGAGGACAAGTCGCTCGACCCGACGTCGCTCACGCAGTCGGGCTCGGACGTGCTCGCATCGTTCTACGGCGGCAAGGCGGCACTCACGATCCAGGGCTCGTTCCAGGCGACCAACATCGCCAATGACGCTCCCGAGGGCTTCAACTGGACGGTCCTGCCCCCGCTCGAAGGCTCGGCGGGCGCCCTTCAGGCCGCGAACCCGCAGACGTACTCGATCAACATCGACTCCGAGCACGTCGAGGAGTCGGCCGAGTTCATGAACTACTTCATGAGCGCCGACAACCTCGCCTCGATCGCCTTCGCCGACGCGCTGATCCCGTCCTCGGGCGCTGCGCAGGAGGCCGTCAAGGGCCTCGCCGAAGGTGCGACCGGGTGGGATCAGATCATCGCCTCGGCCGCCGGCCTCACCGCGCCGCCCTTCCTCAAGGTCTCGAAGTACGCCGAGTGGAAGGACACGATCGCGACCCCGGCCTTCCAGCAGTACTTCGGCGACCAGATCAGCGTCGACGAGCTGCGTCAGCAGCTCAGCGACGGCTGGACCGAAGTCAACGGCTGACCGGATAGACGAGAGCGCGGGGCGGCGCACCATGCACCGCCCCGCGCTGTGTGAACAGGAGTGCACGACGTGAATGTGATCGAGGACCGGGTCGCCGGAGTGCTGGCGGGCGCCGCCGTGGGCGATGCCCTGGGCGGTGCCACGGAAGGATGGACGCCGGAGCAGATCGAGGAGCGCCACGGCGGCCGGGTGACCGGCATCGTGGGGCCGTTCCTGCCGGACTGGCGTACGGCGCGACCCATCGCGCCGTACCACAAGGGGGATGGGCACGTCACCGACGACACCCTCATGACGCATGCGCTGATCGAGGTCTACGCCGCTCGGCGCACGCATCTCGACGCGTTCAACGTCGCGTCCGACCTCGTGCCCCTCATGATCCGCGAGCCGCGCTGGATCCCGGAGCTCGAGCAGGAGGCGCTCATCCTCCAGCGGGTCTTCCTCGCAGAGAAGTGGATGGTCGCGCGGATCCACTACGGCCACGTCGACCCGCGCGAGGCGGGCGTCGGCAACATCGTCAACTGCGGCGCCACGATGTACATGGCGCCGGTCGGGCTCGTGAACATGGGCGATCCCGAGGCCGCCTACGCCGAGGCGATCGACCTCGCGGGGGCGCACCAGTCCTCGTACGGTCGTGAGGCGGCGGGCGTCTTCGCCGCTGCGATCGCCGCAGCCGTCGGGCCGGGTGCCACCGTGGCCGACGTCATGGCGGCATGCGTCCGCGTCGCCCACGACGGCACCGCGGCTGCCATCGAGGCTGTTCTCGCGGCAGTGGCGGGCTTCCGCGAGGCGGGCGGATCGGAGGACCCGCGCGAGCTCGGCCGGGTCATCCGAGCCGCAGTCAGCCCCTTCGACACCGTCGGCGACGAGTACCGCGCGATGGCGATGGATGCCCGGCTGCCGTCCCGCACGAAATCGATCGAAGAGCTTCCCGTGGCGCTCGGGTTCGTCCTCGCCCACGACGGCGATGCGCGCGCGGCGATCCTGGATGCCGTCAACTATGGGCGCGACTCCGACTCGATCGCGACGATGGCGGGCGCCATCTGCGGCGGTCTCGGAGGGCGCGAGGCCGTGCCGTCCGAGTGGGTGAGCGATGTCGCGAAGGCGAGCCGGCTCGACCTCGAGAGCGTCATCGTGACCATGACCGACGTCGTGCGCGACGTCGCGGGGGCGGACGCCAGGCGGGCCCGCGAGCGCGCGAGCATGCTCGAGGGGATGCTGGACGGTGCGCTGCTGTGAGACTCACGTGGGCACAGCCCGAGGATCTCGTCGCCGCCGAGATCACGGCGCTGCGGGAGCAGGGCGCGGCCGAGGCGGTCCTCGCCTCGGTGGAGGAGCGGTGGATCGCGGCAGGCGGTGACCCGGTGCTCCAGCCGGCGGGCGCGAGCGCTGTGCCGGCACCGCCGGCGCTGCGCGCGTTCGCGCGAGAGCTGCTCGACGAGCTCGCCGCCGCGCAGCCGGCCTCGGACGAGGAGCCCGACGACTGGGAGTCGATCGAGGCGCTCCTCCCGCCCGCGCCGCAGCTGCCCCGCCCGCGGCGGATCGAGTCGGACCGCGTGCGCGGCGCGTGGTACGGCCGCGCGGTCGGCTGCCTGCTCGGCAAGCCCGTCGAGAAGATCCCCCGGGCGGGGATCGAGGAGATCGCCCGGGCGACGGGCAATTGGCCCATCACGGGCTACTTCACAGCGCAGGGGCTTCCTCCGGACGTGGCCGCCCGGTGGCCCTGGAACCGGCGGTCGGCGCCGACCTCGCTCGTCGAGAACATCGCCGGGATGCCTGAGGACGACGACCTCAACTTCGCGCTGCTGGCGCTCGACATGGTCGAGGGTCGCGGGTCCGCGCTCACGACGGAGGATGTCGCCGAGGCGTGGCTCGCCAGCCTTCCGGCCGGTCGCGTCTTCACGGCGGAGCGCGCGGCCTATCGGAATCTGCTCGATGCGCGGCCCGTCCCCGACACCGCGACGCACCACAACCCGTTCCGCGAGTGGATCGGCGCGCTCATCCGCGTCGATGTCTACGGGTGGGCGCACCCCGGCGACGTGCGCAGCGCCGCGCGCCTGGCCTGGACCGACGCGCGCCTGAGCCACACCCGCAATGGACTGTACGGGGCGATGTGGGCGGCGGCGCTGTGCTCGGCATCCCTCGTCGCCGCAAGCCCCGCCGAGGCACTCGACGCGGCCGATGCGGTCGTGCCGCCGGGGTCGCGCCTTGCCGCGGCCGTCGCGCTGGGCCGCCGCGCCGGTGCGGACCGCGCCGCCGGAACCATCGACGATGCGCAGGCACTGGACCGGCTGCACGCCGAGCTCGGGTCGCTGCACTGGGTCCACACGCTCAACAACGCGGCGCTCATCGCGTGCGCGCTCGAGGCCTCGGGAGGGTCCGTCGGCCGCGGCATCGCGATCGCCGTCGCAGGCGGCTGGGACACGGATTCGGCCGGTGCGACAGTGGGCTCGGTGCTCGGCGGTCTCGGCGGGCTGAGCGGCATCGACGCGGCGTGGACCGCGCCGCTCGACGGCCGCATCGCGACCTCGCTCCCCGGCTCCGCGTCGAGGTCGATCGAGGAGCTCGCGCAGCGCACGCTGCGGCTTCCGGCGAGGATGTCGCTGTGAAGGTCGCCGTCGTGGGCAGCGTCAACATGGACGTCGTCGCGCGCGTCGCGCACGTCCCGGCGCCGGGCGAGACCCTGCTCGCGCGCAGCTGGTCGCGCGGTGGCGGCGGAAAGGGCGCCAATCAGGCGGTCGCCGCCGCTCGCGCCGCGGCCGCCTCGGTGGCCTTCATCGGCGCGGTCGGAGACGACGGCGACGGGCAGGCGCTGCGCGCCGGGCTCGAGTCGGACGGCATCGACGTCACGGGACTCGAGTCCGCCGAGGCCCCGACGGGCGTGGCGCTCATCTCGGTCGGCGACGACGGCGAGAACGCGATCGTCGTGGTCGCGGGCGCCAATGCGACGGCCTCGCCGCTCTCACCGCAGCAGACGGCGGTGGTCGCCGATGCCGACGTCGTCGTGGCTCAGCTCGAGATCCCTGTCGAGCGCGTGCTCGAGGCATCCCGTCTTCGCAGGCCCGACGCGCTGTTCGTCCTGAACGCGTCCCCCTCAGCCCCGTTCGGCGACAACGGCGTCGCCGACCGGCTCCTCTCCGCGTGCGACGTCCTGATCGTGAACGAGCATGAGCTGCGTGACGTCGCGCGGACGACGGCAGCGGACCTGTGGGACGCGGTCGATGCGGTCGCCGAGCGCGTCGGCGCCGTCGTCGTGACCCTCGGGTCGCAGGGGTCGATCGTCGCCGTGGGCGCGGAACGGCGCTCGGTCGCGGCATTCCCCGCCCGAGCCGTCGACACGACCGGCGCGGGCGACACGTACTGCGGCGTCCTCGCGGCGCGCCTCGGCGCACGGCGTGACGGCCTCACGATCGACGCCGTCGCAGACGCCGCGCGCGTCGCGGGCGCCGCGGCGGCGCTCGCCGTCGGGCGGCACGGTGCCCAGGCATCCGTTCCCACGGCCGATGAGGTCGACGACTTCCTGAAGGAGACATCATGAGCGGCGGCTTCGACCCGCTGGTTCCCCGCGAGATCGACAAGCCCGCGATCCTGCCGCTCGAGGCGGACGTCACGCGGGGTGAGCTCGCGACTCTTCTCGACGACGCGAAGATCTTCGCCGCCCCGACCGATCCCGCCGATCTCGACCGCTGGCGCGCGCAGCTCGACGCGTGGCGGGCGGGTGCGCGTGAGCGCCACGGGGCGCCCGCGCGCTACGACGATCCCGATGCCGCATGGGCGGCCTCGTGCTTCACGGTCGCGCAGGTGTGGCTGTGGGATGAGCTCTTCTTCGACTTCGACGAGCAGCGCTTCACGCCCGAGAGGTTCCTCCGCGACGCGCATGAGCGATTCGGGGGACTCGACGGCGTCGTGCTGTGGCACGCCTACCCCGTCATCGGCATCGACGACCGCAACCAGTGGGACTTCTACGACGTGCCGGGACTCGCGGAGGCCGCGGCCGCGCTCCACGACGCGGGCGTCCGGGTCTTCGTCGACTACAACCCGTGGGACACCGGGACCCGGCGGGGCGGTGAGGACGCGGACGAGCTCGCCGAGGTCATCCGGCGGCTCGGCGCCGACGGCATCTTCCTCGACACACTCAAGAACGCCGACCCCGACTTCGTCGCCGCCATGGACCGCGCGCGTCCCGGGATCGGCCTCGAGGGCGAGTCCAAGCTCGCGACCCAGCGCATCGCCGATCACAGCCTGTCGTGGGCGCAGTGGTTCGCCGACACGACCCCTCCCGGCGTCCTGCGGGCCCACCTGTTCGAACGTCGCCACATGCAGCATCACATCCGGCGCTGGCACCGCGATCACTCGGACGAGCTCATCTCGGCATGGGTCAACGGCGTCGGCATCATGGTCTGGGAGGTCGTGTTCGGGGCCTGGGTCGGCTGGAACGACCGAGACGCCGCGACGCTGCGACGGATGCTGCCCGTGCAGCGGCGTCTGCACCGCTGGCTCGTCGACGGAGAGTGGACCCCGCTCGCCGTCTGCGAGGCGTCCGGACTCGTGGGGTCGTCGTTCGCGCTGGAGGGGGCGTCCCTCGTGACGCTCGCCAACACCTCGGATGTCGACCTGGAGCACCGACCGGACGGCGCGGGGCGCTGGATCGCGCTGCACGATGCTGCCGGTGACGCTGTCGGGGCTGCCGGTGACGCGGTCGTGGTTCCCGCCCGCGGCATCGCCGCGGTGCTGCACCTTCAGGAGGATGCCGCGGAGCCCGCGGAACTCGATGAGCTTCGGCGCGAGCTCGCCGGTCGCGCGCACGTCGCGGCCTCATCCTTCCCGCACCTTCGGGCCCGGCGCTTGACCGCTCCGGAGTGGCAGGGCCCGGATGCCGACGCCGAGATCCGCGATCGCCTGGCGGCCCGCGCCGTCGAGCTCGCGCCCGGTGAGCGGGTCATCACCGTCCGGTTCCGCCAGCGCGAGACGGGCATGTACGACGGTGCCCCCTACGTCGACGAGTGGAAGCCGCTCCCGCCGCGCCTGCACGACTATCGCACGCTCGAGCGCGTCGTCGCGCTGCCGCGCGCACTCCGCGTCGCGGCCGTCGAGGTGTCGGCCGCGGACTACGCCGAGTTCCTCGCCGCCATCGGCGAGGAGGCCCCTGCCGACGCCTCGCCGGATGCCCCGGCCACGGGCGTCACGCTCGCCCGCGCTCGCGAGTTCGCCGCGTGGGTCGGCGGCCGGCTCCCGACGGAGGACGAGTGGCAGGTCGCGGCGGCCGAGCCCGGGTTCGCGCGGCGCGCGCCGGTCGTCTGGAACTGGACCGAGTCGGAGCACAGCGATGGCCGCAGCCGGTTCGTCATGCTCAAGGGCGGGTCCGATCACATCTCCGAGGGGTCCGACTGGTACTTCGACGGCGGGCCGCAGCATCCGGAGTTCTCGGCGAAGCTGCTTCTGCCCGGGCTCGGCGTGGACGCCTCCGGATCGATCGGCTTCCGGGTCTGCTGGGAGGACCGAGCCTGATGGGCGCCCTCGACGGAGTGACGGTGATCGACGTCTCGACGCTGTTCGCCGGCCCCATGGCGGCGATGCATCTCGGCGACATGGGCGCGACCGTCGTCAAGGTCGAGCACCCGCAGCGCCCCGACCCCGCGCGCGGGCACGGCCCGTCGAAGGACGGGCAGAACCTGTGGTGGAAGACGCTCGGGCGCAACAAGAGGACGGTCGCGCTCGACCTGCACACGGACGGCGGCCGCGAGGCGCTGCTGCGCCTCGTCGAGACCGCCGACGTGATGATCGAGAACTTCCGCCCCGGCACGCTCGAGCGGTGGGGTCTCGGCTACGACGAGCTCTCCGCCCGCAACCCCCGCCTCATCCTGGCGCGGGTGACGGGCTTCGGCCAGCGAGGTCCTTACCGGTCCAAGCCCGGCTTCGGCACGCTCGCCGAGGCCATGAGCGGGTTCGCGGCGATGACGGGGGAGCCGGATGGGCCGCCCGTGCTGCCGCCGTTCGGGCTCGCCGACGGCATCGCATCGCTCGCGACGGCGTACGCGGTCATGGTCGCGCTGCACTCCCGCGGGCGCACGGGCGTCGGGCAGGAGGTCGATGTCGCGATCATCGAGCCGATGCTCGCCATGCTCGGCCCGCAGATCACGCGGTGGGACCAGCTCGGCACCGTCCAGCCGCGCACGGGCAACCGTTCGGCGAACAACGCGCCGCGCAACACCTATCGCACGGCGGACGGGTCCTGGGTCGCCGTGTCGACGAGCGCCCAGTCGATCGCCGAGCGGGTCATGACGCTCGTCGGCCGGCCGGAGCTCATCGACGAGCCGTGGTTCGCGACCGGGTCGGGGCGCGCGCAGCACGCCGATGAGCTCGACGACGCCGTCGGCGGGTGGATCGCGCAGCGGTCCCGTGACGAGGTCATCGAGGCCTTCGACAACGCGCAGGCGGCCATCGCGCCGATCTACGATGCCGGCGACATCATGGCCGATCCGCAGTTCCAGGCACTCGGCACGATCCACACGATCACGGACGACGACCTCGGCGAGATGCGGATGCAGGGCCCGCTGTTCCGGCTCTCCGAGGATGAGCCCGTCCTCGCGTTCACCGGACGGGCAGCCGGAGCCGACACCGATGCGATCCTCGGCGAGCTCGGCTACACGGCGGCCCAGATCGAGGAGCTTCGCGTGAGCGGAGCGATCGCATGACCCCGGCGCTCACGGCTCTCTACGTTCCCGGCGATCGTCCTGACCGCGTCGCCAAGGCGATGGATGCCGGGGCCGACATCGTCATCGTCGACCTCGAGGATGCCGTCGCCCCGACCCGGAAGGACGTCGCGCGGGCAGGCATCGCGGATCTGCGTCCGGTAGCCGGCGGCGCGCTGCAGGTCCGCGTCAACGGGCGGGGGAGTCCCTGGCTCGAGGCCGACCTCGACGCCGTCGCGCAGCTTCCGCACGACATCGGCGTGCGCCTTCCGAAGGTGCAGTCGCCGGACGAGATCCGGTCCCTCGCCGAGCGTGTCGGCGGCCGACCCCTTCACGCGCTCCTCGAAACCGCGCTGGGGGTCGAGCGCGCCTTCGAGATCGCCTCGGCCGGCGTCGCATCGATCGCCCTCGGCGAAGCCGACCTGCGCTCGCAGCTCGGCCTGCCGCGCGGGCAGGCGGGCGAGCCCGGTCTGGAATGGGCGCGGTCGCGGGCCGTCTACGCCGCCGCGGCGGCCGGGATCGCGGCGCCCATGATGAGCGCCTACACGGACATCGCCGACCTGGATGGTCTGGCGGCCAGCTGCGCTGCCGGTCGCGCGCTCGGGTTCGTGGGGCGCACGGCCATACACCCCGCTCAGCTCGCGACCATCGAGGCGGCCTTCCTGCCGACGCCGGAGGAGGTCGACCGGGCGCGGCAGGTGGTCGACCGCGTCGGCGCCGCTGCCGCCGACGGCGTGGGCACCGTCGTGCTCGAGGACGGCACCTTCCTCGACGTCGCGATGGTGCGGTCCGCACAGCGGACCCTCGCGCTCGCCGAGCGACGCCGCTGAGCCCCGCCCGCTCGCCGGAATCGGCATCCTGATCCCGTCGACAGGGGATGCTGTCCGGTAGGGGACGGCACGGAGCGCCCCGAGACCGGTAGTAGGCTGGGGGATTGGCCGGTCTCTTGACATCGAGAGATCTTCCGGGCCATCTACCCCACATTCGCCCCAGCGGAGGAACGCACTGTGGATCTGTACGAGTACCAGGCACGCGATCTGTTCGAGAAGTACGAGGTGCCGGTGCTCCCGGGCATCATCGCCGACACCCCTGAGGAGGCGAAGGCGGCCGCCGAGAAGCTCGGCGGTGTCGTGGTCGTCAAGGCTCAGGTGAAGACCGGCGGTCGCGGCAAGGCGGGCGGCGTCAAGGTCGCCAAGACCCCCGACGAGGCGTATGAGGCCGCCAAGGCGATCCTCGGCCTCGACATCAAGGGTCACGTCGTCAAGCGCGTCATGATCGCGGCGGGCGCCAAGATCGCCAAGGAGTTCTACTTCTCGGTGCTGCTGGACCGCGCGAACCGCTCCTACCTGTCGCTCGCATCGGTCGAGGGCGGCATGGAGATCGAGCAGCTCGCGGTCGAGAAGCCCGAGGCGCTCGCCCGCATCGAGGTCGACCCCATCACGGGCATCGACGAGGCCAAGGCCCTCGAGATCGCCAAGGCCGCGAACTTCGACGAGGAGCTGGCCCCCAAGGTCGCCGACGTCTTCGTGAAGCTCTTCCAGGTCTACAAGGGCGAGGACGCGACGCTCGTCGAGGTCAACCCGCTCATCCAGTCCGAGGACGGCGAGATCATCGCCCTCGACGGCAAGGTCTCGCTCGACGAGAACGCCGAGTTCCGTCACGCCGGCCACGCGCTCCTGGAGGACAAGGCCGCAGCCGACCCGCTCGAGGCCAAGGCCAAGGAGAACGACCTCAACTACGTCAAGCTCGACGGCCAGGTCGGCATCATCGGCAACGGCGCGGGCCTCGTGATGTCGACGCTCGACGTCGTCGCGTACGCCGGTGAGAACCACGGCGGCGTCAAGCCCGCCAACTTCCTCGACATCGGCGGCGGCGCCTCGGCGGAGGTCATGGCCGCCGGCCTGGACGTCATCCTGGGCGACCCGCAGGTCAAGTCCGTCTTCGTCAACGTCTTCGGTGGCATCACCGCGTGCGACGCCGTCGCGAAGGGCATCGTCGGCGCGCTGGCCGAGCTCGGCCACTCGGCCACCAAGCCGCTCGTCGTCCGCATCGACGGCAACCGCGTCGAAGAGGGCCGTCGCATCCTCGAAGAGGCCGATCACCCGCTCGTGACGCTCGCCGCCACGATGGACGAGGGCGCCGACAAGGCCGCCGAGCTCGCGAACGCCTGACGCTTCGACAAGCTCAGCGACCGGATCAAACCGTAAGGAACCAGAGAGAAATGTCGATCTTCCTCACCAAGGACTCCAAGGTCATCGTCCAGGGCATCACTGGCGGCGAAGGCACCAAGCACACCGCGCTCATGCTCAAGGCCGGCACGCAGGTCGTCGGCGGCGTCAACGCCCGCAAGGCCGGCACGACCGTCCTCCACAAGGACAAGGGCGGCGCCGACGTCGAGCTTCCGGTCTTCGGGTCGGTCGCCGAGGCGATCGAGAAGACGGGCGCCGACGTCTCGATCGCGTTCGTCCCCGCCGCCTTCACGAAGGCCGCCATGATCGAGGCCATCGACGCCGAGATCCCGCTGCTCGTCGTGATCACCGAGGGCGTGCCCGTCGGCGACTCGGCCGAGGCATGGGCCTACGCGAAGTCGAAGGGGAACAAGACCCGCATCATCGGCCCGAACTGCCCCGGCATCATCACGCCGGACGAGGCGCTGGTCGGCATCACGCCCGCCAACATCACCGGCAAGGGCCCGATCGGCCTCGTGTCGAAGTCGGGCACCCTGACGTACCAGATGATGTACGAGCTGCGCGACCTGGGCTTCTCGACCGCGATCGGCATCGGCGGCGACCCCATCATCGGCACGACGCACATCGATGCGCTCGAGGCCTTCGAGGCCGATCCCGAGACCAAGGCGATCGTCATGATCGGCGAGATCGGCGGTGACGCCGAGGAGCGCGCGGCCGACTTCATCAAGGCCAACGTCACCAAGCCCGTCGTCGGCTACGTCGCCGGCTTCACGGCACCCGAGGGCAAGACGATGGGCCACGCCGGCGCCATCGTCTCCGGCTCGGCGGGTACGGCGCAGGCGAAGAAGGAGGCCCTCGAGGCCGCCGGCGTCAAGGTCGGCAAGACGCCGTCCGAGACCGCTGACCTGATGCGCGCCATCATCGAAGCGCTGTAAGCACTGACGAGACGAGGGACGGATGCTGCGGCATCCGTCCCTCGTTCGTCTCTGCCGATCACCCCGAACCGGTGGCCTCGAGCTCGTCCTTGAGGTCGTCGAGCGCGGCGTAGTACTCGAGCGTGCGGTAGTACTCGCCGTGCGTGCCGACCGTCACCATGTAGCCGCTCTTGTCCAGCTCGCCCGCGTACCGGTCGACGCGGTTGACGATCTGCTCCTCGCCGTCGAACTTGACGGTGCTCGAGGCGGGGTAGCCGAGGAAGTCCGTGAGCCGCCACAGGCTGATCCACCGGATGGGGTGCTCCGGCTCGTATCTGCGCGGCGGGGCGAGGGTTCCGGCGACCCGGCCGATGCCGAGCGACGCGGGCTCGGTCTCGGGCGGTTTGGAGGACGGGCCGTGCTGCTGCTGGAAGTCCTTCTCCCAGGGGTCTTTCGAAAGCAGCCCGGGCCCGTGCACGAGAGGTGTCGTCCCGAGGACGGTGGGTCCGAGCATCTCGGGGAGCATGCGGCCGAAGAACGTGCGCAGCTGGACGCCGAACGTGAGCAGGCCGATGCGGGGCAGCTGGTCGCGCGTCGTGGGGCTGCTCGCGAGCACGCCGAGCGCCGACACGGCGAGCACGCCGCCCATGCTGTGGGCCGCGAGCACGACGCGGCGGTCCTGCCGCCCCGGCTCCCTGAGCCAGTGGTTGATGCGGCCGGCGATCTCGGGGACGGCGCGCTCCGCGTAGCACGGCGGTCCGAACGGGTGCCCGGTCTGCGGGAGGTAGCACGCGATGTCCCATGCGAGGCCGAGCGGCCGGGAGGAGCTTCCCGAACCCGCGCCGGCCGCCAGGATCGCCACGATGACCGCGGCGAGGGCGGCGAGGCCGAGCATCGAGACCTCCATCGCATCGACGACGAACTGCTGCATGTCCGCCGGCGCGATGCCCCACAGCGACGTCTCCCGCTGGTACGCGTAGATCGTCCAGAAGAGCCCCACGCCGATGCCGACGGCCATCGCGACGGCGAAGACCCCGGCGACGGGTTCGAGCAGGTGCAGGCGCGCGGCCGAGCCGCGCTTGGCCTCGATGCGGCGCCACAGCGTCCGGGCCGACGGCGGGAGGATGCCGCCCTCGCCGATCGGGATGTCCTCGTCGCTGATCGGGACGCTGCCGGGCTTGTCGGGCGGTCCCATGCGCCACGCCGATGCGCGCGGGACGAGGTTGCGCCTTCGGATGAACGCGGCGGCGAGCACCAGGATGAACGCGATCGCGAGGAACACGATGATCGCGGAGCCGAGGGCGACATAGCTCGACGAGATCCGCAGGCCTCCGATGTCGGCAGGCGGCGTGCCGACCGTGGTCTCGCCCGTCAGTCCGGACTGCGAGTCGCTCCAGTCGATGGACACGCGGCCCGGCTGCTCCTCTGCCACCTGACGCCAGCCGACGAGCGCCGCCGGCCCCTGAGACCCGTTGAGCCAGTCGCCGATCGCCACGACGATGATCGCGCTGATGGCCGACGAGAGCGCGAGCGAGACGATCATGAAGAGGGCCGGTCCGCATCCCCACCAGGCCGCGGCCCTGCGACCCGCGAACGGCCGGAAGGTCAGCGCGATGACGGCGATGCCCGCCGCGATCGCGACGATGACGGTCGGCGTCATCCCCGCCCCGTACAGCCGGTCCACGCCGACCGGCGGCGCGGGCGTGAAGGCGACGAATCCGCACGTCACGACGAAGACCAGGATGCCGACCCCGAGCACGATCCCGCTGGCGAGGTTCGCCCACCCGAGGCGCTGCTCCTCTTCGGGGGCGACCCTCATGGTCGGCAGGATCGACGCCGCGACGGCCGCCGCCACGACGCCGACGAGCGCGACGACGGCCATCGCCACGTAGAACGGGAACCAGCCGTCGTCCGTCGTCGTGCAGTCGCCGAAGACGAGGCCGCCGCAATCGGTCCGCCAGGCCATGGAGGCCTGCGTCGCGACGAATCCCGCCGTCAGCAGGAGCGCGCCGGCCAGGTGCACGCGCGCGAGGTGGCGCGTGACGCGATTCGACCAGAAGCCCGCCTTCGACAGGACGGCCGGGGGCGCGGCTTCCGGCTCGCGGCGGCTCGCGCGGCTCTGCTCGGCGACGGGGGGCGCGGGGACAGGTCGCGCATCGGCGGCGCCGGCCGCGGGCGGCTTCCGGGCTCCGTCGCCGCCGTGGTCCTGCATGCCCGGGAGGTTGTCGTAGCGCAGCCGCGACATCGCGGACAGGACCCACAGCACCGCGGCCAGCCCCACGGG
This sequence comes from Microbacterium sp. NPDC019599, assembly GCF_040632175.1. NCBI lineage: Bacteria > Bacillati > Actinomycetota > Actinomycetes > Micrococcales > Microbacteriaceae > Microbacterium > Microbacterium sp. NPDC019599. The sequence goes on from NZ_JBEYBL010000005.1 coordinate 171,940, forward strand.
GATGAGCGCCATCAACGCGAGGCGCTGCCCGGGCGACCAATCCTTCATCGGACCGAAGACCCCCGAGAGCGGCCCGCAGAGCGCCGGCTCGGCGCCGCACTGCGAAGCGCCGATGTCGAGGGCCAGGGTCGCCATGGTCGTCGTGAACAGCAGCGTCAGCACGAAGCAGAACAACCGGGTCAGGCCCGATGTGAAAGCGATCCACCCCTGCCGTCCCCTGCTGTCGCCGGGCTGCGTCAGCCGCCGGGTCCACTGCGCGGCGTTCGCGAGCGAGAAGGGGAGGATCAGGGCGTAGAAGACGCGGGTGATGACGCCGAGAACGACGCCGCCGGCGCTGAACACCCCGGCCGTCGGGACCGTGCGCACCATACCGCCCCATGAATACGCCTCGCGCTGGATCCCCTCCGGGACGAATCCCCGGCTGTCCGGGGTCGTCGTGTCGAGGGATTCCTTCGTGGGCGCCCAGAACGATCCCAGGGTGTCGCCCGCGAGCCGGCGGATGGCCTCGGGCGGAAGGTCCAGCAGGGACGCCGGGGTGGTGTTGTTGACCCCGTGCACGCGCAGCTCGAGCGTCAGCTCGCCGCCGCGCACGATCTCGTCGGGTGGAGCCGCGCCGGTCGACGGGGCCCCGCCGCCGTCCTCTTCGGGAACCGGCTCCGTTGTTCCTATGGGCGCAGGGGTCTGGTCGGACATGGCGCGCCTCCGATCGGCGAGATTGCGCCACATGTTAGTGATCGCGTGCCCGCGGCGGAATACACCCTCGGAACGGGCCTTCCGACCCGCCGGCGCGCCGAGCCCCGGATCGCGTGCCGAGCCCGGATCGGCCGTCGAGCGCCGGTCAGCCGCCGAGCGCCGCCTCGATCGGCCCGCGGGCGAAGTAGACGACGAAGCCCGCGGCCACGATCCACAGGAGCGGGCTGATCTGCTTCGCCTTGCCCGACAGCGACCGGATCACGACCCACGAGATGAAGCCTGCGCCGATGCCGTTGGCGATCGAGTACGTGAACGGCATGACGGTCACCGTGAGGAAGACCGGGGTGAGCACCGTCAGGTCGCCGAGGTCGACGTGGCGGATCTGCGACATCATGAGCGCGCCGACGATGACGAGGGCGGCCGAGGCGACCTCCGAGGGCACGATGCTCGTGAGCGGCGTGAGGAACATCGCGAGGAGGAAGAGTCCGCCCGTCACGACGTTCGCGAGGCCCGTGCGCGCACCTTCGCCGATCCCCGACGCGGATTCGATGAACACGGTGTTGGACGACGACGATGTGAAGCCGCCGGCGATCGCGCCGACGCCCTCCACGACGAGGGCCGAGCGCAGCCGCGGGAAGTCGCCCTTCGCGTCGGCGAGCTCGGCCTCGCGCGAGAGCCCCGTCATGGTGCCCATGGCGTCGAAGAAATTCGTGAAGACGAGCGTGAAGACGAGCATCGTCGCGGCGAGGCCGCCGACGCGGCCGAAGGCGCCGAAGAGGTCGACCTGCCCGACGAGGCTCAGGTCGGGGATGCTCACCCAGCTCGTCGGCAGAGAGGGGACCGAGAGCGACCAGCCGCCCGGATTGACGGCGCCGTCCGCGCCGAACTTCGGCCCGATGTGCCACACGGCCTCGATGACGACAGCAAGGACCGTGCCCGAGACGAGGCCGATGAGCAGCGCACCCTTGACGCGCAGCACCATCAGCACGGCGCACAGCAGGAGCGTGACGACGAACACGAGGGTCGGGATCGTCGCGATCGAGCCGCCCTCACCGAGACCCACGGGCGGCGACGCGACGCCCGTCGAGGTCACGAATCCCGCGTCGACGAAGCCGATGAACGCGATGAAGAGGCCGATGCCCACGGTGATCGCGGTCTTGAGCGCGACGGGCACGGCGTCGAAGATGAGCCGCCGCAGACCTGTAGCCGCGAGCAGCACGATGATGAAGCCGTTGATCATGACGAGGCCCATCGCCTCGGGCCACGTGACCTGACCGACGACGCTGACGGCGAGGAACGAGTTGATGCCGAGCCCCGCGGCGAACGCGAACGGCAGCCGCGAGACGAGGCCGAAGAGGATCGTCATGACCCCGGCCGTCAGCGCCGTGACGGCGGCGACCTGCTGGAAGCCCAGACTGTCGCCCGCGACATCCGTCCCGCTGGACAGGATGATCGGGTTCAGGATGACGATGTAGGCCATCGTCACGAACGTCACGAGCCCGCCGCGCACCTCGGCGCCCGGGCCCGAGCCCCTTCGCGTGATCTCGAAGAAGCGGTCGAGCGCTCCTCGCTCCTCGGTGACGGACTTCTCGGACGCGGGTGCAGTGCTCACGGATGGACCTCCGTAAGAAGACGTTAGCCGCACCCTCGCCCACCGGAGGCCGCGGCATCCCGTCCCGCCCTGTTCCAGCCGGATTATTGTGAAGGCATGCCGCTGTCGGGAGAGTACAAGCCGTCCACCGCCGACTGGGCCCGCAAGCAGGCCGAGGAGTTCGAGCAGAGCGAGGGAGCGAAGGCGAACCTTCTGCGCGGGAAGCCCATCATCGTCCTCACGACGCTCGGCGCCAAGACGCGGGGCCTGCGCAAGACCGCGCTCATGCGCGTCGAGCACGAGGGCCGCTACGCCGTCGTCGCCTCGAAGGGAGGCGCGGAGCACGAGCCGAAATGGGCCGGCAACATGCGCAAGCACCCGCACGTCGAGCTCCAGGACGGCGCCGTCAAGCACGACTACGTCGCGCGGGAGCTGTCCGGCGACGAGCGTGCCGAATGGTGGAGTCGCGCCCTCGAGGTGTGGCCCGACTACGAGGGCTACCAGCGCAAGACGGACCGCCTCATCGCGGTCTTCGTGCTCGAGCCGACCGGGTCCTGACCTCGATCGCGCGGCCGGGGCGCGTCCGCGAAGACGGTTCCTCCCCGCTGGGTAGGGTCGACAGGGCATGCACCGCCTCATCGTCGCCTTCCTCTCCGCCTTCGACGCCGCCATCGCGGTCGCCGCGGGGATCGCGGCGACCCTCGCACCGCTGACGGTCCTGTGGGTGTTCGCCCTGGGCGACACGGCCGACTGGGGGGCGCTCTGGCCCGTGAGCGCCGTCGTCTGGCAGCTCGGGCACCTCGTGCCGCTGACGCTCACGCTGCCCGGCGAATACCTGGCCGAGACGGGGATCACGGAGGACGCGGCATCCTTCGTCCTCTCGCTGGCTCCGCTGGCCTTCGCGTCGTTCACGGCGATCTTCGCCGCCCGCTCGGGCGCGCGCGCGTCCCGGGCGGGCGGATGGATGACGGGGGTCGGGGTCTCGACCGTCGCCACCGCGACGCTCGCGACCCTCATCGCCCTGAGCTCGCAGAACGCCGTCGCGGCGGTCACGCTGTGGCAGGCGATCGTGTTCCCGACGCTCGTCTTCGCCGTCCCGGCGCTCATGGGCGCGGTCGCCACGGAGTGGCGCGAAGCGCCCGACGGGCTCATCGCACGGCTGCGCGATCGCGTCGAGAGCGCTCCGGGCTGGTGGGGCGCGGTCCCCGGTGTCGCGGTCCGCGCCTCGGCCGCGGCCGTCGCCGGCCTCGTGGGCGCGGGAGCGCTCGTCCTGAGCGTCGCCTTCCTGCTCCGCGGGGGCGAGATCGTCGCGCTGTACCAGGCCGCGAACCTCGACGCGCTCGGGGCGATCGTCGTGACGCTCGCGCAGGCGGCCTACCTGCCGACGCTCGTCGTGTGGGGAGTGTCGTTCGTCGCGGGTCCGGGCTTCTCCGTCGGCGAGGGCACCGCGGTCTCTCCCTCGGGCACGCAGTCCGGCGTCATGCCCGGCGTGCCGGTTCTCGGCCTCATCCCCGAGTCGTCGAGCCCGTGGCTCCTCCTCGTCGTGCTCCTGCCCATCGCCGTCGGGGCCGTCGCGGGGTGGATCGCGCGCTCGCGCCTGCTCGCTGCGGCCGGCATCCCGCCGCGCGTGCGGACCCGACGCGTCAAGGCGGACAGGACGGATGCCGTCGCCCCCGCCTCCGACGCCGGGCTCGACATCGACTCCGCCGATGCGGCGCGCCGCGCAGCCCTCGCCGAGCTGCTGACGCGGCCACCTCTCTCCGCGAGTGCGGGACCGGGAGAGGCTCGGGATGCCGAAGCCGCCGCGGACGGCGGAGCGGCAATGGACCGCGAGGTCGACCCAGAGCCCCGTCGCGCCGTCCACGTCGCGGAGCCCGTCCTGCCCCGCATCGTCGTGACCCTCGCGATCGCGGCGCTCGCGGCGGGTGCCGCGGCGGCGCTCGCCGTCTTCGCGTCCGGCTCGCTCGGGCCGGGAAGGCTCGCGCTCGTCGGTCCCGAGCCGGGGCCGGTCGCGCTCGCCGTCGGAGTCGAGGTGCTCGTGGGAGCCGCGATCCTCCTTCTGTCGCCGCGGTCGGGCGATCGGGACGACTCGCTCGAGTCCGAAGCATCGGCCGACCGGACGACGGCCGTCCCCGGGGGAGCCGCCGCGCCGACCGCCGAGGCCGACACCGCCCCGATCTGCGGGAAGGTCGCCGAGCCGGGTGCGGGGGGACCTGACGCGCCGCCGCTCGGAGCAGCGTCTGGGTCGGGCCCGGCGTCGCGGCCGACGGCCCCGGCGCCGCTGTCGGGGGTGAGCCCGGCACACCCGACCCGGACCCCGGCCCCGATAACCCCGACCCCGACGCCGGCAGCGCCGCCCGCGGCACCCCCACCGTCCGCGTCGGAAGCCCATCCGGACGAGGTCGATCCGCACGCCGACACGGCGCCCATCGACCTGCCGCCGTCACCGGGCGCGGGCGGCGATACGCCGTCGGTAGACTAGGCCCGTGCTCACGGTCGCCGTCCTCATCTCGGGTACGGGGTCGAATCTGCGGGCTCTGCTCGATGCGGCGGCCGATCCGGACTACCCCGCGCACGTCGTCGTCGTCGGCGCCGATCGCGAGGCCGAGGGCTTCTCGCACGCCGAGGAGTACGGCATCCCGACATTCCTCGTCCCGTGGCGCGAGTTCGACTCGCGCGACGAGTGGGGTGCCGAGCTCGCCGCACAGCTCGACGTCTGGAAGCCCGACCTCGTGGTCCTGAGCGGCCTCATGCGCCTGCTCCCGCCGAGCGTCGTCGAGGCGTGGGCGCCGCGACTCATCAACACGCATCCCGCGTACCTGCCCGAGTTCCCGGGCGCGCACGCGGTCCGCGACGCGCTCGAAGCCGACGTGGTGCAGACGGGGGCCAGCGTCATCGTCGTCGACGACGGCGTGGACACGGGCCCGATCCTCGCGCAGGAGCGGGTCCCCGTGCTGCCCGGCGACGACCTGCACACGCTTCACGACCGGATCAAGCCCGTCGAGCGTCGCCTTCTCATCGACGTCGTCCGCCGCATCGCGACGGGAGAGCTCGATCTCGCCGCCGTCGCGGCCGGTGGATCGAGCAGCCGCGACAGCGGCGTATCGAAGCCGTCCCCCCGCTCCTGATGCGCCGCCTCCGGCGCCCCTGAATCTGTCTGCAGACCCCGATCCCGAGGAGTCCTCACCATGGCCGGTCCCAGCCACGACCCGTCCCTCTACCGCGACCGCGACGTCGTCCCGATCCGCCGCGCCCTCATCTCGGTGAGCGACAAGAGCGACCTCCTCCAGCTCGGACAGGCGCTCGCGGGCGCAGGCGTCGAGATCGTCTCGACCGGCGGCTCGGCATCGCTCCTGCGCGACGCGGGCCTCACGGTCGTCGACGTCGCGAGCGTCACAGGCTTCCCCGAGTCGCTCGACGGGCGCGTCAAGACGCTGCATCCCGGCGTGCACGCGGGCCTGCTCGCGGACCTGCGCCTCGAGGACCACGTGCAGCAGCTCGCCGAGCTCGGCATCGAGCCGTTCGAGCTCGTCGTGGTGAACCTGTACCCGTTCGTCGAGACGGTCGCCTCGGGCGCCCAGGGCAACGACGTCGTCGAGCAGATCGACATCGGCGGCCCCGCGATGGTCCGCGCGTCGGCGAAGAACTTCGCGAACGTCGCCATCGTCGTATCGCCGGAGTCCTACCCCGCCGTCATCGAGGCCCTCGGGACGGGCGGCACGACCCTCGCGCAGCGCCGGGAGCTCGCGGCCCGCGCCTTCACCCACACGGCGCAGTACGACCGCGCGGTCGCGACATGGTTCGCCGAGGGCACCCTGACCGAGAACGACGGACTCCCGCAGCACCTCACGATCAAGGCCGAGCGCCTCGAGACACTGCGCTACGGCGAGAACTCGCACCAGCGCGCCGCGATCTACTCGCGCGTGGGCGGGCACGGCATCGCGCAGGCGACGCAGCTGCAGGGCAAGGAGATGTCGTACAACAACTACGTCGACGCGGACGCCGCGCTGCGCGCCGCCTTCGACATGGTCAAGCCCGCCGTCGCGATCATCAAGCACGCCAATCCGTGCGGCATCGCGGTCGCGGCACCCAACGCCCTCGACCCCATCGCGAGCGCCCATCTGCGGGCACACGAGTGCGACCCGGTGTCGGCGTTCGGCGGCGTCATCGCGGCCAACCGCACCATCACGCTCAAGATGGCCGAGAACCTGCGCGACATCTTCACCGAGGTGATCATCGCGCCGGACTTCGAGCCCGAGGCGCTCGAGGTCTTCAAGCTCAAGAAGAACCTGCGCGTGCTGCAGCTGCCCGCCGACTGGCGCGAGGAGCGCATGGACGTCCGCCTCGTCTCGGGCGGTCTCCTGCTGCAGGACGCCGATCGCTTCCCCGACGACATCGAGTCGGTCGCGAAGGACTGGGAGCTCGTCTCGGGCGAGCGTCCGTCGGAGGACGAGATGACGAACCTCATCTTCGCGTGGAAGTCGTGCCGCGCCGTCAAGTCGAACGCGATCGTGCTCGCGAAGAACTCCGCGACGGTCGGCATCGGCATGGGCCAGGTCAACCGCGTCGACTCGTGCCGCCTCGCGGTCGAGCGGGCCGGTGACCGCGCTGCGGGCTCGGTGGCGGCATCCGACGCCTTCTTCCCCTTCGCCGACGGACCGCAGGTGCTCATCGACGCGGGCATAACGTCGATCATCCAGCCGGGCGGCTCGGTGCGCGACGCCGAGGTCGTGGAAGCTGCGCGCGAGGCCGGCGTCACGATGTTCTTCACGGGGGAGCGCCACTTCTTCCACTGAGCTTGCCGAGTGCGAGCCGCAGCTGCGGTTCGCCGAGCCCACCTCTTCTGCGCGAACCCACCCCTTCCGGCGGACGGAAGCGGGTGGGTTCGCGGCGATCGGGTGGGTTCGCGATAGGGCGGGATGCTGTCCACAGCCATGTCCGATTTCCGCCAGTGGGTGTCGGCGGGGCGTGTCAGGCTAGGTGCATGAGCATCGCCATGACATCGGACGCGACGAGAGTCGCATCCATGACATTCGACGAGCGGTACCGCGCCATCGACTCGCGCGACGCCCGCTTCGACGGTCAGTTCGTCACCGCGGTGCGCTCGACGGGCATCTACTGCCGGCCGAGCTGTCCCGCGCGCACGCCCAAGGCGTCGAACGTGACGTTCTACCCCACGAGCGCCGCGGCACACGAGGCCGGCTACCGCGCGTGCAAGCGGTGCCTTCCGGAGGCGGCGCCCGGGTCTCCGCAGTGGAACCTCCGCGGTGACGTCGCGGGCCGCGCCATGCGGCTCATCGCGGAAGGCGTCGTCGAGCGCGAAGGCGTCCCGGGTCTCGCGCGGCGGCTCGGCTACTCGCCCCGCCACCTCACGCGGCTCCTGACCGCCGAACTCGGCGCAGGCCCGCTCGCGCTGAGCCGCGCGCACCGGGCCCAGACGGCGCGGATGCTCCTGGTCGGCACCGAGCTGCCGGCATCCGATGTCGCCTTCTCCGCCGGGTTCGCGAGCGTCCGGCAGTTCAACGACACCATCCGCGAGGTGTTCGGCCTGGCGCCCCTCGAGCTGCGCGCGCGCCGTCGGCGCCCCGCGTGGGCGGTGGGCGCCGAGTCGGCCGCGCCGGGCGCCATCGACCTGCTGCTTCCGCACCGCGGTCCGCTCGACTCCGCCGGGCTCTTCGCCTGGATGAGCGCGCGCGCCGTCCCGGGCATGGAGGTCGCGACGCCGACGTCGTACGCCCGGTCGCTGCGGCTGGACGGCGGTCCCGCGTGGTTCGAGCTGAGGCTCGACGACGCCGGTCGCGTGCGGCTGCGGGCGCGGATGACCGCTCTGCGCGACCTCCCCGCGCTCGTGTCGCGTGCGAGGCGGCTGTTCGACCTGGATGCCGATCCCATCGCAGTCGACGAGGCTCTCGCCGCTCATCCAGAGCTCTCGCCGCTCGTCGCGCGCGTTCCCGGCATCCGCGTCCCCGGTGCCGTCGATCCGCACGAGATGCTCGTGCGGGCGATGGTCGGCCAGCAGATCACTGTCGCGGCGGCGCGCACGGCGCTGACGGCGCTCGTCGAGGCGCTCGGCGACCGGCTCGACGGCTTCGCCGACACCCCGCGACTCTTCCCCACGATGTCCGCGATCGCCGAACGCGGGCGCGACGTCCTCCGGGGTCCTGCGGCGCGCACGAACGCCCTCGTCGGCGCAGCGGCTGCCCTCGCCGACGGCAGCCTCACGCTCACGACGGGGGATGACGGCGCGGAGCAGCGCGCGGCCCTCCTCGCGATGCCCGGCATCGGCCCGTGGACCGCCGACTACGTGCGCATGCGCATCCTGGGCGATCCCGACGTCCTCCTGCCGGGCGACGTCGCGGCGCGCGCCGGCGCCGCGGCCTCCGGCATCCCATCCGATCCTGCGGGGCTCACGGCGTGGGCGACACGGACGGCGCCGTGGCGCAGCTACCTCACGGCGCACCTGTGGGCGCCCGCGCCCGCATCGCGACCCCGCCGTGCCCGGCCCGGCACCGACCCGACTCCGAATCGACCGCTCGAGGAGCAGCCATGACCACCGCGACCATCCAGACGATCGACACTCCCGACGGCGCCTTCACGATCGTCGCCGACGAGCGAGGTCGCGTCCTCGCCTCAGGCTGGACCGCCGATCCCGAGGCCGCGCTCGCACGCATCAGCCCGCGGCTGCGCCCGGTCGCCGTCGCCGAGGGAGAGACGGATGCCGCAGCCGCCGCCCGCGCGTACTACGGCGGCGACCTCGCGGCGATCTGGTCGGTCGAGGTCGCCCAGACCGGCACCGAGATGCAGCTGAGCGGCTGGCGGGTGCTGCGCGCGATCGAGCCCGGCTCGCCCCTCAGCTACGCCGAGTTCGCCGCCGCCCTGGGCCAGCCGAGCGCCGTGCGCGCTGCGGCGTCCATCTGCGCCCGCAACGCGCCGGCGCTGTTCGTGCCGTGCCACCGCGTCCTGCGGTCCGACGGCTCGCTCGGCGGGTTCGCGTGGGGGCTCGAGGTCAAGCGATCGCTGCTCGCGCGCGAGGCCGCCTGACCGGAGGCATCCGGGGAGCGCGGGAGGAGCCGGCGAGGCTCCTTGATCCGAGCCATCCGGGGCGCGTGCGGTTCGCGCTGATTTCGCACTTGCATTCAGCGGACTCCCAGGTTTAGGCTGGTGGGCTGTCGCGCGTCCGCGCGGCATCCCACGATCCGAGGAGGAAGCCATGTACCAGGCAGTCATCGCCACCCAGCCGGCCGCGCTCGTCCTCACTCCGTGGACGGCCGTCGGCAAGGCCGGCCCTCTCGTCGAGCGCTCGCGCGCATAAATCCGCGTCCGAGGTCCGGCATAGCGTCGGACCCGTCGGCGTTCTCCTCGACAAGACCGGGTCACCGGCCACCTCCGCGCTCCCGCGCCCCCTCGCTGTTCCGTCGCGAAGTCGCGACATCCGTCACCCACAAGGATCATGACCTCCACCGCTCAGTCCTCGCAGCTGTCCACCGGGCGCGCGCTCGCTCGTCTCATCCCGTTCACCAGGCCCGTCATGGGGCGGCTCCTGCTCGGCGCCGGGAGCGCTCTCGCGGCGAGCCTCGTCGCGCTCAGCATCCCGCTCGTCCTCGAAGCGGTCGTCGCAGGCCCCATCGCGTCGGGCGACTTCGCCCAGATCGCGTGGGGCGCGGCCCTCGTGCTGGCTCTCGGTCTCGCCGAGGCGGGGCTCGTCTGGGCGCGTCGCTGGTTCGTGCTGACGCCCGCGACGCGGGTCGAGTACACGCTCCGCACGCGCATCTACGAGCACCTGCAGCGCCTGCCCGTCGCGTTCCACGACCGCTGGCAGTCCGGCCAGCTCCTGAGCCGCATGATGCAGGACATCGGCCTCATCCGGCGCTGGCTCGCGTTCGGGCTCATCCTGCTGCTCGTCAACGTCCTCACGATCATCGTCGGGTCGCTCATCCTGTTCCGCTGGCACTGGCTGCTCGGCACGATCTTCCTGGCCTGCTCGCTGCCGCTCTGGTACGCCGGCTACCGGTTCGAGAAGCGCTACAGCGCCCTCACTCGTCAGGGCCAGGACCAGGGCGGTGACCTCGCGACGGCCGTCGAAGAGAGCGTGCACGGCATCCGCGTCCTCAAGGCCTTCGGCCGCGGCAAGCACGCGCTGCACAAGTTCGCGCGCCAGGCCGAGATGCTGCGTGTCACCGAGCTGCGCAAGGCGCGCGCCGTCGGCCTCGTCTGGTTCTGGCTCGTGCTGCTGCCCGACATCGCGTTCGCGCTGTGCCTCGCGGCCGGCATCCTGCTCAACCTCGCGGGTCAGCTGAGCGTCGCCGAGCTCTTCGCATTCTTCGCGATGGCCACGGTGCTGCGCTGGCCGATGGAGTCGATCGGCTTCCTCTTCTCGTTCCTCCTCGACACGCGGACGGCCACCGACCGCATCTTCGAGGTGCTCGACGAGGAGAACACGATCGACGACCCCGAGACCCCGACGACGATCGCCGCGCCGCGCGGCGAGCTCGCGTTCGAGGGCGTGCACTTCCGGTATCAGGATGCCCCGGCATCCCAGCGCGATCTGCTCGACGGGATCGACCTCGTGCTGCGACCGGGTGAAACGATGGCGCTGGTCGGGCTCACCGGCTCGGGCAAGACGACCCTCACGACGCTGCCGGCACGCCTGTACGACGTGACCGGTGGGCGCGTGACGCTCGACGGCGTCGACGTCCGGGACCTGACCCTGCCCGAGCTGCGCACGCACGTCTCGATGGCGTTCGAGGACGCGACGCTGTTCTCGTCCTCGGTGCGTGAGAACGTGCTGCTCGGACGCGCCGACCTGAAGCCGGGCAGTCCGGAGGCCGAAGAGGCGCTGCGCGAGGCGCTCGCCGTGGCGCAGGCGCACTTCGTCTACGACCTGCCCGACGGCCCCGACACGGTGATCGGCGAGGAGGGGCTGTCCCTCTCCGGCGGTCAGCGCCAGCGGCTCGCGCTCGCCCGTGCCGTCGCCGCCAAGCCCGCCGTGCTCGTCCTCGACGACCCGCTGTCGGCGCTGGACGTCGACACCGAGGCGCTCGTCGAGGAGGCGCTTCGCGAAGTGCTCGCCGAGACGACGGCGCTCATCGTCGCGCATCGGCCCTCGACGGTCGCGCTCGCGGACCGCGTCGCGCTCCTCGAGGCGGGTCGCATAACGGCCGTGGGTGCGCACTCCGACCTGCTGCGCACGAGCGAGCACTACCGCCACGTGATCTCGAGCCTCGAGACCAAAGAGGCTGCCGACGACGAGACCGATACCCGCCTGCGGGAGAAGGAGGTGACCCTGTGAGCACCCAGACCGTGACCGGGACGAGCGGCGAAGACCGCTCCGACTACACGCGCGAGGAGAGCCGGCAGATCCGGCGCCGCTCGCTGCGCCTGCTCGGCTCGCTCGTGAGCCCGCTGCGCTGGCAGCTCGTGCTGGCAGCATCCGTCCTCGTCGTCTCGACGGCGCTCCGCGTCGCCGGCCCCGCCCTCATCGCCTACGGGCTCAACACGGCGCTTCCCACCGTCGTGGAGGAGGGGGACTGGATGCCGACCATCATGGTCGTCTCCGTCTACCTGGCCGCGGCGCTCGGCGGGTCCGCGCTCATCGGCTGGTACGTCGTCGTCGCGGCGCGGCTCACGCAGGCCGTGATGCTGGACCTCCGCAAGCGGATCTTCCTGCACACGCAGCGACTGAGCCTGGAGTTCCACGAGTCGTACACGTCGGGGCGCATCATCTCGCGCCAGACGAGCGACCTGGACTCCATCCGCGAGCTGCTCGACGGCGGACTCAACGAACTCGTGTCGGGGCTGCTGTACGGCGGATTCACGCTCATCGCGCTGCTGCTGCTGGACTGGCAGTCCGGAGTGATCCTCGTCGTGATGGGGCTCCCGCTCATCTTCCTCATGCGGTGGTTCTACACGCGGTCGCAGGTCGCCTACCGGCAGGGCCGCGTCGTGAGCGCGAAGGTCATCGTGCACTTCGTCGAGACGATGACCGGCATCCGCGCCGTCAAGGCGTTCCGCAAGGAGCCGCGCAACGACGACGAGTTCGGCGACCTCGCGGGCCAGTACCGCGACGTCAACATGCGCTCGATCCGACTGTTCGGCACGTTCGAGCCCGGGCTCATGGCGATCGCCGCGTTCTCGATGGCGGCCGTCCTCCTGTGGGGCGCCCTGCGTGTCGCCGAGGGCGTGCTCGAGGTCGGAACGCTCCTGGCGGCCGTCCTCTACGTGCGCAACTTCTTCTCGCCGATGCAGGAGGTCGCGTTCTTCCTGAACTCGTATCAGTCCGCGACGGCGGCGCTCGAGAAGGTCTCCGGCGTCCTCGAGGAGGAGCCGACGGTGCCGGACCCCATCCGTCCCGTCGACCTGTGGACGGCGCGCGGCCACGTGCGCTTCGACGACGTCACCTTCGGGTACAACGGCGACCGCACGATCCTGCCGGACTTCTCGCTCGACATCCCGGCGGGGCAGACGATCGCGCTCGTGGGCACGACGGGAGCCGGCAAGTCGACGCTCGCGAAGCTCGTGTCGCGGTTCTACGACCCGACCGATGGGCGCGTGACGCTCGACGGCGTCGACCTGCGGTCGCTGCACCCGAAGGACCTGCGCCGCGCGATCGTCATGGTGACGCAGGAGGCGTACCTTTTCAGCGGCTCGGTCGCCGACAACATCGCCCTCGGCAAGCCCGACGCGACCCTCGAGGAGATCAGGACGGCGGCCCGCGCGGTCGGCGCCCACGAGTTCATCGAGGAGCTGCCCGACGGCTACGACACCGACGTGAACAAGCGCGGCGGCCGCGTCTCGGCAGGTCAGCGGCAGCTGATCTCGTTCGCGCGCGCATTCCTCGCCGACCCCGCGGTCCTGATCCTCGACGAGGCGACGGCGTCCCTCGACATCCCGTCGGAGCGCCTCATCCAGGACGCGCTGCAGACGCTGCTGGCCGACCGGACGGCGATCATCATCGCGCACCGCCTCTCGACGGTCGCGATCGCGGACCGCGTGCTGGTCATGGAGCACGGCCGGATCATCGAGGACGACAGCCCCGACACCCTCATCGGGGGCACGGGCAAGTTCGCGCAGCTCCACGCCGCGTGGCGCGAGTCGCTCGTGTGACGCCCCGCCCCCGGCAGACGGATGCCGCGGCCCGCGCTTCGCGCCGGGTCGCGGCATCCCTCATTCCGGCGTGGGCCCGTCGCCGTCGGAGGTTCTGATCTGGGTCGGAGGTTGGCGGGCAGATCATCCGACCTGGGGCCGATCCTCCGACGTCAGCGGGCGTTGTGAGCGCCCGAGGCGATCGCCCGGGCGATGACGCGCTCGACGGCGGGCCAATCGTGGACGACCTGAGCGTAGGTGAATCGCAGAACGGTGTAGCCGCGTAGGGCGAGCTCGGCGTCGTGAGCTGTGTCGCGCGTTCGCTGTGCCGACGTGGAGTGGTGAGCGAACCCGTCGATCTGCACGACAAGCCGTTCGCCGATGAGCAGATCGACTCGGTGGCCGGCGATGAGGATCTGCTGCCGAATCGGGATGCCCCACGGTGTGAGACGCACCACCGCGAGCGTCTCGAGACCCGAGTCGGAGAGTCCATTCACGCTGTGCGCGCAGTTCCGCGCCGCGACCGAGGTCCACGCGACCCGTCGAAGCGCATCCACCGAGAGTCTCTCGAGCCTGACGGCCGACTCCCACACCAGGAGCGCGGACTCCTCGGTCAGGCAGCCCGCGATGTGAGACAAGGCGTTCTCGATCGAGTCGACGAGCTGACGCGTGGGAGCGGGTGCGACGGGGACACGCCAGTGCACGACGGTGTCATCCCGGGCCTTCGGAGACCGCGCGTGCGGATCGACCCACAGGTGCAGGTGATTGTCCGCCCCCTCCGGAACCCACCACTTCCGTCGCCGCGCGAGCGATAGGCAAGTGACTCGCCCACCTGCCTCGGCTGCGGCGAGCAGCGCCGGATTCGCATCAGTGGACGCCAGCCAATGGCGACGTACGATCCGGACTTCGCGCGAGGCGACAAGCCGGCGCTCCATCGCGGGCCGAAGACCCGCCGACGCCGCGGTCTGACGGTGCACGATGCCGTCGTGCGCGGTGAGCAGCTCCCGAAGATTCACTCGACCATGGTCGGGCTCACTCGCACGTCGACACCGGGAGCCCGACCATCCGTGGATGGCTCGGCGGATCGGACGCTTGGGGAGGCGGCGCTGCGTCGGAGGATTCGGCCGATGTCGGAGAGATCGAGCCGATCCCTCCGACCTTCGCGGCATGCTCCGACGCGGCGTGGAGCTAGAGGCGGACCTCGGCGATGACCTCGCCGTACTCGGTCTCGCCGACGGGCGTGAAGCCGACGCGCTTGAAGAACGCCTCGGGGCCGCCCGTGCCCGCTTCGTAGATGACGTCGACGTGGTCCTTGCCGCGCTCGCGCGCCTCGGCGAGGAGCTTCTCGACCGCGAAGCGGCCGACGCCGCGGCCCTGGTCGTCGGCGTCGACGTTGATGCGCCACAACACGGAGCGGAAGTGCTCCTCGGGGGCGTCGTCGTCGAAGTTCGCGCTCACGAAGCCGACGACCTCGTCGCCGTCGAGCACGACCCGCTGCCAGGCGGTGTTCGGATTCGCGACGGCGCCGGCCACGGCGTACGAGACGGGGGCCAGGAACTGCTCCTGACCGGGCTTCAGCGACAGGTTGTTGACCGCCACGATCGTCGCGGCGGACAGTTCCACAAGTCGGAGCTCACCCATACCGCTCAGGCTAGCGGTATCGACGGGATCCGGCACGTCGAGTATCCCCGCGTGACGAAAGTATCTCGATGTCAAGATAGTTTCGCCGGTGCGATAGGCTGAATCAGCCCTGGAACGAAAGCGATGCACGTGACCGATTCGACCATCATCTACACCTATACAGACGAGGCGCCGGCGCTTGCGACGGCGTCGTTCCTGCCCATCGTGCAGGCCGTCACGCGTCAGGCCGGAGTGGAGGTCGAGACCCGCGACATCTCGCTCGCGGGCCGGATCCTCGCGGCATTCCCGCAGAACCTCACCCCCGAGCAGCAGGTGGGCGACGCCCTCGCCGAGCTCGGCGGCCTTGCGACGCTTCCCGAGGCGAACATCATCAAGCTGCCGAACATCTCGGCGTCGATCCCGCAGCTGAAGGCGGCGATCGCCGAGCTCCAGTCCCAGGGCTTCGACATCCCGGACTACCCGGACGAGGCCGAGTCGGTCGAGGAGAAGGACGTCCGCGCGCGGTACGACCGCATCAAGGGCTCGGCGGTCAACCCGGTGCTCCGCGAGGGCAACAGCGATCGCCGTGCACCCCTCTCGGTCAAGAGCTACGCCCGCAAGCACCCGCACCGCAACAAGCCCTTCGCGGAGGGCTCCAAGACGCGCGTCGCGACCCTCGGCCACGACGACTTCCGCTCGAACGAGAAGACGACGGTCATCGAGGGCGACGACGTCCTGTCGATCCAGCACGTCGCCGCCGACGGCACCGTGACGACCCTCAAGGCGGGCGTCAAGGTGCTCCCCGGCGAGATCGTCGACGGCACGTTCCTGTCGGCGAAGGCCCTCGACGCCTTCCTCGCCGAGACGCTCGAGACGGCCAAAGCCGACGACGTCCTGTACTCGGTGCACCTCAAGGCCACCATGATGAAGGTCAGCGACCCGATCATCTTCGGCCACGTCGTGAAGGCGTACTACGCCGACGTCTTCGACCGCTACGGCGACAAGATCGCCGCGGCGGGCCTCACGCCCAACGACGGCCTCGGCGCGATCCTCGCGGGTCTCGCGAACGTCGAGGGCGGCGACGAGATCGCGGCCGCCTTCGCCGCGGCCACCGACTCGCCGCGTCTGTCGTACGTGAACTCCGACAAGGGCATCACGAACCTCCACGTGCCGTCCGACGTCATCGTCGACGCGTCGATGCCCGCGCTCGTCCGCAACGGCGGCAAGCTGTGGGGTGCCGACGGCGGCGAGGCCGACACGCTCGCCGTCATCCCGGACTCGTCCTACGCCGGTGTCTACCAGACGGTCATCGAGGACGTCGTCGCGCACGGTCCCCTCGACCCCGCGACGATCGGCACGGTGCCCAACGTCGGCCTCATGGCGCAGGCCGCGGAGGAGTACGGCAGCCACGACAAGACCTTCGAGATCGCGTCGCCCGGCACGGTGCAGGTCGTCGACGCCGCGGGCGACGTCCTCCTCGAGCACGCCGTCGAGCCCGGCGACATCTGGCGCGCGACGCAGACCAAGGACGTCGCCGTGCGCGACTGGGTCAAGCTCGCCGTCACGCGCGCCCGCGCGACCGGCTCTCCCGCCGTGTTCTGGCTCGACGAGAGCCGCTCGCACGACGCCGCTCTCATCGGAAAGGTGAAGGAGTACCTCGCCGAGCACGACACCGAGGGCCTCACGATCGAGATCCTCGCGCCCGCAGACGCGACGCAGTACTCGCTCGACCGCCTGCGCAAGGGTCAGGACACCATCTCGGTCACGGGCAACGTCCTGCGCGACTACCTCACCGACCTGTTCCCGATCCTCGAGGTCGGCACGTCGGCGAAGATGCTGAGCATCGTCCCGCTCCTCGCGGGCGGCGGCCTCTTCGAGACGGGCGCCGGCGGCTCGGCCCCGAAGCACGTGCAGCAGCTCCTCGCCGAGGACTACCTCCGCTGGGACTCGCTCGGCGAGTTCTTCGCGCTGGCAGCCTCGTTCGAGCACTTCGCGGACTTCACGGGCAACGTCAAGGCGCAGGTCCTCGCCGACACGCTGGATGCCGCGACCGGCACGTTCCTCGAGAACGACAAGTCGCCCGGACGCGCCCTCGGCACGATCGACAACCGCGGCAGCCACTTCTACCTCGCGCTGTACTGGGTGCAGGAGCTCGCGAAGCAGCAGGCCGATCCCGAGCTGGCCGCGGTCTTCGCGCCGGTCGCCGAGGCTCTCGCCGCGAGCGAGCAGCAGATCGTCGACGAGCTCATCGCCGTCCAGGGCACGCCCGTCGACATCGGCGGCTACTACCGCCCGGACCCGCTCGCGGTCGAGGGCGTCATGCGCCCGTCGAAGACGCTCAACGAGATCGTCGCCCGCCTGGCCTGAACCACCTCATCGAAGGGGCGACGGATGCTGCAGCATCCGTCGCCCCTTCCTCGTCGTGCGTCAGCAGACGTCCCCGCGAGACTTCACGAATGTCACGCGCGGAGCGTGCCCAGCGGACATATGCGAAAGTCTCGCGGACACAGGCGGTGCGTCAGACCTGACCCGCGCGCTGTACGACGGCGGAGAGCGGATGCTGTGTCGCGAGGTCCGCGAGGGCGACGGCGCCGTCGAGGCCGTCGCCGAGCGGATCGACGAGCGACGGGCCGCCGCGCGTGCCGTCCGCGGTGAGCGCCGCGGCGAACGCGTCGCGCAGCAGCGCCGAGCGGAAGACGCCGCCGATCGCGCACACGGCGAAGTGCTCGTCGTCGGCGCGGCGGACGTTGGAGAGCGACGTCGAGACGCTCGCGGCGAGCTCGCCGGCCGCGCGCTGCGTGATGCGGAGCGCGACAGCATCCCCTTCGGCCGCGAGGAGTGCGACGTGCGCCGCGAACGAGGCGACGACGCTCACGCGATCCTCGGCGGCCTGGAGCTCGATGTACGCCTGCGGGAGGCTGGGCCACAGCGCGCGGACGGGGTCGGTGAGCGCCGTCGCGGGGCCGCGGCCGTCGAAGGCGCGCATGACCGCGTCGAGGGCCTCGCGCCCGATCCAGTAGCCGCTGCCGGCGTCGCCCATGATGTGGCCCCAGCCGTCGACGCGCGAGATCGCGTCCTGCCCCACGGCGAGCGTCACGACGCCCGTGCCCGACGCGACGACGGCGCCGCGCTGCTCACCGAGCGCGCCGAGGAACGACGTCGTGGAGTCGTGGGCGAGGACCACGCCGCGCGCTCCCGCATCGCGCACGAGCGCCAGCAGGGGAGCGGCATCCGCGTCCTTGTCGGTCAGTCCCGACACGCCTGCCGTCACGACGTCCGGCGTGATGCCCGTCCGCTCGATCGCCCCGTGCACGACGTCGGCGAGCTGCGGGAGGAGCGGGCCGCTCGTGTCGATGCCGCGGAAGAGCAGGTCGCCGCGTTCGCCCTCTGCCTGCACGCGGACCTTCATGCCCGTCTGGCCCGCGTCGATCGCGAGCACCTTCGTCGTCGTCATCCCGGGTCCTTTCGTCTGCCGTGATCCGCGGGGGGCCTAGAGGTGCTCGCGGAGGAAGCGGACCTGCTCGGCCCACTGATAGAGCTGACCGCCCTCGTGATCGTTGTGGGTGTAGACCTCGATGCGCTTGTCGGCGGCGCCGTACCGGTTGAACGCCGCGAAGACGGTCGAGGGCGGGCACGTGAGATCCATGAGCGCCGCCGAGAAGAGGGCGGGCGCCGTCGCGCGGGTCGCCATGATCGCTCCGTCGAAGTACGACAGCGTGCGGTGGACGAGCTCGTCGGCCCCGCGGTGCACCGACAGGTACCGCACGATCTCCTGGTAGGGATCGCGATCGGTGAAGCCGACCGAGCGCGGGAACTCGCAGAGGAACGGGACGTCGGGCAGCACCGCGACGAGACCCTCGCACAGTCCGGCGGCGGCCAGGGCGATCCCGCCACCCTGACTGGCGCCGGCGACCGCGACGCGCGTCGCGTCCACCCCGGGAAGCGTGCGCACCGCGTCGACGGCGCGGACGGCATCCGTGAACACTCGGCGGTAGTAGTAGGCCGCGGGGTCCTCGATGCCGCGGGTCATGAAGCCGCTCGCGGACGGGCCCGTCCCGTGCGGATCGGGAGTCCCGCCGCCCGAGCCCCATCCCGAGCCCTGCCCGCGCGTGTCCATCACGAAGTGCGCGAAGCCCGCGGACGCCCAGCCGAGCTTCTCGAAGGGCAGGCCGCGCCCGCCGCCGTACCCGATGAACTCGACGACGGCGGGGAGCGGCGCGCTCGCACCTGCGGGCACGAGCAGCCACGCCTTCACCGGGTCCCCCGCGAAGCCGGGGAACGTCACATCGAAGGCCTCGATCGTCGTGAGCGGCGTCTCGGCGGGCGTCACGACGACATCGCCGCCGGCCGCGCGCGACCGCTCGAGGGTCTCAGCCCAGAACTCGTCGAAGTCGCTCGGTTCGGGGAGGTCGGGGCGATACGTCTCGAGTTCGGCGAGCGGCAGGTCGAAGCGGGGCACGGCGTTCCTTCTGGAGAGGGGATGCCGGCACCCGCCGGCGATCGAGCGCCCGGTTCAGTCCGGCGCATCGCCACGATAGGCAGTCGGCGAGGCGCGGCGCAAACCGCCGGTCGGACGGTGACGCGCGCGGCTCAGAGCGCGGGGCCGAGAGCGGGTCTCAGGCGTGGATCCACACGTCCGTGCCGTACGGTGCCCAGTCGTAGATCTGCTTGGCGCGCCACTCCGGCATGCCCACGCAGCCGTGGCTCATCCGGTTGCCGTAATTGCTGTGCCAGTAGACCCCGTGGAAGGCCTGACCCCCGTTGAAGTACATGGGCCAGCGCACGTTCGGCGTCTCGTACTCGCCCGTGATGTTGCCCTGGGCGTCGCGGTCGTAGCCCCGCATGGTCTGCACCGACGTCTTGTAGCCGATCGTGTAGTGGCCCGTGTAGGTCGGCGTGTTCGGCAGTCCGCTCGAGATGAGCCACGAGTCGACGACCGCGCCGTTCTCCTTGACGTAGAGGCGCTGCTCGCTGAGGTCGACCTCGAGCATGCGCGCGAGGTTCGTGGTCTTGAACGGCGTCTCCTCGACGGGGAGCGCGTAGACGGCGTCGCCGTTCGCGAGCTGTTCGGCGTACGCCTTCGCGATCCCCGCGGTCGAGTCCAACTCGCGGCCCACGACGCCCGCCGTGGGGGTGCTGAGGACCGTGCCGGCGGAGTTCACGATGACGGTCGCGTCGACGGGCGCCCGGTGGACCGCCGCGGGCAGCCCCTTGACGGCCTTGGCGATCGCGTTCGCGTCCGCGCTGATGTCGAACGTGCCGCGATCGCCCGATTCGATCGTGAGCCACGACGCGAGCGTCTTGCGCTCGACCGGGACAGCACGATCGGAGCCGACGTAGAAGCCCGCGGAGTCCAGCATCCGGTTCAGGATCCCCGCCGTCGCGTCGGCGACGTACGTCGACCGCTCCGGATCCACGGGGGCCGTCGTCGCCTCGATCGTGACGCGGGCGTCACCGGCCGCGAAGGCGTCGGCCAGAGCCGCATGGACGGCATCGACGTCGATCCCCTCGCCGTCGACGGAGGGCGTCACGACGTAGGTCGCGGATTCGACGTCGAACGCGAGCTTCGAGTCGGTCGGATCGACGTAGAGCCCGGGGAGGGCGGACCGCAGGGCGCCGCCCGCGACTGCCGCGTCGATCGCGATCGGCGCATCGAGCGGCTCCGCGAACCACTCGCCGACGTTCCAGGCGGGGCGTGCGGCGAAGGCTGCGTCGACGAGGGCCTGGGCGTCCACGGTCGCGCCGAGCTCGGCGCCCGTGACCTCGGCGTCGCCGGCGTCGCTGGTCAGCACGATCGTCGTGTCGGCCATACGCTGCTCGACCGCTTCCGCGGCGGCGCCGGGCGTGAGGCCTCCGACGGGTACGCCGCCGATGGACGTGCCGGGCGCGATGACGACGGCGGATGCCGCGCCGAGTCCCACCGCGGCGACCGCGACGGGGATGCCGATCCACAGCCAGAGGCGGCGCTTCTTGCGCGCCGGCTCGGCCGGAGCCCACTCGTACGCTGTCGCGTCGCCGGTCTCGGCATCCGTCTGGATGACGGAAGTCTCGTCGTCGGGCGAGGACGCGTCGGCGTCCGGCCGTGCGACCAGATCGGTCATGCCATCAACCCCCCGGCTCCGATAGCTGTCTTTCCATGGTAGGGGATCGAGGTTTCACCAAGGCAACGGTCGCATCACGACCGGCTGTCACTCCGCCGAGCAGAGGTCTTGAAACTGCTGGACGGTGTCATGGAAGGTGTCGCCGATCTCGGCGAGCTCGCCGATCTTCGACACGTCCCCGTCGACGATTCCCTGCATGATCTCGGCGGTCTGGGCGAACATGTCCTGCACGCCGGGCAGCACCGCGGCGACATCGGCGTTCGTGATCTGGACCGCGGCGGCAGCGAGGTCGTCGGCAGCGGACGTCATGGCGTCCACGACGGCCGAAGGGTCTTCCTTCGCGGCGTCGGCGAAGGACTCGCTCGCCTGCTGGATGGTGTCCTGGACGAGGGCGCAGGCCTCCGCGACGCTCTGCGCGTCATCGCTCGGTGCGGCCGTCTCCCGTGGCGTGGTGCCGGCGCTCGGCGAATCGGTGGGGGATGCTGTGCACCCGGTGATCCCGAACAGCGCGACGGCGACGATCGTCATGGCGGTGATGCGACGGTTCATGGGCGGCCTCCCGCCGATCAGCCTAGGCGACGAGCATCCGCAGGCGGAGGGTGCGTCCAGGCGAGCGGTCGGCGGAGAATGTAACAAGTTTGTAAACGGTCCACCCAAATCGACGGCGCGGACTTGAGATGTGTTTGTTCGTACGCTTTACTAACAAACATGACTTCATCGGAAGTGCAGCGCGGCTCCTCCACGATCGAACCGCCGCACGCCTCTCACGGAACCGCGGGCGCTCGCGCCTTCGGTCCTGGGCGCGCTCTGCGCCAGGGAGGCAAGGTGCTTCCGGAGCACGCCCGCGGCCACAACCGCTCGCTCGTGCTGCAGACGCTCTTCCACCAGGGCGCGATGAGCCGCGCCGACCTCTCCCGTGAGACGGGGCTCACGCGCGTCACGATCTCCGACCTCGTCGGCGAGCTCATCGCCGACGGCTTCGTCGCAGAGATGGGCATGCGCGAGGCCTCCGGCCCCGGCAAGCCCGCCATGCTCGTCGACCTCGATCGCGACGGGCACCGCATCGTGGGCCTCGATCTGTCCGGCGCGGACGAATTCATCGGCGCGATCCTGACCCTCGACGGCGACATCGTCGGCCGCAAGAGCGTCGCGGTCGCGACGGGGGAGGGCGCCGTCGTCGAGGCGGTCGTCTCGCTCGCCCGCGATCTCGTCGCCGACGCGCATGCGCCGGTCCTCGGCATCGGCGTGGGCACCCCGGGTGTCGTCGACGAGCACGGCGTCATCCTCACCGCCCCCAACCTCGGCTGGGCGGGCTTCGACCTCGAGACCGCGCTGCGAGAGGCGCTCGACCTCCCCGTCCTCGTCGCCAACGACGCGAACGCCGCCGTGCTCGCGGAGTACACCTTCGGCGGCGCCGGCGACGACGTCCTGCTGGTCAAGGTCGGCCGCGGTGTCGGCTCGGGCCTGCTGGCGTCCGGTCAGCCGATGCGCGGCGCCCACTTCGCCGCGGGCGAGGTCGGGCACGTCACGGTGGGCACCGACGGCGGCCCCGTCTGCGTCTGCGGCAAGGTCGGATGCCTCGAGGCCTGGCTCGCCGTGCCCGCACTCACGGCACGGCTCGCCGCGGCATCCGCCGACGACCGCGAGGGGATCCTCCGCGACGCGGGGGAGCGCCTCGGCATCGCGCTCGCCCCCATCGTCGGGGTGCTCGACGTGTCGGAGATCGTGCTCTCCGGCCCCCAAGAACTTCTCGACGGACCCCTCGCGGAGGCGACCGTCGAGACTCTCCGGGCAAGGACGCTCGCCCAGTTCCACGACGGCGTCCGCGTGCGGATGACGGAGCAAGGCCAGGACATCGTCCTGCGCGGCGCTGCTGTCATGGTCCTGTCTGGACAACTCGGGGTGTCGTAGCACCGGCACCCACCACCCCCCGGATGGGTCGCCCGACCCACCCGAAACACCAAGAGAAAATCGAAGGAAGACACCATGATCAAGAAGCTCGGAGCCTTCGCGCTCGTCGGCGCTTCGGCTGTCGTTCTCGCAGGCTGCGCAGGCAACGGCACGGACGCCGCCGCCGAGCCGGAGACCGGTGACCTCACCGTCTGGGTCGTCGGCACCGACACGCCGCAGACCGCTCGCGACTACCTCAAGGAGACGTTCGAGTCGGAGAACGACGGCTGGACGCTCACCATCGAGGAGAAGACGTGGGCTGACGTCTCCGACACCTACACGGCGGCCCTGTCGTCCAACGACTCCCCCGACGTGGTCGAGGTCGGCAACACGCAGGCCCTCGGCTTCGCCGACGCCGGCCTGTTCCTCGACATCTCCGACATCCAGGAGGAGCTGGGCGGCGACGACCTGCTCCCGGGTCTGGTCGAGGCCGGCACGTACGACGGCGCCCTGTACGCCGCGCCGTACTACGCCGGTGGCCGCATCGTGTTCTACACGCCGCAGATCGTGGGCGACACGCTCCCCGCGACCCTCGACGAGTACGTCGCCAAGGGCAAGGAGCTCAAGACCGACACGGTCTCGGGCATCTACGCCCCGGGCAAGGACTGGTACAACGCCCTTCCCTACGTCTGGGCGCACGGCGGCGAGATCGCGGTCCAGGACGGCGACATGTGGGACGCGCAGTTCTCGAGCCCGGAGAGCCTCGAGGGCCTCGAGCAGCTCCAGGACGTCTACCTCAACGCCTCGGTCGCTCCCGTCGACGGCAACGAGCGCCTCGGCAACATCGCGTTCTGCAACGGCGAGGTCGGCTTCCTGTCCAGCCCCGCGTGGGCCGCGGGCAACATCACCGGCGCATGGCCGTGGGGTGACGAGGCCGCGGGTGAAGAGGTCTCGCAGGGCTGCCCCGACACCTACGGCAAGGACCTCGCAGCGTTCGCGCTGCCCGGCCTCGAGGAGGGCACGACCGCGCCCATCTTCGCCGGTGGCTCGAACATCGCCGTCGCGACGAAGTCCGACGCGCAGGGCAAGGCCAAGGAAGCCCTCAAGATCATGCTCTCGGAGGACTACCAGAAGCTCCTCGCCGAGCAGGGCCTGACCCCGGGCTACGTCCCGGCCTCGTCCTCGCTGCCGGACACCGACATCGCCAAGGCTCAGGCCGCGGCGCTGGCCAACTCGAAGTTCACCCCCACGAGCCCGAACTGGGCCGAGGTCGAGGCTGCGCAGATCATCCCCGACGCGCTCGTCAAGATCGCTGAGGGCGGCGACGTCAAGGCGATCGCCGAGGAGCTCGACACGCAGATCGAGGCGATCCTCAACAAGTAGCAGGCCGAGGGGGTCCCGGTCCCGTCCGGGACCCCCTTGCCCCGCTCCGATCCCTCGGACAGGCTCAGGACGACCAGCTCCTGAACTTGTCCCGGAGACCGGAGTGCCCCGCACCGCGGGCTCCTGATCCGCCGCGTGCACGTCTGCAGCCGCGTGCGCGAGATCAAGCCATCCCCCTTCATCAAGAACGCTTCACAGAAGAGAGAGGAGGCGACGCATGAGCAGCCACGACACGCTCGTCCGCGAGTCATCGACCGCAGGCGAACACGACGAAGCAATCGCCACCGCCACCGCCCGTGAGAAGCGGCGCAAGCGCCGCGACGCACGCAGCGCCTGGGCCCTTCTCGGCCCGTCGCTCATCATCCTCGGCGTCATGGTCGGCTACCCAGCCGTTCTCATGGTCATCCAGTCCTTCACCGACTACACGGTCAAGAACAAGGTCCTCGGGACCACGCCGAACTTCATCGGCTTCGAGAACTACATCGACCTGTTCTCGGAGTCGGACTTCCCCGTCGTCCTCATGCGCAGCCTCGCGCTCATGGTCGTCCTGACGGTGCTGAACATGCTGTTCGGCATCCTCGTCGCGGTCCTCATGACGCGCCTCGGGCGCGCGTGGCGGATCGTCGTGTCGGTCGGCCTCCTGCTGGCGTGGGCGATGCCGCCCCTGACCGCGACGGTCGTGTGGGGCTGGATCTTCGACACGCAGTACGGCCTCGTGAACTGGACGCTCAACACCATCAGCGGGACGCAGGACTGGACAAACCACTCCTGGCTCCTCAACCCGTGGTCGTTCTTCTTCGTCCTGACGATCATCATCGTGTGGCAGTCCGTGCCGTTCGTCGCCTTCACGACGTATGCGGCGCTGGGCCAGGTGCCGGGTGAAGTGCTCGAAGCAGCATCCCTCGACGGAGCGACGGGGCTGTCGCGCTTCCGGCTCATCGTCTTCCCGTACCTGCGCAGCGTCCTGACGGTCGTCCTGGTCCTCCAGATCATCTGGAACCTGCGCATCTTCACGCAGGTCTACGCCCTGCAGAGCCGCGGCGGCATCGCGGCGGAGACCAACGTGCTCGGCACGTATCTGTTCCGGCAGGGCGTCGGAGAGTTCGGCGCGACGGCCGCGATCGGTGTCGTGATGGTCATCCTGCTGCTCGCCCTCTCGTGGGGCTACGTCCGGACGACGCTCAAGGAGGAGGAGCTGTGAGCACTCAGATCAACGCGTCCACCCAGCTCGGAACGCTCGGCGTCGACGACATCCTCGGCGAGGGCGGCGAGCCCAACGCGCCCAAGGCGCGCTCGATGCGGGCGCGGCGCCCGTCGGCGAAGCGCGTCGCGGCGAGGACCTTCCTCAACATCGCGGCTGCCATCGTCTTCATCTGCTCGGTGTTCCCCGTCTACTGGATGGTGAACATGTCGTTCACCCCCAACAGCGAGATCACGAGCCGTCGGCCGAGCTTCGTGCCGCTGCCGTTCACGATCTCGAACTACATCACGGCGTGGACGCGCGAAGCGGCTCCGGGCCAGACGGACTTCCCGCACGCCCTGATCGCGACGCTCACGGTGACGTTCGGCGTCCTCATCGCGACGCTGCTCTTCGCCTTCCTCGCGTCGATCGCCGTGGCCCGGTTCCGCTTCGGCGGGCGCCGCATGTTCATCGTCGGGGTGCTCGTCGTCCAGATGATCCCCGGCGAAGCCATGATGTTCACGATCTACGGAATGATCGACGACTGGCACCTCATGAACACCCTCCTCGGGCTGGGCATCGTCTACCTCGCGACGGTCATCCCGTTCACGATCTGGACGCTGCGCGGCTTCGTCGCGGGCGTCCCGGCCGACCTCGAAGAGGCCGCCATGATCGACGGGTGCACCAAGTCGCAGGCCTTCTGGCGCGTGACCTTCCCGCTCCTGGCCCCCGGCCTCATCGCGACGGGCATCTTCGCCTTCATCCAGGCCTGGAACGAGTTCACGATGGCGCTGCTGCTGCTGAAGGGTTACAACCTGACGCTCATGCCGTGGCTCAACGCGTTCCAGTCCTCCTCCGTCGGCGGTGCCGTCAACTGGGGTGCAGTCATGGCCGGCTCGACGCTGATCGCGCTGCCCGTCATCATCTTCTTCCTCATCGTCCAGGGCAAGATGACCGGCGGACTGGTCGCAGGGGCGGTCAAGGGCTGATGCGCGCGCAGGATGCTGCCGCCTCTCGCAGGGAGGACGGCCGATGAAGGTCGGGCTCGACGTCGGAGGCACGAAGGCCGAAGCGGTCGTCGTGAACGGCGACGGCGGGATCATCGCACGGGTCCGCCTCGCGACGGGCTGGGGCGGCGAGGAGATCGTCCGCACCGTCGTGGCTGCCGTCCACGCCGTGGCGGCGGATGCCGGCGCCGGCCTGGATGCGATCAGCTCGGTCGGGATCGGCATCCCGGGGCAGGTCGACCCCGGCACGGGCCGCGTCTCGCACGCCGTCAACCTCGGGGTCGACGAGCTGGACCTCGCGGCCGAGGTGGCGCCTGCATTGGGCGTCACGGTGCGGGTCGAGAACGACGTCAAGGCGGCGGCCGTCGGCGCGTACGCTCTCCGCGGCACGGCGCACGGCCTCGACCTGCGGCACGGCTCGATGGCCTACCTCAACCTCGGAACAGGCGTCGCGGCGGGCATCGTCGTCGACGGCGAGGTCTGGCGCGGGGCGCACGGCACTGCGGGAGAGGTCGGGCACGTGTCGGTCGACCCCGCCGGGCCGCTGTGCCGCTGCGGTCAGCACGGCTGCGTCGAGGCTCTCGCGGGGGGCGGCGCCGTCGCCCAGCGCTGGGGCCGGCCTGGGCGGTTCCCCGTCCTGGATGTCTTCGATGCGGCCGACGCCGGCGACGAGACGGCGCGCGAGCTGCGCGCCGGCATCGCTCGCGGAGTCGCGGCGGCCGTCCGGATCCTGGTCCTCACCGCCGACGTCGACGTAGTCGTCCTGGGCGGCGGTCTCACGGCGCTCGGCGACCGGCTGCTGGCCGATGTCACGGCCGAGCTCGTCGCAAGTGCCGAGGCATCCCCGTTCATGCGCTCGCTGCGGCTCGAGGAGCGCGTCGAGCTGCTGCCGCCGGGGTCGCCCGCCGCGGCGCTCGGCGCGGCGATCATCGGTGCCGCCCACGATCCCCGCCCCGAGGAGGCGCTGACCCATGGCTGAAGTCGTCATCGTCCCCGACCCCGCCGCCGCCGGCGCGCTCGTCGCCGACGAGATCGCGCGGCTCATCCGCCGCAAGCCGGAGGCCGTCCTGGGTCTTGCGACCGGCTCGACGCCGCTCCCCGTGTACGAGGCGCTTCCCTCGCGGCTCGAGGGCGTCGATGTGTCCCGCGTGCGCGGCTTCGCCCTCGACGAGTACGTCGGCATCGATCCCGCGCACCCCGAGTCGTACCGCTCCGTCATCACCCGCGAGGTCGTCGAGCCTCTGGGCCTGGACGCCGCGCTGATCCGCACGCCCGACGGATCGCTCGAGGGGATCGAGCACGCCGGCGCCGACTACGACGCCGCGATCTCGGCCGCGGGCGGCATCGACCTGCAGATCCTCGGCATCGGAACCGACGGCCACATCGGCTTCAACGAGCCCGGATCGTCCTTCGCGTCGCTCACGCGCGTCAAGACGCTCACGCAGCAGACGCGCGAGGACAATGCGCGCTTCTTCGACTCGATCGACGACGTCCCGATGCACTGCATCACACAGGGGCTGGGGACGATCCTGCGGGCCCGCCATCTCGTGCTGCTCGCATTCGGCGAGGGCAAGGCAGAAGCGCTCGCGGGCGCCGTCGAGGGCCCGCTCACGGCATCCCTGCCGGGCTCGGCGATCCAGCTGCACCCGCACGTGACGGTCGTCGTCGACGAGGCCGCGGCATCCCGCCTGCAGTTCGCCGGCTACTACCGCTACACGTTCGACAACAAGCCGGACTGGCAGGGACTCTAGGGGTCGTCGCGGCGGGTGGCTCGACGCGTCGCAGCCACCCGGCCGGCGCATCGACGCCGGCCGGAATCGCTAGGACAGCACGTCGCGCGTCGTGAAGCGCCACATCGCGAGGGCGCCGAAGACCACGACGTAGACGGTCTGCAGAAGCGCGTTCGCACCGAACGACTCCCACACGACCGGTGACCGCATGAGATCGGCGAAGTCGAACCAGCGGTATGTGAAGAGCCACGGATGCAGCGCCTCGAGCTGCGGGATCTGACCGGCGATCTGCGCGCTCACGGCGAGGATGGCCGTCGCGGCCATGGCGCCGACGGGCACGCTCGTGAGCGTCGACAGGAACAGCCCGATCGCCGAGAGGCCGAGCAGCGACACCGTGGCGAAGGCCGCGACCCCGAGGAGCCGCAGTACGCCCTCGCCGGCGGGCACCTCCGCGCCCGACAGCAGCGTCACGGGGCCGATCGGGAACAGCGCCCACCCGATCAGCAGGCCGGCGACGACGAGCGTCAGCGCGGCCGCGACGCAGAAGACGGCCGCGCCGGCGTACTTCACCACGAGCAGCCGGATGCGCCCGGCCGGTGCCACCAGGAGGTAGCGGAGCGTGCCGTGGCTCGCCTCGCCCGCGATCGCGTCGCCTGAGGTCACGGCGATCGTGAGCGGGAGGAAGAGCGGGATCGCGACGGCGAACGCCACGAGACCGACGAAGAGCCCGTTCTGCGTGACCTGATCGAGGAACGCGGGCCCGCGGCCGGGGCGGGTGGCGCCGGCGATGCGGATCGCGACCGCGATCAGGACCGGGATGAGCGCGAGCGCCCCGAGCATCGCCCACGTGCGGCGGCGCCGGAACAGCGTCGCCAGCTCGTTCCCGGTGAGCCCGAGCGTGCCCCCGACGCGCTCACGCGACGACATCGAAGCCCTCGCCGGTGAGCTCGACGAAGCGCTGTTCGAGGCTCGCGGGCTCGACGCGGAAGCCCTGGACCCGGACGCCGTCCGCGACGAGAGCCGCCACGATCGCCTCCGGAGCGAGCGCCCGATCCGTCGTCGACCCGGCGACCACGCCTGCGGCGCCCACGCCGTCGGCGGCGACGCCGAAGCGCTCGAGGACGCGGCGGGCGGCCTCGGCATCCGGGGTCTGGACCTCGATGCGAGCGGGCCCGCCCGACCGGCGCAGCTCGTCCAGCGTCCCTTGCGCGACGAGGCGGCCGGCGCTCATGACGCCGACATGAGTGCACAGCTGCTCGACCTCCGCGAGCAGGTGGCTCGAGACGAACACGGTCGTCCCGTCCGCCGCGAAGGACCGCACGAGCGCGCGGACCTCCCGCGTGCCCTGCGGATCCAGCCCATTGGTCGGCTCGTCGAGCACGAGCAGCTCGCGCGGCAGGAGCAGGGCGTTCGCGAGGCCGAGCCGCTGCTTCATGCCGAGCGAGTACGCGTGCGCCTTCTTGCGCGCCGCGTGCTCGAGCCCCACCCGCGCGAGAGCCGAGGCGACGCGCTCGGAGCGCGTACGCGCCGGCGCATGCCGATCGGCGGCGTCGAAGCGGCGGAGGTTCTGCTCGCCCGTGAGGTAGGGAGCGAAGGCCGGGCCCTCCACGAGTGCGCCGACGCGCGGCAGCACGGCGTCGAGCTCGCCGGGGACGTCCCGGCCGAGCAGCCGGGCGTCGCCCGCGGATGCGCGCACGAGGCCCAACAGCATCCGGATCGTGGTGGTCTTGCCCGATCCGTTGGGCCCGAGGAAGCCGTAGACGGCGCCGCGCGGGACCGCGAGGTCGATGCCCGCGACCGCCGTCTGCGCGCGGAAGCGCTTGGTGAGCCCGCGCGTCCGGATGGCGAGTTCGTCCTCCACCCGCGGGCCCGTCAGCGCCCGGCCTGGGCGACCTCGACGAGGTGCTCGGCGGGGACGGCCCCGGCCAGCACGCGGCCGTCGTCGGTGAACATGATCGTCACGAGCGAGGTCTGCAGCACTCGACCGCCCTCGACGGGCGTCGTCGCAGCCTGGAGGGCGGCGGATGCCTCGGCGGAGGCTTGTCCCCCATGCTCGCCGGGCGGCAGCTCGACAACCGCGGACCAGCCCTCGCCGTGCACGACCGGCTCGGCATGATCGCCGTGATCGACCCCATCGGGTCGATCGAGCGGCAGGGCGATCTCCTCCTCGGCGACCGTGATGCCGGCGCCGGGCACGAACTCGAACACCGACGGGTCCGGTGCGCTGAAGTCGACGTCCGTGAAGGCGACGCGGAAGGCCGGCGCTTCAGCGCCGCGGGCCGTGATCGAGGCGGCCAGCGGCACGCCGTTCTCGCCGTCGATCGCGAAGCGCACCTCGCCGACGAGGGTGTCGTCGGTACGCGGTGTCAGGACGAGCTCGTACACCTCGCGCCCCGCGACGAGCGCATCGGTGCCGACGCTGACCTCGGTCGTCTCGTCGAGCTTTGCGAACGCGTCGTCGACGACGTCCTCCGGGGTCGTGACCCCCGCCTCGTGCTTCGGGTCGCCGGACTCTCCCGTCACGGTGACGTGCGTCGCCGTCTGCGTCTCGGAGTCGACGAACCAGGCCTCGCGCGCCGCGCCGTCGACGTAGACGTTGCGCTCCGCCAGGCGGTCGAGCACCTGCAGCCGCGCGCTCTCGCCGTCGAGGAAGACATTCGCGGTGTGCGTGCCCGTCGCGAGGTCGATGAGGTCCTCGAGGTCGGCGGGAGCGCCCGCCTCGGATCCCCGATCCCGATCGGGCGTCGAGCCGAGGAGCGCGCCCAGATCCGGCAGGCCCAGCTCGGAGGTCTGCTCGATCGTGCCCGACAGGGCGTCGATGTCGCTCGCGTGCACGAAGGCGATGAGCTCTTCGGGCGTCTTGTCGGGCAGGTCGACGGCGGCGCCGGCCTGCAGCGGCGCGAGCACGGCGGCGGCGACCGCAGCAGCCGAGGCGCCGAGGGCGGCGAGGAGCACTCCGATACGGGCACGACGAGGCGCGCCGACGCGCATGGCCATGGGGTCAGCCTACGTCGATCGCGGCAGGGCGGCGCGGATCCGTGGAGAACGCTCAGGATGCCGCGGACCACCGCCTCATCGCCGAACCCACCCTTTCCCCGCGAACCCACCCCATTCGGTGCGTCGAAGCGGGTGGGTTCGCAGAGAAGGGGTGGGTTCGGCGCGCGGAGCGGGCTGAGGGGCCGCCGGCGTCAGTCCGCGAAGACCTTGCCGGGATTCAGGATGCCGAGAGGATCGAAGACGCGGGTGACCTGGCGCTGAAGCTCCCACTGGGCGTCGCCGAGCTCGTCGGCGAGCCAGCGGCGTTTGAGGATGCCGACGCCGTGCTCGCCCGTGAGCGTCCCCCCGAGGCGGAGGGCCGCGCGGAACAGGTCGTCGGCGGCATCCCAGATCGCGGGCGGCACCTCCACGGTGCCGTCCGGGCCGACCTGTCCGTCGAAGATGAAGTTCGGGTGCAGGTTGCCGTCGCCCGCGTGCGCCACGGTCGGGATCTCGACCCCGTGGTCGTGCTCGACGCGCGCGATCTCGTCGAACATCGCCGGCAGCGCGCTGCGCGGCACCGAGACGTCCTCGATGAGCGTCGTGCCGAGCCGCTCCATCGCAGGATGCATCGATCGTCGGATCGTGAGGAGCCGTTCGCCCTCGTCGCGATCGTGCGTGACCGCGACGGACCCGCCTGCCGCGCGCAGGGTGGCGGCGATGGCGTCGGCCTCGACGTCCGCGGCCGGCCCGTCGGTCTGGATCGTCAGCTGCGCCGCACCCGGCGACGGCGGGTCGAGCTGCAGGAGGTCGTGGACGGCGCGGAGGGACGCGGCATCCATCAGCTCCATGATCGAGGGCTGCACGCCCGAGGCGGTGACGGCGGCGGATGCCGCGGCCGCGGCCCGCACGCCGGGGAAGGTCGCGGCGACCGTGCAGACGCTTCCGGGGACGAGTCGACGGAGCTTGAGCGTCGCGCCCACGATGACGCCGAGCGTGCCCTCCGAGCCGATCACGAGCGACGTGAGATCGAGCCCCGTCACGCCCTTCACCGTGCGGTGGCCGAGGGTCAGGAGACGTCCGTCGGCGAGGACGAGGTCGACGCCGAGGACGGCATCCCGGACCACGCCGTACTTCGCGCACAGGAGCCCGCCCGCGCCCGTCGCGATGTTGCCGCCGACGGTCGCGATGGCCCGGCTCGCAGGGTCCGGCGCCCACCACAGGCCGTGCTCGGCGAGTGCCGCATTGAGGTCCGCGTTCAGGATGCCCGGCTCGACGACCGCCAGGAGGTCGTCGGGGCGCACCTCGAGGATGCGGTCCATCGCACGCATCGACAGCGCGATCTCGCCGCTGCCGGCGTTCGCGCCCCCGGCCAGGCCCGTGCCGGCGCCGCGCGTCACGACGGGCGTCCGCGTCCGGGTCGCGATGCGCAGCGTCTCCTGGACGTCCGAGACCGAGCGCGCGTGGACGACGGCGAGGGGGAGACCGGATGCCGCGTGCCCCGACTTGTCGGCGCGCGCCGCGTGGCGCGCCGCCTCGGACGTGTCGACGCGATCGCCGAGGACCGCCTCGAGGCGGGCGACGACGTCCGCGGAGGAGGTCACGCGAACCGGCGCCGTCCCGCGATGACGCCGACGGTCACGGCGATGATGCCGAAGCCGAGACCGATCCAGGGCTGGCCCATGCTCCACCAGGCCATCGTCGCGGAGGCGTAGACGAGCAGTTCGACGAGCGCGCGGACGAAAGGGTGGACCGCGAAGACGGCGCGCGGCGAGACGAAGAGGGCCCACACGAGGATCGCGACGACGGGGGCGGCGATGCCGACCACGAGGTTCCACGGGAAGCTCCACGCCGCGAAGCCCCACAGGGCGAGCGACGCGAACGCGAAGAGGCCGCACACGAACCCCAGGATGTCGATCACCGACAGCGGGGCGCGTGTTCCTGACTCGGGCTCTGCGGGCTTCGCGGGACGGACGTGGGGCAGTTCCGACATGGACTCCAGTCTAAACGGGGTCCGTCAGGCGGCCGGAGGCCCCTTGCACCTGCCCGCTTGCGCGTCACTCCTCGTCGTCGGGCGCCACGCCCGAGTCGGCGACCGCGTCGGTGCCCGTGGTCGTCGCGGCCTTGCCGCTGCCGTTCGGGGCCTTGCTCCCGCTCGTCGTGCTCGAGACCGTCGTGTCGTCTGTCGAGACATCCGTGGTGGCGGTGTCTTCGGTGCCGGTCTCGCCGCTCGTGGTGGCCGTGCCCGTGGTCGCCGTGCCGGTGCTGTCGGTGCCGGTGCTGTCGGTGCCGGTGCTGTCGGTGCCGGTGCTGCCCGTGCCGCTGCTGCCCTTGCCGTGTGCCTTGCCGCTGTTGGTGGTGGGTCCGTTGCCGTTGTTGGTCGCCGGGCCGTTGCCGCTGGTGGTCGCCGGGCCGTTGCCGTTGTTCGCCGTCGGTCCGTTGCCGCTGTTCGTCGTCGGACCGTTGCCGTGGTCGTCTGCCTCGTCGACCGGCGGCGCGGTGGGTTCGAGCGGCTTCATCGCGAGCAGGAGCGGGCCGAGGTCGGCCAGCTCGCTGAGCCGCACGGTGAGGGACTCGCCGACGAGTTCGCCCGCGCGGTATCGGAGCTGCACCAGCGCGTCGCTGACCAGGTTGCCGTAGTTCGGCTGGAACGAGGCGCCGCCGGTCCCGCCGTCGTCGAGGACGGCTACGGACTTCACGGCGCCGTTGAGGAGCACCTCCACGACCGTGCCCGGCTGGCCCGAGACGGACAGCGAGAAGGTGGGCTGCGTCCCGTCGATCGAGACGCTCGCGGAGGCGAGCGAGGGGACTCCCGCCGGGAGGAGCGATATCGAGCCGTCCCCGATCTCATCTCGGGCGGTGCCGTCGGCGCCGAGCACCGCTGCCGTCGGGTCGTCGCTCGGTGCGTCGGCGACCGCGACGACGTCGCTCGATCCGTCGGCGAGCCGGCTCGTGTCGGGAGTGGCGAGGGATGCTGTCACCGACGACCCCACCAGCACGGCGGCCGTCGCGGCCACGCCGGTGATGACCCCGAGTCCAGAGAAGACCCCGCCGCCGGCTGCGGCCGCGGTGGCTGCCACACCCGCGGCGACGGCCGCCCCGGAGGCGACGGTCGCGGTCGACCCGGCCGCAGTCGACCCCGCGGCGACGAGTGACCCCGCCGCGGCGGTGGAGCCGCCGACGGCCGTCCCGCCTGCGGCGGTCCCGCCGACCGCAGAGCCGCCTGCGGCGGTCCCGCCGGTCAGTCCCGCGCCCGAGGCGTTCACGGCGGCTCCCGGCGCGAGGGCGGCAGGAGCGAATGCCGCAGGTGTGGCAGCACCCGCGCCGGCGGCCAAGGCGACCGCGGGGACTCCGCCGCCCTGGAGCGACGCGAGGTAGCCCGCTGCGCCGACGGCACCGAGTGTGAGAGGCAGGAGGACGAGTGCGAGGCGGCTCGAGACCGCCTTGGCCTCGGCGGCCACGATCGTGCAGCGAGCGCACCCGGCCAGATGCTCCTCGATCTTGCGCAGGTCGCGGCGCGAGACGGTCTCGCGGGCATGGGCGCCGAGGCGCTCGATCGTCCACTGGCAGTCCGAGCCCTCTTCGGCCGACTGGAGGTGCGCCTGGATCCACGCCTCGCGCAGGCCCTCGCGCGCGCGGTATGCGAGCTGTGCGACGGCGGTCGCCCGCATGCCGAGGAGCGGTGCGATCTCGGCCGGCTTCATGTCCTCGATCTCGGTGTACCAGAGGACCTCCTGCCAGCGCGTGGGGAGACTCCTGAAGGCGCGATGCGTGAGGCTCCGGTCGAGCGCCGCCTCGGCGGCTTCGTTGCTCGTGGACGGGTCCTCGATCGTCTCGGCCAGGTCGATGGTGTGCTCGTGCGCCGAGCGGCCCCACGCGGCGGCGGTGTT
This sequence comes from Microbacterium sp. NPDC019599, assembly GCF_040632175.1. Taxonomy (NCBI): domain Bacteria; kingdom Bacillati; phylum Actinomycetota; class Actinomycetes; order Micrococcales; family Microbacteriaceae; genus Microbacterium; species Microbacterium sp. NPDC019599. The sequence goes on from NZ_JBEYBL010000005.1 coordinate 207,083, forward strand.
GCGGATGCTGGTGAAGAGGTAGGCGCGGAACGACCCGGTGGGCCCGCCCCCGCGGAGGATCGACTGATAGATGCGGGCATAAGCCTCTTGCACCAGGTCGTCGGGGTCGATCGTCGAGCTCACGGCTCGCGCGACGGTGGTGCCCGAGCGGTAATGGCGGAACCACAGTTCGCCGAATGCGTCCTTGTCTCCCGAGCGGGTGCGCAGCACGAGGTCGGCATCGGCGGTCGCGGGCGTGCCGTCGGGATCGAGCACGGATTCGCCGGTGTTGTCGATGGTTGTCACGTTCCTGCGGGTCTTTCCGGGGACGCGCACGTGCTCCAGGTCGACATCGACCTTCCCCCGAGCATCCATTCTCGACGCTCCTGCGGGTTTGCGCCATGCCCGGACGGATCCGTTCCGAGAATTCTCGAGAACTCGCGTAATAGAACCCGCCTCCGCGCGTCTCATGATCAGGAGAGATTTGCCCGCTCCCCTTCTGGAAATACCCGCGGGCACGACGACCTGAGGAACGGAACGCCTCGGGTCGCCGCGGGGGGAGAGATTTCAGAAGAGGACTTCTCCTACCCCGGCTCTCCCGGGAATCTGCGGCCGTTGCATCTTGGGGATGCAACGGCCGCACCCGTCCCTGGCGGGCGCTGCAACAACCCCCCTGGCGCGCCTCTCGGCGGTCTCACCGCGCCGCGCCCGGCCTGACCAGGTCGGGCGCGGCGGACGCGGTGCACCGTGACAGGGGACCGGTCGCGCGGCCGGCCGGTGGGCCTGCCGGCGCGGATCAGCCGCGCTCGCGACCAGTCCTGAGACCGCGCGTCGCGGGCGCCGTTCAGTCGCGCCCGCCCGCGGTCCAGACGGCGCGGACGTTCAGGTCTGCCGACAGCAGCACGGCGTCGGCCATCGCACCCGCCGTCATCCGGCCGAGGTCCGCCTGCCGTCCGATCGCGCGGGCGGGCACGCTCGTGAGCGCCGCGACCGCCTCGGTCAGGGGAACGCCCGCCGACACGGCGACGCGCAGCGCGGCATCCTGCGTCAGCGTCGAGCCGGCGATCGCGCCACCGCCCGCAAGGCGCGCGACGCCGTCGACGACGTCGACGGCGAGGGGCCCGAGGTCGTACCGGCCGTCGGGGGCGCCGGCAGCGGCCATCGCGTCGGTCACGAGCGCGACGCGGCCGGGAGCCGCCGCGAAGGCGATCCGCACGACGGCGGGGTCGAGGTGCACGCCGTCGGCGATGACCTCGAGCGTCACGCGCTCGTCGGATGCCGCGGCGCCGACCGGCCCCGGATCGCGGTGGTGCAGCGGCCGCATGGCGTTGAAGGCGTGCGTCACGATGGTCGCGCCCGCGTCGAAGGCGGCGCGCGCCTGCGCGGCATCCGCGTCGGTGTGCCCCACGGCGGCTGCGGCGCCGGCCGCGACGATGAGGCGCACCGCGTCGAGGCCGCCGGGCAGCTCGGGGGCGAGCGTCACCTGCCGCACGGTGCCGCGGCCCGCCGCGAGCAGCCGCTCGACGGAGGCGGGCAGCGGCTCACGCAGAAGCGAAGGGTCGTGCGCGCCCTTGTGGCCGGGGTCGAGGAACGGGCCTTCGAGGTGCGAGCCGAGCACGTCCGGATCCGTCGCGGCGAGGTCCGCGATAGCGGCGACCTGCCGCTCGAGCGTCTCGACGGGCGCCGTCACGAGCGAGACGACGGCACGGGTCGTGCCGTGCGAACGGTGCAGGGCACGGGCGGCGCGGATGGCGTCCGGCCCGTCGTCGTACGAGAAGCCTCCGCCGCCGTGTCCGTGGAGGTCGATGAACCCGGGCGTCAGCAGCGCACCGGCGCCTGCCAGAGCCGATCCGTCGACGGCGGTGGCGGCATCCGGCCGCTCCTGCCACCCCGTCCCTGTGCCCGACTCGACGACGAGGCCCTCGGCGAAGCGCACCCAGGCGTCGTCGACGATGCTCGCGCCGTCGACGAGCCGGACGGAGTGGATCGTGGTCATTCGGCACTCCAGGGGATCTCGTCGGAGGGGTGGAAGCCGATGCCGAGCGCCGTCCACAGCGGACCCAGCGCGCCGACGCGCTCGCGGAACGAGTCCCACGTGCGCAGGTCGCTCGCGCCGACGGCGGGCGACCACGCGGCTTCGGCGGCCGCCGCGATGCGGGGGAACGCGAGCTCGTCGATGTCGCGGAGGTCGCGGACGGTCTCGGTCCACATCGGCGCCTCGACGCCCAGGATGTCGGACTCGCCGACGCCGTCGATGATCTCGGCCGGCTCCCACGAGTAGGCCCGCTCGACGCTCGTCGGGCCGTTCGCCCATGTCAGCCCGATCCGCGCGTCGGCGGCGTACTTCATGTCGAGGTAGATCGCGTCGGCGGGGGAGAGGATGACCTGCGCGCCGTGCGCGACGAAGGCGCGGGTCTTGTCGTCCATGCCGTCGGTCGGGGTCGTGAAGCCCCAGTACTGCCCGATCGTGTCGGGGTGCAGGCCGGCAGCGGCACCCGCCTCGTGCCACGCGACCGGCGTCTTGCCGAGGTCGGCGACGATGTCCGTGACGCGCTCCATGAAGAGCGCGAAGTCGGCCGGATCGGTGCCGTGCGACTCGTCGCCTCCGATGTGCAGATACGGCCCGGGCGTCATCGCGGCCAGCTCGCCCACGACGTCGGCCACGAAGTCGTACGTGGCCTCTTCGTGGATCTTGAGCGACGAGAATCCGACGGCGATCCCCAGATAGGGCTCTCCGGCGACGGGCGCGTCGCCCTCGCCGCCGACGGCCGCCGAGAGGACGGGATCCTCCGCGAGCTCGGGATAGGCGAGGCCGACGGCGTGCGTGTGACCCGGCATGTCGATCTCGGGCACGACGGTCATGTGACGGGATGCCGCGTACTCGACGATGTCGCGGTAGTCCGCGGCGGTGTAGAAGCCGCCGGGATCGCCTCCGACCGACGTGCCCGATGCGACCTCGGTCAGGAGGGGCCGGGACCTCAGCTCGAGGCGCCAGCCCTGGTCGTCCGTGAGGTGGAGGTGCAGGACGTTGTACTTGAGCCCCGCCGCGCGGTCGATGTACGCCTTGACCGTCGCGACCGGGTGGAAGTGGCGGGCGACGTCGAGCATGACGCCGCGGTAGGCGAAGCGCGGCGAGTCCTCGATGGCGACCGCGGGGATCTGGAAGCCGTCGCCGCTCTTCGTGATGAGCTGGCCGAGAGTCTGGACGCCGTAGAAGAGTCCCGCCGCGTCCGCGCCGGTCACGACGACCGACGCCTCGTCCACCGTGAGGCGGTAGGACTCCGCCGCACCGCCGTGCTCCACGCGCAGCTCGATCGACGGCTGACCGGATGCCGCGGCATCCCCGACCTCGAGGGCCGACCCGGTGCGGGCCCGGACGATCGCGGACAGCGCGGCGGCGTCATCCGCGTCCCCCGTCACGACGGTGCCGGGGCCGAGGGCGAACGGCGCGGAGCCGCTCGCCTCGATGGACGAGGGGGCAGGCACGACGGCGGGCAGCGACATGGTCTCTCCATTCTGGTCGTCCGCGCCGCACGCGGCGAGGGCGGCGACGAGCAGCGCGGTGGCGACGGCCACGGCCGCACATCGTCGTCGACTCATCATGTAAGGATCCCTAACAAAAGGTGCGATCAGCTTATCAGGTGGCCGGACGCGGGCCGCGGCATCCGTTATGCTCGGAGGGTCGCGACTGGCGTTGAGGTGGGACACCACCGGGGAGCGACGGAGACGGCATTCGACCGCACGCCTGGGCCGAGGGCACGCTATTCAGGGAAACCCGGTTGTTGAGTAGCGCGCTCTGCGCGCGTATCGAAACACGTCAGGAGATCGCATGACCGATCAGTTCTTCAACGCCCCGCTCGCCGAGATCGACCCCGAGATCGCGCAGGTGCTCGACCGCGAGCTGGACCGCCAGCGCGGCTACCTCGAGATGATCGCCTCCGAGAACTTCGTTCCGGTGTCGGTGCTGCAGTCGCAGGGTTCCGTGCTGACCAACAAGTACGCGGAGGGCTATCCGGGCCGCCGCTACTACGGCGGCTGCGAGGAGGTCGACGTCGCCGAGGAGCTCGCGATCGAGCGCGCCAAGGCGCTCTTCGGCGCGAAGTTCGCCAACGTCCAGCCGCACTCGGGTGCGACGGCCAACGCGGCAGTCCTACACGCCATCGCGCGCCCCGGCGACACGCTCCTGGGCCTGTCGCTCGACCAGGGCGGCCACCTCACGCACGGCATGAAGATCAACTTCTCCGGCCGGCTGTACAACATCGTCGCGTACGGCGTCGACCCCGAGACCTCGGTCATCGACATGGACGAGGTGCACCGCCTCGCCGTCGAGCACCAGCCGAAGGTCATCATCGCCGGCTGGTCGGCGTACCCCCGTCAGCTCGACTTCGCGCGGTTCCGCGCGATCGCGGACGAGGTCGGCGCGCTCCTGTGGGTCGACATGGCACACTTCGCGGGACTCGTCGCGGCGGGCGTCCACCCCTCGCCCGTCCCGCATGCGCACGTCGTGTCCTCGACCGTGCACAAGACGATCGGCGGCCCCCGCTCGGGCTTCATCCTGACCAACGACGAGGACCTTGCGAAGAAGATCAACTCCGCGGTCTTCCCGGGCCAGCAGGGCGGTCCGCTCATGCACGTCATCGCGGCGAAGGCGACGGCGTTCAAGCTGGCGGCGACCCCCGAGTTCAAAGAGCGCCAGGAGCGCGTCCTGCGCGGCGCGCACCTCATCGCGGAGCGGCTCTCGCAGCAGGATGTCCAGGATGCCGGCATCACCGTCCGCTCGGGCGGCACCGACGTGCACCTCGTCCTGGTCGATCTGCGCAACGCCGCGATCGACGGCAAGCAGGCGGAGGACCTCCTCCACGAGATCCGCATCACCGTCAACCGCAACGCCGTCCCCAACGACCCGCGTCCGCCGCTCGTGACGTCGGGCCTGCGCATCGGCACGCCCGCGCTCGCGACGCGCGGCTTCGGCGACGCCGAGTTCACCGAGGTCGCCGACATCATCGCGCTCGCGCTGCTGCCGGGCGCCGACGTGGCGGCGCTCCGTGAGCGCGTCGCGGCCCTCACGGCGGCCTTCCCGCTGTACCCCGGGCTGCAGCACTGACGAGATCCGGGATGCCGCGGCTCGGGCATCCCGTGGCATCCAGGCAGGGGAATCCGCCGAAGCAGGGCGCTACGATGCCCCGTCTCGGCACGATCCCCTGTCTGGATGAGAGAAAGGACTTGAAGTGACGGCACAGAAGCTCGACGGGCGCGCGGCAGCTGCCGAGATCAAGGCGGAGCTGCGGGGGCGCGTTGACGCGCTGCGCGCCCGCGGAGTCACGCCGGGGATCGCGACGGTCCTCGTCGGCGCCGACCCCGCGTCGCAGCTGTACGTCGGCATGAAGCACCGCGAGTCCGAGGCGATCGGGATGAACTCGATCCAGCGCGAGCTTCCGGCCGACGCGACGCAGGAGGACGTCGAGGCGCTCATCGACGAGCTGAACGCCGACCCGACGTGCCACGGCTACATCGTGCAGCTGCCGCTGCCGAAGCACCTCGACACCGACGCGATCCTCGAGCGCATCGACCCCGCGAAGGACGCCGACGGGCTGCACCCGACCAACCTCGGGCGGCTCGTGCTGAACGTCAACTCCCCCATCACGACGCCGCTGCCCTGCACGCCGCGCGGTGTCATCGAGCTGCTCGTGCGCAACGGCTACGACCTCGCCGGCAAGCACGTCGTCGTCGTCGGACGCGGCGTCACGATCGGTCGCTCGATCGGCCTGCTTCTGACGCGCCGCGAGTACAACGCGACGGTGACCTTGACGCACACCGGAACAGTGGAGCTCGGCAGCCACCTGCGCGAGGCCGACGTCATCGTTGCGGCGGCCGGCGTCAAGCACATCGTCAAGGCCGCGGACGTGAAACCCGGTGCGGCGGTGCTCGACGTGGGGGTGACCCGCGAGACGGATCCCGAGTCCGGCAAGAACGTCGTCCACGGGGATGTCGCGCCCGACGTCGCGGAGGTCGCAGGCTGGCTCTCACCCAACCCCGGCGGAGTCGGACCTATGACGGTCGCGCTGCTCATGACGAACGTCGTCGAGGCCGCGGAGCGCGCGGCCGGCTGACCTTCGTTCGGGTCGGTCGGCACGCCTGTCTCCGCTCGGCGGCGGGATGCCGTTCGGCCCGTCGCGCGAACCGGGCGTCCTTGACGGGTCGGTGCCCGGGGTGTCTCATGGGACGCAGATGACGGTGGGGGACCAGTCTGCTGAGGAGCGATCATGACCGAAGGAACGAAGATCACCTCCTACGCCGTGACGATCGGCGACAACGGCGCCGATCTCACTCTCGAAGGAGACCCCGACTCGAACCTGATGCACGGCACCAGGATCGCGCGGATCGAGTACGCGCCGGGAGCGGAGCCGAAGGCCATCATCAACCGGGGTGGGTTCCTCTCGATCGATCGTCCCCTGGAGCTGCTCGCGCCGACGCTGGCCCTCCTGCAGAGCGGTCTGCCGGTCGTGATCGACGAGGCGGGCGCGCTGTCGGCGTCCGGCACGGTCGGCGGGGCCGGCGATGGCTCGACGGAGGATGAGCCCGACCCCGAGACGCCGGACCCGGCCTGACGGATCGGGGATGCGGCCTCCCGCCGGATCGGCGTGGGCGGGCGCTGCAGACGAGCGCCCTGCGGCGATGCCTACCGCCCTGCCGGGGGCAGCTTGTCCATGCCGTGCACACGAGGCTTGTCGGGCTCGGCGGCCGTCTCGGGTGAGGCATCGGGCTCGTCGACGGGTGCGCCGACGTCGGGATAGTCCGGCTGGTCGAGGTCCGTCCCGTCGTCGCGTTCGTCCTGCGGCGGCAGGTGGTCCAGAGGCTGCTCGGGGTCGTGTCGATCGCTCATGCAGCAAGCCTTCCGGGCGCGCGGCGATGAGGAAGGGGCTTGTCATCCGCGGATCCGCCTGATCCGCGGGTGCGCGCTCGGATCAGCCTTGACGTCGAAGACCCCGCACGACGCGAACGATGCGGATCTGCCAGGCGACGAGGACGCGCGGGGGAGCCGCGTGGTGTCGTGCGGGGCTGTGCAGCCGGGGGGCGTGCTGGTGCCGGCGGTGCTGGTGGCCCGCAGCCTGTCGTGCCGGACGGGATGTGGCGTCGAGGTGCGCGGGAACTCCGGGGATGCGGTGGGTGGCGTCGTGCAGCGTGTCGACAAGGGTGTCCATGGCGTGTCCTGTTCGTGGGATCGGGGGGCGGATGACGAGCTCGGCGCCGGGATCGGCAGGACGAGCTCGACTCTCTTACAGCGTTAGAGATCGGACAATTGTCTAACATTGTTCGAGACGAAGTGCAAGGGAGGCCGCGCATGCCGCTCGATCGTGAGCAGATCGTCGCTGGAGCTCTGCGGCTCGTCGACGGTGAGGGCCTGGACGCGCTCACCCTGCGCTCCCTCGCCGCACACCTCGGGGTGCAGGCGCCGACCCTCTACTGGCATGTGAAGAACAAGTCCGAGCTGCTGGACGCTCTCGCGGACGCGATCATGGATGACGCCATCGGCGGCGTCGAGCAGCTGGATGCCGACACGACCGACCCGGCCTGGCTCCTCGAAGCCCTCGAGCAGCTGCGCGGCGCGATGCTCCATCGCCGCGACGGAGCGCGGATCGTGTCGGGCGCGCGCTCCTCCCTGCGCCGTGCCGACTTCTCCGAGCGTGCGATGGCGACGCTCGTCGAGCGCGGCATGGACGTTCACCGCGCGCGGCTGCTCGTGCTGGCCGGCGAGCGGTACACCGTGGGGTGGGTCCTGGAGGAGCAGTCGCCCGAACCGGTCGGCGCGCAGGTCGACCCCGACGAGCTGCAGGCTCGCTTCCCCGTCATGATGGGAGCGATCAGCGACTACTTCGTGGGGACGGGGCGCACGGCGGACGACCTCTACCGCGATGCCGCGCGCCTCATCCTGCACATCGCCTAGGCAGGCGGCCGGCCCTCCCAGCGATAGAGGACATCGGGCTCGCACTCCTCGTTGTCGCCGTCGGTGCGGCGGGTCTCGATGAACCCGTGCCGCTCGTAGAACTCGCGCGCACGCGTATTGCGCTGGAACGTCCACAGCTGCAGACCCGCGGCGTCGGCGTCCTGCGCGACTGTCAGGAGCCTCGATCCGAGACCGCGACCCTGCTCGGAGGTGGCGACGTAGAGCTGGTCGACCCAGCCGGGGCTGACAGCCAGCACCGCGACGACGGTGTCGCGTTCCGTCATGACCGTCACGTCGTGGCCGGGGAGGAGCACCCCTGCGACCCACGCTTCGTCCTCTTCGAGCGTGTGCGGGACCGCGAGCCATGGCATCGCGTCGGCTTTCGCCTGACGGATGAGGCGGGCGATGGCGACAGCATCCGTCGACCGGGCCGGTCTGACGACCTGGGCCGGCTTCACGGACAGCCCCGGCGCACACCACGAGTCGTCACCGCCAGATCCGCCCTTCTCGGTGTTGAAGCCCCACGTGCACTCCAGCTGAGTACAAGCATGCCTGCCGAGGCCATGATGTTCGAGAAGAGGCAGGCGGTCACGGCGTGGGGAGGGGCACCTGTGAACAGCGCGAGCGAGGTTGCGCCAGGAGTATTCGTGTCGACCAGCCGGGAGATGCTCACGACCTCGACGATGCTTGTCGGAGGGGCGCAAGCGCTGCTGATCGATCCGGCCTGGCTTCCCGACGAGCTCGACGCTCGTGCGGCGAGCGTCCGCGAAACAGGGCTGAACGTGATCGGGGGCTTCTCGACGCACGCCCATCACGACCACCTGCTGTGGCATCCGGGCTTCGGCGCCGCGCCTCGGTGGGCGTCGCAGAAGACCGCGCAGCTCGCCGCCGCCGAGCGTTCGTCGCTGGTCGAGCAGCTGGGGCCTTCGTTTCCGCGGCACCTCGCCGGTCTCGTGGGCCTCGTGCGGGGGATCGAGGCTGTCATCCCGGAGGAGTCCGTCCCGGCGGGCTTCGAGGTCGAGCTCGTGATCCACGACGGGCACGCACCCGGTCATACGGCCCTGTGGCTGCCGCGGCAGGGCGTGCTCGTCGCCGGTGACATGCTCAGCGACGTCGAGGTCCCTCTGCCGTTCGACCCGGATGACCTCGCCGCCTATCTCGAGGCGCTCGATCGGCTCGCGCCCTACGCCGATGCCGCAGACGTGGTCGTTCCCGGCCACGGACATGTCGGTCCCGACGCCCGCGCTCGCCTGGACGCGGACCGTCGATACCTCGACGACATGATGCGTCGCGGTGCGTCCGACGATCCCCGCGCCGCCAACCCCGCCAACGCCGACGATCACGACCGCCTGCGCCGTCTCATTCGCCGGCTCGAGCGATGACCCCGGGTCGGCTCTGCGAGTGTCACGACTTGATCTCGGCCGGCCCCGGGTCTTCCGTCATGACGGACACTGAAGGCATGTGGAGGTTCCTCAAGGCGGTCAGGCACCGTGAGCACCGCGTCGCGCCGACGACGTGGATCGCGGCGATCGCCGCGACGGTCTACACGTTCGCGCCGATCGACGCGATCCCCGAGCTCGTGCTCGGTCCCCTCGGATTCGGCGACGACCTCGGGATCTGGGGCGTCTTCGCGCTGCTCCTCGTGCGCGAGCAGCGCCGCTGGCAGGCCGGACTCGCGTCGGAGTAGTCGGCGTGGCCGGAGTGGTCGAAGTGGGCCCTAGGAACGCTCGCCCGACGGGTGCGATGCGGCCCGGATGAGCGCGGACAGCGGCTCGGGCACGCGATCCAGCGGCACGGCCTCGGCGAGCAGTCGCGCATACCGCCGCTTGTTGCCGCTCCTGCCGCCGAAGAACCGCGCGAGCTGCGCCTCAACGGGACGGTCGCGCAGGGCGGGCTGATTCTGCAGGCTCCGGAACGACTCGAGCTCGCCCTCGGCGGCGATGACGGCCTCGACCCCGTCCACGCCGAGTGCTCGCACGAACTCGCCCTCGAGGTCCGGATCGCACACGAAGACGCGCTCGATGACACGCTCGAACTGCGCCCGTTCCCCGGCATCGACGAGCCCCAGGATGCTGTCGTCCGGCAGCTCTGCACGGGCTCGGCGGGCACCGCTCGCCCCGCCGACCGTCACGATCCGCGGAAGGTCGACGCCCACGCGCGACGCGAGGACCTCCAGGGCGACGCGGTCGCTCTCGCCCTCGACGAGGATGACCGTCATCCGCGCAGACGGGAGAGGGCCTGCTCGTGGACGGCCGGGTCGGAGCCGAGCCCCGCGGACGAACCAGGCCCGTAGACGACCAGCTCGTCGAAGCCGAGCTCTTCGACGCGCGCCACGGCGTCCATGAAGGCCCCCGCACTGCTCGTCGGCCGGACACGGCCGAAGCCGAGCAGCACGGAGCGGCGCACGGATCGCGGGTCCCGGCCCGCCTTGGCGCACTGCTCCTCGAACCCCGCGCGCTGCGTCGCGAGCAGCTCCCAGAAGTCGTCCGCCTCGAGCTGCGTGCCGGCGGGCCCGCCGTAGGTGTTCCACGTGTCTGCCACCGCGACCGTCAGGGCCAGAGCGCGCGGACCGTGGGCGGCGATGAGCAGCTCGGGCGGTGCGACACCGTCGGGAGCGGGCGCGGACTGCAGTCGCGAGAACGACATGGTCGCGCCATCCCACTCGGTCGCGCCGTCCAGGGCCGCGAGGTATCCGTGGACGACGTCGGTGAACCGCTCCGCCATCGCCTTCAGCTCACTGCGCTCACCGCGGTTCGCGACCTCGCAGTCGGGGGCGCCGAGTCCGACTCCGAGCACGAGCCGGCCGGCGGAGATGTCCTGCACGGTCATCGCGATCCGGGCGAGCGCGACGGGGCGACGGAACACCGCGGACGCCACGAGCGTGCCCAGCCGGATCCGCTCGGTGGATGCTGCCGCCGCCGTGAGGGTCGTGAACGCTTCGCCGAGCCACAGGTCCACCGCAGTCCGGTGGGTGAGGTGGTCGTAGGTGTACGCGACGTCGTAGCCGATGTCCTCCGCCCATCGGTACCAGCGCGCCTGGTCCCGCCAGGGTCCGATCGGAGGGATGACGACGCTGATCCTGGAGAGAGCCATGAGCGAAGGATGCCATGACCCGGCCGGCTGCGGCACGCGGGGCGGGTCACCGCCGACGGGAGCTGTGGTCCTCGACGTCGGGCTCGGCGCGCAGGAGGTCGGCGATCTCCTCCTCCGGGCGGGGCGCGATGTTCTCGTCCTCTTCGAGCTCGGGCACCGTCGGCTCTTCCGGCCCGGGAACGTGGTCGTGGCCGTGAGGGCCGTTCTGCGGGGATGACATGGCGTCCTCCTTCGGCGGGTCTCACCCACAACGTAGCCCCTTGTGCGATCCGCGATCACGGCCCTGCGGCAAGGGCCTGTGCGGTCAGGCGGTGAAGCGGGCGAGGAAGGCGCGCGTGCGCTCCTCTCGAGGAGCGCCGAACACCTCGGCGGGCGGGCCCTGCTCGAGGATGCGGCCCCCGTCGAGGAACACGACGCGATCGGCGACGTCGCGGGCGAACGCCATCTCGTGCGTCGCCATGACGATCGTCATCCCGTCGTCGGCGAGCGAGCGCACGAGGTCGAGCACTTCGCCGACGAGCTCGGGGTCGAGTGCCGAGGTGATCTCGTCGAGGAGCAGGAGGTCGGGCGAGGTCGCGACAGCGCGTGCGATCGCGACGCGCTGCTGCTGACCGCCGGAGAGTCGGTCGGGGTGCGACGGCGCCTTGTCGGCGAGGCCCACGCGATCGAGGAGACCGAGGGCCGCGGCATCCGCCTCCGCCTTGCCGAGGCGATGCACGTGCCGGAGGGCGAGGGTGATGTTGCCGAGCACGGTGAGGTGCGGGAAGAGGTTGTACTGCTGGAAGACGACGCCGATGCGGGCCCGGACGGCGTCGGGATCGACCCGCGGGTCGCTGATGTCGTCGTCGCGGAGGAGGATGCGCCCGTCGTCGATGGGTTCGAGCAGGTTGACGGTGCGCAGGAGCGTCGACTTGCCCGAGCCGCTCGCGCCGATGAGGGCGACGACTTCGCCCTCACCGACCTCGAGGTCGATGCCGCGCAGGACCTCGTGGTCGTCGAACGACTTCCAGACGTCGTCGAGACGCAGGACGGCGGTCATACGATGCCGCCGATCTGCTCGCGGGCCCGGACGCGCGCGGTGTACCAGTCGGTCAGGCGGATCGTCGGGATCGCAAGGAGGACGAACAGGACGCCCGCCACGACGTAGGGCGTGAAGTCGAAGAACTTGGCCGTCTCGATCTGCGCGGCGCGGACAGCATCCACCGCTCCCAGCACCGAGATCAGGCCGACGTCCTTCTGGAGAGCGACGAAGTCGTTCATGAGCGCGGGCGTGACCTTGCGGATGGCCTGCGGGACGACGATGAGCCGCATCGTCTTGGCGTGGCTGAGCCCCAGGGAGCGCGCTGCCTGGCGCTGGGACGGGTGGACGGCCTCGATGCCGGCGCGGAAGACCTCCGCGACGTACGCCGAGTACGTGAGGGTGAGCGCCACAACGCCCCAGAAGGCGAAGGGGAGGCGGACGGGAATGAGGTCGAGTCCCGGGATGCCGAATCCCACGAGGTAGAGCACGATGATGAGCGGCAGGCCGCGGAACAGGTCGGTGTAGCCCGCCGCGAGGGCGCGGAGCGGAAGCCACACGGGGCCGCGGAGCGTGCGCAGCGTCGCGATGAGCAGGCCGAAGAAAACGACGAGGACGGCCGAGATCGCCAGCACCTGCAGGTTGAGGAGGAACCCCTGCCAGATGCGGGGGAACGAGGCGACAGCGACGTCCCAGTCGAAGAACATCTCCTTGACGCGCTCCCACCCGGGGGTGTTGATGAGCGTGATCCAGACGACGGCGGCCAGGACGAGCGTCGAGAGGACGCTGATGACGACCGACCTCGCGCCTTGGCGCTTCCGGAAGGCGCGACGCTCCTGTTCGATCGCGCTGACGGGGCGCGCGGCCGCATCGGCGGGCGGGGCGAGTGTCATCGGGCCAGGATAGGCGAGCGGCTCGGCGGCGGATCGTGGGCGGGGCGCGGCCCCGGGGTCACTTCAGGACGGGCGCTTCGTCCTCGCCGCCCAGCCACTGCTCCGCCAGGTCATCCAGGGTGCCGTCCTCCCGGAGCGCGTCGACCGCGGCGCTGACCTGCTCGGTCAGGGGCGAGTCCTTTGCGAGGAGGAGGCCGAACTGGTCACCGGACTCGCCTTCGGGGGTCGGGAGCTGGCCGACGATGACGCCGTCGGTGAGCTCTGCGCCCGCGATGTAGAAGGCGGTCGGGAGGTCGACGACGATCGCGTCGACCTGGTCGTTCTCGAGGGCGAGCTTCGCGTCCTCGTTCGTGTTGAAGGCCTGCGCGCCCTGCGTCGGCTGGATCGACTCCTCGATGGCCGTGAAGCTCGTGGTGCCGGTCTGCGCCCCGATCAGGAGGTCCTTGAGGTCCGCGATCGAAGTCGCGTCGGCGGCAGCCGAGGATCCCGTCGTGATGACGACCTGCGTCGTCTCGTAGTACGGCGAGCTGAAGTCGACCGACAGCTTGCGCTCGTCGCTGATCGAGAACTGCTGCAGGTTGAAGTCGAAGTCCTTGGGTCCGGGTGCGATCGCCTCCTCGAAGCCCGTGCGCACCCACACGACGTCGTCCGCGGCGAAACCGAGCTGCTCGGCGACCGCGTACGCGACGGCGGCTTCGAAGCCCTCGCCGCTCTCGGGCGCGTCGTCGATGACCCACGGGTAGTATGCGGGCTCGCCCGTCGCGACCGTGAGCTTGCCGGGGGTGACCCAGCCTTCGTCGTCGGTCGCGGGCTCGGTCGCCTCGCCGCCGGAGCCCGATGCGCAGCCGGCGAGGATGAGCGCCGCCGCGACGCTCGTGACGACGAGGGCGGAGCGAAGGGAACGCGACATGGGAGCCTCCAGGGGTCGGGTGGCGCCGTGCTGACCGGCGTGCTCCCCATCTTCCCGGCGCTGCCGGGCGGTTGGGTGTCCCGCGTCGCATTGTTACGGGGGTTCCGGCGCATCGCCGGTGTGCACAACGTCGCCGATCGGCCGACATATCGTGCGCTGGGGGGCGTCGCGCCTGACGACGGGCCGGAATGGCGACGTTGTGCACAGCGGGTCCGGATGCTGGGAGGCGGCGCACCGGCTGCGTCGCACTGGTGGAGCCGCTCGCGCGGGCGTGCCCGTGGCTTGCGCGGCGTCCGGGTTCGACCCCTCGACGAGCTCGGGGATCGCGGGCGGGGCGGGGTGGCTGGTCAGGGGGTTCGGCGGGCCTCCGCCGCGGCGAGGGCGGCGCGGGCGCCCTCGGTCGGCGCGATCGCGACGAGGCCCCGGTACAGGGTCACGAGCGCCTCGACGTCGAGCTCGCCCGTGCGGGCGCGGTCGCAGTGCACGGCCTGGATCGCCGCCTCGAGCTGGAAGCGGCCGAGGGGCCGTCCGAGTGCCGAGGCGCGCGCCAGGAGCGCGCGGCCCTCTGCGATGAGCTCGGCATCCCACTCCCGCGGATCCTGCTCGTCCAGCGGCGGCCACGGGACGACGGCGCGTGCCGGGGCGCGGGACTGCGCGAGGGTCAGCAGGGCCGCGAGCCCCCAGGCCTCCGCCTCGTCGGGCAGCAGGCTCGCGACGAGGACCGCGAGCCAACGCGCCTCGTCGGCGATCGACTCGCGCACCTGCTCGCGCTGATCGAGCCAGTCGATCGCGTAGGCGCCGTAGACGGCCTCGAGCACGGCGGGCAGCCGGTCGGGCATGTCGGCGCGCGAGGGCACGCGGAACGGGATGCCGGCATCGCGGATGCGGCGCTTCGCGCGCACGAGCCGCTGCGCCATGGCGGCCGGCTCGACCCCGAACACGCGCCCGATCTGCGCAGCGTCGAAGCCGAGCACGGTCTGGAGCATGAGCGGCGGGCGGATCGCCGGGTCGAGGGCCGGGTGGGCGCACGCGAAGAGCAGCTCGAGGCGCTTGTCGGGGATGTCGTCGCGGCGCAGGACAGCGGCCGCGGCATCCTCCCGGTCGGAGAGCCGCGCGGCGATCGCCTCGTCCAGCGGGAGACCCGTGCGGTGCGCGGCGGAGCGCAGCTCGTCGCGGAGTCGATTGCGGGCCACGGTGAGGAGCCAGGCGTCGGGATTGTTCGGGATGCCGCCGGCCGGCCACGTCGTCAGCGCGCGCTCGAACGCGTCGCCGAGGGCGTCCTCGGCGAGCGGGATGTTGCGCGTCGAGGCTGCGACGAGGGCCAGCAGCCGGCCGTACGAGTCGCGGGCGGCGCGCTCGGCGACGGCCCGCGACCGCACAGCATCCGTCACGTCATCGCCGTCCACTCGCCGTCGACGAAGCGCGTCGCGGTCGGGCGGATCTCGACGGCGCCCCACGCGATGGACGGCGACTTGCCGGCCCACGAGATCGCCTCGTCGAGGTCGGCGACGTCCACGACGAACGTGCCGCCGAGCTGCTCCTTCGTGTCGGCGAAGGGCCCGTCCTGCACGCGCAGCGTGCCGTCCGGCGCCGTGAGGGTCGTCGTGACCTGGGACGGCTGCAGGACCTCGGCGGACTCGAGCACGCCGGCGGCGTGCAGCGCCTTCGCGTAGGCGTCGAACTCGCGCATGGCCTCGGCGATCGCCTCTGGTCCGAGGTCGTCGGCGGTCATCTCGGGGTAGTGCAGGAGAAGCGTGTACCGCATGGTGTCATCCTTCCGGTGTGGGTGCGACACCTCTCTGACGATCGACCACGCTCCCGATCGACAGGCTCGCCACCGGGCCTGGACGCGGCTCAGCCCTTGCCGAGCTCGTCGAGCATGCGGCGCTGTTCGGCCGTGAGCCCGTCCTGCAGCTCCTCCCGCGCGGCGCTCGTCTCGGGCGTCGGAGCCGGCGACGAGGCATCCCCGGGCCGCCCGCCGAGTCCCGTCGAAGCGCGGTCGTAGAGCGCGCCCGCGCGCGCCTCCAGACGATCGTCGATCGCGGAGTAGATGGCCCACGCGATGAGCAGGAAGACCGGCGGGAGGAGGTATCCGAAGAACCAGTTGTGCACCTGGACGCCCGAGAGGAGCACGACGAGGACCCAGACCACGAGCTCGACGAGGAAGACGAGCGCGATCTTCACGAGCGTCTCGCCGGCCTTCGTGCGCTGCGACGACGACTTGGCGGCCATGCCGCCGAACCACTTCTGGATGACGGGCTTGAGCCAGATGACCGCCGCCGTGAGGATGACGCTCGCCCACAGCACGCCCCACCCCACCCGGACGCCCGCCACGAGCAGGTCGATCACGAGCAGGACGACGAGGTTGAACACGTACAGCGTCGCGAAGCGGACGATCCAGGTCTTCATGCGTCCAGCGTCCCACGCGCACGGCGACGCGGCCACATCGCGCTACGTGATCGAGACGAGCTGCGTCACGTCGTCGTTCGGGAGGGAGTCTGCGACGGCCGAGACGGTGACCTCCCCGAGGTCGGCGCGGCCGGAGAGGATCGTGAGGAACGCCGTGTCGGCAGCATCCCGTCCCGTCGCGATCCGCACGAGGGTCTGCCGCGGCGCGAGCGTCGTGGCGTCGACGACGCACCAGCGCTCATCGACCCATGCCTCCGCGACCGCGTGGAAGTCCATCGGCGCGAGCCCCGGCGCATACACGGCGACCTGGCGGGCCGGCACGCCGAGCGAGCGCAGGAACGCGACGCAGAGATGCGCGTAGTCCCGGCAGACGCCCTGGCGGTTCAGCAGCGTGCGGACGGCTCCGTCCGTCGGAAGGGACGAGCCCGAGACGTAGGCCAGGCGCGTGCCCACCCACGACGACACGGACGCCAGGAGCTCGGCCGAGCCCGTGATCCCCGCGAACTCGGCGACGGCGGTCGGCGCGAGGGCGTCCGACTCGGCATACCGGCTCGGCCTGCCGTACACCAGGAGGTCGGATTCGGCGGCGGCCTCGGTCACGCTGTCGCTCTCGGTGGACGCGGAGTACTCCACGACGAGCTCACCCGCGTCGCTCTGGACGCGGTGGAGCCGGGTGCCGTGCGCGTCGAGGACCTCGCGGAAGGGCAGTGCCGCGCCGTCGAGCGTGGCGGCGAAGGACTCGCCGACGGGATGCTGTGCCGCGACCGCGATGGCGAACACGAGGTCGGCGGGCTCGGTGACGTGCAGGACGATGCGGGCGGAGACATCCCTCTTCATGTCCCCACGATGGCATGGCCGACGACTTCGGCGCCCGCGCTTGACACGGGGCGCCGACGTCGTCGGGTGGTGACCGCCCGGCCCCGCGGCGGCGATCTCTCCGGGGGCGGGATCGCGGCGCGAGGGGCCGGACGGAGTCAGTGCCGGTTCTTCTGGGCGCCCTTGACGGGTGCCACCTCGACCGCTCGTTCGATCTCCTGGGAGAAGGTGTTGCCCGCTTCGTCGGATGCCGTGATGCGGAGGTCGATCCACCCACCCGCATCAGGCGTCGGGAGCCCGACCCGGTACGAGGCGACGTAGGCGCGTCCCTCGGCGAACACGTCGTCGGAGGGCTCACCCGGTCCGGACGTGTCCTTCGACACGAGCGTCAGCGGGACCTTCGTCCAGGCGCCACCGCCCACGCGCATCTCGAGCGTGGTTGCTGCGACGGCTCCGCTGCCGACGGCGCCGGCGACGTGCCCGACTTCGAGCTGGAACGGGATGTCGGAGCCCTTCCTGCGGCCGGCCCCGGCCAGCCCTTCGGCATCGACATCGATGCCGTAGTAGGCCTGCAGCATCGGCAGGAACCGGTTCGTCCAGTCGTCCGCCGTGCCCGTCGTCGTGAACGTCCAGTCGCTGACGATCTTCGTCGACGAGGCCATGACGGTACCGTCGTGGGTCGCCGTCTGCACGACGCGCGCATCGAGGGTGCCGTCGGGCGTCTCCCAGTAGTTGACGTCCGCCCAGGCCGAGGACTTCACGAGCTCTCCGTCGAGGTAGAGGTCGGTCGTCACTGTGGCCGCCGGCGCGTCGCCGTCGAGGCTGATGGTGCCGGTGTGCTCCGCGTCGCCGCCGTCCGCCCACGCGGGCAGGTTGATCGCGAGGGTCGAGCTGTACCGCGCCGGTGCATAGAAGCCCTCTCCCACGAACGGCCGGACGATGGGGCCGAAGTAGGACTGCTCGTCGCGCTGCCCAGGCTCGTAGCTGCGGGGCGCATCGCGGATCTCCCAGAGTCCCTCCACCGTGAGGACGCCCGTGTCCCAGTCGGCGGACGGGTCTATCCAGTCGGTCCGCACCATTCCGCGCTGCGTCGGCATGTACAGGGCGTACCCGCCGCGTCCTGCGGGATTGATGTCGGAGCGGGCTTCGCCGATCTCGTCGCCCTTCTCGCCGAAGAACGTCGTCTCGACCCGGGCGAGATCGGTGGGCCGGTACGCGAGACCGGCGGGGACCGACTTCTCGGCGTAGTGCGAGAGGTCCCATACCTCGTCGGAGTAGGCCTCGGCCGTCACGGTGGCCTTCTGCTTCTTCGCGGCGAGCAGGGCGCGCACGGACTTCCCCTCGACGCCGCTGATCCCGGCGACGGCGATCGGGCCGTTCGCGTAGGAGTCCTCGCCGCCGACCCAGGTGTTGAACTCGCCGTCCGCGTCGTTGGCGATGATGAGCATCGACGCCCCCGCGGCCGCTGCGTTCGCCGCCTGCTGCATGGGCGTGACGTCAGGCGACAGGCGGACGAGAGCGACCTTGTTGCGAACCGCCGCGGCGGCGAACTCGCCGGGCCTGCCCGCGCCGGCATCGACGACCGCTGCCTTCAGCGTGCCTGTGAAGGGCCGGGACCCGGCCAGGGGCATGGTGTCGAGGTCCTCGCCGCCGATGCGGATCTGCATCCGCGCGTGCTGGAGCCGCCAGCGGGTCGTGAAGTCGACCGCGACACTCTCCGTCGACTGCATCGGCTGCGCCCAGATCTCATCGGAGACGATCGGGACGAGCGTCCCGCTCTGGAACGCGTTCATCGTGACGTCCATGCGACGCACGATCGGCTCGAGGCCCTCCTCGCCGACATCCACCGTCACGGGACGGGCGTTGCGCGCATCGAGGGGAACCGTGCGCGCCGCGTCGAGCTCGATCGCGGGATCGCCGAGCCCGACGGTCGCCAGTGTGTCGGCATCCCTTGCGACCTCGGGGTAGGCGGCGACGGCCCACGTTCCCCTGGGCAGTCGCAGGATGCGCTCGCCGGAGACCTCGACGAAGTCGATCCAGCCCTCGTCGTGGTTGTAGAGCGTCGCGAGCAGATCGATCGGCTCGCCGTGGAAGCCCGTCGCCGTCAGCGTCAGGTCGTACCGCTCCGCCTCGCGGAGGACTCCGAGGGCCGTCCGGGCCACGGGAGTGCCTGCGATCGACGCGACGAGCGCTCCGGTGTGCTGCGTGCCCGGAGCGAGCCCTTCGGGATCGGCGGTGACGGTGACCGACCGGGTCTCACCCGCCGGGACGGTCAGGGTCTCGGCGCCGAGCGCGAGCGCGCCCGCCGAGTCGCCTCCGGCGCCGCCGAACGTCGTGTCGCGCAGGCTTGCGGCGAGGTCGATCACGACCTCCGCGTCGCCGCGGTTGGTGTACTCGATCGTGCGCTCGATGGCTGACAGATCCTCGCCCCACGACACGAGGCCGAAGTCGCCGGAGCCCGCGGCGACGACCTGCGCGTCGACGGCCGCTGCGACATCGAGGGCTCCCGCGCCGACCTGGTACGACGTGAGCCCCAGGTCGGTCGCACTGCTGACGAGTGCGGCGCGGAGCTGGTCGGCGTCGTACTCGGGGTGCTGCTGCTTGAGGATCGCGGCGGCGCCGGAGACGTGCGGCGTCGCCATCGACGTCCCGCTCATCGTCGCGTAGTCCCCTTCGCCGGGGGCATCGCTCGAGCGCGCCGCCGTGATGTCGCTTCCCGGGCCCGCGATGTCGGGCTTCAGGACGCCCGTGCGCGTCAGCGGGCCCTGGCTCGTGAAGCCGGAGAGCGCGCCGCTCGGGTCTTCGACGGAGCTCACTGTCAGCGCCTCGGCGGCGGCGCCGGGCGCGTTGATCGTCTCGGGCCCGCCGGAGTTGCCGGCCGCGACGACGAAGAGTGCGCCGGTCTCCTCCGCGATGCCGTTCAGGGCCGTCGACATCATGTCGGTGCCGTCCGACGGGAACATCGAGCCGATGCTCATCGAGACGATCGGGGCGTGCTGCGCGGCCCATTCCATGCCCGCGATGACCCAGGAGTCCTGGCCCTGGCCCGTCGCATCGAGGATCTTGCCGACGAGGAGGTCCGCGCCGTCGGCGACTCCGCGGTGGGTGCCGCCGCTCGCGGCACCCGTGCCGGCGATCGTCGATGCGACGTGCGTGCCGTGTCCGTTGGGGTCCCAGGCGACCTCCTCGTCGGGGACGAAGCTCGTCGACGCCGGCAGCACGTGCCCGGCGAGATCGGGGTGGGTGTCGTCGTACCCCGTGTCCAGCACGGCGACCGTGACGCCCTCACCCGTGAAGCCGTCGACCCACGCTTCGGGCGCGCCGATCCACGGAACGCTGGAGTCGAGCGTTGCCGTGACTTTGCCGTCCAGGTGGATCGCCTCGACGCCGCCGCCGAGGCTCACGTCGCCGCCGAACGGGGCGGGTCCGTCGGTGCGGGTGAGCGCCGCCCAGGTGGTCGCGGCGTGCTCGTGATCGGCCGCCGCTGCGGCGCCGCCGATGCTCTCGAGCGGCACACCGAGCTCGACACCGGGAACCGGCCCCTCGGCGCTGAACGACCTCGCACCGGACTCGAGCTCGAGGATGACGGGCGTCGCGTCGACGTGCGCGTCGTCGTAGCCGTAGGAGACGAGCCGCGTGACGTTGAAGAGGTCGCGATCCACGACGCCCGCGGCGAGATAGCGGTCGACGCCGTCGGGGATGACGTAGAGGTCGTCCTTCACCCTCACGGTGCGGTATCCCGAGCCGGGGAGGGCGGGATCGACTTCGACGAACTGCTGTCCGTCGGCGTTCGTCCGGACCGTGACGCGGTCGCCGGTGATCAGCGTGACACTGTGCTCGCCGCTCGCGGCGACGGCCGCCGCAAACCCGGACGCCGCGGGCGGCGATGCGGAGGCCGGGGCTGCAGCGCTGAAACCGGTGGCGGTGATCGCGACGGCGCCGATGCCGGCCGCGAGTGCGCAGGCGCGGCGCAGGAGGGAGGGGTGGTGGCTGTGCATGGGGAGGGCCTCTCGTGAAAGCGTCCCCTCCACTGTCACTGAGAGCCGGTCTAGTGTGGTGGCGGAGAGGCGTCATGGCGTATATCCGCCAGGGGGGAGCGTCGACATGCTCGAGGCGATCGGACTCGGAGAGGACCACTCGGCCGTCTACCGCCTGCTGCTCGCGGTGCCGTCCGCCGACCTCGCACGGATCGCCGCCGAGGCGTCCCTCTCGGTGCGCGAGGCGCGGCGCATCGTCGACGATCTCGAGGAGCTCGGGCTCATCGCACGTCTCGCGTCGGCACCGGACCGCGTCGTGGCATCCCCTCCCGCCGTCGCGATGCTGCCGATCCTCCGCGAGCGCGAGCGGCAGCTCGCCGCGGGCCACGAGGCCATGGTCCACCTGAGCAGCCTGTACCGCGAGGGAGCCGGGCAGCGCGAGGCGCCCGACGTCGTCGAGGTCGTGTTCGGGCCTGAAGCCGTGGTCCAGCGACTCGGCCAGCTGCAGGCGTCGGCCCGTGAGCAGGTGCGAGCCTTCGTGCTGCAGGATGTCGCGATCATGTCCGGTGCCGAGAACGTCGAGGAGGACCGCGCGTTGGCCCGTGGCGTCAAGTACCGGGTCGTCGTCGAATCAGGCGTCCTCGAGCGACCCGGGTACCTCGAGGCGGTGCGCGAGCTCGAGCCCCTCGGCGAGGAGGTTCGCGTGGTGCCGAAGCTGCCCACGCGGCTCTTCATCGCGGACGAGTCGCACGCGCTCATCCCCATGTACACGAGCGGCGAGCGTCGCGTCGCGGGCGGCCTCCTCGTACATCCGAGCGGTCTGCTCGACCTCGTCGTGGCGATGTTCGAGGAGGCGTGGAAGTCCGCGCCGACGCTCCTCGCCTCCCGCGGGGTGCTGCAGGAGCGAGACGAGGACCCCGTCGACAACGACCTGCTGAATCTGCTCCTGATCGGATTGACGGATGCCGCGGCCGCGACTCAGCTCGGGATCTCGGTCCGCACGGTCCAGCGCCGGGTCGCCGAGCTCATGGAACGGGCCGGCGTCGCGACGCGGATCCAGCTCGGTGCCGAGGCGGTCCGGCGCGGCTGGGTCTGACCCTCGGTGCGAGGCGCGGTTCGGGGGCCCGCCCTCAGTAAGAGCTGCGGATGCTGCCATCCGCCGCGGGGATGAACCTGGCGGCGAGGGCCTCCGACCCGCGCGCGAGGAGCGACACATCGGCGCCGACGAGCACGAAGCCCGCCCCCGCCTCGACGTACGCGTCGGCGACGGCGGGGTCGAACGCGTTGACGCCGACGGGCTTGCCGGCGGCCCGGACGGCGTCGAAGGTGCGGCGCACGGCGGCCACGACATCCGGATGCGTCTGCTGTCCGAGGAGGCCCATCGACGCCGCGAGGTCGCTGGGCCCGACGAAGACGCCGTCGACGCCGTCGGTCGCCGCGATCTCGGCGGCGGCCTCGACACCGGCAGCGGTCTCGATCTGCACGAACAGCGAGACGTGGCTGTCGGCATCCGCCAGGTACCCGTCGACGCGGTTCCAGCGCCCGCTGCGCGCGAGGGCCGAGCCGACGCCTCGGGTGCCGCGCGGGGGATACCGGACGGCCTGGACGACGGCGCGGGCCTCGTCGGCCGACGCGATCATCGGGACGAGGAGGTTCTGCGCTCCGAGGTCGAGCACCTGCTTGATCGTCACGACGTCGCCGATCGGCACCCGCACGACAGGCGTCGCGGGGTACGCCGACACGGCGTGCAGCTGCGCGAGGACGGACTCCAGGCCGTTGGGGGCGTGCTCCATGTCGATGAGGATCCAGTCCAGCCCCGCGCCCGCGCAGATCTCGGCGACGAGGGGGCTGCCCGTGCACACCCACATGCCGGTCAGGGGGCGGGATGCCTCGCCCAGCGCGTCGCGGAAGGTCGGCGTCAGACGAAGCGGCATGTGATGACTCCCATCGGCCCGTAGTCGCAGCGGACGGCGTCGCCGCGGTTCACCCACATGGGGCGCGTGAACGAGCCTGCCAGGATGATCTCGCCGGCTTCGAGGCGCGCGCCGTGCTGGTGGAACTTGTTCGCCAGCCACGCGACGCCCGTCGCGGGGTGGTCGAGCACGCCGGCGGCGACACCCGTCTCCTCGATCTGGTCGTTCTTGTACAGCAGCGCAGGGACCCAGCGCAGGTCGATCTCGTCCGGGCGCTTGCGCGTCTCACCGAGGACCATCGCGCCGTAGGCGGCGTTGTCGCTGATGGTGTCGACGATCGTGCGGCCCTCGAGCTCGATGTGGGAGTTGAGGACCTCGAGGGCGGGAACGGCGTAGTCGATCGCGGCGAGGGCGTGCTCGAGCGAGCAGTCCGGGCCCTCGAGCGGCTCCTTGAGCACGAAGGCGAGCTCGACTTCGATGCGGACGTTGGAGAAGTGGTCGACCGGGATGTCGGCGCCCGACGTGTACACCGTGTCGTCGAACATGACGCCGTAGTCGGGCTCGGTGATGCCCGTCGCCTGCTGCATCGCCTTGGACGTGAGCCCGATCTTGCGCCCGACCAGCGTGCGCCCGGCGGCGAGGTTCTGGTCGCGCCACACGCCCTGGATCGCGTACGAGTCCTCGACCGTCGCCTCGGGGTAGCGCGCCGTGATCCGCGGGATCACGCTGTGCGTCCGGTCGGCCTCGGCGAGCTCGTCCGCGAGCCGCGCGATGTCATCGGGTGACAGCATCCGTCCTCCTTCCGTGTGTCGTAGGTCCGGGGCGTTTCGTCTCGCTTCGCTCGCTCAACGACCGGAGGCCTCGGTCGTTGAGCGAGGAGCGAAGCGACGAGACGAAACGCCCCGGACGTTCCTACAGCTGGTGGCCGAGCTTGTACTCGGGCATCGAGTCCTCGCCGGCGCGCGTGTACGAGAAGCCGTCCGCGCCGATCGTCACGGCCATCTCGGACGTGTCGGTGCGGGCGTGGACGGGCTGCGGGTTGCCGTCGAGGTCGAGGACGAGCGAGGCGTCGGTGTACCAGGACGGGACGACGGGGTTGCCCCACCAGTCGCGGCGCTGGTTGTCGTGGACGTCCCATGTGACGACGGGGTTGTCGGGGTCGCCGGTGTAGTAGTCCTGCGTGTAGATCTCGACGCGGTGGCCGTCGGGGTCGCGCAGGTAGAGGTAGAACGCGTTGCTCACGCCGTGCCGGCCGGGGCCGCGCTCGATGGCGTCCGAGCGGCGCAGGGCGCCGAGCTTGTCGCAGATGGCGAGGATGTTGTGCTTCTCGTGCGTCGAGAACGCGACGTGGTGCATGCGGGGGCCGTCCCCGCCGGTCATGGCGGTGTCGTGCACGGTGGGCTTGCGGCGCATCCACGCGGCGTACACGGTGCCCTCGTCATCCTGGATGTCCTCCGTCACACGGAAGCCGAGGTCCTGCATGAACTTCACGGCCCGCGGCACGTCGGGTGTCACCTGGTTGAAGTGGTCGAGGCGCACCAGCTCGCCGGGGGTGTGCAGGTCGTACCGCCACGAGAGTCGCTCGACGTGGTCGGTGGCGTAGAAGAACTCATACGGGAAGCCGAGCGGGTCTGTGACGCGCACGGAGTCGCCGATGCCCTTCACGAACCCGTCCGGGTTGCGGCGCACGTCACAGCCGAGCTCCTCGTAGAACGTGACGGCCTTGTCGAGGTCCTCGGGCGTACGCACCCGGTACGAGAACGCGGCGACGGCCGCGACCGGGCCCTCGCGGAGGATCAGGTTGTGGTGGATGAACTCCTCCGTCGAGCGGAGGTAGATCGCCTCGCCGTCCTCCTCTGTGACGTACAGGCCGAGCACGTCGACGTAGAACTCGCGGGATGCCGCGAGGTCGGTGACGACGAGCTCCATGTACGCGCAGCGGAGGATGTCGGGGGCCGGGCTGGTCGGCGTCGGCACCGGGTTGTCGGTGTGGATCGGCGCCTCCTGGCTCACGAAGAAGCCGGAGGAGGTGCGGGTCATCTGGTCGCGGTGGGTCATGTCAGCGTCCTTGCTCGAGGTGATTTCGTGGGTCCGGGGCGTTTCGTCTCGTCGCTTCGCTCCTCGCTCAACGACCGCGTGAGAGTTCCGGTCGTTGAGCGAGCGAAGCGAGACGAAACGCGTCACTGCTTGCCGAAGGTGGGGTTGTGGACCTCGCCGAGCGTGATGTGCACGGCCTGCTGGTCGGTGTAGAAGTCGATCGAGCGGTAGCCGCCCTCGTGGCCCAGGCCCGAGGCCTTGACGCCGCCGAACGGCGTGCGCAGGTCGCGGACGTTGTTCGAGTTGAGCCACACCATGCCCGCCTCGACGGCCTGCGAGAAGTTGTGCGCTCGCTTGAGGTCGTTGGTCCAGATGTAGGCGGCCAGGCCGTACTTCGTGTTGTTCGCGAGGGCGAGAGCCTCCTCGTCGGTCTCGAAGGGCGTGATCGCGACGACCGGTCCGAAGATCTCCTCCTGGAAGATCCGCGCGTCCGGGGCGACGTCGGCGAACACCGTCGGCTCGACGAAGTTGCCCGTCTCGAACCCGGCCGGGCGTCCGCCGCCGGCGACGAGACGCCCCTCGGTCTTGCCGATCTCGATGTACGACACGACCTTGTCGTAGTGCTCGGGGTGCACGAGCGCCCCGACCTCGGTCGCGGGATCGTGCGGGTAGCCGACCTTGACCCGCGTGGCCTGTGCCGCGTACTTCTCGACGAACTCGTCGTAGATCGCGCGCTCCACGAGGATCCGCGACCCCGCCGTGCAGCGCTCGCCGTTGAGCGAGAAGACGCCGAAGATCGTCGCATCGACGGCGGCGTCCAGGTCCGCGTCGGCGAACACGACCGCAGGCGACTTGCCGCCGAGCTCCATCGACAGGCCCTTCAGGAACGGAGCCGCGTTGCCGAAGATGATCTGCCCCGTCCGCGACTCGCCGGTGAAGGAGATGAGCGGGACATCGGGATGCTTCACCAGCGCGTCGCCGGCATCCTCGCCGAGCCCGTTCACGAGGTTGAAGACGCCCTGGGGCAGCCCCGCCTCCTCGAAGATCCCGGCCCACAGCGATGCGGACAGCGGAGTGAACTCCGCCGGCTTCAACACGGCCGTGTTGCCCGTGGCGAGGGCGGGGCCGAGCTTCCACGACTCGAGCATGAACGGCGTGTTCCACGGCGTGATGAGCCCGGCGACGCCGATCGGCTTGCGGTTGACGTAGTTGATCTGCCGGCCCGGCACCTTGTAGGTGTCGTCGGCCTGCGCGACGATCAGGTCCGCGAAGAACCGGAAGTTCTCCGCCGCGCGGCGCGCCTGGCCGAGCGCCTGCGTGATCGGCAGACCCGAGTCGAACGACTCCAGCTCCGCCAGCCGCGCGTCGCGGGACTCCACGATGTCGGCGATCCGGTGGAGGATCCGGGACCGCTCGCGCGGCAGCATCCGGGGCCACGGCCCCTCCGTGAACGCGCGCCGGGCGGCAGCGACGGCCTTGTCGATGTCGGCCTTCTTGCCCGCCGCGGCCTGCAGGTACACCTCGTTCGAGACGGGGTCGAGCACGTCGAACGTGTCGCCGTCGGACGAGTCGACGAACTCGCCGTCGATGTAGTGCTGGATGCGCGTGGGCAGGTCGTCGGGCACATGGCGCGGCTGCGTGAGCGTTGCGGTGTCGGTCATGAGTGCTCCTCCGTCGTCGGGGGTGGTCAGAATGCCGGGAGGCCGAGGGCCTCGTCGGGGTGCTCGTGGATCATGTAGGCGTCGAGGGTCGCCGAGCGGTGGCGTCGCGCCGCCTTCTCGATCTCGCCGAGGGGTGCCGAGCTCTCGATGAGCTGCAGGATGTTCTCGTGCTCGCGCACGGACTCCTGCGCACGGCCGGGGATGAAGGCGAACGTCGAGTCGCGCAGGTGCCCGAGGCGGGCCCACTCGTTCTCGACGAGGTCGAGCATGCGGGGGTTGGCGGTCTTCTCGAACAGCGCCGCGTGGAACTCCTGGTTGAGCCGCGTGAACGCGCGCGGGTCGAAGTGGTCGAGCGTCTCGATCATGAGCTCGTTGATGGCGCGCGCTCGCCGGATGTCGTCGGCGGTGAGCCGGCGGGCCGCCAGCGCGGTCGCGGCACCCTCCAGGATCGACAGCGCCTGCATGCTGAACCGGTACTGCGTGTCGTCGACCATCGAGACCCGCGCGCCGACGTTGCGCTCGAACATCACGAGCCCCTCGGCCTCGAGCTGGCGGATCGCCTCGCGCACCGGCACGACGCTCATGTCGAGCTCGCCCGCGATCGTGCCGAGCACGAGCCGATAGCCCGGCGTGAACTCCTGGTTCGCGATGCGCTCCTTGATCCAGTGGTAGGCGCGCTGCGACTTGCTCTGCCCGTTCGAGCCCGATGCCTGAGCCGCGCCCGGTCCCTGAGCCTGTCGAAGGGTCGTCACTTCGTCTCCTGCCATGCGCGGTACCTCGCCTTCCACTCGTCGTTCATGGGGAACAGGCCCTCGACGGGATGCCCCGCCGCGACCTGCTCCGCGATCCACGCATCCTCCTCCTCTTGCGCGAGGGCCGCGTCGGCGACCTCCTCGGCGAGGGCGGGCGGGATGACGATGACCCCGTCGGCGTCGCCGACGACGACGTCGCCCGGCTGCACGGTCGTGCCGCCGCATCCGATCGTCACGTCGAGGTCCCACGGGACGTGCTTGCGGCCGAGGACGGCGGGGTGCGCGCCTTGCGAGAACACCGGGATGCCGACGGATGCCACGGCCTCGGCATCCCGGACCCCTCCGTCCGTCACGATCCCGGCGGCGCCGCGCGCGTGGGCGCGGATCGCGAGGATGTCGCCCAGCGTGCCCGAGCTCGTCTCGCCGCGGGCCTCGATGACGATGACCTCGCCCTCGCCGACGCCGTCGAACGCCCGCTTCTGCGCGTTGAAGCCGCCGCCGTGCGACGCGAAGAGGTCTTCGCGGTTCGGGACGAAGCGGAGCGTCTTGGCGGTGCCGACGATCTTGGCCCCGGGGGTGAGCGCGCGGACGCCGTCGATC
This sequence comes from Microbacterium sp. NPDC019599, assembly GCF_040632175.1. NCBI lineage: Bacteria > Bacillati > Actinomycetota > Actinomycetes > Micrococcales > Microbacteriaceae > Microbacterium > Microbacterium sp. NPDC019599. The sequence goes on from NZ_JBEYBL010000005.1 coordinate 235,086, forward strand.
GTGACGTTGTTCAGACCCCGCTTGCGCAGCTGCTGCGAGAGGCCCGCGACGGGTGTGCGCTCGAGCTTGGCGCGAAGTTCGGGGGAGAGTGCGGTGCGTGCCGCGCCCGTGGCCTGGGCCTCCGGCAGCCCGGCGGCCTCCCGCGATCCCCACGCCTCGGCGCGCTGCGTGTCGTCGACGGCGGGCAGCGAGCCGACCGCCGCGTCGAACGCGACGTCCGGGCCCTCCACGACCGTCGTCACGAGGCGCCCGGACGTCACGCCGCCGGCGGAGACCTCGACCTCGACGACGTCGCCGGGGATGACGACCGTCGATCCTGCCGGCGTGCCCGTGAGGATGACGTCGCCCGGCTCGAGCGTGAAGTGCTGCGAGAGGTCGGCGACGAATTGCGCGAGCGGGAAGATGAGGCCCGCCGTCGTGTCGTCCTGCACGGGCTCGCCGTTGACCCACGTGCGCAGGCGCAGCGCGCCGGGGTCGACATCCCGCGCGTCGATCAGCGCCGGGCCGATCGGCGTATAGCCGTCGCCGCCCTTGGACCGGACGTTCGAGCCCTTGTCGGCCGCGCGCAGGTCGTAGAGGCCGAAGTCGTTCGCCGCCGTGACCCACGCGACGTGGCGCCAGGCGTCGGCGAGGGCGACACGACGTGCGGCGGCTCCGACGACGAGTGCGATCTCGCCCTCGAACGCGAGCAGCTCGGTGCCGGCGGGGCGCTCGATGACGCTTCCGGATGCCGCGACCGAGCTCGACGGCTTGAAGAAGTAGGACGGATCGGCGGGACGGCGGCCGCGCTGATCCGCGCGGGAGGCATAGCTCAGGTGCACCGCGATGATCTTGCCCGGTCGGCCGGGAAGGCCGGCGAACCGGGGGTCGGTGTCAGTGGTCATGAGCTCCCTCGCTCTTGCGTCGTATCCGAAATCGTATATCATCGGTCGCAGCGAAGGCAACAGCCTCCGACGAAGAAGTCGACACGGACGAGGGAGTCACGGAAATGAGCACACGCGACCACGCCACCGCGCCGGAGGGGTTCACCCCGACGGGCACGATTGCCACGAGCACCGACCGGCGCCGGGTCGTCTTCGCGACGGTCGTCGGCACGACGGTCGAGTGGTACGACTTCTTCATCTACGCCACAGCCGTCGGCCTCGTGTTCGGGCAGCTGTTCTTCGCGCCGCTCGGGGCGAACAGCATCCTGGTCGGATTCGCGACGGTCGGCATCAGCTTCCTGTTCCGCCCCCTCGGCGCCTTCCTCGCAGGCCACTTCGGCGACAAGTACGGCCGCAAGGTCGTCCTCATGTGGACGCTGATCCTCATGGGTCTCGCGACGGCGCTCATCGGCCTGCTCCCCACGTACGAGGCGATCGGCATCGCAGCCCCCATCCTGCTCGTGCTGCTGCGCATCCTCCAGGGTCTGTCGGCCGGCGGCGAGTGGGGTGGCGCGGTCCTCATGGCCGTCGAGCACGCCCCCAGGAAGCGCCGCGGAGCGTTCGGCGCGTCGCCGCAGATCGGCGTCCCGCTCGGCCTGCTGCTCGCTTCGGGCGTCATGGCGCTCATGGCCATGATCGCGCCCGGCGACGCGTTCCTCGCGTGGGGCTGGCGCGTGCCGTTCCTCCTCAGTGTCGTGCTGATCGTCGTCGGCTGGTACGTCCGCCGCCGCGTCGAGGAGAGCCCCGTCTTCACCGAACTCGCCGAGCGCAAGGAAGAGGCCCGGACCCCGATCGTCCAGCTCTTCAAGAAGCACGCCCTCCTCGTGCTCATCGCGGCCCTCGTCTTCGCGGGCAACAATGCCGTCGGCTACATGACGACGGGCGGCTACATCCAGAACTACTCGACGAACCCCGAGGGCCCGCTCGCGCTGGACCGCACGCCGGTTCTCTGGGCGGTCGCGGCGTCGGCCGTCACGTGGCTCCTGTCGACGCTTGCGGCAGGCTTCGTCTCGGACCGTGTCGGCCGTCGCTCGACGTACATCGTCGGCTGGATCCTGCAGCTCGCGGGCGTCTTCATGCTCTTCCCCCTCGTCAACACGGGAGAGATCGGGATGCTGTTCCTCGGCCTCGCGATCCTCACGATCGGGCTCGGCTTCACGTACGGGCCGCAGGCCGCGCTCTACTCCGAGCTGTTCCCCGCCTCGATCCGCTTCTCGGGCGTCTCGATCTCGTACGCGATCGGCGCGATCCTCGGCGGCGCCTTCGCCCCCATGATCGCGGCGGCGCTCGTGCAGGCGACCGGCTCGACGCTCTCGGTCACGTGGTACCTCGCGGGCATGACCCTCGTCGGCCTCGCCGCAACGCTGCTGCTGCGCGATCGCTCGGGGATCCCGCTCGGCCCCGATCACGAGGCTGAGCAGGCCGAGAGCCCCATCTACGGCCTCTCGAAGGCCTGAACGGCCCGATCCCTGAGCCTGTCGAAGGGTCGAACCCCAGCCCTCCCAGGCGCTGAGTTCGATCCTTCGGCCGTCCCCTTGCCGAGGTGTCGTCCCCTTCGGGAGGCGCCGGGCGCAGCATCCCTCCTCCCATCGGGGACGACTCCTCGCCAACCGGTCGCCGAACCTGTCGAGGCCGCGGGCTGACTCCGCGCGCCTCAGCCGCCGATCGCGGAGGTGATCGCCGCGGCGACCCTCGTGAGCCGCGCCGCGATGTCGGCGTCGGGGTGGGGGTCCGAGAGGTAGACGACGGCGACGGCCGCGCGCTCGCCCTTCGGCAGCCGCAGCGGCACGGCGATCGACCGCAGGCCCGCGATGACCTCGTCATGGCTCGTCGCCCACCCCCGCTCGCGCGCGACGCGGACGTCGGCCCGATGCGCATCGTCCAGGCCCTCCGGCCAGGACGGCTCGGGTGCGAGCGACAGGATCGCCTTGCCCGGCGCGCCGACCGTGACGGGATGCCGCGTCCCGGGCCGCTGCGCGACCGACGCGACGCCGTGCCGCGGCTCGACGCTCGCGAGCGTGATGCACTCCTCGCGGTCGAGGATCGACAGGAAGCACGTCATGCCCAGGTCGTTCGCCGCCTGCGTCAGCTCGGGCAGGGCCTCGGCCTGCAGGTCGTGCGCGACGCCGGCCGCGAGGGCGGCCATGCGCGCGCCGAGGTCGACGCGGCCGTCGGCCTCGCGCACGACGAGCCCGTGGTCCTCGAGCGTGCGCAGCAGCCGGTAGGCGATCGAGCGATGCACGCCGAGCCGCCGCGCGACTTCGTCGATCGACAGCGGCTCGCGCGCATCCGCCAGGATCTCCAGGATCCGGATGCCGCGGCTCAGGGTCTGCGACCCGGCCGAGCCGCCGGGTGTCCCCTCGCGAGAACGCGCTTGTGTCATCAGGACGGCCCCTTTCGGTGACATACGGGCGTTCTCGCGAAGGAGGGGCGGGGCGCAGCCTTGTGCAGCGGCATCCGCTTCGTATACGATCTGTTCAATAGTAGAACGGTGTGTTCGAATATAGAACACGATCGCTCGCACGACAACACCTCGACACAGCCGTCCGAGGAAGGGATCGACGAAGATGCAGTTCCATCACCATGGGTACGTCTCGGGGGAGCCGAGGGTTCAGGATGCCGCGGGCACGGGCATCGACCGCCCTGCCGAGCTTCCCGACGAGATGGACGTCCTCATCGTCGGCTCGGGCCCGGCGGGCATGCTCCTGTCGGCGCAGCTCTCGCAGTTCCCGGATGTCGTGACGCGGATCATCGAGCGCCGCGACGGACGGCTCGTGCTCGGTCAGGCGGACGGCATCCAGCCCCGCAGCGTCGAGACCTTCCAGGCGTTCGGCTTCGCCGAGCGGATCGTCGCCGAGGCGTACAACATCGCCTACATGAACTTCTGGGGCCCCGACCCCGACAACCCGCGCAACATCGTCCGCACGGCGCGGACGGAGGACTACGCCTTCAAGATCAGCGAGTTCCCGCACCTCATCGTCAACCAGGCGCGCGTCCTCGACTACTTCGCCGAGGCCGCCGCGCACGGGCCGGGGCGCATCGTCCCCGACTACGGGATCGAGTTCCTCGGGCTCACGGTCCACGACGAGGGACAGCATCCCGTCGAGGTGCGCGTGCGGTACACGGCAGGCCCACGGGCCGGCGAGGAGCGCACCGTGCGCGCCAGATACGTCGCGGGGTGCGACGGCGCACGCAGCGGTGTGCGCGAGGCGATCGGTCGCAAGCACGTCGGCGGAGTCTCTCTGCACGCGTGGGGCGTCATGGACGTGCTCGTCAACACCGACTTCCCGGACTGGCGGACCAAGTGCGCCATCAACTCCGAGGCGGGCAACATCCTGCACATCCCGCGCGAGGGCGGCTACCTCTCCCGCATGTACATCGACCTCGGCGCCGTCGCGGAGGATGACGCCCACCACGTGCGCACGACGCCGATCGACGAGATCATCCGCCGAGCCAACGAGATCCTGCATCCCTACACGCTCGACGTGAAGCAGGTCGCCTGGCACAGCGTCTACGAGGTCGGGCACCGCGTGACCGATCGCTTCGACGACGCCGGCGAGGACGGGCGCTCGCCGCACGTCTTCCTCACCGGCGACGCGTGCCACACGCACAGCGCGAAGGCCGGGCAGGGCATGAACGTCTCGATGCAGGACGGCTTCAACCTCGGCTGGAAGCTCGGGCACGTCCTGACCGGCCTCGCACCGGAGACGCTCCTGGAGACCTACTCGGCCGAGCGTCAGCCCGTCGCCCAGCAGCTCATCGACTTCGACCGCGAGTGGTCGACGCTCATGGCGCGCAAGCCCGAGGAGATCTCCGACCCGCAGGAGCTCGCGACGTTCTACCTCGGCACGGCGGAGTTCCCGTCCGGGTTCATGACGCAGTACGGACCGTCCGCGATCACGACGGATGCTGTCCACCAGGCCCTCGCGACCGGGTTCTCGCTCGGCAAGCGGTTCAAGTCGGTCGAGGTCACGCGAGTGTGCGACGGCAACGTCATCCACCTCGGGCACCACGCGAAGGCCGACGGGCGCTGGCGGATCTACGCCTTCGCCGACGCGTCTGCGGCGGGGGAGCCCTCGGCGCTCGGGACGTTCGCGGAGTGGCTCGCCTCGCCCGAGTCGCCGCTCTCGCGCTTCACGCCCGAAGGTGCCGACCCGGACGCCGTCTTCGACGTCAAGGCGATCTACCAGCAGCGCTTCGAGGAGGTCGACATCTCGCGCGTGCCCGAGGTGTTCCTGCCGAAGTCGGGCCCGCTCGGGCTCACCGACTGGGAGAAGGTCTACGCCGCGGGACCCGACGGGTGGCGTGACGACGACATCTTCGCCGAGCGCGAGCTCTCGCGCGACGGCGTCGTCGTGGTCGTCCGGCCCGACCAGTACGTCGCGGCGGTCCTGCCGCTGGAGGCGACGGCCGAGCTCGCGGCGTTCTTCGACGGCTGCCTGCGGCCGCAGCAGGCTCCGGTCGCCGCACGCTGAGCCGTTGCCTGTTCGCGAGACTTCACGAATGTCACGCTTCGGCGCGCAGGGCGTGACATTCGTGAAGTCTCGCGAGTGAAGGGTGGCGCGACGCGCGTGGCATCGAGTTGTACATGACGGCGAATCGGATGCCTCTGATCGCCGTACCGGAGAAGGCAGGCCATCGTCGGCCTCATGAGAATGGGTGCAGGCGACGGCCGTAGACGAGAGACGAGCACGCCGCGAGGGCGGCGACGACGAGGGAGTCCCATGAGCGAGAACCGCGAGACCGAGCTGCTGGCGAAGGTCCCCGATGGCCTCTTCATCGGCGGCGAGTGGCTCGCCGCCGATGGCGGCAAGACGCTGAAGGTCTACGACCCCGCGACCGGCGAGGTCGTCAAGGAGATCGCGAACGCCTCGCCCGGCGACGGCATGGCGGCGCTGGATGCCGCGGATGCGGCGTTCCCGGCGTGGGCGGCGACACCGGCGCGGGAGCGGGGCGAGATCCTGCGGCGCGCGTTCGACCTGCTGCAGGAGCGCAAGGAGGAGTTCGCGCTGCTGATGACGATCGAGATGGGCAAGCCGCTGGCCGAGGCGCGCGGCGAGGTCGCGTACGGCGGCGAGTTCCTGCGCTGGTTCAGCGAGGAGGCCGCGCGCATCCAGGGCCGGTACGGTGCGAACCCGGAGGGCACGGGCCGCATGATCGTGTCGCAACATCCCGTCGGGCCGTGCTTCCTCATCACGCCGTGGAACTTCCCGCTCGCGATGGCGACCCGCAAGATCGCGCCGGCGCTCGCCGCCGGCTGCACCGTGGTGATCAAGCCGGCTGAGCTGACGCCGCTGACGACGCTGTACTTCGCGAAGCTGCTCGAGGACGCGGGGCTGCCCAAGGGTGTCGTGAACGTCTTCACGACGTCGACGTCGGGTGCCGTGTCCGAGCCGATCATCCGCGACCCGCGCCTGCGCAAGCTCTCGTTCACGGGCTCGACCCCCGTCGGCGTGAAGCTGCTCGAGCAGGCCGCGAGCGGCATCCTGCGCACCTCCATGGAGCTGGGCGGCAACGCGCCGTTCGTCGTCTTCGATGACGCCGACCTGGACAAGGCGGTCGACGGCGCGATGCTCGCGAAGTTCCGCAACATCGGGCAGGCCTGCACCGCCGCGAACCGGTTCATCGTGCACCGCTCGGTCGCAGACGAGTTCGCCCGCCGCGTCACTGAGAAGGTGCAGGGCTTCAAGATCGGCCGCGGCACGGAGGACGGCGTCGTGATCGGCCCGCTCATCGACGACCGCGCCGTCGCGAAGGCCTCGCAGCTGGTTCAGGATGCTGTCTCCCGCGGCGCGACCGTCACCACCGGCGGCTCCGCGGTCGACGGACCCGGCACGTTCTACCAGCCGACCGTGGTGACCGACGTGCGGCCGGGATCGGAGATCCTCCAGGAGGAGATCTTCGGGCCGGTCCTGGCGATCATCCCGTTCGACGACGAGGACGACGCCGTGCGCATCGCCAACGACACCGAATACGGGCTGGTCTCGTACGTCTTCACGGAGAACCTCGCCCGTGGGCAGCGCATGATCGAGCGCCTCGAGACCGGCATGATGGGCCTCAACGTCGGCGTCGTCTCGAACGCCGCGGCGCCGTTCGGCGGCTGGAAGTCGTCGGGCCTGGGCCGTGAGGGCGGCTTCGAAGGCATCCACGAGTACCTCCAGACCAAGTACACCCTGACGCCCAACCCGTTCGCCTGACCATCACCGCTCCACCACCACCCGGTCGTTGAGCGAGCGAAGCGAGACGAACCGCCCTGCACGGTGGGTCGCGCCGGTTGTCGAGTAGGGCGCTCCGCGCCCGTATCGAGGCACGTCTCGGTCGCTGCGCTCCCTCGCTCAACGACCGGTGGTCGCCGCCGCGTCGTCCGGCCAGGATGAGGGGATGGACCTCTCCGCCGTACGCGCCGCGCGTCTGAAGTCGCACCGCCTGAGCGCCCTGGCGCCCACGGTCGCCGCGGCCGCGCGGCACATGCTGACGACGCAGGGGCAGGAGTTCTGGGGCGGTCGGTGGGCGCTCGCGGCACGCACTCGCGGTGAGCCGACGGCGCGCGATGTGGACGCCGCGTTCGACCGCGGCGAGATCATCCGGTCGTGGACGATGCGCGGCACGATCCACATCCTCCCGGCGGAGGACCTCGCCTGGGTGCTCTCGGTCACAGGGGAGCGCCAGCTCCAGAAGGTGGCGCACGTCCACCGGGCGGAGACGATCGACGCGGACGAGGTCGCCCGCGCCGAGCGCATCGCGCGAGGTGCCCTGCGCGGCGGCAACGGCCTGACGCGCAAGGAGCTGTTCTCGGTGTGGGAGGACGCCGGGGTCTCGACCCGCGGGCAGCGGGGTTACCACGTGCTGTTCTCGCTCTCGGTCCGCGGCGTCGTGTGTCAGGGAGGCGTCGTCCCGCGCAGGACCGGGCCCACGCGCGAGCAGTTCCAGGTGCTCGCGGAGGAGTGGGCGCCCCACCAGGCGTCTCCCGCGGACCCGCTCGCGGAGTTCTTCGTCCGCTACATCGCGTCGCACGGACCGGCGGGGGCGCGGGACTTCGCGTGGTGGTCGGGACTGCCGCTCGGCGTCTCGCGCACAGCCGCGGAAACAGCATCCGATCGCCTGAAAGTCGTCGATGACGAGCCCGAGCCGCAGTACGTCGTCGCCGGGGCCGCGCCGCGCCGATCGCCGGATGCTCCCGAGGTCGTCGCGCTGCCGCCGTTCGAGGAGTACTACCTCTCGTACGCCGACCGGACGGTGCCGTGCGCGCCCGAATTCCTCGCGGCGGTCGGGCCGGGTCTGGGCGGCATCGACCGGCCGATCCTCGTCGCGCGCGGCGAGGCGGTCGGAGTCTGGACGCATTCGCTCGCCGTCGGCCGTCACACCGACGATCCGGTCCCCGAGCTGTTCGCGCCCGGGGCGGCGACGGATGCCGAGATCGGCGCCGCGCTCGACCGCTACAAGCGCTTCATCACGGCCTAGGGCTGCGAGGTCGCCCAGCCCTCGGCCGCCCGCGGGCTCGGTCGTTGAGCGAGCGGAGCGAGACGAAACGCCTGCGCGCGGCTCACGCGTTTCGTCTCGTCGCTTCGCTCCTCGCTCAACGACCGGGGGCCGGGACCACAGGCTGCGCGGGGTCAGACGTGACGGTCGAGGAAGGCGTACACCTCGTTGTCGTCGACGCCCGGGAATGCTCCGCGGGGCAGCGGCGAGAACATCTGCATGTGCACGCGTGCGCTCGGCCAGGCCTTGCCGCCCCAGCGCTCGGCGGCATCCGACGCGGGGCGCCGGCAGCATGCCTCGTCAGGGCAGCGCGAGACGTCGCGCTTCTGCGTCTCGCGGCCGCGGAACCAGCGCGCGTCGTCGAACGGCACGCCGACGGTGATCGAGAACTCTCCCGCCGACGTCGTGCCCGTCTGCGTCGAGCACCAGAAAGTCCCGGCCGGGGTGTCGGTGTACTGGTAGTGCTCGGTGGTCCGGTTCTGCTCCTCGAACGCCGAGCGCGCGAGGAACCGGCGGCACACGATCTGGCCCTCGACAGACCCGGTGACGTCCATCGGGACGGGCAGGTCGTCGTTCTCGTACACGCGTGAGATCGCACCCGAGCCGTCGACCCGCAGGAAGTGCAGCGGGATGCCGAGATGCTGCGTGAGGAGGTTCGTCATCCGCATGCCCGCCGCCTCGTGCGTCACGCCGAACGCGTCCCGGAAGTCCTCGACGGCGAGATTGCGGTCCTTCTTCGCCTGCTGCAGGAACGCGACCGAGGCCGTCTCGGGCATGAGGCAGCACGCGGCGTAGTAGTTGATCTCGAGGCGCTGCTCGAGGAAGTGCGCGTAGTCGGTCGGCGGCTTGTGGCCCAGGAGTCGGTGCGCCATGGCCTGCAGCGCCATCGAGCGCAGGCCGTGGCCGCCCGGGATCGACGCCGGCGGCAGGTAGATGCGGCCGTTCTCGAGGTCGGTCACCGAACGGGCCGAGTGCGGCAGGTCGCTGACGTAGATGAGCTCGAAGCCCAGCTGCTCGGCCATGATGCTGACGGTCCGGTGCGTGAGGGCGCCTGACACGTGGCCGGCGGACTTGAGCTGCTTCTCGGCGAGCTTCTCGATGTCGGGGAGGTAGTTGTTGCGGTCGCGCATGCGCAGCCGCAGGTCCGTGTTGGCGCGGCGGGCCTCCTCGGGCGTCGCGATGGCCTCGCGTTCGCGTCGCTGCAGCTCGCGATGCAGCCCGAGGATCGACTCGATCGTCTCGTCGCTCGTGCCCTTCGTGATCTTGACGGGCGCGATGCCCAACTGGCGGAACACCGAGCTCGCCTGCGCTCGCTCCAGCTCGATCTCGAGGGCGGCTCGCCGATTCGGCGGCTCGCTCGACAGAAGGTCCCCGACGGCGACGCCGGTCACATCGGCGATCGCCTGGAGGAGGGACAGCTTCGGCTCGCGCTTGCCGTTCTCGATGAGGCTCAGCTGGCTGCCCGCGACCCCGACCTTCTCACCCAGTTCGTCCAGCGTGAACCCGTGCGACACACGCTGATGGCGGATCCGGTGACCGAGCGTCGACAGCTCGAGTGACGTGGGAGGCATTCCTTGAGGATATCGAAAGAAACGCACTTCTTGACGCGGATGACGCACATAATCCCTCGCGAGATCGGCCCAAGGTGGAAGGGAGCCAGCCCCGACGCGATCAGCTCTTCAAGGAGGAAACCCACCATGGCGCTCGCCGATCTCTTCACCCGCCCCACGCCGATCACCACGGCGCAGCCCGCCCCGTCGACGCCGACGACCGGCGCGCGTCCTGAGATCGCAGGTGACGGCATGACGGCGCTCGTCGCGTGGGTCGACGAGATCGCCGCGCTCACCGAGCCTTCGGCCGTGCACTGGATCGACGGCTCACGGTCGGAGAACGAGACTCTGCTGCGTCGCATGGTCGACGAGGGCAAGCTCATCAAGCTGAACCCGGAGTGGCGTCCCGGCTCGTACCTCGCCCGCTCGCACCCGAGCGACGTCGCGCGCACAGAGGCGCGGACCTTCATCGCCTCGGAGCGCGCGGAGGACGCAGGCCCCACGAACAACTGGATCGACCCGGCCGAGATCCGTGCGACGATCACGCCGCTGTTCAAGGGCAGCATGCGCGGACGGACGATGTACGTCGTGCCGTTCTCGATGGGCCCCGTCGGCGGCCCCCTGTCGCACATCGGTGTGCAGATCACCGACAGCGCGTACGCCGTCACCTCGATCGGCATCATGACGCGCGTCGGCGTCGACGTCCTCCGCGAGATCGCCGGCGGTGCGCCGTGGGTGAAGACCGTCCATTCGGTCGGTGCGCCGCTGGCGCCGGGCGAGCAGGATGCCGCGTGGCCCTGCAACGACGAGAAGTACATCGTGCACTTCCCCGACACGCTCGAGGTCTGGTCGTTCGGTTCGGGCTACGGCGGCAACGCGATCCTCGCGAAGAAGTGCTTCGCGCTGCGCATCGCCTCGGTCATCGGCCGCGACGAGGGCTGGCTCGCCGAGCACATGCTGCTGATCCGCGTCATCGACCCGCAGGGCAAGGCGTACCACGTCGCCGCGGCCTTCCCGTCGGCGTGCGGCAAGACGAATCTCGCGATGCTGCGCCCGACGATCCCGGGCTGGCGCGTCGAGACGCTCGGCGACGACATCGCGTGGCTGCGTCCCGGCGAGGACGGGCGCCTGTGGGCGATCAACCCCGAGGCGGGCTTCTTCGGCGTCGCGCCGGGCACGGGCGAGTCGACCAACGTGACGGCGGTCGAGACCCTGTGGGGCAACACGATCTTCACGAACGTCGCGCTGCGACCCGACGGCGATGTCTGGTGGGAGGGACTCACGGACGAGCCGCCCGCGCACCTGACCGACTGGGAGGGCAACCCCTGGACGCCCGCGATGGGCCGGCCCGCGGCCCACCCCAACTCGCGATTCACCGTGAGTGCGGCGCAGTGCCCCCAGATCGCCGACGACTGGGCCGCCCCGCAGGGCGTGCCGCTGGACGCCATCCTGTTCGGCGGCCGGCGCGCGACGAACGTCCCGCTCGTGGTCGAGGCGACCGACTGGACGCACGGCGTCTTCATGGGCTCGAACATCTCGTCGGAGCGCACCGCGGCCGCCGAGGGCACGGTCGGCGAGCTGCGCCGCGATCCGTTCGCGATGCTCCCGTTCTGCGGCTACAACATGGCCGACTACTTCGGCCACTGGCTCAAGGTCGGTCAGAAGCTGCGGTTCGACCGCGCGCCGCGGATCTTCCAGGTCAACTGGTTCCGCAAGGGCTCGGACGGCCGATTCCTGTGGCCGGGCTTCGGTGACAACTCGCGCGTCATCGAGTGGATCGTCGGTCGCCTCGAGGGTCAGGTCCCCGCCGCCGACAGCCCCATCGGGCGCCTGCCGCGCACCGAGGACCTCGACCTCGAGGGCCTGGATGTCACCCAGGAGGACCTCGACGAGCTCTTCGCCGTCGACCCCGCCCTGTGGCAGCACGAGGCCGACCTCACGGAGGAGTTCTACGCCCAGTTCGACGGTCGCGTGCCCGCCGCGCTCCAGGCCGAGCTCGCCGCGCTGCGCTACCGCCTGAAGGTCGCCCAGCGCTGACCCCACGCCCCGGATGCCCCGGCTCGCACTGTGCAGCGAGCCGGGGCATCCGTCGTCTCCGAAGCCTCGCTCTCCACCTCTTCATCTCGAGACTGCATCCGGGCGTCGAGACTGCAATCTGCCGCCGCAGTCTCGGCGCCCCGTTGCAGTCTCGCGAGCGGTAGGCGACCACGGCGGACGTGGACGACTCGCGGAGCCGCGGACCGCGCCGCAGCGGACCCTCAGGTCCGCATAGACTCCCCAGACGGCCCGTGCTGGACGGGCCCTGACTGGGAGACCTCTCTAGATGGATCTGTACGGAATCGTCGGCATCGCCGCCGGCATCGCCGCCGTCGTCGTGATCGCGCTCATCGGGCTCGCGATCTTCCGAGCCTGGTACCTCGTTCCCAAGGCGGACGAGGCGATCGTCATCGTGGGCAAGAAGCAGCGGGGCGCCGACGGCGCGGCCTCGAAGATGACCGTCATCAGCGGCGGCGGCGCGCTCGTCAACAAGCTCACGCAGCGCGCCGACAAGGTGTCGCTGCGCTCCCGTCAGATCAAGATGGAGCCCGTCGCGCAGACGATCAACGGCGTCACGATCCACCTCGCGGGCGTCGCGCTGGTCAAGATCGGCTCGGAGCCCGAGCTCGTCCGTCGGGCGGCGGAGCGCTTCGCCTCTCAGGACGACGCCATCGACACGTTCACGACCGAGCAGCTCGAGGGCGCGCTCCGCGGCGTCGTCGCGAAGCTCAGCGTCGAGGAGGTCATGCAGGACCGCCAGAAGCTCGGCGAGGAGATCGCCGAGGGGATCAAGGGCGAGCTCCTCGCGCAGGGCCTCGTCCTCGACTCGTTCGCGATCCAGGGCGTCACCGACCCGAACGGCTACATCGCGGCCCTCGGCGCCAAGGAGGTCGAGCGCGTCAAGCGCGAGGCCGAGATCGCGTGGATCGACGCGCGTCGCGAAGTGAAGAAGCGCCAGCTCGCGACCGACGAGGCGAACCTCATCGAGCAGACGGCCCTCGACAAGAACACCGCCGCCGCCAAGTCGGAGGTCGGCCGGGCCAACGCCGAGGCCGAGCAGGCCGAGAACCTCGCCCGCGCGCAGGCCGAGCAGGGCGTCCTCATCCAGGAGACCGAGAACACGCAGGCGCGCCTGGACGCGGAGGTCAAGAAGGTCGCGGACGCCGCGAAGTACCGCCAGCAGTCAGAAGCGGATGCCGAGGCCTACGCGCGCCAGAAGCGCGCTGAGGCCGATCGCCAGGTGGCGCAGGAGCAGGCCGACGCCGAGGCGTACGCGCTGCGCAAGCAGGCCGAGGCCCGCGAGGCGGCCGCGGCCGCCGATGCGGCCACCGTCAAGGCCAAGGCGCAGGCCGAGGCCGATGCCGTGAAGGCCAAGGCCGAGGCCGACGCCGAGGCGGTCAAGCTCGTCGGAACGGCCAAGGCGGAGGCGATCGCGGCCGAGGCGGCCGCGCTCCGCGAGAACCAGGACGCGATCCTCGCGAAGGAGATCGTCTCGCAGCTGCCGCAGCTCATGGCCGAGTTCGCCAAGGGCTACGAGCGCGTCGGGAGCATCACCCTCATCGGCGGCGACAGCGCGTCGACCCACCTCGCGCGCGAGCAGTCGGCCGGCCTCACCGCGACGTTCGAGAGCGTCAAGGCCGCGACGGGCCTCGATCTGGGCGCGGTCCTGCAGGGCCAATCGGTCGGGCGCGGGCTCGCGGCGGGCAAGATGGCGCACCTCACGGAGCAGGACCTCGCGGAGGTCTCGAAGGACTGATCGCGCCCCAGCGCGGTTCCGGATGCCCCGGCCCACCTCAGCGGTGGGCCGGGGCATCCGTCGTTCTGGATGCGAGGGGCGGCCGCCGCTGCGGGCCGGGCTTGTCGAGGCGCCACGCCGTGCGCCGGCATCCGCTGTTCCCGGCTTCACCGGGCGCGCAGCATCCGTGCCCTGCCGTCACTCGCGGCGCCATTTCAGGACGAACTCCTCCACCCGCATCGTGTCGAGGTCGTCGCGCACGCGCCGGAGGAGATCGCTCGCCTCGGCGAGCGTGCCGGCCGACATCCGGATGACGGGCCTGCCGGTGTCTTTGCGCATGACGACGAGGTCGGTGACGGACGGCCCCGACTCGAGATCGTGGGTCATGAGCCCGGCGGCGATCGTCGCGAGCGACCGGAGCGACTTGACCCACCACGAACCCTCCCGCGGCGCGAGGTACGCGATGAGGTGTTCCGAGGCGGCTTCGAAGTCTGCCATCCCGGCCCACGGTAGTCCGGTCCCGCCCGGATCTCGCCGCGACGCTCAGACGAGCAGCTGGTGCCTGGCGAGGTCGCGGTAGAGCGGCGTGGTCTCGACGAGCTCGGAGTGCGTGCCCTGGCCGACGACGCGCCCGTGGTCCATCACGACGATGTGGTCGCTGTCGACGACCGTCGAGAGACGGTGGGCGATCACGACGAGCGTGCGGCCCGTCGCGACGGCGTCGATCGCGTCGCGCATGCGCTGCTCGTTGAGGCCGTCCAGCGACGACGTCGACTCGTCCAGGAGCAGGATCGGGGGAGCCGCCAGCAGGGCCCGCGCGATCGCGAGGCGTTGGCGCTCGCCGCCGGAGAGCATGACCCCGCTCTCGCCGACGGGCGCCTCGATCCCGAGCGGGCTCCGCTCGAGCACTTCGCCGAGGTTGACGGCGCGCAGGACCCGCTCGCAGTCGTCGGCGGATGCCTCGGGGGAGGCGAGGCGCAGGTTCTCGGCGATCGTGCCGGCGAGGGTCGGAGCATCCTGCTCGACGTAGCCGAGCTGTGCGCGCAGCGCGCCGCGGTCGAGCGCGCGGACGTCCTGCCCGTCGAGCAGCACGGCCCCGTCGGTCGGGTCGTAGAAGCGCTCGATGAGCGCGAGGGTGGTGCTCTTGCCCGCGCCGGACGGCCCGACGAGCGCGACTCGCGCCCCGCGGGGCACCGAGAACGAGACACCGCGCAGCACCTCATGCTCCGCATCCAGCTGTTCAGGCGCCGATGCACCGTCGCCCTCGGCGAGACGGCGCAGGTCGTCCGCGACGGACTTGTCGACGTGGGCGTCCTCGAGGGCGGCGAGGGCCGCGTCCTCCGCCTTGCGCCGGGCGGCGACGACGGCCTCGGGGTAGCGGAAGCGCACGTCGCGGAACTCGATCGCCGCGGCCCGGCCTCCTGAATCGAGGACATCTCCCGAATCGAGGACCGAGGTGACAACATCCGTCCTCGTTTCGGAAGATGTCCTCGTCTCGGAAGATGCGCGATCCCGGACCCGCGCCGCGATCTCGGCGTCGCGCTGCGTCTCGGTGGGGAGGTCCATGATCTCCTGGATGCGTCCGAGCGCGCCGAGCGCCTGGTTGACCGAGGTGATGGCCCCGAAGAACGAGCCGAGCGGCGCGATGAGCAGGAACAGGAACATGACGAAGGTCACGAGCGCCGCGACCGGGATCGCGCCCGCCGCGACGCGCAGGCCGCCGACGCCGAGCACGACCAGGAGCGACACCTGCAGCGCGATGTTCGCGATCGGGACGACGAGCGCCGACACCTTCGCGATCCGGACGCCCTGTGCGTAGGCGTCCTGCGCGAGACCGGCGATCGCCGCCTCCTCGCGGTCGCTCGCACCCGCCGCGCGCACTGTGCGGATCGAGCCGACGGCGCGCTCGACGCCCGAGGCGAGCTCGCCCACGCGCTCCTGCTGGTCGGCCGTGGCCTGACGGATGCGGCCGCTCAGCACCGTCACGACAGCGATCGACACGCCGATCACGAGGACGATGAGCCCGAGCAGGACCGGGTCGATCAGCGCCATCGCGACGAGGGCGCCGAGGAAGACGAGGGAGTTGCCGACAGCATCCGCGAGCCCCTGCGTCAGGACGGCGTAGAGGAGCGTCGTGTCGGTGCCGACGCGCGAGACGAGGTCGCCCGTGCGGCGCGCGTCGAACTCGCCGATCGGCAGGTGAAGAATGCGGCCGATGAGCTTGCGCCGCGACGAGTACACGACGGCGGTGCCGGTGCGCTGCAGCAGGAAGTGCTGGTACCCGCCGATGAGCGACGCCGCGATGACGAGAGCGACGATACCCCACACGAGCATGCCGAGCGGCTCGCCGGCCTCGACGCGTCCGATGAGGACTCCGACGAAGAGCGGCTGAGCCAGCACCGCCACGGCGCCGATGATGCTCAGGATCGCGACGACGATGAGCACGCGCTTGTGCTCGAGGAGGAACGGGACGAGCTGCTTGAGGCTCGCGCGCGGGCCGTCCTGGGGTGCGCGACGGCCGCGGCGTCCGCGGGCGGGGGATGTCGTCGTGGACATGGGTGTTCCCTGTTCGTTCTCTGCGGGAGGAGGCGGGCGATCGGCCCTACCTTCGACCGTACTTCTTGTGGACGGCCTGCCTGCTCACTCCGAGGGCGTCGGCGATCGCCACCCATGAGAAGCCCAGGCCCCGCGCGCGCCGCACCTGCTCGGCCTCGGCGCGCGCCAGCTCGGCGTGCAGAGCGCGCAGCCGCCGCAGCTCCGGCAGCGGATCGCCGCCCTGTGCCGAGGCGATGGCGGTGCGGATGTCGTCGCTCATGAGCGTCAACCTTAGTTGACAGCCGCGGATGCTGTCAACTTGGGTTGACGGGCGGTGGCTGTTCGAGAGGACTTGTGCCGTTCGGGAGGGCCGGCTGACAGCATCCGTCCTCCCGAAGGGGACAATCCCTTCGGTCGGGTACACCCCTCCGAGGCCGTGCTGTCCGTGCCCGGGGATAGGGTTGTCCGGTGCCTGCCCCTGTCATCGAAGCCAAGAACCTCGTGAAGGCCTACAAGGTCAAGGGCAAGCCGGACTTCCTCGCCGTGGACGGCTTGTCGTTCGAGGTGGCGCCCGGCGAGTCGTTCGGGCTCCTCGGCCCCAACGGCGCGGGCAAGTCCACGACGATGAAGATGATCGGCGCCGTCTCGACGCGCACGCGCGGGGACCTGTCGATCCTGGGGCTCGACCCCGACCATTACGGTCCCGAGATCCGTTCGCGCCTCGGCGTCGTGCCCCAGCAGGACAACCTCGACGGCGAACTCAACGCCCGCGAGAACCTCTACATCTACGGCCGCTACTTCGGCCTGCCCGGCAAGGTGTGCCACGAGAAGGCCGACGAGTTGCTCGCCTTCGCGGCGCTCGAGGACAAGGCGAAGAGCAAGGTCGACCAGCTCTCCGGCGGCATGAAGCGGCGCCTCACGATCGCCCGCGGGCTCATCAACGACCCGCGCATCCTGCTCCTCGACGAGCCCACGACGGGCCTCGACCCGCAGGCGCGCCACGTCCTGTGGGACCGCCTCTTCCGGCTCAAGGAGCGCGGCACGACCCTCGTCCTCACGACCCACTACATGGACGAGGCCGAGCAGCTCTGCGACCGGCTCATCGTCGTCGACAAGGGTCGCATCATGGCCGAGGGGACTCCGGCATCGCTCATCCGCGAGCACTCCAGCCGCGAGGTGCTCGAGGTGCGCTTCGGGTCAGACCGCAACGAGCAGGTCGCGGCGCAGCTGCAGGGCATCGGCGACCGTGTCGAGGTGCTGCCCGACCGCATCCTCATCTACACAGCCAACGGCGAGCAGGCGCTCGAGCGCATCGTGCACGAGGGCCTCGAGCCGGTGACCTCGCTCGTGCGTAGGTCGTCGCTCGAAGACGTCTTCCTCCGCCTCACGGGAAGGTCGCTCATCGAATGACCTCCGACCCGCACCCGCTGGGTGACCCTGTCGGACGACGGATGCCGGAGCCCGCTGCCGCCGTCACGGCACAGCATCCGACTCTCGACGAGCTGCGCGACGAGGCGATGGAGTGGGGCCGCAAGCCTCGCCGGCTCGGCACGTGGTACGTCACGGAGCACATGGTCCGCGCGATGCGCGCATACGGCTGGACGATCATCGTCGGAGCCCTCGGGCAGCCGATCCTCTACCTCCTCGGACTCGCCGTCGGCCTCGCGGCGCTGATCCAGGCGCCCGTCGACGACCGCGGCATGGAGGTGCCGTACCTCCTGTTCGTCGCGCCGGCCCTCCTCATGACGGCGGCGATCTCGGTCGCATCCGAGGAGTTCACGTATCCCGTCATGGCGGGCTTCAAGTGGCGCCGCTACTTCTTCGGGTTCAACGCTTCGGCCCTGTCGTCGCCGCAGATCGCGGCCGGCGTCGTGGTCGGGGCGGCGGCGCGCATGCTGCTCACGGTCGGGCTCTACTACCTCTTCATCTGGATCTTCTTCGCGTGGCTGCACCCCGGCGAGACATCGCCCGGCACGGCGTGGCTCATGATCCCGATCGGAGTCCTCGCGGGCCTGTCATTCGGCATCCCGCTCATGGCCTACGCGGCGTCGCTCGAAGACGACAAGGGCCAGTTCGCGCTCGTGCAGCGGTTCGTCTTCATGCCGATGTTCCTCTTCTCGGGCACGTTCTATCCGCTGATCAACCTCCCGCTGTGGCTGCAGTGGATCGGCTGGATCTCGCCGCTGTGGCACGCGTCCGAGCTCGGGCGCATCGTGACCTACGGGTCGTGGGCGGACGAGCCCCTCGCGTGGGTTCACCTCGCCTACCTGCTGGTCCTCGCGATCGGCGGCTTCGTGGTCGCGCGACGCGTCTTCACGAGGAGGCTCGCGAAATGACGGCCGTGACGACGACGGATGCTGTCACCCGCCGCGGCGGCGTGCGCGCGCTGTGGGCGGGCAACCCGGGCGCCGTCGTGCAGCGGGGGCTCGTCGCGGCGCGGTCGTCGAGCTGGGTCGTCGTGCTCTCCGGGTTCTTCGAGCCCGTCTTCTACCTCGCCTCGATGGGGCTCGGCCTCGGGGCCCTCATCGGCGATGTCGAGACGTCCGCCGGCGTCGAGGTGCCGTACGCGGCGTTCATCGCGCCCGCGCTCCTGGCGACCTCCGCGATGAACGGCGCGCTGTACGACTCGACGTGGAACGTCTTCTTCAAGCTCAACTACGGCAAGCTCTACGAAGGCATGCTCGCGACATCCCTCGGACCGCTGGATGTCGCGCTCGGCGAGATCCTCTACGCGCTGCTGCGCGGCCTGCTGTACGCGACGGGCTTCATGATCATCATGCAGATCCTGGGGCTCAATCTCGCCCCGACGGCGATCCTCGCGATCCCCGCCGTCCTGCTCATCGCCTTCGGCTTCGCGGCGCTCGGCATGGCCGTCACGAGCTACATGAAGACCTTCCAGCAGATGGACTGGATCAACTTCGTCCTGCTGCCGATGTTCCTCTTCTCGGCGACGCTCTACCCCATCACGGTGTACCCCGAGTGGGTGCAGACGATCGTGATGGTCTTCCCGCTGTGGCACGGTGTCGAACTCGTCCGCGGGCTCACCACGGGCGTCATGACCCCCGACATGATCTGGCACGTCGTGTATTACCTCGTCATGATCGCGATCGGCCTCGTCTTCACGACGAAGCGGCTCCGCGCCCTCTTCCTGGACTGACGTGACTGCGCGGCTCGCGCGTTTCGTCTCGTCGCTTCGCTCCTCGCTCAACGACCGAGATCATGGCCACCGGTCGTTGAGCGAGCGAAGCGAGACGAAACGTCCCGGGCTTCCGCGTGCCCGCCGCCCGCGCGCCACCACGTCGCAGATAACCACAGCGCAGGACGCGTGCACGGCGTGTCGGTCCGACGTTGTGGCTATCCCCGGCGATGTGGTGCGGTCGTTGAGGCTCAGAGGAGCCCGCGCCGCGCGAGCTCTGGCCGCACGCCCTCGGCGAACCAGTACGCCTCCTCGAGGTGCGGGTATCCCGACAGGACGAACTCTCCGAACCCGACCGCGCGGTACTCCTCGATGAGCCCCGCGACCTCGGCGTAGCTGCCCACGAGCGCCGTGCCGGCCCCGCCGCGCACGAGCGAGGCTCCGGCCCACAAGCCCGGATGGATCTCGAGCTCGGCCCGAGACGTGCCGCCGTTCGTGAGGGCGAACTGGCGCTGCTGCCCGACCGACCCCGACGCGGCGAAGGCTGCACGACGGTTCGCGACCACCGCGGGGTCGAGCCCCGCCACGAGCGCGTCGGCGATCGCCCACGCCTCGTCCGACGTCGGTCGCGCGATCACGTGCAGACGGATGCCGTACCGCAGCTTCCGTCCGCGGGACGCTGACCGGTCGGCGACGCGTGCGATCTTCTCGCCCGCCTGCGCGGGCGGCTCGCCCCACGTGAGGTAGACGTCGGCGTGCTCGGCCGCGACGTCGATCGCGGCATCCGACGACCCGCCGAGGTAGATCTCGGGCACCTTCGCGATCGGCGGGATGAAGGCCGACTCGATGTCGAAGTAGTCGCCGCGATACGTGACGACCTCGCCCGTCCACAGGCGCCGCACCACCTCGAGATACTCGGCGGCGCGCGCGTACCGGCCATCGTGGCCGAGACGGTCGCCGAACCTGCGCTGTTCGGCGTCCTCTCCGCCCGCGACGACGTTGATGCGCAGGCGTCCCTCGCTCACGCTCTGGAACGTCGCCGTCACCTGCGCCTGCAGCGTCGGCGACACGAGCCCCGGCCGCACCGCCACGAGGTACTCGAGCCGGCGGGTGTGCTGGGTGAGGGCCGTGGCCATCGTCCAGCTCTCCTGATTGCCGCCGCCGGTCGGGATGAGCACGGACTCGAAGCCGAGGTACTCGGCGGCCTGCGCGATCTGGGTGAGGTATGGCAGCTCGGGCGGGCGGGATGCCGCGCCGAGCCGCGCCGGATCGCTGTCGGTCGCGCCGCCGAGCACGAGGTTCGTGCGCGAGTCGCCCGTGAGCGGCAGGAACCAGTCCAGGACGACCTTCGCCGACATGCCCGTCTCCTCACCCGCGCCCGCCGCGCCGGTTCAGACTACGAGCGCCCGGCCACGGAGCAATGGTCGAGTTTCGCCGTGTGACGAGTGGACGAGAAGAGCGGATGCCGCGACTCCGGGTCGCGGCATCCGCTCTCGTCGGACGGGGGAAGGTCAGCGCCAGATCACGGCGATGGCCGCGTTGGCGAGCGTCAGGACGCCGATCGACCAGAAGATCGCGGGCGGGACCGCGCCGTTCTTGCGCTGGCGGCCGGCGCCGATGCCGAGGAGGGCGCCGATGATGATCAGGATCAGCAGCTTGATGCCGATCTTGACGTAGTTGAGCTCGTACGAGATGCCCCACGGCGCAGCGAGGATGAGGCCAGCGAGGCCGGCGACCGCGAGGCCCCAGTTCATGAGACGAGTGATGTGGTGGCGTCCGTTGACGACCTCGACCGCCCACGCGCCGAACAGCAGCGCGAAGCCGACGAGGTGGATCAGGACGACGACATGGCGCAGGATTTCCATGCGTTCAGCGTACCTTACGTACTACTGAAGGTTGGGAGATGTCACGACGTCGAAGCAGAAGGCGCCGCGCCCGGATCTGAGGGCACGAAGGGCTCGTCGGCGGCTGTCAGAACCCGGCGGGACGCTTCTGCGCCGCGCGCAGCTCCTGCAGGACGAGCGCCGTGCGGATCGCCGCATCCGCGGCCTCGGCGCCCTTGTCCTCCTTCGAACCGGGCAGACCCGCGCGGTCGATGCCCTGCTGTTCGTCGTCGAGGGTCAGCACGCCGAACCCGACCGGCTTGCCGGTGTCCAGCGCGACGCGCGTGAGGCCGTCGGTCGCGGCGTTCGAGACGAACTCGAAGTGCGGAGTGCCGCCGCGGATGATGACGCCGAGTGCCACGACGGCGTCGGCGCCGGCATCCAGCGCCGCCTTGGCCGCGACGGGCAGCTCGAAGGATCCGGGCACGCGGACGAGCCGCCACGACGCCCCGGACGCCTCGAGCGTGCGCTCGGCGCCCGCGATGAGGCCGTCCGTGATGACGTCGTGCCATGTGCCGGCGATCACGACGACGTCGAGTCCCGACGCGTCCGTTCCGCCGACGATCGGCGCTCCCTTGCCGCTCATGCGTTGCTTCCTCCTGCCAGGTGCGACTCCCTCATCTGCGCGAGGGCATCGCTGAGCTCCTGCTCGTCGATGATGTGGCCCATCCGGTCCCGCTTCGTGGCGAGGTACTGGTGGTTGTTGGGTCCGACGCCGACCAGGAGCGGCACCTGCTCGACGATGTCGAGTCCGAACTCGCGCAGCTGCTTGACCTTGTCGGAGTTGTTCGTGAGCAGGCGCACCTTGTCGACGCCGAGGTCGGCGAGGATGCCGGCCGCCGCCGCGTAGTCGCGCGCGTCGGCGGGCAGGCCCAGCGCGAGGTTCGCGTCGACGGTGTCGAGGCCGCGCTCCTGCAGGCTGTACGCCCGGAGCTTGTTGATGAGGCCGATGCCGCGGCCTTCGTGGCCCCGCATGTAGATGACGACGCCGCCGTCCTGCTCGATCGCGTCGAGCGCGGCCTGCAGCTGCGGACCGCACTCGCACTTGAGCGAGTCGAAGGCCTCACCCGTCAGGCACTCGGAGTGCACGCGCACGAGCGGCGCGTCGTCGAGCTCGCCCGAGACGACCGCGACATGGTCGGTGCCCGTGACGCGGTCCTTGTAGGCGAGGAAGCGGAAGTGGCCGTGCGCCGTCGGGACGTTGGCCTCGGCCCGCAGGCTCACGCGGCGCTTGTGCGCGGCGTGGGCGGGAGCCTCGAGCGGCTCGTTCTCCTGAAGGTAGGCGATGAGCTGCTCGATCGTGATGACGGGAACGTCGTCGCGCGCGCCGAGCTCGATGAGGCCCGGAAGTCGCATCATCGAGCCGTCCTCGGCGACGACCTCGGCGATCGCACCGACGGGCTTGAGACCTGCGAGGCGCATGAGCTCGACGGCGGCCTCGGTGTGGCCGCCGCGTTCGCGCACGCCGCCCTCGACGGCGCGCAGCGGGAGGATGTGGCCGGGGCGGATGACGCTGGACGGCGTCGACGCCGGGTCGGCGAGGACGTTGAGCGTGTGGGCGCGGTCGGACGCGCTGATGCCGGTCGACTGGCGGTCGGCCGCGTCGACGCTCACGGTGTACGCGGTGCCGCGGGCGTCCTCGTTGACCGCGACCATGGGCGGCAGGTCGAGGCGGTCGGCCCACTCGGCCGGCATGGGCGCGCAGATGAAGCCGCTGGACCAGCGGACCGTCCACGCGACCCACTCGGGGGTCGCGAGCTCGGCGGACAGGACGACATCGCCCTCGTTCTCGCGGTTCTCATCGTCCGCGACGATGACGGGCCGCCCGGCGCGGAGCGCTTCGAGGGCCGAGGGGATCGTGGCAAGGCTCATCGGGAGCCTCCTTCCGTGGTCGCGGCATCCACCGCGAGGTGGGCAAGGGCGGCATCGGCCGCCGGGATGTCGGGTGTCGTGGGTGCCGCAGGTGCAGCGGGCCCCGCGAACGAGGCCTCGCGGAGCGCGGGGGCGGCCGGTGCCGTGAACGACAGCAGGCGCTGCACGTGGCGCGCCAGGATGTCGGTCTCGAGGTTGACGCGGTCGCCCGCGTGCCGCGCGCCGAGCGTCGTGGCGGCGAGGGTCTCGGGGATGAGCGAGACCTCGAGCCACTGGGTCGCAACCCCGGCGGGAGACACGGCGCTCACTGTCAGCGAGACGCCGTCGATCGCGATCGAGCCCTTGTCGACGACGAGCGGTGCGAGGTGCGCCGGGACCGCGACCCGCACGACGCGCCACTGCGCGCCGTCGCGCACTTCGAGCACTTCGCCCGTGCCGTCGATGTGGCCCTGCACGATGTGGCCGCCCAGGCGCCCGTGCGCTCGGGTCGCGCGCTCGAGGTTGACCGCCCGTCCCGCGGTGACCCCGGCGAGCGTCGACATGTCGAGCGTCTGCTTCATGACGTCGGCGGTGAACCAGTCGTCGCCCTGGTCGACCACCGTGAGGCACACGCCGCTGACCGAGATCGAATCGCCGTGCCCGGCGTCCGAGACGGCCTTGGGCGCGCGGACCGTGAGCCTGACGCCGTCGCCCGACGGCACGACATCCGTCACTTCGCCGATCTCTTCGACGATTCCCGTGAACATCAGCGGTCTCCCTTTTGTTCTGCGTCGGAGCGATGCGCCGCGACCCTTTCACCTGCGTCCGAGCGGTGCCCCGCGACCACGGCCGGCCGTGGGCGGGGTGTCGCGATGACCAGGAGGTCCTCGCCGAGCCGCTCGACGGCCTTCACATCCAGTCGCTGCGCGTCGCCGATCGTGCCGACGCCGACGTCGCCCACCGCGAGCCGGTCGCCGCCGATGAGCACGGGGGCGACATACGCGAGCACCTCGTCCACGATGCCGTCGCGCAGGAACGCGCTCGCGACGACGGGTCCGCCCTCGACGAAGACGCGCTGCACTCCGCGCTCGCGCAGGTCGCCCAGGACCGCGCGCAGGTCCCGTCCGTCGTACTGCAGGTGCGGGAGCGGATGCTGTCGCACGGCCGCCCCGTCGGGCACCGGGCGTGCGCCGAGCACGACCGGCACAGGCTGGTCGGGGAGCAGGCCGCCCGCGGCATCCCGAGCCGTCAGGGCGGGATCGTCGGCGAGGACCGTCCCGATCCCGGCGACGATCGCGTCCGCCGCCGAGCGCCGGCGGTGCACGTCCGCGCGCGCTTCGGGCCCTGTGATCCACTGGCTCGTGCCGTCGGATGCCGCGGCCCGGCCGTCGAGGCTCTGCGCCCACTTGACGGTGACGTGCGGCCGGCCGAGCCGCTGCACGGTGAGCCAGGATTCCAGCAGCTCTGCCCCCTCGTCGGCGAAGAGTCCGGGCACGACCTCGACGCCCGCGGCCCGCAGGCGGTCGGCGCCGCCGGACGAGTGATCGCCCGGGTCGTCGACGGCGTACACGACGCGCGAGACGCCTGCCGCGATGAGCGCCTCTGCGCAGGGGCCGGTGCGACCCGTGTGGTTGCAGGGTTCGAGCGACACGACGGCCGTCGCCCCGCGCACGGCCTCGGGCGAGAGCTTGGAGAGCGCGTCGACCTCGGCGTGCGGAGTGCTCGCGCCGCGATGCCACCCCTCGGCGAGGACGCGCCCGTCCGGCGAGAGCAGGACGGCGCCGACCTGCGGGTTGATGCCGCGCGGTCCGTTGAGCGCGAGTGCGAGCGCGCGCCGCATGGCGTCGCGTTCCGCCTCGGTGACCGTCATCCGCTTCCCTGCCTGTTCCGCGAGTCCGGGCAAGGGCGAACGACGGCATACGCCGCTTCGCCCGTGCTGCCTCCCATCCGGACTAGCAGCACTGGATGCTGCATCACCGTCGGTTCCGGATTTCCACCGGATCGGCCCCGGCTCGCTCCCGGAAGGGAGCGGAGGCCAGGGCTCGCGGACTGTCACCGCCGGTTCGGATTCTCACCGACCCCGGAGCACGTCGATGCTCTCGAGTGTAGTAAACGCGCCCGTGGATGATTCATTCCATGACGGAGAGAGACGGCGCGGGGAAGTCTGTCGTTCACCGGCGCGTGACCGGCTGGACGCCGGCTGTGGGGAACATGGGACATGCCCGCGCCACGGGCCCCGGTGTCGCCGGGGAGACGTAGCCTGGAGGAAGGAGGCACCGGGCATGCGTGATGGGGGATCCGGATTCGAGGCACTTGCGGCGCGCCCGTCCGCAGACGTCCTCATCATCGGCGGGGGCATCAACGGGCTGGCCACGTTCCGCGATCTCGTCCTTCAGGGACTGGATGTCGCGCTCGTCGAGCGCGCCGACTACGTCTCCGGCGCGTCCGCGTCGTCGTCCCACATGATCCACGGCGGCATCCGGTACCTCGAGAACGGCGAGTTCCGGCTCGTGCACGAGGCCGTCACCGAACGCAACGCCCTCCTCCGGCTCGCACCGCACTTCGTCCGGCCGCTGCAGACCACGATCCCCATCTTCACGACCTTCTCGGGCGTCCTGAGCGCGCCGCTGCGCTTCCTCCGCCACGGCGGCTCCAAGACCCGTGAGCGCGGCGCGCTGCTCATCAAAGTCGGCCTCGTCATCTACGACTCGTTCTCCCGGAGCGGCGGGCGCGTTCCGCGGCACAGCTTCGAGGGTCGCGCGCGCTCGCTCGAGCGGTTCCCCCGGCTCAACCCCCGGGTCAAGTACACGGCGACGTACTGGGATGCTTCGCTCCACGACCCCGAGCGGCTCGCGATCGACATCCTGAGCGACGCACGCGCCGCCGGCCGCGGCCGCGCCCGCGCGGCCAACTACACGGCGGCGGTCGGCGTCGCCGACGGCGGCGTCGTGCTGCGCGATCTCGAGACCGGCGACGAGACGCGGTTCTCGGCATCCGTCGTCATCAACGCCTCGGGGCCGTGGACCGACCTGACCAACGCGGCCCTCGGTGATCCGACGTCCTTCATGGGCGGCACGAAAGGGTCGCACATCGTGCTCGACCACGCCGAGCTCCTCGAGGCGACGGGCGGCCGCGAGCTGTTCTTCGAGCACCGCGACGGGCGCATCGTGCTCATCTACCCCCTCAAGGGACGCGTCCTCGTGGGCACGACCGACCTCGAGCACGACATGGACGACCCGATCGTGTGCACCGAGGAGGAGGTCGACTACTTCATCGCGCTCATCGGGCACATCCTGCCCGGCATCCCGGTCGACCGATCGCAGATCGTCTACCGGTTCGCGGGTGTCCGGCCCCTGCCGGGCCACGGCGGCGTGGCACCCGGGTTCGTCTCGCGCGACTACCGCGTCGAGGCGGCGCCGCTCGAGGGGAGCCCCGGCACCACGGTGCTGAGCCTCGTGGGCGGCAAATGGACGACGTTCCGCGCCTCGGCCGAGCACCTCGCCGACCGGACGCTCGCGCAGCTGTCGCTGTCGCGCGTGCGCTCGACGAAGAAGCTGCCCATCGGCGGCGGACGCGGGTACCCCACGACCGAGCCGGCGCGCCGCCAGTGGCTCGCGGCGCACGAGGGCGGATTCGGCGTCGAGCGCGCGGCGATCCTGCTCGACCGGTACGGCACCGTCGCGGCCGACGTCATCGAGGCGATCGCGGTCGACGACGACGACGAGCCGCTGCGGACACTTCCGGAGTACTCGACCGCCGAGCTGCGCCATCTCGCCCGCACGGAGGACGTCGTGCACCTGGACGACCTGCTCATGCGCCGTACGAGCATCGCGTTCATCGGCGCCGCGACCGCCGAGGTCGCCGCCGAGGTGGCGGACGCCGTGGCGCCCGTCCTCGGGTGGAGCGTCCGGACGCGTCAGGCCGAGGTCGAGCGCGCGCTCGCGCGGGTGCACGGCGCCGATCCGGCGTGGCCGGACGCGGCATCCGTTTCCACCTCGCGATAGCCTGACGCCAGTCGCCCGAGCGGGCGCTCTCGACGAGGAGGAGGCGCCGTGGCCGACCATGTGCTGGCGATCGACCAGGGGACGACGTCGACGAGGGCGATCGTGTTCGACGCGGGAGGCACGATCGTCTCGACCGCCCAGCGGGAGCACGCGCAGATCCTCCCTCGTGCAGGATGGGTCGAGCACGACCCCGTGGAGATCTGGACGAACACCGAGTGGGTCGTCGCGTCGGCGCTCTCGCGCGCGCGGCTGGGCGCCGGCGACCTCGCCGGGATCGGGGTCACGAATCAGCGCGAGACGGCGGTCGTGTGGGACCGTCGGACGGGCCGGCCCGTCGCGAACGCCATCGTGTGGCAGGACACGCGCACGCAGGAGCACATCGACCGGCTCGCGGCGGAGGTCGGCGGCGACCGGTTCGCGGACCAGACGGGCCTCCCGCTCGCGACGTACTTCTCGGCCTCCAAGCTCGCGTGGATCCTCGACAACGTGCCCGGCGCCCGTGGCGCGGCCGAGGCCGGCGACCTTCTCTTCGGCACGACCGACACATGGGTCGTGTGGAACCTGACGGGCGGCGGGAGGGGCGGCATCCACGTGACCGATGTCACGAACGCGAGCCGCACGCTGCTGATGGATCTGCGGACCCTCGACTGGTCGGATGAGCTGCTGGAGGCATGGCGGATCCCGCGGGCGATGCTCCCCGAGATCCGGTCGTCGTCCGAGGTGCTCGGCGACGTGCAGCTGCCGGGGGTCGCGCGCGGCGTCGCGATCGCCGGGATCCTCGGCGACCAGCAGGCGGCGACATTCGGCCAGGCCGCCTTCGACGCCGGCGAGTCGAAGAACACGTACGGCACAGGCAACTTCCTGCTCGTCAACACGGGCACCGAGATCGTCCGGTCCGCCCACGGGCTGATCACGACCGTCGCGTACCGCTGCGGCGCCGAGCCGGCGCGCTACGCCCTCGAGGGCTCGATCGCCGTCACAGGGTCGCTCGTGCAGTGGCTGAGGGACAACCTCGGCATCATCGAGCGGTCCGAAGACGTCGAGACCCTCGCCTCGACCGTCGCCGACAACGGCGGCGCGTACTTCGTACCCGCGTTCTCCGGCCTCTTCGCGCCGTACTGGCGCCCGGACGCCCGTGGGGCGCTCGTCGGCCTCACGCGCTTCGTCAACCGCGCGCACATCGCGCGCGCGGCTCTCGAGTCGACGGCCTTCCAGACGCGCGACGTCATCGAGGCGGTCGTCGGCGACACGGGCCGGCCGCTCGCGGAGCTCCGCGTCGACGGCGGGATGACGCGCGACGCGCTCCTCATGCAGTTCCAGGCCGACATCCTCGGCGTGCCGGTCGTCCGGCCGAAGGTCGTGGAGACGACGGCGCTCGGCGCCGCGTACGCGGCCGGCCTCGCGACGGGCCTGTGGACGGGGTTCGACGAGCTCCGCGAGCACTGGCGCGAGGACGTGCGCTTCGAGACCGAGATGCCCGACGAGGAGCGCGAGCGCCGCTACCGCCTCTGGAAGAAGGCCGTCTCGAAGGCGCTCGACTGGGTCGACGCCGACGTCACCGCCTGACCCGGCGCGTTTCGTCTCGTCGCCTCGCTCCTCGCTCGACGACCGGGTGAGCACACCGATGATTGAACGAGTCGAGCGAACGAAACGGCCAGGCCGACCGGCTGTGCCTCCCGGTCGTTGAGCGAGCGAAGCGAGACGAAACGCCCCGGGGCGCGGCCGCGACTCCTTCCGGTCGTTGAGCGAGCGAAGCGAGACGAAACGCCCAGGACCCGCCCGCTACTTCAGCAGCCGCGACAGCCTCCGGTCGGCGAGGATCTTGCCGCCGGTCTGGCACGTGGGGCAGTACTCGAGCGAGTTGTCCGCGAAGAAGACGCTCCGCACGGTGTCGCCGCACACGGGGCACACCTCGCCCCGCCGCCCGTGCACCTGCATTCCGCGGCGCTTCGCGTCCTTCAGCTCGGCAGGGGGCTTCCCGGATGCTGCGGCCACCGCCTCCGCGAGCGTCGCCGTCATCGCGGCGTAGAGCCGCTCGACATCCTCCGGCGACAGCGACGACGCGAGGGCGTACGGCGACATCTTCGCCGCGTGCAGGATCTCGTCGGAGTACGCGTTGCCGACGCCCGCGATGATCATCTGATCGCGCAGCACGCCCTTGATCTGCGTGCGGCGCCCGGCGAGGAGCCCCGCGAACGTCTCGAGGTCGAAGCCCGCCTCCAGGGGGTCGGGGCCCAGCCTCGCGATCCCCGGCACATCGGCCGACTCCCGCACGACGTAGACCGCGAGCGACTTCTTCGTGCCCGCTTCGGTGAGGTCGAAGCCAGAGCCGTCGCTCAGCGCGACCCGCAGCGCGATGGGCGTGCGCCCGGGCTTGATGAGGGTCGTCGGCAGGGCGTCGTACCAGCGCAGCCAGCCGGCCTTCGCGAGGTGGAACACGAGGTGGGGTGCGGCATCCGTCCCCGTCGTCGAGAGGTCGATGAACTTGCCGTGGCGCGCGGCGCCGGTGATCTCAGCGCCCTGCAGCGCCTGGACCGGTGGGTCGTACGTCTTCAGCGCCGCGATGTTCGCGACCGAGACGCGCGTGATCGACAGACCCGTCACGCGCTCCCTCAGGAACTCGACGAGCCCCTGCACCTCCGGCATCTCCGGCATGGGGCCATCCTCGCACGGGGTGCGGACGAGCGGTCAGCCCTCGAGGACCGGCCAGGGCTGCGGTGTGCGATCGTCGGTCGCGAGCAGCCCCGCGATCCAGCCGTCGTCGCGGTCGCCCGCCGCGTTGCGCAGGGCCTGGCGGAGCGTGCCCTCGTACCGGAACCCGACCGTCCGCGCCGCGCGCGCCGACCCGATGTTGCCCACGACGGCGCGCCACTCGACGCGGTCGAGATCGAGGCCCTCGACCGAGAACGCCCAGTCGAGCACGGCCCGGGATGCCTCGGTCACCAGCCCGCGCCCCCTGCAGTCAGGTGCAACCCAGTAGCCCAGCTCGGCCGAGCCGGCGCCTTGGCGGTAGAGGCCGATCATGCCCGCGAGCGTCTCGCCGTCGCGCATGGCCCACGTCTGCTCGGTGCCGTCGTCCCAGTGCTTCGCGACGCGCTGCACGAACTCCTCGGCGTGACGACGCTCGTACGGCGACGGAACCGTCGTGTAGCGCTGGATGTCGGGGTCCTGGCACGCCTCGAGCACGGCGTCGATGTCGGCGTCGCGGGGAATCGACAGCTCGAGCCGTTCGGTGTGCAGCGTCACGGGTTCCACTCGGTCAGCCTAGGCGGATCCTCCGCGCCAGCCCGCCTCTGCCGATCTCGGATCGCGCTGGTTCGCAACTCAGGCTGGTCGTGCGGGTTCCAGCCACAACCCCTGGAATAACGGGCTATGCCTACGCAGCTCCCGCTTCCAGCCTGAGTTGCGAACGGCCGCTACTCCACAAACCGGCCTTTCGAGGCATTTATCCCCCGTCCCAAACGAGAGCCTGGGTGGAGCCTGGCGCGCAGCGACTGTGGGGCCATGGCGATCTCACATATGACTCGATCGGATCTCAGAGCCCAAGGGCTGTCGGGACGGGCCATCACCGCTGCGGTTCGCCGTGGCGATATCATCCGTGCGCGGAGGGACCGCTATCTGCCACACGACGCGCCGGACGAGATCGTTCGCGCAGTCCGCGTCGGAGGACGGCTGACATGTCTCTCACTGCTCGCCTCCCTGGGGATCTTCGTCGAGCGCAACTCGAGGCTGCACGTGCATGTTCCACGAAGTGCGAGCCGGATGAGATCGCCGCACGATCGCCGTCGTCCACTCGAGTCGAGGCTGACCAGAGGGGTTCGACTGCACTGGCTCGCGCCTTCCGTCGACGTGGGCGCCGCGACGTGCGTCGACATCGTGGACGCGCTCGCACACGCCGTCCTCTGCCAGCCGCCGCGCGCTGCCATCGCGACACTGGACAGCGCGCTGAACAAAGGGCTGGTGGGGATGCCGCAGATCGGCGAGATCTTCGCGCTGCTCCCCTCGAAGTACAAGGCACTCCGCCCGCTCATCGACGAAGACGCGCAGTCCGGGCCTGAGACGCTCATGCGACTCCTGCTTCGAGGGCTGGGTTGCAGGGTCGAGCTCCAGGTGTTCTTCGAAGGAGTAGGGCACGTGGATCTCGTCGTCGACGGCTGGCTGGTTATCGAGTGCGACAGCCGCGAGTTCCATGGCGGATGGGAAGCCCAGGAGAAGGACCGTCGGCGGGACCTGATGCTCGCATCGCTCGGCTATACGACCATCCGCCCGACCGCGGCGATGATCATACGCGAGCCCGAGCTCGTCCTTTCCGCGGTCCGCGGTCTCTTGGCGGCGCGTGTGGTGGAGTAGGGGTGCGACGTCAGCGGACGTTAGCTTTCGGCGCCGTTGGTTCGCAACTCAGGCTGAAAGTGATCGCTCCCGCTGAGCCCCCAGGCATCTGGCGGCGACGGGAGTCGCCGAGCGCAACGAGCCTGAGTTGCGGACAGCGTCGGAGACCCCGAGCGGGCCGGTGCCTTGTGGCGGGGCCGCAGCCGCAGCCGCGACCAGCCGGGCCGCAACTCAGGCGCGGCGGAGCAGGCCGACCTTGGCGTACACGTCCGAGAGGGTCGCGTTGGCGACGTCCTCCGCCTTCTCGGCGTTCGCGGCCAGCACGCGGTCGAGCTGGGCGGGGTCGTCGAGAAGGTCGAGCGCGCGCTGGCGGACCGGGCCGAACTCGTTGACCACGACTTCGGCGAGGCCCTTCTTGAAGTCGCCGTAGCCGCGGCCCGCGTACTCGTCCTCGATCGCCGGGATCTGGCGGCCCGTGAGGGCGGCGTAGATCACGAGCAGGTTCGAGACGCCGGGCTTGGCCTCGCGGTCGTAGCGCACCGACCCTTCGCTGTCGGTGACGGCCCGCATGATCTTCTTGGCCGAGACCGCGGGGTCATCGAGCAGCCACAGGACGCCGGCATCCGACTCGGCAGACTTGGACATCTTCGACGTGGGGTTCTGGAGGTCGAAGATGCGAGCCGTCTCCTGCTGGATGACGGGCATCGGAACCGTGAACGTCTGCCCGTAGCGGCTGTTGAAGCGCTCGGCGAGGTCGCGGGTCAGCTCGACGTGCTGCTTCTGGTCGTCGCCGACCGGCACGATGTCGGTCTGGTAGAGCAGGATGTCCGCCGCCATGAGGACGGGGTAGGTGAAGAGCCCGACGGAGGTCGCGTCGGCGCCGTAGCGCTGCGACTTGTCCTTGAACTGCGTCATGCGGCCGGCCTCGCCGAAGCCCGTGACCGTCGAGAGCACCCAGGCGAGCTCGGCGTGGGCGGGCACGTGCGACTGCACGTACAGCGTCGACTTCGACGGCTCGATGCCGGCCGCGATGTACTGCGCCGCCGTGCGGCGGGTCTTCTCGCGCAGCTCGGCCGGGTCGTTCGGCTGCGTCAGGGCGTGCAGGTCGACGACGGAGAAGAACGCGTCGTACGCCTCCTGCAGGTCGCGCCACTGCATGAGGGCCCCGATGTAGTTGCCGATCTGGAGCGAGTCAGCGGAGGGCTGCATGCCGGAGTAGAGGCGCGGTTTCGTCACCGACCAATCCTATTCAAGAAGCTGGATGCCCCGTCCCGCCGTCGCAGCCACGCAATCGGCCCCGTGCGGAGCACGATGCTCCCGGGCCGTGAGGCTGGCCCAGGGTCTGGCGGGAGCCGTCGACCTGAGGCCGCCGGCCGAGGGCATGCCGAGCGGACGGAGTATCGCGCGCGGCGCTCAGCGCCCGACGGTGTAGTCCGCGACGACGGGGGCGTGGTCGCTCCAGCGCGTATCCCACGACGGCGCCCGCACCACGCGGTAGTCCGTCACGCGGGCCGCGAGATCGGGCGTCGCGAGGTGGTAGTCGATGCGCCACCCCGTGTCGTTGTCGAACGCCTTGCCGCGGTTCGACCACCACGTGTACGGCCCGTCGATCTCGCCGTGGTGCCGGCGTCCGATGTCGATCCAGCCGAGGCCGGGTCCCACCGATCCGTCGACGCCGGTGACCTCATCGCCGTCCGCACCCAGGAAGCGGTCGAAGTAGGCGCGCTCACGGGGGAGGAACCCGGCCTTCTTGACGTTGCCCTTCCAGTTGCGGATGTCGAGCTCGCGGTGGCCGACGTTCAGGTCGCCCATGATGAGGCTGAGCGGCCGCTCGGCGCGGAGGAGCGGCATCCGCTTCTCCATCGCGTCGAGGAAGGCCCACTTCGCGTCCTGCTTCGCAGTGTCGGCCTCGCCGGTCGGGACGTAGGCGCTCACGATCGTGACGATCTCGCCGTCGACGTCGAAGTCCGCCTCGATCCAGCGCCCCGCCGAGTCGAGCGTCTCGGCGTCGCCGAGCACTCGGCGCACCTCGACCGAATCGGCGCGCGACGCGACCGCGACGCCGGCACGCCCCTTCGCGAGGGCCTCGTCGTTGACCAGGCGCCAACCGGGGAGCGAGGCCGCGAGCTCGTCGACCGTCGCACGCACTTCCTGGAGGGCGAGGACGTCGACGTCGGCCTGCTCGAGCCAGGGCAGCATCCCCTTGCGGGTGGCGGCCCGGATGCCGTTGACGTTGACGGAGGCGATGCGGAGGCGGCGTGGCACGACGGCCAGCCTAGCCGCGCCCTCGGACGTCGGCGGGCGCGGTCCAGGGACTGCGCGGGGTCGGTGGAGGCGGAGCGGATGCCTCGACCTCGGCGACCTCCTGCTCGGCCTGCCGCACCGCACGGTCGGCGCTCCACGTCCGGTACCAGGGCGCGTGGGCCCGCTCCTCCTGAGCGGTCCGCAGCCGGACGTGCGCGGCCACGAGGAGGGCCTTGTGCTCCGCCGCGAGCCGCTCGGCCTCCGACGGCTCCAGCAGCGGGACGTTGCGGTCCTGCGCCGAGATCGCGATCCAGGATGCCGCGACGAGCATGATGATCCCGGCGATCTTGAACCACAGCAGCAGCCCAACGAAGATGGCGAACGTCGCGAGCAGCGGGTTCGACGGCGTGTAGCTGACGAGGAGCCCCGCGCCGAGGAGCAGGACCGTGCTGGCCGCGCCGCCCAGGAGGGAGCCGGGCCAGATGCGGCGCCATTTCAGCGTCGCGCCGGTGAGGAACCGGAAGAGCGCCGCCAGCGCGGCGGAGATGATGGCGAACGACACGACGAGCGATCCCAGCCGCAGGTAGGAGAGGAGGCCCGACGAGGCATCCACCCCGAAGAGTCCTGCGACGAACTCGAGCGCCCATGTGCTCATCTGGCTGAGCCCGAAGCCGATGATGAGCGCGATGCCGAAGATGAGGGCCGCGAGCAGGTCGCGGGCCTTGAGGAGGAAGTACGACCGCCGGTCGTACGGGAGTTCGAAGATGTCTCGGACCGCGCGACGCGAGTACGTGACGAAGCCGATCGCGGTCCAGATGACAGCGCCGAGCGCGATCAGGCCCGTGATGCCGAGGACGCCCGTGCTGGCGGTCGCGACGGCCTGCACCGCCTCGGGGGTCACGACCCCCTCGTCGCTGATCAGACCCGGGATGTAGCTGTTGATCACGTCGATGAGGGCTGAGACCGCCTCGGGGCTGCCTCCGAGCCAGAGCCCGACGACCGCGAACGCGACGTAAATCCCGGCGAAGACGGCGAACAGCGCCTGATAGCTCACGCCGGCACCGAGGAGGAACCCGTTCGTCAGGAGGAAGTGCCGCCACACCCTGATCGGAAACCAGGCGAGGGTCTTCTGCGTGATCTCGGTCGCTCGCGCGATGGGCGCGTCGAACCGCTCGCGAAGCCGCTCCTGCGTGCTCTCCCAGCTCTGGCGGAGCCGCTCCTCCTCCTGGCGCGCGCGGGCGGCCGCGGTCCGCTTGTCGGCCGCGTCCTGCGGCGCGGGCGATCCGTTCGGCGAGGCGGTCACGCAGACAGACTAGCGAGCCCGGGATGCTGGATCTCGAGCCCCGACCGGATCAGCGGCCGCGCAGAACCGCCTGCTTGACCTCGGCGATCGCCTTCGTGACCTCGATGCCGCGAGGGCACGCCTCCGTGCAGTTGAAGGTCGTGCGGCAGCGCCACACGCCCTCCTTGTCGTTGAGGATGTCGAGGCGGACGCTCGCGGCGTCGTCGCGCGAGTCGAAGATGAAGCGGTGCGCGTTGACGATCGCGGCGGGCCCGAAGTACTGGCCGTCGGTCCAGAACACGGGGCACGACGACGTGCACGCGGCGCACAGGATGCACTTGGTCGTGTCGTCGAAGACCTCGCGGTCGACGATCGACTGGATGCGCTCCTTGCCCGCTGCGGGGGTCGAGTTCGCGATGAGGAAGGGCTGCACTTCGCGGTACGACGCGAAGAACGGCTCCATGTCGACGATGAGGTCCTTCTCCAGCGGCAGGCCCTTGATCGCCTCGACGTAGATCGGCTGCGAGATGTCGAGGTCCTTGATGAGGGTCTTGCACGCGAGCCGGTTGCGGCCGTTGATGCGCATGGCGTCCGAGCCGCAGATGCCGTGGGCGCACGAGCGGCGGAACGACAGCGACCCGTCGACCTCCCACTTGATCTTGTGGAGGGCGTCGAGGACCCGGTCGGTCGAGTAGAGCTCGACGTCGTAGTCGACCCAGCGCGGCTCCTCGTCGACCTCGGGGTCGAACCGGCGGATGATGAAGGTCACGAGGAACGACTGGATGCCCGTGTCGTTCACAGCATCCTGAGCCGTCTCCTGCGCGTCGGCGTCGGTGCGCTCGATGATGTCGGTCGCGGAAGTGGCCATGCTCAGTACTTCCTCTCCAGCGGCGGGTAGCGCAACTCGCCCGCTTCGTTCCTCGTGAAGACGACGGGCTTCCAGTCGAGCCGGATGTGGTCGTCGGCGTTCGACGAGTCGGCCTCGCCGGACAGGTACGCCATCGTGTGCTGCATGTAGTTCTCGTCGTCGCGCTGGGGGAAGTCGTCGCGCATGTGTCCGCCGCGGCTCTCCTTGCGGTTGCGCGCGGTGACGACGACGACCTCGGCGAGGTCCAGGAGGAAGCCGAGCTCGACCGCCTCGAGCAGGTCGGTGTTGTAGCGCTTGCCCTTGTCGTCGACGTGCACGTTCTTGTAGCGCGCGCGGAGGTCCTCGATCGTGCCGAGCACGTCGGTCAGCGACTCCTCCGTGCGGAAAACCTGTGCCTTGCGGTCCATCTCGTCCTGCAGCGTCTTGCGCAGGACCGCGATGCGCTCGGTGCCGGGGTTGCTGCGCAGGCCCTCGAGCAGGTCGCGGACGTCCTTCGCGGGGTCCTCCGGCAGCGCCACGAAGTCGGCGGTCTGCACGTACTCGACCGCATTGCGGCCGGCGCGCTTGCCGAAGACGTTGATGTCCAGCAGCGAGTTCGTGCCGAGGCGGTTGGAGCCGTGCACCGAGACGCACGCGCACTCGCCGGCGGCGTACAGGCCCGGGACGACGGTGGTGTTGTCGGCGAGCACCTCGGCGTTGTTGTTGGTCGGGATGCCGCCCATCGCGTAGTGCGCCGTCGGCATGACGGGGACGGGCTCGACGACCGGGTCGACGCCCAGGTAGGTGCGCGCGAACTCGGTGATGTCCGGGAGCTTCGTCTCGAGCACCTCTGCGCCCAGGTGCGTGCAGTCCAGCAGCACGTAGTCGCGGTGGGGGCCGGCGCCGCGGCCCTCGGCGACCTCCTGCACCATGCAGCGGCTCACGATGTCGCGCGGGGCGAGGTCCTTGATCGTCGGCGCATAGCGCTCCATGAACCGCTCGCCGCTGACGTTGCGGAGGATCGCACCTTCACCGCGGGCGCCCTCGGTCAGCAGGATGCCGAGTCCCGCGAGGCCGGTCGGGTGGAACTGGAAGAACTCCATGTCCTCCAGCGGCAGGCCCTTGCGCCACACGACGCCGACGCCGTCGCCCGTGAGGGTGTGGGCGTTGGAGGTCGTCTTGAAGATCTTGCCGAAGCCGCCCGTCGCGAAGATGACGGCCTTCGAGTGGAAGACGTGCAGGTCTCCGGTCGCGAGCTCGTAGGCGACGACTCCGGCGACCTCGGTCTTGCCGGACCCGTCCTTCACCGTGATGAGGTCGAGCACGTAGTACTCGTTGAAGAAGTTGATGCCGAGCTTGACGCAGTTCTGGAAGAGCGTCTGCAGGATCATGTGGCCCGTGCGGTCGGCGGCGTAGCAGGCGCGGCGCACGGGGGTCTTGCCGTGGTCGGCGGTGTGGCCGCCGAAGCGACGCTGGTCGATCTTGCCCTCGGGGGTGCGGTTGAACGGCAGGCCCATGTTCTCGAGGTCGATGACGGCGTCGATCGCCTCCTTCGCGAGGATCTCGGCCGCGTCCTGGTCGACGAGATAGTCGCCGCCCTTGACGGTGTCGAAGGTGTGCCACTCCCACGAGTCCTCTTCGACGTTCGCCAGCGCCGCGGCCATGCCGCCCTGCGCCGCACCCGTGTGCGAGCGGGTGGGGTAGAGCTTCGTGATGACGGCCGTCTTCGCGCCAGGCCCGGCCTCGATCGCGGCGCGCATGCCGGCGCCGCCGGCGCCCACGATGACGATGTCGAACTGGTGGTAGTGGACGCCGTCCTTGACGTAGCTGTCGGCGTTGGTCTGGGTGCTCACGTGAAGGATGCTCTCGTCTCTGTCTGTCTCGTCAAGGCGCCGGTCAGGACGCGACGTCCTGGCACATCTCCCAGAGGGAGCTGCTCTCGGTGACGCCGAGGCACGGGTCGAAGGTGAAGACCACGAGGGTGCCGAGGAGGATCAGGAAGGCCGCGGCCAGCCACAGCGCCCAGACGAGGACCGTGCGCGTGCGGGCGTGCGACACGTAGTCGTTCACGATCGTGCGCATGCCGTTCGCACCGTGGATGAGCGCCAGCCACAGCATGATGACGTCCCACCACTGCCAGAACGGCGTCGCGAACTTGCCGGCGACGAAGGCGAAGTCGATCTGGTGGATGCCGTCGCCCGTCAGCAGGTTGACGAACAGGTGGCCGAAGATGAGGACGACCAGCAGCACGCCGGAGGCGCGCATGTAGATCCAGCCCCACTTCTCGAGGTTGGCGCCCCTGCGGCGCGGCGCGGTCTGCGGGGAGCGCGGGTCGGCGATCGAGACGGACGCCATCAGTGGCCCCCTCCCGTCGACGCGAAGACGTTCATGAGGTGGCGCGGCGCGAAGCCGAGCATCGTGACGGCCCACAGGCCGATGACGCCCCACCATAGCTGGCGCTGGTGGCGCGTGGCCCACGGCCAGAAGTCGACGAGGATGATGCGCAGCCCGTTGTAGGCGTGGTACGCGATCGCGGCGACGAGGACGACTTCGCCCAGGCCCATGATCGGGTTCTTGTACGTGCCGATGACGGCGTTGTACGCCTCGGGCGAGACGCGGATGAGCGCGGTGTCGAGCACGTGCACGAGGAGGAAGAAGAAGATCGCGACACCGGTGATGCGGTGCAGGACCCAGGACCACATCCCCTCGTGGCCGCGATAGAGAGTGCCGCGGGGCACTCGGGACGTGGTCTCGGCGACCGACGGTGTGACGCGTGCGGGTGCAGACACTGGCCGTCCTCCCTGACTGGAATCTGTGCGGGGGCGGTCTGTGCCCCTTGGGGACAGTGGTCCCCATTGCGTCTCGCGGGCGCGTCCCTCATCTTATTGCCAGGGGGTCGCGCGACGGCATGCGCCTCTCCGAGATATCTCGACATCGAGATATCTGAAGGGGGGACGCAGCATCCCGGCTTCACGGACCTGACAACTTGCCGACACCCGCCCGCAACACCCCTCGATAGCCTGGATGACATGGCCGAGCCGATCTCTGACTTCTACGCCGTCATCCCCGCTGGGGGCATCGGCAGCCGGCTGTGGCCGCTGTCGCGGGCCGATGCGCCGAAGTTCCTCCACGACCTGACGGGTTCCGGCCAGACGCTCCTGCGCGACACGTGGGACCGGCTCGAGCCCCTTGCGGGCCACGACCGCATCGCCGTCGTGACGGGGCGCGCGCACCGCGCGGCCGTCGAGAAGGAGCTGCCCGGCGTTCCCGACAGGAACGTCTTCCTCGAATCCGAGCCCCGGGACTCCGCCGCAGCGATCGGCCTCGCGGCGGCGATCCTCGCCAAGCGCGAGCCGGACGTCATCATCGGCTCCTTCGCCGCGGACCACGTCATCCGGGGCACCCAGGTCTTCGACTGGGGCGTCCGCCAGGCGGTGGCGACCGCGCGGGAGGGCTACATCTGCACGATCGGCATCCCGCCCGTCGAGCCCTCCGTCGGGTTCGGCTACATCAAGAAGGGCGACGAGCTCGTCATCGACGGCGCCCCGGAGGCCGCCCTCGTCGAGCGGTTCGTCGAGAAGCCCGACCTCGAGACGGCGAAGGCGTACTACGCCGACCGCTCCTACCTGTGGAACGCGGGCATGTTCATCTCGCGCGCCGACGTGCTGCTGGGCGAGATCGCCGAGAATCAGCCGCATCTGTACGCGGGACTCATGGACCTCGCGGAGGCGTGGGACGACCGCGACCGCCGGGGACCGGTCGTCGACCGCGTGTGGCCGACGCTCACCAAGATCGCGATCGACTACGCCGTCGCGGAGCCCGCCGCCGAGAAGGGCCGGCTCGCCGTGATCCCCGGCCACTTCGACTGGGACGACGTCGGGGACTTCGCGAGCCTCGCGAAGCTCAACACGCACGGCCGCGGGAACGATCTCGCGATCCTGGGTCAGAACGCGCGCATCCTCGCCGACGCCTCGAGCGGCATCGTCGTGAGCCAGACCAACCGGGTCATCAGCGTCATCGGCGTCAAGGACATCGTCGTGGTCGACACGGATGACGCGCTGCTGGTGACCACGAGCGAGCACGCGCAGCGGGTCAAGGGCGTCGTGGATGCCCTCAAGGTCAACGGGCGCAACGAGGTCCTCTGACCCGCCGTCGCGCGGAATCGGGTCCGGAGGCTCCGGGCGGCGCGGGCCCTGAACCGCCGTCGCGCAGGATGCGGCATCCCGTTCCAAGCGTGTTGCGTCTTTGCAACATTTCGCCCCTCGGGGCCGTGCGCGAATGCAAATCGCCGGTCATAGTAGGTAACTTCTCTTCTGCACGCGCGAGGTCCGCGGGTGCAGGCCTTGCGACATCCGCAGGTCATCTTCCGTGGGAGGCAGACTTGACCATTTCCACCCGAAAGCGCGCGCTCGGCGGACTCGTCGCCGTGGGCCTGTTCGTCGCTCTTGCAGGCTGTGCCTCGGCCCCGCCCGAGGAGACAGATGAGACGGCAGACGCCGGCAGCGAGGTCGTCGAGGGCTTCCTTCCGTGCGTCGTCTCCGGCGCGAGCCCGGGCGGCTTCCAGGACAAGTCGTTCAACCAGCTCTCGTACGAGGGCCTGGAGCGTGCGGCTGACGAACTCGGGGTCGACTTCCTCGACGTGCGCTCCACGTCCTCGTCCGACTTCGCCCCCAACATCCAGAGCCTGATCGACCAGAACTGCACGCTCGTCGTCACGACCGGCTTCGACCTCGGCGCAGCGGCAGGCGAGGCCGCAGCGGCCAACCCCGACATCCAGTTCGTCACCGTCGACACCATCGTCGACGAGGACTTCGACGGAGACACGGACTCCCCCAACATCAAGCCCGTCATCTTCGACACGGCCCAGGCCGCGTTCATGGCCGGGTACGCGTCGGCGTCGTACAGCACGTCGAAGATCGTCGGCACGTTCGGCGGCGGCAACTTCAGCACGGTCTCGATCTTCATGGACGGCTTCGCCCAGGGCGTGGAGTACTGGAACGAGCAGAAGGGCGACAACGTCACCGTGCTCGGCTGGGACCGCGAGAAGGAGGACGGCCTCTTCACGGGCTCGTTCGTCGCGGGTCAGGAAGCGATCAACGCGGCACAGGGCCTCGTCGACCAGGGTGCCGACGTGATCCTGCCGGTCGGCGGCGAGATCTACCAGAGCGCGGCGTCCGTCATCCGCGACTCGGGCAAGGACATCGCGCTGCTCGGCGTGGACGCCGACGTGTTCGAGACCGACCCGACCGTCGGTGACCTGCTGCTCACCTCGGTCCTGAAGGCCGTCGACGTGGGCGTCGAGGAGGCGGTCCTGAAGGCCGGCGTCGGCGAGTTCGACGTCACGCCGTTCATCGGCACGCTCGAGAACGACGGGGTGGGCATCGCTCCGTTCCACGACTTCGAGGACAAGGTCTCGCCGGACCTCCAGGCGGAACTCGACGAGATCAGGGCCGGCATCATCGACGGCTCCATCACGGTCGAGTCGTACCTCGCGGGCTGATCCGCATCACGGCGGGGAGGTCGGGTTCGTCCCGGCCTCCCCGTTCGTTTCCCCGGCGACGCGCGGACCGCGTCGCCCTTCACGCCTCCGGTGCGCCGGGGCACCCCGCTCACTAGGATCGGCACCATGAAGCTGGAGCTCCGCGGCATCACGAAGCGGTTCGGCCCCCTCGTCGCCAACGACCACATCGACCTCGTGGTCGAACCGGGCGAGATCCACTGCCTTCTCGGAGAGAACGGCGCGGGCAAATCGACCCTCATGAATGTCCTCTACGGCCTGTACACCGCCGATGAGGGCGTCATCCTCCTCGACGATCACGTGCAGGACTTCAAGGGCCCCGGCGACGCCATGCGCGCAGGGATCGGCATGGTCCACCAGCACTTCATGCTGATCCCCGTCTTCACGGTCGCCGAGAACGTGATGCTCGGGCACGAGTCGACCCGGGCCGCCGGGCTGCTCGATGTGAGCGCGGCGCGCGAGCGTGTGCGCGAGATCTCGCAGCGCTTCGGCTTCCACCTCGATCCCGATGCGATCGTGGAGGACCTGCCGGTCGGCGTGCAGCAGCGCGTCGAGATCATCAAGGCGCTGTCGCGCGACGCGAAGGTCCTCGTCTTCGACGAGCCGACGGCCGTCCTCACGCCGCAGGAGACCGACGAGCTGATGGAGATCATGCGCCAGCTCAAGGCGTCCGGGGCATCCATCGTCTTCATCACCCACAAGCTCCGCGAGGTCCGCGAGGTCGCCGACCGCATCACGGTCATCCGACTCGGAAAGGTCGTGGGGGAGGCGTCCCCGACCGCTTCGAACGCCGAACTCGCGTCGATGATGGTCGGTCGAGCGGTCGAGCTCACGGTGCAGAAGGCCGCACCCCAGCTCAACGAGCGCGGCCTCGTCGTCGAGGGACTCAGCGTCATCGACCCGCTGGGCCAGCTCGTCGTCAACGACGTCAGCTTCGACGTGCGGGGCGGAGAGATCCTCGCCGTCGCGGGGGTTCAGGGCAACGGCCAGACGGAGCTCACGGAGGCCCTCATCGGCCTGCAGGACCGGGTCCGCGGGTCCATCACCCTGGACGGCGAAGAGCTCGTCGGCAAGAGCGTGCGGCACATCCTCGATGAAGGCGTGGGCTTCGTGCCGGAGGACCGCAATGAGGACGGGCTGGTCGGCACGTTCACGATCGCCGAGAATCTCATGCTGGATCGTTCGAGCGGAGCGCCATTCGTCAAGTCGTGGACCCTGCAGCGGCGCACGCTCGCCGATTTCGCGAAGGAGAAGTTCCGCCAGTTCGACGTCCGCGCCCAGGGCATCGAAACCCCCGTCGGCGCGCTGTCCGGCGGCAATCAGCAGAAGGTGGTGCTGGCACGCGAACTGAGCCGCGACCTTTCGCTGCTCGTCGCGGCACAGCCGACGCGCGGCGTCGACGTCGGCTCCATCGAGTTCATCCACAAGCGCATCGTCGCGACGCGCGACGAGGGGGTGCCGGTGATCGTCGTCTCCACCGAGCTCGACGAGGTCGCAGCGCTCGCCGACCGGATCATGGTGATGTATCGCGGCAAGATCGTGGGGATCGTTCCGGGAGACACCCCCCGCGAAGTGCTCGGACTGATGATGGCGGGCGAGACCCCCGCTGGGGAAGGGGCCGCCGCGTGACCACGCCATCCGAGCCGACCGAGGCTCCACCGCCGTCCAGGTGGCATCAGACTTTCATCAAGATCACGCAGGGCAATGCCATCATCTCGGTGCTCGCCGTGCTCCTCGCGTTCGTCGGCGGCGGCATCCTCATCGCCGTCACCGACGAGCAGGTCCAGGCCGCCGCGAAGTATTTCTTCGCGCGCCCGGGCGACACGTTCGCCGCCGCCTGGGATGCCGTTTGGGGGGCGTACAGCGCTCTCTTCCAGGGAGCCATCTACAACTTCGGCGCGCCGACGTTCGCGCGCGCGATCCGACCGCTGACCGAGACGCTCACGTTCGCCACCCCGCTCATCGCGGCCGGTCTCGGCGTCGCGCTCGCGTTCCGCATCGGCATGTTCAACATCGGCGGCCGCGGCCAGATGCTGCTCGCGGCTGCCGCCGCCGGCTACGTCGGCTTCGCCTTCGACATGCCCTTCCCGCTGCACATGATCGTCGCGCTGATCGCAGGCCTCATCGCCGGTTCCCTGTGGGCGGGAATCGCGGGCTTCCTCAAGGCCCAGACCGGCGCGCACGAGGTCATCGTGACCATCATGCTCAACTACATCGCCTACTACCTGGTGGCCTGGATGCTGCGCACGGAAGGTCTGCTCCAGGCGCCGGGGACCAACACCCCCA
This sequence comes from Microbacterium sp. NPDC019599, assembly GCF_040632175.1. Classification (NCBI taxonomy): domain Bacteria; kingdom Bacillati; phylum Actinomycetota; class Actinomycetes; order Micrococcales; family Microbacteriaceae; genus Microbacterium; species Microbacterium sp. NPDC019599. Next base: position 278,725 of record NZ_JBEYBL010000005.1, read on the forward strand.
AGACGCCGCCCATGAAGGATACGGCGGTCTTCCCCGAGCTGTTCGGTCCTCAGTACAACCTGCACTTCGGATTCATCCTCTCGATCGCGGCGACGTTCCTGGTGGCGTGGATCCTCAACCGCTCGAGCCTCGGGTTCAAATTCCGCGCCGTCGGAGTGAATCCGAACGCCGCGCGTGTCGCGGGCATCAACGTCAAGAGGATGTATCTGTACGGGATGCTGATCTCCGGCGCCCTCGTCGGTCTCGCGGGCGTCCACCAGGTGCTCGGCACGGTCACCACCGGTTTCGGGGCCGACATCGATGCCGGCATCGGGTTCGACGCGATCACGGTCGCGCTCCTGGGCCGGTCCACGGCCTGGGGCACGTTCGCAGCCGGCATCCTGTTCGGCGCGTTCAAGGCGGGCGGCTTCGCCATGCAGGCGTCGGAGCAGATCCCGATCGAGATCGTGACGGTCGTGCAGGCGCTCATCGTCCTCTTCATCGCCGCTCCGCCGCTCGTGCGGGCGATCTTCTTCCTGCCGTCTCCGGAGCGCGACCGGCGCAGGGCGGAGAAGGCGCGCCGCAAGGCCCTCAAGGCCGAGGTCAAGGCCGATGCCGAGCTCGAGGGGGTGGCGAAGTGACCACGCCACGAATCTCGGTCGAGGGCCTGATGCCGCCGGAGGCGACCGAGAGGACCGTCATCCGCAGCTGGAAGGCGCCCGTCGCCCTCCTCATCTTCTCAGTGCTCTACGCACTGCTCCTGCTTTTCGCGCCACGCGAAGGCTCGACGACGTTCCGCCTGTCGACCGACGCCGACGCGATCCAGCTCCCCGACCTCGTCGTTCCGGTCATGACGACGGCGTGGATCTGCTTCGTCCTGCTCGTCCTCTTGACGATCGCTGCGGCGTACTTCGTGCGGGCGGGTGGCCGGACGCCTCTGTGGATCCCGATCGTGTACATCCTGATCGGCGTCTTCGGCTTCCTGACCTGGGCCGCCGCCGGAGCCACGATCCCCGTCTCAGGCCTGCTCGCCGGATCGCTGGGGCTCGCCATCCCCCTCATCTACGGCGCCCTCGGCGGCGTCATCGGTGAACGAGCGGGCGTCGTCAACATCGCGATCGAAGGTCAGCTGCTCGCCGGTGCCTTCACCGCCGCGATCGTCGCGACGATCACGGGCCAGCCCATCCTCGGCCTCCTGGCCGCCGCGTTCGCGGGGGTCCTCGTGGCGGCGGTGCTCGCGGCGTTCGCCATCAAGTACCTGGTGGACCAGGTGATCGTCGGCGTCGTCCTCAACGTGCTCGTGACGGGCCTCACCAGCTTCTTCTTCACGCAGGTGCTGCAGCCCAACGCCGCGCAGCTCAACGCGCCGCCGAGGTTCCCGCGCATCCCGATCCCGTTCCTGAGCGAGATCCCCGTCATCGGTCCGGTCTTCTTCCGGCAGACGATCATCGTGTACCTCGCCTACATCGCAGTGGCGCTGGTCTACGTCGGGATGTTCCACACGCGGTGGGGGCTGCGGCTGCGCGCCGTCGGCGAGCACCCTCAGGCTGCGGACACCGTCGGCATCAAGGTCAACGCGACCCGATTCTGGAACGTGCTCCTGGCCGGCGCGATCGCCGGCATCGGCGGCACCGTCTTCACGATCGGCAACGGCATCGCGTTCAACAAGGAGATGACGGCGGGTGCCGGCTTCATCGCGCTCGCGGCCGTCATCTTCGGCCAGTGGGATCCGATCAAGGCGACCCTCGCGGCGCTGCTGTTCGGGTTCGCGTCGAGTCTGCAGAACACGCTCAACATCATCGGGTCGCCCGTGCCGAGCGAGTTCATGCTCATGCTGCCCTACCTCGTGACGATCTTCGTCGTGGCGGGCGTCGTCGGGAAGTCGAGAGCTCCCGCGGCGGACGGCAAGCCGTACATCAAGGGGTGAGTCGCGTGACCGACATCGACTGGGACGAACTGCGGGCAGCCGCGACGGAGGCCATGCAGCGGGCCTACGCGCCGTACTCGCGCTACCGCGTGGGGGCCGCGGCACTCGTGTCGGACGGGCGCATCATCCAGGGCTGCAACGTCGAGAACGCCTCGTACGGCGTGACGCTCTGCGCCGAGTGCGGGCTCGTGTCAGAGCTGCACATGTCCGGCGGAGGCCGGCTCGTCGCGTTCGTGTGCGTCAACAACGACGGCGAGACGATCATGCCGTGCGGGCGCTGCCGCCAGCTGCTCTACGAACACGCACTCCCCGGGATGCTGCTGGAGACCGTGTCCGGCATCCGGACGATCGACGAGGTGCTGCCCGACGCGTTCGGGCCCCGCGACCTCGAAGAGGCCTCGCGATGACCGACGATCAGGCAGGGTCCGGCGTCGAAGCGCCTGCGTTGAGCGAGCGGCGGCGAGTCGAAGCGTTCGACGCGGTCGACGTCATCCGGCTCAAGCGCGACGGACATGCGGTCCCCGAGGACGCCCTCCGCTGGATGATCGACGCCTACACGCGCGAGTACGTCCAGGACTCGCAGATGGCGGCCTTCGCGATGGCGGTCCTCCTCAACGGGATGCAGCGCGACGAGATCCGCGTCATGACCGACGCGATGATCGCGTCGGGGGAGCGCATGAGCTTCGAAGGGCTCGACAAGCCGACCGTCGACAAGCACTCGACCGGGGGCGTCGGCGACAAGATCACGCTGCCGCTCGCCCCTCTCGTCGCCTCCTTCGGGGTCGCCGTGCCGCAGCTCTCCGGCCGAGGCCTCGGCCACACGGGAGGGACGCTCGACAAGCTCGAGTCGATCCCGGGCTGGCGCGCCGCCCTGTCGAACGACGAGCTCTTCGCGCAGCTGCGCGACATCGGCGCCGTCATCTGCGCCGCGGGCTCGGGCCTCGCGCCCGCCGACAAGCGCCTCTATGCGCTGCGCGACGTCACGGGCACGGTCGAGGCGATCCCGCTCATCGCGTCGAGCATCATGTCGAAGAAGATCGCCGAGGGGACGGGTGCGCTCGTCCTCGACGTCAAGTTCGGCTCCGGCGCCTTCATGCGCGACGTCGACCGCGCGCGCGAGCTCGCCCGCACGATGGTCGCCCTCGGCACGGACTCGGGCGTCGCGACGACCGCGCTGCTGACCGACATGAACACGCCGCTCGGGCTCGCCATCGGCAACGCCAACGAGGTTCGCGAGTCCGTCGAGGTGCTGGAGGGCGGCGGTCCCGCCGACGTCATCGAACTCACCGTCGCACTCGCGCGCGAGATGCTGAGCCTCGCGGGGCAGCCCGACGCCGACGTCGAGGCCGCGCTGAAGGACGGTCGCGCGATGGACTCGTGGCGTGCCATGATCCGCGCGCAGGGCGGGGATCCGGATGCCGCGCTCCCCGCTCCGAACGAGACCCACACCGTGACAGCCGACGCCGACGGGTTCGTGACGCGCATGGAGGCACTGCCGTTCGGCATCGCCGCGTGGCGACTGGGCGCCGGCCGCGCCCGTGCGGAGGACCCCGTCCTGCACGCCGCCGGCATCGACCTGCACGTCAAGCCGGGCGACGAGATCTCGGCCGGACAGCCGCTGTTCACCTTGCTCGGGCAGGATTCCACGCGGTTCGAACGCGCTCTCGCTGCTCTCGACGGCGCCTGGGAGATCGGCGCCGACAAGCCCGAAGCCCGGCCGCTCGTGCTCGAGCGCATCACCGCGTGAGCCGACGCTCCGCCCGCACCGACAGCATCCGATCCCTTCCCGACCACCGAGGAGACACACATGCCCATCGACCAGCACGGTGACGCCGTCCTTCAGGGCGTCTCGATCCGGAGCCTGCCGAAGGTGTCGCTGCACGACCACCTCGACGGGGGAGTCCGGCCCGCGACGATCATCGAGCTCGCGGACCAGATCGGGCTCGACGTCCCCTCGGACGACGCCGACGACCTCGCGGACTGGTTCGCCGAGAAGAGCGACTCCGGATCGCTCGTCGAGTATCTCAAGACCTTCGACCTGACGACGGCCGTCATGCAGACCGCCGACGGCCTGCGCCGTGTCGCGCGCGAGTTCGTCGAGGACCTCGCCGCAGACGGCGTCGTGTACGGCGAGGTCCGCTGGGCGCCCGAGCAGCACCTCGCGCGCGGGCTCTCGCTGGAGGAGGCGGTCGAGGCCGTCCAGGAGGGCATCGAGGAGGGTGAGGATGCCGCGGACCGCGCGGGCCGCGACATGCGCGTGGGCCAGCTCATCACCGCGATGCGGCACACCGACCGGTCGCTCGAGATCGCCCGGCTCGCCGTCGACTTCCGGAGTCGCGGAGCCGTCGGGTTCGACATCGCGGGGCCCGAGGACGGCTTCCCGGCCTCGAACCACCGCGCCGCGTTCGACTACCTCGCATCGGAGTTCTTCCCCGTCACGGTGCACGCCGGCGAGGCGGCGGGGCTCGACTCGATCCGGTCCGCACTCCTCGACGGGCGTGCGCTGCGCCTCGGGCACGGCGTGCGGATCGCCGAGGACCTCGAGATCGTCTCGCGCGAGGGCGAGGAGGTCCTCGTGACCTTCGGCGACCTCGGCCGCTGGGTGCGCGACCGCGAGATCCCGCTCGAGCTGTCGCCCTCCTCGAACCTGCAGACCGGAGCCATCGAGCGCTGGGGCACGACGATGGAGGACCACCCCTTCGACCTGCTCTACCAGCTCGGATTCTGCGTCACCGTCAACGTCGACAACCGCACGATGAGCCGCACGTCGCTCACGCGCGAGCTCGCCCTCCTGGCCGAGACGTTCGACTACGACCTCGACGACCTCGAGACGTTCCAGCTCAACGCCGCCGCGGGCTCGTTCCTGCCGGTCGAGGAGCGCGAGGAGCTGATCGACATCATCAGCGAGGGCTTCGAGGGCTGACGGCCGGAGCGCTGTCGCGGTTCACAACTCCGGAAGACCCGACCGAGATCGCCGTACAGCGAGCTCCGAGGCAGGTTGGCGTCGCATCGATCCGGAGTTGTGAACGCCGCGCGGCCTCGAGTCGTGGTTCAGGATGTCCTTGAGGACGCCGAGAACCCAGTCCGGGTGATACAGGATGTCCTCGGCGAGCAGTCGAACGGTCGTGTAGCCCTGCGCGGCGGCCATCGCGTCGCGTCGACGGTCGGCCTTCAGTTGCTTCCAATCGGCGTGGTGGGCTTCGCTGTCGCACTCGATGATCAGCCAGCCGTCGACCACGAGGTCGACGCGTCCGACCCTGTCGATCTCGACCTGGAGTTCGGGCCGGACGCCGAGGGAACGCAGCATGAGGCGGGCAAGGGTCTCTGTGCCCGACTCGGCGCGAGGGTCCAGAAGCGGCCGAAGGCGCCGGAACCGTCGAGGGAGTGCGGCGAACACCTGCGCGATCCCGTGCTGGTCGATCACGCCGATGTGCCACGCGCTGTCAAGCGTGGCGATGGCCGCCCGCGGCTGCTGACATCGAACGGCCTGGACGAGAGCTTCGACTACGGGCGTCAGCAGTGCATCGCGAGCAGCCGCCGAGACTCTCCAGTGACGGACGATCCCCGCGCCGGGCTGCGGGAGCCGGGTCGCGTGCTGGTCGACCTGAACGTGCGTCGCCGAAGATTCCAGCACGAAGACGCCGAACAGCCTCAGCATCGAGACGCAATCCAGTCGACCACCCTGGGTCGCTGCGCGTTGCACGTCGGCGTGGGTCTGAGCAGGAAGGTAGCGGCCCCGGCGCGGGCGGAGCAGCCTGCCGTCGCGAACGGCTACCGTGATGTCGCGCGCCGTCGCACCCTGTGCCATCAGCGCCCCCCGGCTCATGAGTTCGGTCGGGACTTGCGGGTGCAGCGCCGCAGGTGGGCGCGAGGGACGATACATCCCGCCACCATGCGTCCGCAGAGGAGCGCGCGGCGGGTCATACGGCGTTGCAGGGGGATCCGGGGGATCGACCGGCTCTGGGGAGGAGCCGATGAACCGTTGCTTCGGGCGGATCGGTTCGCAACTCCGGAAGTCTGTCCGGTGATCGGGTGCGATTCCGGTTTGGCGCGCCGATGCGCCCCATCTTCCGGAGTTCTGAACGCGCGGCGAGGGTAACGGCGGGCCAGGGGTCAGAGGCGCCGGGTGAGGCCGGGGTCAGCGCCGCGCGACGCCGGGGTGGGTCTCGAGGTACGCCTCGAAGGCCTGGGCGCTCGTCTTGGCGGGCGTGAACCCGAAGGCGCGCTTGAGGGCTTCGTTGGCGAGCACGGGGCGGTAGCGGAGGAACCCGACCTGCTCGGGCCCGTGGACGGTGAGTCGCAGCATCCGTCCGACGCGCAGCGCGAAGGCGAGGAGCCCGGCCGGGACCGTGAGGACGGGCTTGCCCAGGCGCCGCGCGAGCTCGTGGACCGTGAGCCTGCCGTCGCCGGCGACGTTGAATATGCCGGCCGGGCCGTCGGTCGCGGCGCGCGCCATCGCGGCGGCGACGTCGTCGACCCACACGAACACGAAGGGCGACTCCGAGCCGCGGATCGCGAGGATGCGGCGGCCGTCCCACAGCGCCGTGATCTGGTTGCGCACCGTCGGGCCGAGGATCGTGCCGATGCGTAACACGACCTGCTCGAGGGCCGGATGCGAGGCGCGGTACGAGGCCAGCAGCTCCTCGACGAGCCTCTTGTGCCTCGAGTACGGGAACTCGTCGTTTCCGCGCACGGGGTCGCTCTCGCGCAGCCACTCGGGGCTGTCGGCGTGATAGCCGTACGCTGCACCCGAAGACGACACGACGATGCGGCGGACACCGGCCGCGACGCAGGCCTCGACCACGTTGCGCGAGCCGTCGACGTCGACGCGGTACTCCAGGTCATGGTCGCGGCCGGGGCTCACGATCGCCGCGAGGTGCACGACGACGTCGATGCCGTGGCGCTCGAGGAGCGGCGCGAGCCCGCCCGCGACGGTGACGTCGCAGTCGTCGTACACGACCCCCTCGACGGGATGCTGCGGCCGGCGCACGTCGCCGGCCACGACGAGCTCGACTCCGGCGTGGGTCGCGAGGGCCGCGGCGACGTGCGACCCGAGGAAGCCGGCGCCGCCCGTCACGAGGACGCGCGCGCCCATCAGGCCGCCTCGGGAGCGGCATCCGGAGCCGCGTGCCGGCTCGCGTCGCCCTTGGCGGAGCCCGTCCGCCGCTTCGTGTGCCGCGCCCACAGCGCCGCAAGGGCGAGTCCCGCGATGATGTCCCAGATGCCCCACCAGCCCGCGACGATCGCCATGCCGCCGAGTCCGCCGAAGAAGGTGAAGACGAGCCCCAGGCCGAGGCCCGCGTTGCGGATGCCGACCTCGAACGTCATCGCCTTGCGCTCGCGCGTGCCGAGGCCTCCGACGACGGCGGTCGAGTAGCCGATCGCCAGTGCGACGGCGTCGTGGATCGCGACGACCGCGAGGATCACGCCGAGGAAGGCGACGAAGTACGACCAGTTGCCCGCGAGCGCCGCGACGATGAAGCCGAGGAGCGCGAGGAGCGAGAACCACTTGACGAAGGGCTGCACGCGCGCCGCGAAGGCGGGGAAGCGGGCGCGGATGCCGAGGCCGAGCAGGAACGGCAGCCCGATGATGAGGAAGATGTCGATGAGCATCTGCCACGGGTTGAGCTCGACGGTCTCCAGCAGCGTCCGGGCCGTCGGATGCAGCGATCCCCAGAAGGCGACCGACAGCGGCAGCACGACGATGTAGACGAGGTTCGACACGGCCGTCATCGAGACGGACAGCGCGACGTTGCCGCCCGAGCGATGCGTCAGGACCTGCGAGATGTTGCCGGGCGGACAGCACGCCACGAGGATCATGCCGAGCGCCATCGACGGCGTCACGGGCAGGATCAGCGTGAGTGCGAACGTGACTGCGGGCAGCACGACGAGCTGCGCGATGATCGCGATGACGAACGGCTTGGGCTTGCGCGCGACGACCTTGAAGTCCTCGGGCGACGTGTCCAGCGCGATGCCGAGCATGATGAGCGCCAGCACGACGTTGAGGATCACGAGCGTGCCCGGGTTGAAGTTGAGGACCACGTCGTCGATGTTCACGCCTGGGCCTCCTTCCGGCGGGGACGACGGATGCTGCGACCCGGCGTCGTGCCGCGGGCTGCGGCATCCCCGTTCCGGAGGGTCGTCGCGGCGGCGCGTACGGCGCCTCGATACGCGTCCTTGTTGACGTAGTACGACATGCGCTCGAGGCCCAGGTAGCGGTAGCCGCCCGTGAGATCGGGCCACGGCTCGCCGGCGACGCGGGCTCTGAAGGCGGCGGCGCGGTCGGGGTGCCGCTCGAGGGCGGCGAGGTACTCCGCGATGAGGGCGGCCTGCTCGTACCGGCCCTGCCAGCCGATCCCGGATGCCTCGATCATGCCCATGACGTACAGCCCGTTGAAGGACGGGGGGAAGACGTTGAGGAAGAGCTTCGGCGACCAGCCGGTCCAGTTGAGCTCGGCGCGGTCGACGAAGGGGTAGTCGAGCGTGTAGCCCGTCGCGAGGAGGACGGTGTCGTAGACGCCGCTCGAGCCGTCGCGGAAGCGGACCGTCGAGCCCTCGAAGCGCTCGATGTCGGGCCGGACGCCGAGGTCACCCTGGCCGAGGTGGTTGAGGATGAGCGTGTTGACGATGGGATGGGATTCGTAGATCCGGTAGTCGGGCTTGGGGAATCCGAATCTGACGGGGTCGCCCGTGAACGCGCGGAGCACGCGCGTGTCGATGAGCTGCTTGATCCGCGCGGGCAGCGGCCTGCCCTGATTGAGGGTGTCGGACGGGCGCCCGAACAGGTAGCGAGGCACGAAGTAGTAGCCGCGGCGCACGCTCATGTCGACGGATGCCGCGTGGTGCACGGCGTCGACGGCGATGTCGCAGCCCGAGTTGCCGGCGCCGATGATGAGGACGCGCTTGCCGGTGAGCTGCGTCGCGCGCTTGTACGCGCTCGTGTGCAGGAGCTCGCCCGTGAACTCGCCCGGGAACGCGGGCACGTTGGGCTCGGCGAGCGTGCCGTTGGCGAGGATGACCCCGTCGTAGCGCGCCTCGACCGGACCGTCCGGCGCCTCGGCGCGCAGCATCCAGCCGTCCTCGACGCGATCGAGCGACGTGACCTTCGCCTGGAAGCGGAACCGTTCCGCCAGCCCGTACGTCGAGGCGTACGCGCGGAAGTACTCGATCAGGACGCGGTGGCTCGGATAGTCGGCATCCGTCTGCATCGGGAACTCGGCGAACTGCGTCGTCGTCCGCGACGAGATGAGGTGCGCCGACTCGTACATCGTCGAGCGCGGGTTCTCGATGTCCCACAGGCCCCCGACGCCACGGGAGGCCTCGTACCCGTCGAAGTCGATGCCCCCCTTCTGCAGCGCACGCGCCGCGGCCAGGCCCGAGGGCCCGGCCCCGATGATGGCGTACCGGCTCACGTCATTGCTCCCACTCCGTCGTGCCGCGTCGATGCGCACGACCCATAGATGTTAGCCGTCGTTAACCGGGGCGCCGACCCACGTCGCCGCCCGGGGTTACTGGAGGGATGCTGCGAGCCCGCCGACCAGCTCGGTCAGCTGATCCGTCATCGACTCGTCCGAGATCGTCGGCGTGCCGTCGCCGGCCTGCAGTCCGTAGTCGCCGAACGAGGAGTGGCTCGCTCCCTCGATCTCGACGAACTCCGCGTCGGACGGGAGCAGGGGCTTGCCCGACTGGATGTCCTCCTGCGTGGAGAGTCCGTCTTCGCTGCCGCTGATGCTCAGCACCGGGAGGCCGGAGGCGGAGAGGTCTGTCGAGCAGTACGAGCCGAAGAGCGCGAGGGCGTCGGCCTGCGTCGCGAGCATGCACGAGCGCACACCGCCGAGGGAGTGGCCGCCGACGATCCAGGTGTCGACCTCGGGCGCCAGGCCCGTGAACGAGTCGAGCGGGCGGAAATCGAAGAAGGCGAGGTTGAGCCACGGCTTCGTGATCACGACCGTGACGCCCTGCTCCGCCACGAGCCCCGACAGCTTGGCGGCGTACGCCCACGCGTCGACCTTGCCGCCCGGGATGAAGACGAGCCCGACCCCGGTCGCTCCGGACGCCGGCTCCAGGACGACCCCCGCCGAATCGTCGGTGATGACGATGCGGTCGTCCGCCTTGACCGCCGCGAGCGGCTCGGGCTCGGCTTGGGCGACGCCCACCTGGCTCCACACGAGGATCCCGATGATCGCGGCGAGGATGAGCCCGCCGATGATCCCGAACACCCACGCGGCGATCCGCCGGCCGCGGCGCCTCTTCTTCCGCGGCGCGTCGGCGGTCTCGGCGGCACCCGCGGTGTGCGCGATCCGGGCGTCGGCGGCGTCCGCGGTGCCGGTCGTGCCGGCAGCGCTCGCGGTGGTGTCGGCAGCGTCCGGGGTGCGGGCGGTGTCCGCAGCGTCAGGTCCGTCAGCGAGGGTCATGCAGTCAGCCTAGGTCGGCGCATCTCCCGTCCATGCCGCGAGACTTCACGAACGGGGCCTCGGCACGGCGTGTCGGGCCCCGTTCGTGAAGTCTCGCGAGGGGGTGGTCAGGTTCCGGCGAGCTCGGACAGAGCG